>CBFIFD010000061.1:0-1548 GCA_965661835.1 Flavobacteriaceae bacterium | reverse complement strand
AGGCGTAACTAAAGCCATAGAAAAATTTTATCCGGGCGTAGACGTACCCTTGGAATTCCAAGCGACCCGTAAAGATTTTGAGGGTGATATTACTTTGGTAGTCTTTGCCATGCTCAAGGTGATTAAAGGGCGGCCCGAGGCGATTGGCGATCAAATTGGATCCTATCTTGTGGCCCACCTCCCTGAAGTTACGGCCTACAATGTCGTTAAAGGGTTTTTAAACTTAAGTCTCAGCGATGCCTTTTATCTCTCGGCATTTGAGCAGATAAAAAACAAAGATGATTTTGGTTTTTCTAACCCCAGTGGAAGAGCATTGATGGTCGAGTATTCTTCCCCCAACACCAATAAGCCGTTGCACTTGGGGCACATAAGAAACAATTTATTGGGCTTTTCCATTTCTGAGATATTAAAGGCGGCAGGGCACAAGGTATACAAAACACAAATCATTAATGATCGCGGTATTCACATTTGTAAAAGTATGTGGGCTTGGCAGCAATTTGGACAAGGTGAAACACCAGAGAGTACAGGACTCAAAGGAGATAAGCTCGTCGGTAATTACTACGTGAAATTTGACCAAGTTTACAAAGCCCAGCAAAAAGAGCTCACAGCGCAAGGAATAACTCAAGAACAAGCTGAAGCCGAGGCCCCTGCAATTAAGGCTGCTCAACAGATGCTCCGGCAATGGGAACAAGGAGCGCCTGAAGTGGTCGAATTATGGAAGACCATGAATCAGTGGGTTTATGATGGGTTTGAGCAAACCTACACAAAACTCGGCGTAGACTTTGACAAAAATTACTTTGAGAGCGACACCTATCTGCTCGGAAAAAAAGATATCGAGCAAGGACTGGCCAGTGGCGTGTTTTTTCAAAAAGAGGATGGCTCGGTTTGGTGCGATTTAACGGACCAAGGTCTGGATCAAAAATTAGTTTTGCGTAGTGATGGCACTGCGGTTTATATGACTCAAGATATTGGTACGGCCATCCAGCGCATGAATGATTATCCCGACGCCAATGGGATGATTTATACCGTAGGTAATGAACAGGATTATCACTTTAAGGTATTGTTTCTTATTCTTGCCCGACTGGGTTATTCCTGGGCCCAAAATTTATATCACCTGAGTTATGGTATGGTTGACTTGCCTTCCGGTAAAATGAAATCAAGAGAAGGTACTGTGGTTGATGCGGATGATTTAATCGACCAAATGGAGCAAACAGCCCAAGAAATTACCGAGGACTTGGGCAAAATTGACACGCTTTCAGAACACCAGCGCAGAGCGCTATTCAAAACTATAGGTCTAGGTGCATTAAAGTACTACATCCTTAAGGTCGATCCAAAAAAGCGCATTTTATTCAATCCAGAAGAGAGTGTCGATTTTCAAGGAAATACAGGGCCTTTTATTCAATACGCTTATGCCCGAATACAATCGATTTTACGCAAGGCCCATCAAGAGCACGCCAATGCTTTGGCCCTGGAGCATTGGGACAATTTAAGTCTCACAGACAAAGAAAAATCTTTGGTCAAAACTCTGATGCACTATCCCGATAAGAT
>CBFIFD010000060.1:0-1589 GCA_965661835.1 Flavobacteriaceae bacterium | reverse complement strand
ACTTGGCGCAACTTTGTGAGCAGCTGGATCTACCATTTTATAGCCAAATGTGTGCGTGGCCCAGTGGTCCTAACCCTGCAGATGGTATTTGGGCGCCCTACTGGTATAAAAATGTTCACAATAGTACGGGCTTTGCCAAACCGAAGTCGAGTGCCGATCAAGGACCTTGGAATGATTATCTCCAGCAGGTATTTGAGCAAGCGCTGCCTTATTACAAGAAACTAAAACAAAAGGTACTTTTAAACAACAACAATCATGTTACAAACATTTGACCTTAGAAACAAAGACATTAAGGTATGGATCAAGGATCGATTATACCCCCGACAGGAAGCAAAAATATCAGTATTTGATAGCGCAGTTCAAGGAGGTGACGCGGTCTGGGAGGGGCTCCGCGTTTATCCCGAGGGGATTGTATGTCTACACGATCATTTAGATCGCCTTATGGCCTCTGCCAAGACTTTGGCCTTTGTAGATATACCGACTAGGGCCGAGATTATTGAAGCAATCGATCAAACCCTCAAAGCCAACAACATGACCGATGACACCCATATTCGATTGACCTTAACGCGCGGGGAAAAAATCACCAGTGGTATGGATCCACGATTGAATCAAAGTGGTTCATGTCTGATAGTGTTGGCCGAATGGAAACCCCTAGTGTACGATAATGATTCTGGGATAAAAGTAATTTCGAGTAGTCAGCGGCGTAACGCCCCCCAATTTTTGGACAGTAAAATTCATCACAATAATTTACTCAATAATATTTTGGCCAAGATACAAGCCAATGTGGCGGGTAAAGATGCAGGACTCATGCTTGACGAACGCGGGTTTGTCGCCGAACTCAACGGAAGCAATGTATTTGCCCTAAAAAACGGAGTTGTTTTGACTCCTTTTGCTCATGCCTGTCTGCCTGGCATAACCCGCAAAACGGTAATGGAAATGTGTCATAACAATGGAATTAAATGTGTCGAGGCGGACCTGAGTTTATCTGAGATTTATAATGCCGATGGGGTTTTTGCCACCGGAACTATGGGAGAATTAACCCCTGTAGTCGAAATTGATGGCCGCTCAATTGCCAAGGATCATCCAGATTTAAGCCATGTGCTTAAATTATTCAAAGACTCTATTCACAATTTTTGCCAGCCCCTAAATGCCTGATTTATATATAAATACAGCAATTAATCAACTTCTTTGATTTTTAGTCAACGCATCGTTTCAAAATGATAGAGCCTTAAGGGCGTGCTCTCAAAAATCATCTGCTCAAGAAGGCAAAACCGGGTTAAAATACTTGTATTCCGGGTAAAAAAAGCACATGCAGACTGCCGAATCAGCGATATTTATAAGTATATTTAACAAATTTTAACTAATCAAATTATGAAAAACGTATTGTTTGTATGCAGTTTATTACTGAGCTGTATCACTTATGCGCAGACCAATGTTCGCGGAACAGTGGTCGATGAATCGGGGGTTCCCGTAGTTGGTGCCAATGTTGTGGCCGTAGGGACTACAGCAGGAACAGCCACCGATTTTGATGGTAATTTTGCCTTACTCGTTGACGCAGAACCACCATTTAATCTAGAAATTACAAGCAT
>CBFIFD010000059.1:0-1832 GCA_965661835.1 Flavobacteriaceae bacterium | reverse complement strand
AATTATTCATAATTATGAAAAAAAATTACATTTTATCAGCGCTTTTCGCTTTTATCATGACTGGCATGAATGCTCAGTTCACTGATGATATCGAAAGCTATGCCAACGGTGCGCCAGTTGATGGCGATTGGTGGCTAGAGTGGGTTACTGGTATCGGATATGGTACCTCTTCTGACGCTCAGTCTGTAAGTGGAACACAGTCTATGCTTGTAGGTGGAGATGGTGTAGATCCTGTTCTTGACCTTGGTAACAAAATTTTTGGTGAGTGGTATTTGACTTTCCAGATGTATGTTCCTTCTAACAAAGAAGCTTACATGAACATTCAGGGGGTAACTCCAATCGGTTCTGGTGAGTGGGTTATCGGTAACTGGTTCTTCAACCAAGATGTATCTTCGCCAGGAGAAGGATCTATTGACAACAGTGCTCTAGGACTTGTTACGTTTAACTTCCCACACGATCAGTGGTTTGAAGTTCAAGTAAACGTAGATATCAATTCTGGTATCTCATTGGCAACTATCGAAATCAAAGTTGATGGTGTAGATGTTCTTCCTGCTGGAACTGCATTTACTGACTCTGCCGGAACTGTACCAACTGGGCTAGGTGGAATCAACATTTACAGTATTTCAGCTAATAACGAAGTATATTTTGATGACTACGTATTCTCAGATTCTAATGTAGGAACTCAAGACTTCGCTGCAACAGGATTCCAAGCGTATCCAAACCCAGTGAACAATGTATTGAATCTACAAGCAAACGAAGCGATCAGCAACGTTGCTATCTTCAATGTTCTTGGCCAAGAAGTATACCGCGCAGATATCAACGCTATGACATCTCAAGTTGACATGTCTCAAATGGCGAGTGGTGCTTACTTTGTAAAAGTAAACATCAATGGTACTGAAGGTACTGTTAAAGTAATCAAGTAATTGATCTACATACAATTTGTAAAAGAGGCTGTCTCAGGACAGCCTCTTTTTTTGTTACAAATCTGATTAGATTCTAGCACATGAAAAAAGATGACTACATTTTCGGCTATTATCCCATCCTAGAAGCCTTAGAGTCTGGCGCCACCTTAGACAAAATTTTTATTCATCAAGGCAGTGATTCAAATCGATTCCAAGCCATTACAACGATGGCGGAACAACGAGGCATCCCCGTGAACTTGGTGCCCATGATGAAGCTCGATCGGTTAACTCGTTCCAATCATCAGGGTATTGTTGCTTATCTCTCCCCGATTGATTTTGTTTTACTAGAAGCCCTTGTAACGGCCCAAGAAGAAAAAAAAGACAAAGGACTTTTTTTAATCCTCGATCAACTCACCGATGCAAGAAATTTTGGAGGAATCATAAGAACTGCGGAGTGTACCGGCGTCAGTGGTATCATTATACCTAAGTCCGGAGGTGCGCCTGTGAATGCAGATACTGTAAAAACCTCGGCAGGCGCCGTCTTCAACGTTCCAATCTGTAAAGTCGATCACATCAAAGACGCTATCTTTTATTTGCAGGGATCTGACTATAAAGTTTATGGCGCGAGTGAAAAAGCCCCCGACAGTCTTTTCCAGTCGAATTTTAAAGGCCATACAGCAATAGTTATGGGTTCTGAACAAAAAGGCGTAAGCCAGTCAGTTTTACGCCTGTTAGACGGCCTTATTTCAATTCCCATGTTAGGTAAAACAAAATCACTCAACGTTTCTGTCGCCGCAGGAGCTATTTTATTTGAAATTTTAAGGCAACGAACGCCTTAGTCTTTGCTTTTTGGTTTGTAATTGTATATCACTCTAGTCTTTTGTTTGGGGGCTTTGGATTCTGAATATGACCCATTAATTTTATCCTCAT
>CBFIFD010000058.1:0-2010 GCA_965661835.1 Flavobacteriaceae bacterium | reverse complement strand
TTTGTGGTCGAAAATGCATTGTTTTTTGAAGATAAAAAACAGTTACGCTACCTAGCTAAATTCTCCGAGCAAGGTGCTTTAATTCTTGAACGTGATGGCTTAGAGCTGCACTTTAATAATACCGACTAGCTCGGGTATTTTCCGTTCCACATTTTTTGAAATTCTGCAAAACTCTGTTGCTCTTTGATTCGATCTGAGGGCTTATAAAAGTTAGTTCCAGTCAATTCTTTTGGTAAGAAGTTTTGTTGAGCACACCCATCAGGATTATCGTGATCATATTGATAATCAGCACCATAACCTAAATCTTTGGTAATGTTGCTTGTTGAGTTACGCAAGTGAATCGGCACAGCAAGATGAGCGGTTTCACGAGCTCTATTTATTGCCTGGTTTATTGCGTTGTAGGTACTATTACTTTTCGGGCTCATGGCCAAATATA
This sequence comes from Flavobacteriaceae bacterium, assembly GCA_965661835.1. Taxonomy (GTDB): domain Bacteria; phylum Bacteroidota; class Bacteroidia; order Flavobacteriales; family Flavobacteriaceae; genus BACL21. The sequence goes on along the minus strand of CBFIFD010000058.1, from coordinate 1,574 downwards.
GAATGCACTGGCCTAAAATAATTCGCGCCTCTGGAAGTCCGACTGTTTGAATCGCTTGAGCGGTAGATTGAGCCATAACCAGAGCTGTAGGATTGGCGAGTCCTATATCCTCTGAGGCCGAAATAAGGAGCCTTCGGGCTATAAAACTCATGGACTCTCCACCGATGAGCATCCGAGAGAGCCAATAAAGGGCTGCGTTTGGATCGCTGCCACGAATCGATTTAATCATGGCTGAGGCAATGTCGTAATGTTGATCTCCGCTTTTGTCATAACGTACGCCGAGTTGATCAAATTGTGCCTTGACATAGGCGTTAGTAATTTTGATTTTCTTCGCAGTACTGGGAACAACAAGGAGTTCAAATGTATTGAGTAATTTCCGAGCATCCCCGCCACAGCTTTGAATAAGTACATCTGTTTCTTCTAATTGTACCTCTTTATGTTTAAGTTGTGGGTCAACTTTGAGCGCTTTCTTGAGTAATACCAAGAGATCATTTTGATTTAGTGCATTAAGCGTGTAGACTTGACAACGCGACAAAAGTGCAGGAATAACCTCAAAACTCGGCTGTTCCGTTGTAGCGCCGATAAGTGTCACCCATCCTTTTTCTACAGCTCCTAGCAAAGCATCTTGTTGAGATTTACTAAATCGATGAATTTCATCGATAAACAGGATTGGATTGTTGTGTGCAAAAAGCCCCGAACGGTCTTTTGCTTTTTGAATTACTTCACGCACCTTAGCCACCCCGCTATCAATCGCGCTGAGATTAAAAATTTTGCGCTCTGTTTCTTTGGCGAGTAGTCCTGCCAAAGTAGTCTTACCTGTTCCTGGAGGGCCCCATAAAATCATTGAGGCAATAAGACCGCTGTCTAATTGAGGCTTTATGGCGCCTTTAGGACCAATTAAATGCTCTTGCCCAATATAATCGGCCAGGGTCGTAGGACGCATGCGCTCTGCCAAAGGGATGTTCATACTCTAAAAATACGATATTCACACATGAATGCTGAAAAATTGACATAATTTTGAAAGAGGCTCGTTTTTTGCCTGGATATACCCATGAGATATAAAAAAAATCTTCCCTTTAATTGGTCTTTGGTTATCGTACCTGTATCTTTTGTATTGAGTCTGTGGGTGGTATTTTGGCTTGAAATTCGCTTTGGGGTACGGCTGAAACAACTCGGTATTTACCCAGGTAAAATTGAGGGTTTGATCGGAATTTTTACGGGACCTTGGGTCCATTCAGGCTTGAGTCATTTGACGAATAATTCCTTGCCATTATTATGTTTGCTCTCGGCCCTCTTTTATTTCTATAAACCAATTGCCACGCGTGTTTTTATTGTCGGGTTAGTCTTGACAGGGGTGATTACTTGGCTTATAGGACGCCCTTCATGGCATATTGGAGCGAGTGGTGTAATTTATATGCTGGCAGCTTTTATATTTTTCAAAGGGATACAATCACGAATTTATCCACTTATTGCTGTGGCATTGACCGTGGTTTTTTTGTATGGCGGTCTAATTTGGTTTTTATTTCCGTTAGATCCCAAAATATCTTGGGAGGGACACAGCGCGGGATTTATTG
>CBFIFD010000057.1:0-2026 GCA_965661835.1 Flavobacteriaceae bacterium | reverse complement strand
ATAAACTCGATGGGATTGCAGCACACCTCACAATCCTCAATAAAGCTCTGTTCTAAAACAGACGGATCGACTAACTTGAGTTGCTCTTCCCAGCAATGAGGACAGGTAAAATAATGCTCAATCATATCCACAAAGTTAACGCAATCTTTGTATCTTATTTCCTAGTGTTTGGACTCCAAAAGAAAACATACGCTGATCTAATCGCATCATACAAAACACTTAAAACCTTCTTAATAGACCTAAAAAACCTTAGATTTGTCTTTATGAAAAAGATTAAATTACGGTTCATCACTGTATTAATGATGATTTCCGGAGGATTTGCCTGTAGCCAAACTTTGTATGGGCTCAAGAAAACAGAAAATGGCTCCTCTACCATCCCTTTTGATGTGGTAAGTATAGATCCTATGACTGGATCCACTTCGATTGTGTTAAGTACCAATTCGCTAATTGGGGTCGCCGCCGGGGCTACGACTTATGATCAACAAAATCGCAGATATATTTGTTGGGGTTTTGACACCGAAAACAACCAGCAACTTTATGTCATGGACATGGACGATTTGGTCACCAACACTGTCCCATTTAATACCGTACAACCCATTGAAATGGAATATGATTTGCAGGCCCAAAAAGCTTATGGCCTATGGTGGGACGGAACTGCAGAACATTTTGGAGAAATAGATTTAACCACGGGGATAATTTCTTCGATTGCGATTTTACAAGGTGTTGAAGCCGTCGCTATAGGTAACTCTACGTTCGACTCGAATACAGGGACCTATATTTTTATCGGTGTTGATGGCAACGACTACAGACTTTACAGTATCGATGCTGCTACTGGGGCTATTATAAACGCCCCCGCGATTTGGCAAAACAATAATCGTTTTTCGGCGATAGAATTCAATAATCAAAATGGAGGGGCGCTGTACGGCTTATATCAAGATGTGGATTACGACAACTATAATCAAAACTATCAAAATTACTATACTGATTTGCGTTTGGCAGAAATTGATCTAACCACAGGAGAGTCTACACTGGTCGACCCCGATAGTTCTGTCATCGGGGGTTATCTTGCCGGTTACGCTGTGGGTGGGCTGTGCTTTGATCAGCAGACTGAGCAATACATTATTTGGGTCCAAAATGAAACTGGAGCCTATCTCAAAATGGTGGATGTAGCTACCGCGAGCATTGTGGCCTCAACTTCATTAAATAGTGTTGAAGGGTTTTATGAGCTCCAAGTAGACAACTCAAATTTTGCTAATAATTTTTACAACTTATCCGCTACCAGTGGCGCACTTGACAACCTCGGAAATGAACTTATAGAGGCAACGATTTACCCCGTGCCGGCAAAATATTCCTTAGCTATTGACTCAGAAGAGCACATAAAAAGCTACTCCATTTATTCTGCAGCTGGCGCACTTATCACAAAAGAGCAGAATTTTAATTCAAGTCCTATCAAGGTTGATCATTTAACGCAAGGATATTATTTGATCGTAATAAAAACTCTAAAAGGGCTGGCACATAAGTCATTTATTATTGAATAAAACCGTAAATTCCGAAGTCCCTTAAAACGAGTGACTTTAATTTAATCTCAGAATGTGAAAAACTATCTTTTTGCTTTGGCATTACTTACGTTACCCCTATTGGTCAGTGCCCAAGCAACCAACTATAATGTCGGGGATACCGTTGATGATTTTACTGTGGTCGATACAGAAGGCGTTGAGCACAATCTCTATAGCATTACAGCTTCCGGAAAATATGTGTTTTTGGATTTTTTCTTTGTGAATTGCGGGCCGTGTCAAACTTGGCAAGCGACCTACAATCAACTGCACGACAAATACGGCTGTAATGAGGGAGAGGTTTATTGTTTATCCATCAATAACGGGTTTGATAACGATCAACAGGTCATTCAGTATGAAGCCACATATGGTGGTCCTTACAATCATGCTCCCGCGGTAAGCAACGAAGGTGGTGGCGAAGCTGTAGATGCGAATTTTGGTATCAGTGCTTACCCTACATTTTGTCTGATTAA
>CBFIFD010000056.1:0-2238 GCA_965661835.1 Flavobacteriaceae bacterium | reverse complement strand
AATTTCATGACCTTCGGCCGCCTGAGCCAGTGCCGCTTTACACTTAGTATATATATCTTCGGCAATAGTTTGATTCCCGCGCTCTTTATGCAAGGCGATGGCAGCATTAAACGCAACTAGGTTTTCTAAGCGTGCCATATCAATCCCATAACAATCTGGATAACGAATTTGTGGAGCCGATGAAACCACAATAATTTTTTTTGGATTTAATCGATCGAGAATCTTGAGAATACTCTTTTTGAGTGTTGTTCCGCGTACGATACTATCGTCGATAATCACAATATTATCCTCGGGCTTAACCACGCCATAGGTGACATCATAAACATGAGCCACTAAATCATCTCGACTGCTGTCATCAGTAATAAACGTGCGCAGTTTTACATCTTTGATGGCTAATTTTTCGGTCCGTATGTTCCGGTTTTGTATCGCTGCGAGTGTCGTGGGGTTAAGATTTTCTTTTAAGTCGAGAATCTGCTTTGTTTTTTGCTGGTTAAGCTCGTCGTTCGCGGCTTCCATCATCCCGTAAAATGAGGTTTCGGCCGTATTGGGAATAAAAGAAAACACTGTATTGTCAATATCATATCCGATACTCTCAAGGACTTTAGGCATAACCAAACGCCCCAGCATTTTGCGTTCGCGGTAAATTTCAGCGTCACCGCCCCTTGAAAAATAGATCCGCTCAAAAGAACAGGACTTTCGTGGCAGTGGTTCATGAATGCGCGAAAGTTTTGTTTCACCTGATTTTTTGATAATCAGGGCATGTCCTGGGGTCAGTTCTTGAATTTGCTCAAAAGCCACGTTGAATACCGTCTGAATGACCGGCCGTTCACTGGCGACCACAACCACTTCATCATCTTCATAATAAAACGCGGGTCGTATTCCTGCGGCATCGCGGAGCACAAAGGCGTCTCCATGACCTAGCAGACCCGCGATAGCGTATCCACCGTCCCAGCGTTTGGCCGCTTTTTTGAGAATCTTTTCTAAGTTGATGTTTTCAACAATATACGGGGAAGCCTCTTTTTTATTCAAGCCTTTGGCCTTGGCTTGTTTGTATAGTTTTCGGACGGCATCGTCAAGAAAATGCCCGATTTTTTCCATTACCGTGATGGTATCGGCCTTTTCTTTGGGATGCATGCCCAGGTCAATGAGATTTTCGAAAAGCTCATTGGTGTTGGTCATATTAAAATTCCCCGCAATAATTAAGTTACGGTGCATCCAATTGTTTTGACGCAAAAACGGGTGAACTGTCTCAATACTGTTGCCGCCAAAAGTCCCGTAGCGCACATGGCCCAAGAGCAGTTCACTGAGATAAGGAATACGCTTTTTTTGAAGATCAATATCTTCTTTTAGTGCCTCATCGTTATCGAATTCGTCATTGATGCGGGTATTGATTTTTCCAAAAATATCTTGGATGGGCTGAGCTGCATTAGAACGGATGCGACTGATGTAGCGTTCCCCTGGGGCGACATCGAGTTTTATGCCAGCTAACCCTGCGCCATCTTGGCCGCGGTTGTGCTGCTTCTCCATCATGAGGTACATCTTGTTGATCCCGTAAAAAGACGACCCGTATTTTTCTTTGTAAAAGCTAAGGGGCTTTTTTAATCGGACTAGGGCAATGCCACATTCGTGTTTTAATGGATCACTCATTGTTAGGGTTGCTTAATGGAGTTCAATATCAAATTGGGTGAGTTGTTTAAATTGTTGCAATCGACTGTAGAGTTCCTCTCGGGTCAAGCTTTGGAGGCGCTCGGTGCCGAATTTCTCGACACAAAATGAGGCCAAAGCTGAGCCGTGAATAATAGCTTTTTTCATATTGTCAAAGCTGTAATCTTCGGTTTGGGCCAAAAATCCAGCAAAGCCTCCGGCAAATGTGTCTCCGGCCCCTGTGGGGTCAAAAACGGTTTCAAGTGGTAAAGCCGGCGCAAAAAACACCTCGTCTTTATGAAACAAAAGAGCACCGTGCTCCCCTTTTTTGATGATGACATACTCGGGGCCCATATCGTAGATTTTTTTGGCTGCGCGCACCAAAGAGTATTCTCCTGTGAGTTGACGGGCTTCTTCATCGTTTATGGAAATCACGTCAATACGCTTGACAACTTTGACCAAATCGTCCCAGGTGTGCTCCATCCAAAAATTCATGGTATCTAATATGACTAGTTTCGGATCGTTCATTTGATCCAAAACAGAGGATTGCACCAAGGGGTGCAAATTACCCAGCAGCACAACCTCTGATTCGCG
>CBFIFD010000055.1:0-2390 GCA_965661835.1 Flavobacteriaceae bacterium | reverse complement strand
TTATTTTATATTTGCCTTATATGACACGCGCCGAAGAGAACTATTTAAAAGCGTTATTTCATCTTTCAAATCAGGATGATTCACTTGTTGGTACAAGCGAACTCGCCGATCGACTTGATACCAAGCCCTCGTCGGCCACCGATATGCTCCAAAAGCTGCACGAGAGAGAACTCGTCGAGTACACTAAGTACAAGGGGGCCAAACTCAGTCCCAAAGGACGACAAACGGCCACACAAGTTGTGAGAAAACACCGTCTTTGGGAGGTGTTTTTGGTCGAAAAACTCGCTTTTGGTTGGGAAGAGGTTCACGAGATTGCAGAACAACTCGAACACATAAAAAGCCCTGAACTGGTCAAACGCTTAGATGAATTTTTGGGATGCCCTACCATGGATCCACATGGCGATCCCATACCTGATCAACAAGGTAATATCGTAACCATTCAAAAAACATTACTAGCCGATCAGTTCAAAGACAGCAGTGCTATCGTTATGGGAATCAAAGACTCTGATTCTGAATTTTTGAGCTATCTCAGTCAAAAAAATATCAAACTTGGGAGCTGTATCACAGTATTAGAAAAAGAACCTTTTGACCAATCCATGACTATTGAGGTGGATGGCAATATGTATTTTATTTCAAAAACAATTTCAAACAACATCTATGTTCAAACCCTCTAAAATCGCTTTCTTCTCGGTACTATTCAGCCTAGGATTCTGGAACGCCCAAGCACAGCAAGACTCGGGTATTCCCGAGCAAAATCAAGCCCAAAACCCGGCTTTGATTACTGATCGTCCCGACGCCACTGAATCACCGAACACCGTGGAGCCAGGCTTTGTACAAATCGAAACTGGTGGCTATTACACAAGTTTTGAAGCCGGTGATATGACACAAGAGGTTTTGGGATACAACACCACTCTAGCGCGAATTGGATTACTCGACAATTTAGAACTTCGCCTCGGGGTCAACTACGAAGATACCCGGATTACCAGTGGCCTGGGTGAAGCGACAATCAAAACCGATTTTAAAAGCCTCACACCTATGCTCGCAGGGATCAAAATCAATCTCTTAGAAGGCCAAAATTTTTCGGGAGGGCCTGGTAAAACTGACTTTGGATTTTTGGGCCATGTCTACCTGCCCTTTACCACCAGCCAATCTCAGGGTATGGCATCCGGTCACTCAGAAGCAATGCCACAAACGACTGGAGCCGATTTCCGATTTTCGGTGGGTCACGAGCTCTCAGATCGCGCAGGTATCGCTTATAATCTAGGAGGACAATGGTCTGGTGACGCCACAGGAATGGCCTTTGTTTACACAGTGGCCTACGGATATGCACTGAGCGAGCGCATTGGGGCTTATGTGGAGCTCTATGGAGACGCCCCAGAACTGAGCTCGGCGAATCATTATTGGGATGCTGGCTTTACTTATTTAGCGGGCTGGAACTTACAATATGATGTGACCTTTGGACGCAGCATTACAGAGGGACAAGACATTCTACTTAGTGCAGGACTCAGTTATAAATTTGGCTACTAATTCCGAGATTCATTAAATATACAATGGCTCAATGAGTCTTTAAAAATTCAAAATTAATATGGAATCAATCATCAATTATTTAGAGAATATCGACCCCGTAATGGCTGCCTTATATGCTGGGCTATTCACCTGGGGCCTGACGGCCTTAGGGGCTTCGTTTGTCTTCTTCTTTAAGTCTTTAAACCGTGCGGTACTCGATGGAATGCTTGGGTTCACTGGTGGGGTCATGGTAGCAGCGAGTTTTTGGAGTCTTCTTGCTCCAGGCATTGAGATGAGTCCGGGCGAGGGTTTTGTCAAAGTAATTCCGGCAGCAATCGGGTTCTTTTTAGGGGCACTTTTTATATTCGGCTTGGACAAAGTTCTGCCGCATGTTCACATCAATTTTAAGGATAGTCAAAGCGAGGGGATTAAGACTCCCTGGCATCGTACCACACTGCTAACCCTTGCCATTACCCTACATAATATTCCTGAAGGCCTTGCGGTAGGGGTATTATTTGGCGGTGTCGCTGCAGGATTTGACGGGGCTTCAATCAGTGCTGCAGTGGCTTTGGCCCTTGGTATTGGACTGCAAAATTTTCCTGAAGGTATTGCCGTGGCAATGCCCTTAAGACGTACCGGAGTCAGTCGAAGAAAAAGTTTTATGTTCGGTCAAGCCTCGGCCATTGTCGAGCCTATTTTTGCGGTACTCGGTGCTTGGGCTGTACTTACATTTCAACCCATTCTACCCTATGCCCTGGCTTTTGCTGCGGGGGCAATGATATTTGTGGTTGTTGAAGAAGTGATTCCGGAGACCCAGATTGACAAACATACCGATATAGCGACTATGGGTTTCATCGGTGGATTTATTGTAATGATGACTTTAG
>CBFIFD010000054.1:1890-2568 GCA_965661835.1 Flavobacteriaceae bacterium | reverse complement strand
AACCACTCGCCAGCTTCTTTTACTGCCAAGCAGGTTCGGTTACCGTCGATAAATATCTTTGAATCCTCATAAATACAAGGCACGGATTCGCGTGCGTTTTCGTAATTCCATCCTGAGAGATAGACGCCGTGCTTGCCTTTTTGATACACCACAGCAAAGGGCCGACTAATGCCGATAAACTCCAGGCTATCGTAGGCCATGGGGATGAGTTCGCGCGTCATTAAACCGCGGAATAACCACTGATACAGGCCCCATTTCTGGCTGCGCTTGTGACGCACTTTAAAGGCGCCATCCCCGTTATGGACATCCAAAGCGAGGGTGTCTGCTTTATACTTGCGCATCATTTGCGGCTCGGGGAAGTTTTGGGCCGAACACCAATTAATGCCAAGCACACTAAATGCAAGGATGAGCGCTAATGCAATTCTTAATTTAATCATAGTTTTGTTTGAATATTTTCGGCCTCGTAGTTCAAGGGATAGAATAGAAGTTTCCTAAACTTTAGATCCAGGTTCGAGTCCTGGCGAGGCTACTCTTTTTTGAGGCCTTCAAGCATGGCCAAAACCATGGCTTTTAGATCGTATTTAGGAGTCCATCCCCAGTCGTCACGGGCCGCACTGTCATCAATACTATTGGGCCAAGAATCAGCAATAGCTTGTCTAAAATCAGGGGCATATTCTA
>CBFIFD010000054.1:0-1881 GCA_965661835.1 Flavobacteriaceae bacterium | reverse complement strand
TGTCACGGGCCGCACTGTCATCAATACTATTGGGCCAAGAATCAGCAATAGCTTGTCTAAAATCAGGGGCATATTCTACGGTAAACCCTGGAATTTCTTCAGCAATTGCCTGAGCTAAAGTCTTTGGGTCAAAGCTGACACCCGCCAAATTGTAAGACCCCCGCTCTTTTACCTGCTGAGAGGGCGCCGCCATGAGCTCATACGTGGCCCGAATGGCGTCCTCCATATACATCATCGGCAGCTCGGTGTCCGCACTCAAAAACGAGGTATACTGTCCCTGTTCCAAAGCTTGATGAAAAATATCAATGGCATAATCTGTAGTACCTCCTCCGGGCGGGGCTGTGTAACTGATGAGCCCAGGATAGCGCAAACTCCGAACATCAACTCCGTAATTGTTGTGGTAATATGCACACCAGCGCTCCCCAGTTTGCTTGCTAATGCCATAAACCGTGGTAGGCTCCATAACTGTTTTTTGCGGGGTATTATCTGCTGGAGTAGTCGGGCCAAACACCGCAATACTCGAAGGCCAAAAAACTCGATCGATTAGGCAGTCTTTGGCTGCTTCTAAAACGTGAAACAAACTATTCATGTTTAAATCCCAAGCCTTCATTGGAGCTTTTTCCGCCGTGGCCGAAAGCATGGCCGCCATCAAATAGACTTGATTAATATTTTGGTCCTTGATCAGTGCTCTGAGCGCAGCAGGATCAAGAGCATCGAGACAGACATAGGGTTCGACGGAGGTAACGATATCACTGACCGGCTTGATGTCGCTCGCAATGACATTATCAGGCCCATAAATACCACGCAAATAATGAGTGAGTTCAGTGCCGATTTGGCCTAAAGCGCCAAGGATTAAAATTCGGGTGGTGGGCATGGTCGTTCGTTTGATCAAATATACATATTTCAATAGGCAACTTTTTATTTTTTTACGCCACCGTAACGCAATGTCTTATCTTTATCCTATGAATTATCGTCAGTATGTGTTAGTCTTTTTTGCGGGGGTCACCTTGAGCACAATTTTTAGTTGCCGCGAACAAAGCGATGATCCAGCACCAAAGCACGTGGTTGAACAGGTTCAAATGTATGGCCAAACTCCGTTTAAATTTCCAGGATTACCCGCTAACACTGAGGAAATTATTGCCGATTGGCCAGTGTTTAAAGACTTTAAAAGAATCTCACAAAACTTAGTCAATATCCCTGTTGAGGATTTAAAATACCGCAGCAATAATCTGCGGCTTCAAACAGATTCTCTGTCGGTCACTGTACCGAAATCCCTGCAGTCTCCAATTATAAGCGCAAGACTTTTGGTAGTCAAAACACGTATAAGTTTACTCAATCAAGAAACTAAAAAATCAAATCCGGATTCGACGGCGATTGAAAAAAAACTACTCGAATTACATCAAAGCATTCGTGAGTTTGTCTTACACATCAATGAGAAAATTGAAAAAGACCGACTCGATCTTAAGGGAGTTGATAACAACCTGAGTCTTCCTCAAAATAATAGCCCTAAATAAATTCATGAAACAAGTTCAAAATATAGGCCGGGGTTTGGCGGCATACGCGGAGGCGTTCTCTTTAATTAGAACGCTCAAGCTCTATAAATTCATGGCAATTCCGTTAGGCGTTAGTCTAATCGTAACAGCTATTATCGGTGTTTTGGCACGTCAAACAAAATCTCTTGCCTCAGAATATTTTAATGGATTATGGCCTTGGGAGTTTGGAGCAGAATTTATGACAAAGCTCAGTGGAGTCCTAGGATCCTTAGGGGTTTTATTTATCGGATTTATCGTGACCAAATATTTAGTTTTGGCTTTGAGCGCGCCATTTATGAGTGCTGTTTCAGATCGTATTAGAGACCATTACGCCCCTGGGCTAACCCCG
>CBFIFD010000053.1:0-2793 GCA_965661835.1 Flavobacteriaceae bacterium | reverse complement strand
TCTGACTTGCTGAATCCTGGTCTGTAACCTGCCATTGCTGCTCGGCGTTTAATACTGTGCGCTGTAGGGTCGTGGTCCGTTTAATTTGCTCTGCGTCTGTTGATTGAACAAACATGTGCCCGTTAGTTGTTTGAAGATAGTCGATGAGTTCGGACTTGCCTTTGATGACACCCTCCATGCCTCCAAATCCCTCTAAGTGTGCTTTGCCATAATTAGTGATATAGCCAAAGTTGGGCTCTGCTATTTGGCATAAAAATGCAATCTCCTTTTGATGATTCGCCCCCATTTCTACGATACCAATTTCTGTCGTATGATTCATGCGCAGAAGGGTTAACGGGACCCCGATGTGATTGTTTAAATTCCCCAAGGTTGCCATACACCGATACCTTTTAGATAGCGCGGCATGCAAAAGTTCCTTGGTGGTTGTTTTGCCATTGCTACCCGTCAGTGCCAAAAGTGGGAGATTCAAGTTGCGGCGGTGGTGTTTGGCTAGATCCTGTAAGGCAGTCAGCGTGTTATCAACTAATAAAATTTGATCTTTAAAGGAGGCTAGAGACTCGCTGGTACTGAGTACCTGGTCATCCATAAGGACGAATTTTGCCCTCGATTCTAGGGCCTGGGCCGCAAATATATTACCGTTAAAATTTTCTCCCGTTAAGGCAATAAAAAAACAATCCGGGCTAAGTTGACGTGTGTCTGTGCACACCTCAGTACTCTGCAAAAAACAACTGTAGATATGATCTAGTTTAGCCTTTGTCATCTTGGAAATTAAAGATATAAAAAAACCCTTCAACAAGGTTAAAGGGTTTGACTGCGTTTATCGAATCACGCTTTAATTGTTGCGTGGTCGTTTTCCTTTTTTGGATTTGCTTCCCAATCGAGACATAGCACATCTAAAACCGATATAGTCAGTGGCCATATCTTGCGGGAAATAACGACGTTGTGCTGGATCTAACCAATAATCACGGTCTCTCCAAGATCCCCCTTTGAATACGCGCACTTCATTATTGATCAGTGAGGTTCTTTTGGAGGACTTGTCATATTCTCTTAAGAGATTGCCTTGGTCATCTGTCTGGACCTTGTGTTGCGGCGAGTTGTACATTCTTTTGCCATCAGCAACAGCATTATCGTCTTCTCCACTAAATGACTGATAGTTTCGTGTAGATTTCTTGTCTCCGTCTCTAAAATCGCGATTATCACTTTCTGAGAAATTCGTTCGCAGATAAGTTTCATTTTCATCTACAGGAACTTTATAAATCTCACCAGGTAGGTCACGTGCTACAATTTTACCATTACTTAATGTGTCGTAAAGAATAGAATCTACACGCACTACCATAACCGTTCCGTCAGCATCTATGGCATTTTTGGTATAAACATTTCCACGGTAGTAGTTAAAGTCATTGAATTCATCATCGACGATTGGACGATATACATCGGCCACCCATTCGGCCACATTACCCGCCATGTCATAAATCCCAAAGTCATTAGGGTCATATGAACCGACCTCCGCAGTAATATCTGCGCCGTCATCACTCCATCCTGCAATTCCTCCATAATCACCGTCACCTTGTTTGAAGTTTGCCAATTGGTCTCCTCGACTGCGGCGGTCTGATGATCGCGTGTATTGTCCTTCCCATGGATATTTCTTCTTCCCGCGGTAGATATTGTAATCGCGAATGCCTACAAGCCCTAAAGCAGCGTATTCCCATTCAGCTTCAGTGGGAAGTCTGTAATCAGGCATCAATAGTCCGTCTTTGTTTTGGACGTAGAGATTAGTACTGTCCTGGCTGCGTCGCGCAAGATTCTCAGAAAATTTACCGCCTCGTGTAATGGAGTCGTTTCCTCCGTAAACTTTGGTCGGCGAGGCCAAATAAGTTTCTGTACTAAACCCAGCCCCTGGTTCGTTATTGAATCGCGCCCCGCGAACAGTAACTCCGTTTTGCTCAAGGATGAGCTCATTGACACGGTCAGAGCGCCAGTTAGCAAATTCTACAGCTTGAACCCAGCTTACCCCGACGACTGGATAGTTCGCATATGCAGGATGACGCAGGTAGTTGTTTGTCATCACCTCGTTATATCCTAATCGGTTGCGCCAGACCAATGTGTCTGGAAGGGCTCCTTTGTAAATATTTTTAAAATTTTCGTTTGTGGGCGGAAAAACACTTTTCAGCCAGTCTAGATATTCCAAATACATGAGGTTGGTCACCTCAGTTTCGTCCATGTAAAAGGACTGAACGTGCTGTTGAACAGGACTATTGTTCCAATCGTGCATTGGGTCATCTTGTACCCGTCCCATAGTGAATGTACCGCCTTCGACAAATACAAGGCCTGGACCAGTTTCTTGTTCTCTGGTTTTCGGATCATACTGAAAACCACCCTCTTTTGAGTTTAAAGCCCAACCTGTGGCTCTCGAGCTATTTGAGTAATCACGTGACTTACTACACCCCACGAGGGTCGCTGCAGTCAGAACCAATATACCTAGCTTTTGTACAAAGTTTGTGTTAACGTTCATAGTATTTAGATAATGTAAAATCTTGGGATCGCAATATACTAATTAACGCTTAAAGCACAATATTATTTTTCGTTTTACAAAATCGTGCTTAAGCGAAGTGATCCAAGGGATAACGCGTGATATTTGTATTTATTTTACCGGTGGCTTATTTTTGGAAAAACAAGTGGTAACTTATTATACTAAGCTTATATTTGAGGCGTTATGCCAATGATGAGGGAAAAATTATTACTGCTGCTTTTTTGTGTGATTGGAAGTGCGGTTTTTGCACAAACCAAATCGAT
>CBFIFD010000052.1:0-2804 GCA_965661835.1 Flavobacteriaceae bacterium | reverse complement strand
TTGGTAAGCGCGGGAATTCCCCCCGCGTTGTAGCTTGAGTGTGGCGCAGGAACTACGCTGCTCACGCTCCCCAAAGCGGGATGAAAGATCAAACTATCATTCATTGTGCGCCCGACAGGCGTACCTTGGCGCAAAAGGCGCGCCTGAATACCAGAATTTTTATCAATACGGACAGGGCCATTGTACGGGGCCCATGGGTCATTATTCAGGCGGTATTCCATGTCGAGTTCCTCGAAAGGATTGATCAGAGCATAGGCGATGTATTGTTGGGATTGATCTCCAGCGGCTGGCGAAGATTCCACACGGTGGACCGAGGCGATGTCATACAGGTGGTTGGCATAATTGACTTGCATGGCATCTAGGCGTTTAAAAAATGACCCAACGCGTCGTGTGAAGCCCGCATAATCTCGATCCAAAGATCGTGATGGCCCGTGCCAAACCACTTCGCTCAAGGCCAGAATGCGCGGGAAGACCATGTATTGGACTTGCTCAAAATTAGGCATATACTCCGTCCAGACATTACCCTGAGCCCCCAAAACATAGTCCGCCTCTTGCGGGCTAAGCTCGTGTGGAATCGGATTATAACTGTATACTTTTTTTAGCGGTAAATACCCGCCGATGGCCAGAGGTTCTTCAGGCAGTTCGCTTTGGTAGTAATCAAAATAACAGTGCGAAGTAGGCGTCATAATTACATTATGGCCTTGTTTGGCCGCTTCAATGCCCCCCTGCGTACCGCGCCAGGACATCACTGTGGCATTAGGGGCAAGTCCGCCTTCCAAAATTTCATCCCAGCCGATAATTTGCTTGCCTTTACTATTGATAAACGACTCGATACGTGTGATAAAATAACTTTGTAGTTCGTGTTCGTCGGCCAAGTTATTTTCCTGAATCACGTTTTGACATGAGGCGCATGAAGACCAATGAGTTTTAGGGGCCTCATCTCCACCGATATGTAAGTAGGGTCCGGGAAACAGGTCGATCACCTCCTCTAGTACCGTCTCCAAAAAAACAAAGGTTTCGTCCTGAGCGCAATAAATATCCTCAAAAATGCCCCACTTGGTGGCCACGTCAATGGCCTGGTTGGTACAACCGAGCTCTGGATAGGCAGAGATAGCGGCTTGGGCATGCCCAGGCATTTCTATCTCAGGAATCACAGTGATATGGCGCTGGGCGGCATAGGCCACGATGTCTTTGACCTCCTCTTGGGTATAAAACCCGCCATAAGGGGTCCCGTCGAACTGATGTGGCTCGTCAGAATAATGTCCTACAAGAGTTTCTTTGCGCACGCTCCCGTGCTCGGTGAGTTTTGGAAAGGACTTAATTTCAATACGCCAGCCTTGATCCTCAGTCAGATGCCAATGAAAGTAATTCAATTTTAAAAGCGCCAAATAGTCGATATATTCTTTGACCTCATCAGGCCCAAAAAAGTGTCGTCCGACATCCAAATGCATCCCGCGATAGCCGAATTTTGGGTGGTCTTTGATCAGACCCGCGGGCAAATAAAATGGACGGTGGTCCCGGTTTTGTTGCTCGAGATATTCTGGCATGAGTTGACGCAAGGACTGGGCTGCGTAAAACCCGCCCAGGTCATCCGCCGCGCGAACGCTCAAGCGTTCTTTTTGAATTTCTAAATGGTAAGCCCCTTGAGTGAGGTTGGTGTCGATGGAGAATTCCCACAGGGGACTTGCGTCTTGGTCTTTGGGGTTAACGGCGGCTAAGAAAAATCCGTGCGGAGTCAAGTACTCTTCTAAAAAACGCTTTGTCAAATCAAAAGACTCCGGAATGGACCAAGAGATGTCTTTGCCCACAAGGTGTTTCCCTGCGCTAGGATAGGTAATTTGAGGTTTTGGAATTATTTGAGATAAGTCCTTTGAATCGATGGGCTCTGGGCTTTGGCAAGCCAGAAATAAAAGACTAAAAAGCCATAGGGTCGTAAGGAATTTCATGGGCCGAATCATTGTTGGGTTAAGTTACAAAATAGAGGGTTACTGATAGATATTTAGAGAGTAAAATCCCAAAACGCAGTCCTATAAATTATGTTAAATGGTCTGAGGATTTTACAAAATAAGGTATCTTTATGCTAAACAAATTATTCATGGGATGCGCCAGTTGTAGCACGGGAAAAGATGGGACGCCACGCGGTTGTAAAAACAACGGAACTTGTGGCTCTGACGGCTGTAATAAACTGACTGTTTTTGACTGGTTGGGCAATATGTCGTTGCCTGCTGATATGGCCCCGTTTTACGGAGTAGAGGTGCGCTTTAAAAATGGGCGCAAGGCGTTTTTTAACAATTGTGATCAGCTAAACCTGTCTATAGGTGACGTGGTGGCAACCGAGGCTTCTTCGGGTCATGATATCGGCATTGTCACCTTAACTGGAGAGTTAGTTCGCGTGCAAATTAAGCGCAAAAATCAATCCGTGAATCTGGAGTCGCATCCTAAAATCTATCGCAAAGCCACTCAAAATGATATCGATAAATGGCAGCGTTTGCGCCAACGCGAAGAAGAGGTGCAGAAGCGCTCTCGAGAGATTGCCATGGCTCTCAAGCTCCGGATGAAAATTAGCGATGTAGAATTTCAAGGCGATGGGGGCAAAGTAATTTTTTATTACACGGCCGAAGAGCGTGTGGATTTCAGACAATTGATCAAGGAGTTTGCTCGTGCCTTTAGTACGCGCATTGAAATGAAACAAATCGGGTTTCGACAGGAAGCGGCGCGCTTGGGAGGTGTCGGTTCTTGCGGGCGGGAGCTCTGTTGCTCTACTTGGCTCACCGATTTTAGATCGGTCAGTACCGCGGCAGCCC
>CBFIFD010000051.1:0-3215 GCA_965661835.1 Flavobacteriaceae bacterium | reverse complement strand
ACTTGATTGAACAAAACTATTTCAAAGATACTTTCTTTCATAGAATCGTTCCTAATTTTATTATCCAAGGAGGTAACAGTGATCTTAGATCAACACCCAAAAAGCGAAAATCTTTAGGGGGTAAATATCGAATCCCAGCCGAAATTAATCCTGATAGAATCCATTCCTATGGAACCCTCTCAGGTGCAAAAGAATACCGAGAGAATCCCGACAAACTCTCGGCGCCCTATGAATTTTTTATTTTTTGCGGCCCTGAAGTCAATGGCCGGCACCTCAATGGAAACTACACTATATTTGGCCGAGTGACTGAGGGCATGGATGTCGTAGAAACCATTGCTAATTTGCCAGCAGATGAGGGAGAGTGGCCCAAATCAAATGTTTATATCGAGGTCTCACTTGATGCTCAATAATCAATTTATCTTATAGAAAGCGTATATTTGCACAAATTTTACTGATGACAATTACGCAATTGAAATATGTTTTGGCCGTCGCTGAACATAGAAATTTTACAAAGGCCGCGGAACACACTTTTGTAACGCAACCGACGCTGAGTATGCAAATTCAAAAACTCGAGGAGGAGTTAGATATACTTATTTTTGATCGTTCTAAAAAGCCTATTGTACTCACTCCGATTGGACAAAAAATTGTGTCACAAGCCAAACTCATCGTGGACGAGGCTACAAGAATGCAAGATGTCGTAGACCAAGAAAAAGGCTTTGTCGGAGGCGAATTCAATTTAGGGATCATTCCTACGGTAATGCCCACCTTGTTGCCGATGTTTCTGAAAACTTTTACTAAGCGCTTCCCCAAAGTCCAATTAAATATAGAAGAACTATCGACCCAAGAGCTAATCACCAAAATTGTTGACGGTCATCTCGACGGGGCCATTGCAGCAACACCCTTGGGGGATGAACGTCTCAAAGAGCGAGCACTTTATTACGAACCATTTGTGGGTTATATTCCAAAACATCATAGGCTTCATGGCAATAAAACAATACAGGCTGGCGAATTAGATTTAGATGATATCTTATTACTCCAAGACGGGCATTGTTTTAGAGAAAATGTGCTCAATTTATGTCAAGCCAACAAAAGTCAATCCGATGAAGGGTTTAAGTTAACCAGCGGTAGTTTTGAGACGCTCATTAAATTATCGCACGAGGGACTGGGCATGACCCTTCTACCTTATCTACACACTTTAGATTTAGATCGGGTCAAAGAACAAAATTTAAGGCATTTTACAACTCCAGCTCCAGCGCGCGAAATATCATTAATTTATCCACGCAGTGCGCTAAAAATGCAGATAATCGAGGCCTTACACAGTGTAATATCTGGGATTATCCGCGGTGCGATTAAATTTGAAGAGGTCAAGATTATCAGTCCTGTTTAGGTCCTGAAACGAATCAAACTAAGCCAAGACAAGGCCTGAGCTGTGGGTGCTTTTGAACCCAAGTGGTGAGCCATATTTTCAATTCTCTCAATTCACTGGGCAGTAATAATTTTTTGGCTTTACGTAATTCTGCCTTAAATAATTGCACATCAAAGCTTACTTTTTTGAGGACTGCCTTGATGTGACGATACATTGCTCTTGGCATAAATTCGAATATTGGTTGGTTGCAAAACGATTTGCGCGGTTAAAAATAAAAAAAATAGTGAATCATTCCCTGAAACTATATTACCGATTGCCTCTAACTTTTACGGACCATTGAAATTCAAATTGAGCAACAACATCACCCTGATTATCTTTACCTATGACTGATAATTCAAAGGTCGTTCCTTGAGGTTTGGTCATGCAAGCCTCTACCCCGCTAACGGCAATCAATCCTTCAGTGCAAATAAATTCAATACGTCCCCTTGCCTTTTTGAGAAACTGAGCTTTGGTCCCAACGAGTAACATAGAAATTGATCGGGGTTGATTGCGCAGCGCTTGCATCACCAACATCCCACAAGCGAGTTCGGCAGCCATTCCCTGGACGGCCCAATACATCGAGCGAAAAGGGTTTTGATTAATCCATCGATGACGTACCGTGACACGCGCGGTGGTTTGATCAATAGCCCTGAGCCTAACGCCACAAATATAAGCCGCGGGTAATTTAAACATCATAAATCTATTGACCTGAATCGGTGTAACTAATTTCATGAATACAAGATAAAGAGAAATTGATAAATCTCTTGACTAGAAATCACAACGTCTAAACTGTTAAAATTTTATCAATATAGTACTATGCATTACAAAATACCATTTATAAACTATATATTTGCCATGTAAAACAGTCAGTATGAATATAGAAAACACTAAGGCACAAATGCGCAAAGGCGTATTGGAATTTTGCATCTTGTCTGTGCTGCAGACTAGGGAAGCATATACAAGCGACCTTTTGCAAACCTTAAAATCTGCCAAAATGCTCGTTGTAGAAGGTACGATTTACCCCCTACTCACTCGATTAAAGAACAGTGGACTGCTGCAGTATCGGTGGGAAGAATCTACAAGCGGACCGCCGCGTAAATACTATGCCATAACCCCAGAGGGAATAGAATTCCTCAACGAACTAGAACAAACATGGACTGCATTACAAAATGCCGTTGACGCCCTAACCCAATCAAAAAAATAATCATGAACAAAACCATCAATATTAACTTAGGCGGAACATTTTTTCATATCGATGAAAACGCCTACTCCCAATTAAGAAGTTACTTAGAAGCTGTTCGCGCTGCATTAAGTCCAGAAGATTCCATCGCAGAAATCATGGACGATATTGAGGCTCGAATTGCAGAATTGTTTAATGAATCAATGAGCCATAAGGACCAAGTGATCACACTAGAACGGGTCCAGGAGGTCATTGAAATTATGGGACAACCCGAGGCCTTTGATCCCGACCGAGATGAGTCTGAGCAAAGCAGTCAATCCCAGATAAAAACACCAAGACAACTCTTTCGTGACCAAGAAAATAAATATCTCGGGGGCGTTGCTTCGGGTTTGGGCCATTACTTAGGGATTGATTGTGTCTGGGTTAGATTGATCTGGCTGCTCTTATTTTTCTTCTCAAGCGGTACGTTCTTTATGATTTACATCTTGTTTTGGATTTTGGTACCAGCGGCTAAATCCACCTCTGATAAATTAAAAATGAAAGGGGAACCTATCAATATTTCAAATATCGAAAAACGAGTCAAAGAGGGGTATGACAAATTCAGTGATGACGTGAAATCTGTCGATTATG
>CBFIFD010000050.1:0-3997 GCA_965661835.1 Flavobacteriaceae bacterium | reverse complement strand
ATCAATCAATTAAGATTTTACCTCGGTGCAGGCAATCGTTCTGACTTACGGGTATTTTGTAACTTTATCACCATGAGGTTTCCTATCATTAAATTAGTACCATGAGTAAACGGGTATTAATTGTTAGCGATTCGTTTAAAGAAAGCCTAAGTGCCCAGGCGGTAGCGCAGTCTATTGCCCGTGGCATCGGCGCTGCCGATGCCACAGCACGCTGCACCCTTATGCCGTTCTCTGACGGTGGTGAAGGTGCCTTGGAGGTGCTGAGTCAAAATACAGAAGGACACAAGGTAAGTGGGCATACCACAGATGCCTTGGGCCGTCCGATAAACGCAGAATATTTCAAATTTGAGCAAAAAAAAACCGCTTGGATTGAACTGTCACAGGCCAGCGGGCTGCATCGTATAGAACCCGCATTACGGGATCCAAAAATAACAAGCACTTACGGCACTGGTCTATTAATCAAACAGGCGTTAGACCGCGGCGCCGAAGAAATCATTTTAGGCATCGGTGGGAGCGCAACAAATGATGCAGGAACAGGAATTATTAAAGCTCTTGGCGGAACATTTTTAGACGCCCAAGGTAACGAATTACCCAATGGAGGCCTTGCGTTATCAAAACTCGAGACCATCAAGTGTCCAGAACGGCTTAAAAAAATTAAATGGCACATAGCCTGTGACGTTACCAATCCTTTGTTAGGCCCTGATGGGGCTACATACATATATGGTCCGCAAAAAGGAGGACAACCACAAGACCTTGAGCCTTTGGAACAAGCACTACAGCAATTCGCTCGTGTAGTAAAATCTAGTACTGGGAGACCTATCGATATAGTTCAAGGTGGTGGTGCTGCGGGGGGCACAGCTGCTGGACTATTTGGACTGCTCAATGCCCGGTTAGTTTCGGGGTTTGACCTGCTCGCCGATATGACCCATTTAGAGGAGGCTATTAATCAATGTGATTACGTCTTTACGGCTGAGGGGCGGATTGACGCCCAATCTATCCATGGAAAAGTTCCAATCGCGGTATCTGCCATTGCCAAAAAATGCAATAAACCCGTGATCGGTATTGCCGGTTCTATTCAAGGGCCGTTTGATCAGCATCACGAATTGGGATTAACGAGTTTGTTTTCGATTCAAAACGGCCCCATGGACCTCAGCGAATCTAAATTGAACAGTGCTGAACTCATCCAAGATACGGCCTCGAGAATTTGGCAACTAATTAAATCCAACAACTGATGATTTGGACGTCAAGCATATTAGGGCTCGCCGTTATATGGATTGTACTGGGCACCACGAAATTTAAGATTCACCCTTTTTTAGTATTGCTCTATGCCGCAGTAGGCGTCGGGCTGCTCGCAGGCCTCAAGTTATCCGTGATATTAGAGGTTTTGACCAAAGGGTTTGGAAAAACTTTTGAAAATATTGGCCTGCTCATTGTCTTTGGCACGCTTATCGGGGTGTATTTGGAGTCTTCAGGGGCGACTTTGACCATCGCTCGCTACCTGATCAAAAAACTCAACCGATTGCCCCTACCTTTTGCCATAAGTGCCATTGGTTATTTGGTATCGATTCCCGTATTTTGTGACTCGGCTTTTGTTATTCTATCATCACTCAATAAATCTCTGGCGCGCGAAAGCCATACACCGCGATTGGCTTTGACCATAGCTTTATCAACCGGTTTATTCGCTCCACATGTATTGGTTCCACCGACCCCAGGACCCCTGGCCGCAGCCGCTCAACTCGAATTGGACAATCTTTTTCAATTAATTGTTTGGGGGGGCTTGGTCGCTTTAATTTTGGTCATTATCGGAGCCATTTACGCCAATTATATCGGTAAACACTCAAGCCATACAAAGGATACTCATCTTACAAAACTGTCAAATCCCTCGAGTAAAGAGTTGCGTTCTGACGAGTCCTTACCTGGTTTTTTGAACGCCATTAGTCCAATTTTAATTCCGATTCTAATGATGGCCTCGGGGACATTTTTTACCGTATTGACCTTGAGTTCATCGACAATAGAGCCTCTTGTTGAATTTTTGTCGTCGCCAAATGTGGCCCTGTTTGTCGGACTGTTACTGGCCATGAACCTCAAAAAACCACGTTCAAACAAAACCAGTAATCCCCAAGCAAAGCAGTTTCAAGAAGGATTAAAATTAGCTGCCCCTGTATTACTGATTACCGCAATGGGGGGTGCCTTTGGGAATATTATTAAGGAATTACCCCTAACCGAGTATTTAAGCCAGTACGATACGCTCGCTCATTGGGGGCTGATATTACCATTTTTCGTGGCCGCCATTTTGAAAACCGCTCAAGGCTCCTCTACCGTAGCCATTATCACTACGGCCTCGATTGTCTTTCCAATTCTGGGGCAACTGGGCATGACCACCGAACTCGAAAAAGTTTGGGTCATCATTGCTATAGGTACCGGGTCAATGACCGTCTCTCATGCCAATGATTCCTATTTCTGGATTGTTTCTCAAATGGGGGAAATCGATGTCAAAACGGCCTACAGACATCATACAATGGCCACACTCATGCAGGGAATCAGCGGCTTGGTCGTAGTACTATTATTATCGGCTTTGGCGGACTGGTGGTTTTGATTAATGGCTACGTAAGTGTCTTATTCCTCGAGGCCTTTAAAGTCCTAACATACGTTTTTTGAGACTTCCTTGAGCCGGCTTATCTCCAAGCCAAATGGCAAATAGCGCTTGCTTAAACGCCAGTCCTGTAAAACCTCCTCGAGTCTCTCCATTTTTTGACAGCAGTGTACCCCCTTCTGGATCATAGCTCAGAAGGATTTCATCGTTTGGCTCAAAGGGATCGGAGAGAAATTCCTTAAAATTTTGGATATCCTCTGTCGTATAATTCCCGACACTCGTGTTGTCGAATCCCTCTTCCAGGGCCTCGATAAAGCGATCACGAGTAACCAGTCCAGAGGCAATCACAATGCGAATCGCCATGGGTGTGTCGCTCAGGACAATCTCCTCAGCCTCCTTACTTTTTGCGGGTAAATATAAGGCGCCTACATAGAGATCCAGGAACCCTAATTTTTCGCGTAATCCTCCACCATTGAGCATAAGATTTTCTGAATTCGTTGAGAGTTGTTGTGGAAAATCAATCCCTTCAATATTGACCATTTGTGCCTCAACTCTATAAATATTCCCCAAAAGAGCCAAAGCGATGCATAACTGAATTAGCTTCATCTTATATGTTTTGGTAAAAGATACTATTTATTGTTCGATCCCACCTAGTTGTCTACTCGCCAGATACCAGCAAAGCGATACAAATATGGATTAAATCTGATCCGTGGGTGTATTCATAAATGATAATTATGACTACATTTAAGTTAAATTCTCGGGCTCAATATGGTCACTTTACAAACGTTAACCGCTAAGGATATTTCTCAAATTATTCCGTTTATTCAGGAACTAAATCCCGAACTCAACCCTGCCGTTATTCAGGAGAATCAACGCGACATGTTTAGCATTTCAAACTATAGATGTTTTGGGCTTTTTCAAGGTGACAACTTAATTGGCATTTCAAGTGGCTGGATTACCATTCGACATTATTCAGGAAAGCAAATTGAGATCGATAACGTCATTATCGCCAGTACTCATCAATCAAATGGATACGGTGCTCAATTTATCGAGCTTTTGGAGCAGTGGTCTCGCGAGCAAGAATGTAAGACTCTGGAGCTCAATACTTACCTGGACAATCCGCGCTCGCATAAATTTTACTTTGCGCAAGGCTTTAAAATCTTAGGCTTTCACTTCTACAAGGAATTGTGATTTACTCCACGGTCACCGACTTGGCCAAGTTTCTCGGCTGATCGACATTACGGCCCAACATTACCGCAATGTGATACGATAGGAGTTGAAGCGGTATGGTCGTGACAAGTGGTGAAGTAGCCTCAGTGGTTTTGGGCACTTCAATAACATAATCGGCGAGTGCTTTGATCACCATATCACCTTTGGTTACGATGGCAATAATACGCCCTTTAC
>CBFIFD010000049.1:0-4217 GCA_965661835.1 Flavobacteriaceae bacterium | reverse complement strand
CTCAAGGTTTCGCCGAGTAACGCTTGGTCCTTGGCATCGCGTGGAATCGTTTTACCACTCAATCGATAAACCATCTGCGTGAGGCCACTGCAATCTATTCCGAACGGCGTTTTACCACCCCATAAATACGGGCTGCCTAAATACATCAGCGCTTGCTCAATAATTAATTCTGAATTGTGGTGATTGTGCTCGCGTTTTTGGCCTTCAAAGGTATCGCCTAATATCGCGCAATTATGCACACTACTGCCCACCACTATTGATTTTAACATCCCATTTGCCGTACTGACAAAGTCTACTAGATCGCTACTGTAGACTGGGGTGTTTTCCAAAGCCTTGGTGTACTCCTGTGCACTTAGTGGTTTGTATTGTTTACGATCAATCCATCCGGTGTAATCATCTGCGTTGCAACGGACTTTAATCCACTTTTTGCGCTGATCTATGATTTTAAAGACTTCGCCATAGAGTAGTTGCGACACTAATTCGCTGAGGTCCTCAGGGTTAGCCCGCATAGGAACAATACTTAAATGGCAAATTCCGTATTTCATGAAGTAATGTCGTACCTATTGGGTCTTGTTTTAATCCTGTAGGCGTTCGATGATCATTGCTGAGGCGCCGCCACCGCCGTTACATATGCCTGCTGCACCATAACGGGCATTATTTTGATCGAGTACGCTCATAAGGGTAATGAGTATGCGCACCCCGCTGCATCCTAGTGGATGTCCCAGAGAAACTGCGCCACCATTGACGTTGACTCGGTCTGGTGATAAGTCTAAAATTTTCATATTGGCCAGCCCCACGACAGAGAAAGCCTCATTTAGCTCAAAATAATCAATATCTGAGAGGCTTAGTCCTGCTTTATCTAAGGCCTTAGGTAGGGCCTTGGCAGGCGCTGTCGTGAACCATTCAGGAGCTTGGGCCGCGTCGGCTTGACTGACAATGCGTGCCAGAGGTTTAAGACCGAGTTCTTTGGCTCTTTCTTCACTCATGAGCACAACCGCACCAGCACCATCATTAATTGTAGAAGCGTTAGCAGCCGTTACTGTACCGTCTTTGACAAAGGCAGGACGCAGACTGGGAATTTTTTCCATGCGGACATTTTTAAATTCCTCGTCTTCACAGATGACCAAAGGCTCGCCACGTCGTTGTGGAACTGAGACCGGAACCACCTCATCATCGAATTTACCCTCTGCCCAAGCCTTGGCTGAGCGCTCATAAGAACTTATGGCAAAGGCGTCTTGGTCCTCACGAGAGCAGTCGTGTTCTGTGGCGCATTGTTCGGCAAAAACACCCATAGCCTCTTGAGCATACACATCGATCAGACCGTCTTTTTGAAGTCCATCGGTTAGGGTAGTGGGCCCAAATTTTTGACCTTGTCTCATGGCCAGGTAATGCGGAATTTGGCTCATACTCTCCATACCACCGGCTACGACAATCTCGGCATCTCCCAAGGCAATAGACTGGGCGGCTTGCATCACCGCTTTGAGTCCGGATGAACAGACCTTATTGACTGTAGTACAGGGTACACTATCGGGAATGCCTGCGCCCATGGCTGCCTGACGCGCTGGCGCTTGACCCGTACCCGCCTGGACGACATGACCCATAAGTACTTCCGAGACCAAATTGGGGTCTAAGTTTATCTTATTTAAGGCTCCTTTTATGGCGATGGCTCCGAGTTCTGGGGCAGATATAGAAGAAAGCCCGCCCAAGAAACTTCCGATAGGTGTTCGAGCGCGTGCGACGATGACGACATTTTTACTCATGAAATTCGGTTAAGATTCACGCTAAATTAAGCATTAAAAATGAATTATTTTGGGCGCTGCTCAGTGGCTTGTGATAAGTGATGCTGAATTATTACCTTTACTTTTTAAGCCTGCCTTGATGGATAAATTTTTGTCGTTACTCTCGCGTAATCAATCAAACTTCTATAGACTCCTGTTACTTGTTGGGTCTATCGTGTTGGTAATATATATGTTACCCAAAGGAGGACAGTTTAAGTATCAGTTTCAAAAAGGTAAGCCGTGGCAATATGAAAATCTATACGCACCCTTTAATTTTACCATAAAAAAGGATAATCAGGCCCTAGAATTAGAACGCGAAGCCATCAAGCGCAATGCCATTCCGTTTTTTGACTTAGATCCTGATATCCCCTTAACTGCACTCCAAGAGTTCTCTGTCCTTCTGGACCTGAGTTATATGGATAGCGCATGGGCCACCCCAAAAAACAGAGTCAAACAAATAGGACTCAATCTAGTTAACAAAATTTATAAAAACGGTGTTTTGGGAGGAAGTGGCGATGATTACTTACCCGAACAACTGGTAAATCTCAGAATAAACAATCAAGTTCGTCAGACGGTGTTCTCTAGAGTCGTTCAGCGTGAAGAGCTTCAGGAGGTTGCACAAAGAGAAATTCAGGCGATTCCGGAACTCGCTGATATGTTTATACAGATTATTGCGACCGTTGTAAAACCGAACCTAACGTTTAATTCATCGCTAACAGAGGCCTCGGTACAAGAACTTTTAGCAGATATCAATCCTAACAAAGGAGTGGTGGAGAAGGGTGCGCGAATTATTGCCAAAGGCGAAGTGGTGGAGGGAGAGAAGTACGAAAAGCTCAATTCGCTGCGCGATCAATTTCAAAGTCAAGTATGGAGTCAAAGCAATTACAACTGGCTGGTCTTAGGATACGCCATTTTGGTATCGCTTGTCTTTGTCATGCTATTCTTGTTTTTGCGAAAATACCGTCCGGAGATCTATGAGCATAACACCAAGGTGAGCTTCATATTCATCAATATGTTGCTCATGATTTTTGTAACTACTCTGGTCATCAAATTGGATACCTCCTATGTTTATTTGATTCCTATGTGTATTTTGCCTATCGTACTCAAAAGTTTTTTTGACGCGCGATTGGGTCTGTTTGCCCATGTTTTGACCCTACTGCTGCTCGGGTTTGTGGTGCCCAATAGTTTTGAATTTATATTTCTGCAGATTATCGCGGGTATCGTTACCATACTTACGGTCTCTGAACTTTCGAAACGGGCTAATTTATTTATTTCGGTCGGGCAAATCACAGGTGTTTATATTTTGGGGTATTTGGCCTTTTTTATCGTTCAGGAAGGAAGTCTTGAGCGTATCGCCATTGAGAACTTTGTGTATTTTATGATGTGTGGACTAATTACGCTTTTTGCCTTTCCACTGATCTACGCCTACGAACGCCTGTTTGGATTAGTTTCTGAGGTATCGCTGCTTGAGCTTAGCAATACCAACACTCCGCTACTCAAAGAATTGTCGAATAAAGCACCAGGAACGTTTCATCACTCACTCAATGTGGCCAATCTGGCCGAGGCGGCAGCCCAAGAAATAGGAGCGAACAGCATGCTTATTCGGGTCGGGGCTTTGTATCATGACATCGGGAAGATGGACAACCCTACGAATTTTACCGAAAATCAAGTTAACTCGATTAACACCCTTAACGATTTAGAGCCCAAGGAAAGCACTAAAATCATTATTGGGCATGTCATTAAGGGTATTGAGCTCGCACGAAAGTACAAGCTCCCTGAGCGCATAATTGACTTTATCAGAACCCATCACGGGACGAATTTGGTGTATTTTTTTTACAAAAAGGAACTGGATCAGCAGGGCAGCGCTGTTGAATCAGATTTTAGGTATCCTGGGCCAAAGCCATTTTCTAAAGAAACGGCCATATTGATGATGGCTGACAGTGTGGAGGCCGCGAGTAAAAGCCTCAAAGACCCCACTTCGAATAAGATCAATGAGTTTGTGGAGTCCATCGTAGATATGCATATGGAGCAGGGCCAATTTGACAATGCCAATATTACCTTCAAGGAAATCGGACAGGTCAAAAAGGTGCTCAAGAAGAAGCTGACCAATATGTACCATCTAAGGGTAGCGTATCCTGAGTAAATCACCGGCGTATTCTTAAAAAACGCCTGTAAAATTTTGGGTTATTGGGTATAAAAAAATACATTTGCATCCGCATTAGAAAATGCATGTTCTTTTAACATAGACAGGAGAGGTGCCAGAGTGGTAATGGAGCAGATTGCTAATCTGTCAACGGGAAACCGTTGCCAGGGTTCGAATCCCTGTCTCTCCGCAATGTAACTGTAAAATTACAGCATAATTTTACGGGGTGTAGCGTAGCCCGGTTATCGCGCCTGCTTTGGGAGCAGGAGGTCGCAGGTTCGAATCCTGCCACCCCG
>CBFIFD010000048.1:0-4327 GCA_965661835.1 Flavobacteriaceae bacterium | reverse complement strand
CTTTTCAAAGCCTTTGGATCGATCATCCATCCAGAATTTCATGATGACCAAAAGTTGCATCCACATGGAAGCGGACACCCCTTTGTCACGGAATTTATTGAGTTGATCACTTTTAAGATCAAAGGTCACCACATTTAATCGTTCAACAAAGTCGGTAAAAACTCCCCTGAGCAGATTCAACGACTTCATGCTAGAGAGCTTATCTTTTGTACCGTTTAATTGCGCTAAGACGTATGAACGATTGGCCGTTAATATCTCGAAAAAAGTAAAGTAAAAGCTGAGTATTTTTTGTGAGGTCTCATATTGATCATAACCGTCACTTTGTTCAATCATATTGATCGTATTGCGGCCAAAAATGGCAAATATTTCTTCTTCAAGATGATCAAACCCATTGAAAAATTGATAAAATTCGGATTCCTCGAATTTATGTCTTTTAGCAAAAGCGTATATACTTTTGGCCTGAGCTTCTTCACTCAAAACATCATCCATATAAAATGTAATAAGATGCTCTTGGGTCAATTTCTTTTTTGTCGGCATAGGTGTAGTATTAATGTTGTTCAAAGATAATAAATGTTTAACTTTTTTTGATAAACGTTAAACAAAAATTGATGACAAACACAAGAATTACCTCTTAAGGGCGACTCACCGTACTTTTGGAGACGATGTAGCCCGTCAACATAGAAATCAAAAAGGAAGGGGCTAAAACATCTAATTGAACAAAATAAGGTCCAATCACATCCATATTTTGGACCACAAACTTAAAGAATGGTACCGACAAAAATCCAGCAATCATGGCCGCTATGGCACCCCGCTCTGTAAGTCCAGACCAAAAAAGCGACATGATAATCACGGGGCAAAACGAAGCCGCGATGCCCGACCAGCCAAAGATGATAAGCCAAAACACCGTGTGATTAGGCGACACTACAGCAATAACCATAGTAATCGCTAAGGCCAAGAAGGCCATGATTAGGGTCACCCACCTTGAGCGTTTTCCTAGATCCTCATCTTTGATATCGGGTCTGTATATTTTTTGATAGAAATCTCGGGTAATGGCACTCGAGGCCAAAACCAATAATGAATCAATTGTGGACATAATGGCCGAGAGCACGATGGCCACATAAATAGCGGCCAATAAGGTCGGTAAAAAGGTCTCGGTTAGCATTGCGAGCACATTTTCAGCGCCCACTCCGAGGACTGCTGTTGGATCTTGACCCGAATTGGTAAAGACGATGCGCCCCAAAATACCTATAGTCACTGCAGCCGCATCAGTCAGCAGTGTAAATAACACAGCTACCCACTTACCTTTATCAATTTCAGACTCGTTTTTTATAGACATGAAGCGCACATAAACTTGCGGTGAACCAAGAAAACCAAGTCCGATCATAGCAAAGCCCAGCATGGTGGCTATATTCATTAAACCATCATCGCTAGTACCCCAAGGCTGAATTAATTTTGGATCGATTTGCGCTAAGCCCTCTACGATATTGACAGGACCATCCATTGATACCCAAATGACCACGGGGAGCAACACAAGGCCAAAAAACATCAATAGCCCTTGAAATAAATCCGACCAAACGGCAGCCACAAAGCCACCAATAAAGATATAGGACAGCACTATGAAAAAACCTAAAATAGCCCCCGAGTAATAATTCATTCCGAGCATGGACTCAAAAGCCTTGCCCGTGACATCGATCTGTGAACTGACGTATATAATGACAAACACAGACAAAATAGTCGCTGATAAAATACGCAGCGTTTTGCGATTGGTTTTAAAATGACTCTCCAAATAATCCGGTACCGTAATCGAGCCATACGCATCGCTCTTGCGCTTAAACTTCTTGGCCATGAACCACCAAGAAATAGCCACCCCCAAGACCTCTCCTACAACAACCCAGTAGGCAGATAGCCCAGAAAGAGCCCCCATGCCCGTGAGTCCGATAAGCAACCACCCCGATTCACCTGTGGCTCTGGCCGAAAAAGCCACAGCCCAATACCCTAATTTTTTGCCTCCGACATAAAAGTCACTCATGCTCTTAACGCGTTTTGAGGCGACGATACCGATCAAAAACAAAACGGCCACATAAAGCCCGAGAACAACAAATTTGGTTAAGTCAATTTCCATCGATTAGGTAATTAAAGGGATCTGTGATTTCTTATAATTGAGCCTCTGTGCTTTGAGCCATGAGTGCCTCTTGATTATTCTCGACAAACGCTTCGAGTGTTTTAAAAAAGTCTAGAATAACCTGTTTGTCATTTTGAGCATTAATGGTCACTAATCGCACAAATTCGTCCGGTTCAAAAGATCCATAACCCACGAGTAATTCCTCTGCCTCATATAGCGCCGTACATAGGACTCGAGGTGGTATGTCCTTGTAATTAAAGCATACCGAAATTGAATCAGGATAGCTATAAAGCGTATAATCGGGGTTACTTGAGATATAATTGCGTGCCACTTCGGCCAGTTCAAATTGATGATCTACGATCTGCTCCAATCCAACCGTCCCGACACTTTTCCAAAGGGTCCAAAATTTAAGCGCATCGTTACGCCGTCCACATTGAAGGGACATTTTGCCCAAATTGAATTCATCGTGGTCCGTTTGATACAAGTAACTGGCATTATTTGAAAACGAATCATACAAATGCTGTTTGTCGCGAGTCACAATGATCGAACATGAGAGTGGGGTCCCGAGCATTTTGTGGGCGTTAAAACTAAATGAATCGACCTTCTCGATACCTTTTATCAGGTCTCTGTAGCGTTTACTAAAAAGTACAGAACCGCAATACGCCCCATCCACATGTACCCAAATATTGTGTTTTTTGGCCAGTGTCATTACCGGCTCGATTGGATCAAATGCCCCCAATACGGTCGTTCCTGCGGTCAAGTTAATCATGGCAGGTGCCAAGCCTTGGGCCCGGTCTTTCTCAATAGCCGTTTCAAGTGCCGCCATATCAATACAGCCAAATTCATCGGTGGTAATATAACGTACCTGGTCACGACC
This sequence comes from Flavobacteriaceae bacterium, assembly GCA_965661835.1. Classification (GTDB taxonomy): domain Bacteria; phylum Bacteroidota; class Bacteroidia; order Flavobacteriales; family Flavobacteriaceae; genus BACL21. The sequence continues at coordinate 1,328 of CBFIFD010000048.1, read as the reverse complement.
AATACCCGAGAATGCAGCGTTTTTCGGGATGCTATAGTGCGATTCTTTGGAGGTGTACACCATCAAGGGCTGGGTGAGGCCTTTGGATTTAATTTCGGGATCATGGGCATCGCGCGCCATAACCATGGCCATATAATTGGTCATGGATCCTCCAGGAGCAAAAGTTCCGTCGGCATTGTGGTCCCAGCCCAGCATATCACAAACCTCGCGTAATATTACTTTTTCTACCCCAATTTGAGCACCAGCAGCTTTGTATGTATACATACTGTTATTGAGTATCACAGCCAAAAGATCACCGAGCACGGCATGTGGGTTTCTTCCCCCAAATAACTGGTTGAAAAAACCAACTGTGGCTGTTCTTGGTGAGTTTAAGACAAGGCTTTCTAGGGCTGCATCAAAATCTTCTTCGGAGATAGGCTCATTAGACAATCCTAAATCAAGAGCCGAAAATAAATCATCTGAGGGGATGAAATCAGCGACTGGTTTACGCGCTTCATCATCGAGAAGTTTACGGGTTATGTCAAGAAATTTTTGCAAGGTTTGGTCCATAGAAAAGGCGTGTTTCTGTTTGTTTTAATGATTCAGAATTGCCTTTAAAATTAAGGCTTTACAATGACTTAAATTAGTGTTTTCGGGCTTTTATTGTATCTTAGAGACTCCTTGAACAACTGAGAGACACCCCAAAATCAAACACTCAGCGAAAAAAAGCATTGAATGAAACCGATTAAAACCATACAAAATCTGATTGAGGCAATGAATGACACTGAGTCTCAGCAGCACCCTAAACTACTTCAGCATTTAAACATCCCCATAGAGGTATTTGAACCCTGCGCTACCTGGGATGAAGGGGGATACACCAGAAACTGTTTGGCGCGCACTGATGACTACGAATTAATCCTTATCTGTTGGGCCCCGGGAGCAAAAACATCAGTTCATAATCACAATGATCAGCATTGTTGGATGTATCAAATTTCAGGAGATTTAAAAGAGCAACGTTTTGCAAAACCAGACGGCCAGCTCAATATGACAAGAGAGTCAGAATTAAAACAAGGGGAGTTTACTTATATGCACGATCGCATGGGATTTCACCAACTTCAAAATCCAGCCGAAACCAAAGCTATGAGCCTGCATATTTATGTCGCGCCGATCGAACAGTGTCAAGTTTACAACCCTGAAAACGGTACTCTGGAAACCAAGGTTCTGAGTTACGATACCTTAGAAAACGCTACCGTTTAAATAAACAAGAATTCTTTTTCAGATCTTTTGGGTAGGACTCTCGAGCCCTTTGGCCTTATGACCCAATCGATAGGCTAACCAACCCATCGGAA
>CBFIFD010000047.1:0-4441 GCA_965661835.1 Flavobacteriaceae bacterium | reverse complement strand
AAGGTGCTTACTCCGGTTTGCCGGTGAATAAGCTTAACCAGAATACGCCCTTCGGCTCGTGTAAATTTGCGCAAGGTTTCGTAAAATTCACCTTCGATATATTTTTGAACTTGTCGTATGTATCGTTTACGCTTACGTTTTCTTTTGATGAGCATTAAGCGCTCATCCATAATAGCCAGGCGTTCTGCGGCGAGTTTCGCAAAAGGATACACCTTGAGGGTGCGTCGTCTGAGGATTAAATACTTGCGTCGTTCCGCCATATCTTTAAACGACAGCTTTTTGAGTAGCACCACTTCATTGAGATCTATGTGCTCCCGCACAAGTGAATCTCCTTGTAATATGTAATAAAATGGCTCTTGATTGAGTGTATCGTTGCTATGCTGCAGTTTGCGCTGGGCCTTCTGGTATTCTATTTGTACTTGTGCGGTCACGGTCTGCCCCATGGCGATATGGAGTAATATCAAAATAAAAAACGCAAACCAGGGGATCCTTCCATGTGTTTTTGGGGATAAACCAAGGGATTTACGATAATTACATCTCAATTGCACGAGGTAAAAATACACATTTAAAGCCCTTTTGCTTGTGAAGAATTTCCTAATTTTAAGGCTCAAAAATTATGATCTATGGCCGATACGCTACTCACTAAAGATTCTTTAAACTTTTTAGAAAATTACTTAAATAATGCCTCGCCTACCGGTTACGAGTGGAGCGGGCAAAAGATATGGATGGATTATTTGCGTCCTTACGTCGATGAGTTTATCACAGACACCTATGGTACCGCTGTCGGAGTGATTAACCCCGATGCCCCGTACCGTGTAGTAATCGAAGGGCATGCCGATGAGATTTCTTGGTATGTGAACTACATCAGTGACAATGGTTTGATCTATGTAATCCGAAATGGTGGGAGTGATCATCAAATTGCTCCGTCAAAAATTGTAAATATTCACACCAAAAAAGGTATTGTCAAAGGGGTTTTTGGATGGCCCGCAATTCACACGCGTAAGGCAGGCAAAGAAGAAACGCCTAAACTCGATAATATTTTTATCGATGTCGGCGCGGCCGATAAGAAAGAAGTGGAGCAAATGGGGATTCATGTGGGCTGTGTCATCACCTACCCCGACACGTTTCATGTGATGAACAAAGACAAGTTTGTATGCCGTGCTCTTGATAATCGTATGGGAGGTTTTATGATTGCTGAAGTGGCGCGCCTGTTGCATCAAAACAAAAAGAAACTGCCCTTTGGACTCTATATCACTAATTCGGTCCAAGAAGAAATCGGGTTGCGTGGTGCCGAAATGATTACCGAGCGTATCAAACCACATGCTGCTATAGTGACCGATGTGACTCATGATACCACAACCCCCATGATCGAGCCAAAAACCCAGGGGTACGCCAAAATTGGGGCTGGCCCCGTGATTGCCTATGCTCCTGCGGTACAGCAAAAATTTAGAGACTTAATCGTGGACACTGCCGAGGCCCAAAACATACCGTTTCAGCGTGCTGCGAATTCGCGTTATACAGGAACTGATACGGATGCATTTGCGTACAGCAATGGCGGCGTCCCTAGTGCCCTAATCTCACTGCCATTACGTTATATGCACACTACGGTAGAAATGGTTCATCGACAGGATGTTGAGAACGTGATTTCACTTATTTATCACTCATTACTCAAGATGAAGGCCGGGGATACGTATAGCTATTTTGATTGACCTTAATCAAAATAATTATAAATACTAGTGGCGCAATGGACCATGCGATAACCTATATAATGATCTGCGGTAAACAGACTTTTCTTGTTAGAATGAGCTGATTATGAGAGATAAATTATTCCGGCTATATTTTACGTTAAGTGTTGGTTTAGTTACTGTTACGCAGGCTCAAGTTACTAATCACTTTAAGTTTTCTGCAGAAGTTTTATACGGTATTTCTGCTGAGGCTAACGACTTTTTTCCCGAGCGAGACCCTCAGTATAGTTTGGTCCTAGGACTGAGTCGTACCATGTCGCTTCCCGGCAAGCCGACCGCACAATACCCTGAATTGGGTGTCCTGGGCATGTATACAGATATTGGTAATCCCGAGCTCTTGGGACGCTCTTATGCCATAATTCCTTATGTCTCCTTCCCTATTTTTAGTTCGTATCTAAGTGGCACGCATATTCAATTTGGCCTTGGTGGTGCTTATTTTGACACGCGCTTTGATCCTGAGACGAACTTTTTTAATCAAGCAGTGACCACCGATATTACTTGGGCTTTTAGAGGCAGCATTCACCATCATATATGGGCCAATAATTATGGAGTACTCGATGGTGGTATCGTTTATAACCACCAGTCTAATGGCCATACCAAGCTCCCCAATCAGGGATTGAACTCATTTCTGCTCTCACTCAGGCAGACATGGGACCCATCTAGAGCGGCACAAAAACAACCTAAGAGTGCCAAAATAAATCAGGATCCTGACATGGCTATTGTGACACGAGCATATCTAGAAGCCCGATTTGGTTATGGATATAATGTACTGGCCCTCGCATTTAATGATCTACGCCCGGTACGAACCGTCTCACTCACGTGGGGCAAGACCCATAAAGGCTATCTGCGCTGGGGTGTGGGTGCGTTTTATCGCTTTTACCAACATTACCACGATTATATCAAGGGGAATGAGTCTTTGGTCCAACCCGGTCAAGAATTTGAACAGTTCAGGGTTAATCCATGGCGCTACAGTTCAAACTTTGGGGTCCATATCAATGGAGAGGTCTTACTTGGGCATTTTGGAATCAGTACACAACTCGGGGTAAATTTTTATAAGCCAGCCTATGCTATTGATTGGCGTATTAACGAAGGTTGGGATTATCCACCGCGCGAATTGCCCCCAAATTGGGTCTTGGGCGAGTACAATACCAAATACAAACTCAAAAAGCTCATTAGCACCCGGTTAGGGATCCGATATTACTTGTTTAAGGCGCAAGTAACCACGCCAAATACGGACCTAGACACCAATGCCAAAGGTGTGCGCATTAATCCCTTTGTCGGGGCTCATCTCAATGCAAATCTGGGACAAGCTGATTTTACAGAACTCAGTATTGGGGTGATTATTGATTAATCTATGGAAGACTTGCGAGATACGCGCGGACATTGCGTTCGATACGCGTGGCAATATCTGAAACATCGGCTTTTTCAAAAGATGTGCCTGTGATATTCTCATAAAGCTCAATGTACCGCTCAGAGACAGATTCGATATATTCATCACTCATAAACGGCACAGTTTGGCCTTCTAAACCTTGAAAACCATTGGCGATGAGCCACTGACGCACAAATTCTTTGGAAAGCTGTTTTTGGGCCTCTCCCCGCTCTTGACGCTCAGCATAGCCTTCAGCATAAAAGTAACGCGATGAATCTGGCGTGTGAATTTCGTCGATCAAGACAATGTCACCGTCTTTGGTTTTACCAAATTCGTACTTGGTGTCCACCAATATCAGACCGCGCTTGGCGGCGATCTCGGTACCTCGTGCAAACAGTTCCCGCGTGTAATTCTCGAGTACAGCGTAGTCTTCTGGAGTGACAATACCACGAGCCAAAATATCCTCGCGCGAAATGTCTTCGTCGTGGTCCCCTTTTTCGGCTTTGGTGGCTGGGGTGATAATAGGCTCTGGAAAGACGTCGTTTTCTTTCATGCCTTCGGGCATTGACACCCCGCAAAGTACACGATGCCCTGCTTTGTATTGTCGGGCGGCATGTCCACTGAGGTAACCACGAATGACCATTTCCACCTTAAAAGGATCGCAAGCTTTACCTACAGATACGTTGGGATCTGGTGTGGCCATAAGCCAATTAGGCACAATATCTTGGGTGTCTGCCATCATTTTGGTGGCGATTTGATTCAGCATTTGACCTTTAAATGGAATGCCTTTGGGCATGACCACATCGAATGCACTGAGTCGATCCGTGGCCACCATGACCAGTAAATCTCCTTCTAAATGATATACCTCACGCACCTTTCCTTTGTACACAGAAATCTGTCCAGGAAACTTAAAGTTAGAATCGATTATGGTTTGACTCATGGTTTTTAGTCTAATGATGATTTTTCTTTTGACTTCTCAGATAGTTTTGTCAGCCATACACCCAGTAACATACCACCGATTATAAACATTAAAGCATAATCCTTAATAAACGTCAATTCAGTAAATTCATTTATAACGATAAGGATAACGGCGACAAGAATGATTCCAAGTGCTGGTAAAAATTTCTTATTCATTGTCTTTATTTTTCAGCTTGTTGCTAAGGTTTTACAATGGCTTTATTAAGTGGTATGGTGATGTTCTATTGAGTTATAGGCCGAAATCACCTCTTTCACAAGCTTGTGACGAATGACGTCTTTGTCATCTAAATAGACCATTCCGACACCCTTGATGTCTTTTAAAATAAGTAAAGCCTCTTTGAGTCCAGAG
>CBFIFD010000046.1:0-5129 GCA_965661835.1 Flavobacteriaceae bacterium | reverse complement strand
GACCTAGTGGCGTTTAAGAAAATGCTCAAGGGAGAATAATTCTGCAACAATAGATTAACAGACACAGCGTTATATCATATATGATGAATTACGCTAAATGTTACAGGTTTATCAAAGGGGTGATCATCACCCCTTTGTTGTTTTTGCTGTTTTCGTGTAGTACCGAAAACAAGGACTCTGAGGCACAATGTGGCGACAATCAGGGCGCCATGATACTCAATCACAATGGCTTGAATCGTGAGTACATTGTGCACTTCCCGCGAGATTATGACGCCTCAGTAGCCTTGCCCGTAGTATTTAATCTGCACGGCTATGGCGGCTATGCTATGGACTATTTGGGTCGTGCAGACATGCGGTCTCTAGCCGATCAAGAGGGCTTTATTTTAGTTTACCCACAAGGCAGTTGTCTCGACGGCAATCCTCATTGGAATTCCTTTTTGTCGGGATCAGATAACAAAAGTGATGCCGAGGATATAGATTTTTTCTCCGCGTTAATTGATGAAATAAGCAATAATTATAACGTCGACTCAGACCGGATTTATGCCTGTGGTTATTCCAATGGTGGCATGATGAGTTATGCTCTGGCCTGCGCTTTAAGCGACCGTATTGCAGCCATTGGCTCAGTCTCTGGTTCTATGTTGGATTGGCCAGAGGTCTGTGAGGCGTCTCATCCAATGCCCGTCATTATTGTTCATGGAACCAATGATGAAGTGTTGCCTTACCAAGGCAATACCGAGTGGACCTCCGTGCCATACGCGGTGAATTACTGGAAAGAATTTAATCAGCTAGGGGCTAGCCCTTCACAAACCCAGACGTTTACCGGGGGCTTTCGACAAGTAGAGTATGAAACTTATGGCCCGGGGCTAAATGGGGTGTCTTTAGATTTATATCGCGTGATTCAGGGAGAGCACTTCTGGTTCGATACCAGCACACTTGGCTTTGACATGAATCAAACGCTCTGGGATTTTTTTGATCGTTACGACATAAATGGACTTAGATAGAGTGCTGCGATGCGTAAAAATATCGTGTATAATAGCCTATCTTTATGGTGAATATCTTAGTCCCTTAAACCTATTTTAAGGGCTTTGCGAATTATGAAGATTCTAGACAATCAAATCGAATTTAATGAGGTTACCGCCAGGTTGCCAGAGAGTTTGCATCCATTTATTGTCAAGCAACCTTATGGTGAATACACGGCCCAAAATCAGGCTGTTTGGCGTTATGTGATGCGATTGAATGTAGATTACCTCCAAAAAGTAGCCCACGAATCGTACATCGAGGGCCTGAGTCGGACAGGAATTTCTATTGATGAAATTCCACATATGGAGGGGATGAATCGCATTCTCAAAGATATTGGATGGGCGGCAGTTGCCGTGGACGGGTTTATCCCGCCGAATGCGTTTATGGAATTTCAAGCCCACAACGTTTTGGTAATTTCTTCAGAAATACGCACCATCGATCATGTAGGATACACGCCCGCGCCTGACATCATTCACGAGGCGGCAGGGCACGCCCCTATCATTGCTAATCCCGAATACGCAGAATATTTGCGCCGATTTGGAGAGCTCGGAAGTAAGGCCATTTCGTCTCCTGATGACGATCGAATGTACGAGGCCATCCGTAAGCTTTCGATTTTAAAAGAAAATCCGAACTCAACTCAAGCAGAAGTCGATGCGGCGACCGCGGAGGTTGAGGCCATCCAAAACCAAGTCACCGAACTCTCAGAAATGGCCAAGATCCGCAATCTACATTGGTGGACTGTAGAGTACGGGCTTATCGGGAGTTTAGAGGCCCCTAAAATTTACGGTGCGGGTCTTTTGTCGTCCATCGAGGAGAGTAAGGACTGCCTCGATCCGGCAGTAGAAAAAAGACATTACACGATTGATGCGGCGGAGGTCCCTTTCGACATTACGTCAGCGCAACCACACCTTTATGTCACCCCAGACTTTGCTCATCTGAGCTATGTGCTGGAAAAGTTTGCCAACAAAATGGCGGTGCGCACCGGCGGACGTTCAGGCATAGAAAAACTCATTAAATCAACCAAAATGGGTACGGTAGAGCTCTCGACCGGGATCCAAGTGTCAGGGGTATTTACTCGAGTGATCACGAGTGAGGGCGCCCCAATCTACATGCAAACCACAGGACCTACAGCTTTGGCTTCTCAGGGACGGGAGCTTATCGGACATGGTACGCATCAACACCTCGATGGATTCGGCTCACCAGTGGGGAAGCTCGAAGGGACGAATCTCGCAATAGAAGATATGTCGCCTCGTGATCTTGAAGCTTATGGTATTGTCGAGGGAAAAGAAGTTACCTTAACTTTTGAAGGTGGCGTTTGTGTTCAAGGAAAAATTATCACTGGCAAAAGAGACATCCGTGGAAAGATTCAGCTGATCACTTTTACCGAGTGTCATGTGACTCATGGCGATGAGGTACTGTTTGACCCCAGTTGGGGAGTTTACGATATGGCCATAGGCAAGAGTATCGTTTCTGCCTTTGCGGGACCTGCCGATGATAAGTCCTTTCCAAATATTCATAAACCGTCAGAAACAGTATCCCAAAAAATCAAATATAGCCCTCGGGAATTGGCCTTACATAAGGAGTATGCCCTGCTGAGCGACTGGCGTCAAAATAAAAGTGAGCAAGGTCTGAGCGCGGAGTTTTTATCTGATTTTTGGCAAAGAAACAAGGAGAATTATCCCCAGGAGTGGTTGTTATTTCTAGAGCTTTTGGAGCTAATGGTGGCATCCCAACACTCGATGGCCTCACAGGTGCGAGATACCCTTGTGTCTTTACAAAGCGACCCTGCCCTAAAGACGCTAATCGATAATGGCTTGAGACTCATCACGTCGAAATAATAAAATCCATGACATACGGACGGATTAATTAACTAAATTGCACGACCTAGATAAAATACATAACACATGAACCTTAGACACATCTTTTTTGCCTTCGTACTGGTTTTAGTTGGCTCGAGCCTCAATGCTCAATCAACCTATTATCATAATCAACTCGATGGTCCAGCACTTGAGACGGGAATGGCACGTTTACAAGACTCCGGAGAATTAGTGACAGGGCGCGTTGTTACCAAATATGACTCGGGACAACTTCGCCTAGAGGGGTTTTATGTTGCGGGTAAAAAAGAAGGCGCGTTTCGCTGGTGGTATGCCTCTGGCCAGCTGGGCTCTGAGGAAAATTACCTCAATGACCTCAAGCACGGAGTGTGTCGTCAATGGCACGCTAATGGACAGTTAAAACAAGAGGCCCAATATCAAAACGGCAAACAAAAGGGACGAACCAAATATTGGGATAAAAATGGGTCTAAGCGTAAAATAAAACGAGCTAATCGTTAATCTTTGTGAGCTGGGCATAACTAATCTGATCAAAAGATTTTACAACCAAATCAGCAAGACTATAGTCTTGTGCTTTTGAGTGCTCGCTGTCAAAAGCGATCGCATAAATACCAGCAGCTTTTGCGGCAGAGATTCCGTTTTCTGAATCTTCAATAACCACACAATTCTTTCGATCGGCCCCGGCGGCTTCTGCGGCTTTGATAAAAATCTCTGGATGGGGTTTTGAGGCCTTGAGATCTGCTCCGGAGAGCTTGGCCACAAAGTATCGATCTAGATCAAAGCGTTTAAAAATACGATTGATATTGACCATAGAGGCAGAGGAGGCCAGGACCAAGGTTAGTCCGTTGTTATAATAGTCCTGAATGAGCTCAAGCACCCCTGGGATTAGATCAAAATCAGGATCTAGATCAAACAGCGTTTTGAAATGACGGCGCTTGATGCCAACTAACTCCTCTGGACTTTGCTCTAGACCAAAATGCGCACAAAGTGTTTGGCATATTTCGAGTGTGGCCTGTCCGGTAAACGAAGCATATAATTCAGCGCTAACGGTGAGTCCGACCTCTTGAAACATGAGATGATAGGCTTTGTGATGAAGTGGTTCACTGTCCACAATCACTCCGTCCATATCAAAAAGGACAGCGTTTATGCTCATATTTTGTGGCGCGGAATCATTCATAATTGGTGTATTATTGAGGTGTTGTTATTCGATCAAAGATAGAACGAACAAAAAACCCCGAACTCAGTTCGGGGTTTATCTTTTGGTTCAAAAACAATTATTCATTTACGCGAATTTCAACACGTCTGTTTTTGGCGCGGCCTTCTGCAGTGCTGTTGTCTGCAATAGGCTCATTTTCACCATAACCTTTTGCGGTAAGTCTCGAAGGATTTACCCCTTGTTTAGTGATCAGGTATTGACGCACTGCTTTCGCACGGGCTTCTGATAGACCTTGATTAAACGTAAAGGTATCTATATTACACGTGTGTCCCGCAATCTCTAAGTAAGTGGTTGGGTAGGCTTTAAGGACTTGTGCGATTTCATCGAGCACGGCCTTACCTTCGTAGTTTAACTCGCTACTTCCCAAAGAGAACAAAATGGCTGCGGTGGTATTGTTAAGTTCTTCAACGACTTCAACACTCATCTCGGGACATCCACCGTTAGCTACTGTACCGACTTCTTGTGGACAAGAATCATCTTTATCGGCTACACCATCACCATCGGCATCAGGACAACCCCCTAAATTAGGATCACCTGCTTGAGTAGGACAGGCATCGTCTTTATCAGCCACACCATCTTTGTCGCGATCAGGGCATCCACCTAATTCTACAGGACCTCGTCGTTTTGGACACTCGTCTTTTCGGTCTTCAACACCATCCTTGTCTGTATCAGGACATCCGTTGAATTCTTCTAGACCGGGGACCTCAGGACACTCATCTTTAGCATCTTCAATGCCGTCACCGTCTGTGTCAGGACACCCGTTAAATTCTTTTAAACCAGGGACCATTGGGCACTCATCTTCGTCATCGTTGATGCCGTCGCCATCGGTGTCTTTTCCACCAAACTGGAAGACTAAACCAGCACTGTGCTGGAAGTGGTCTTGGCTATAAGTATCGTCAAGGCCTGATTTAAAAGTGCTCATGACGTTGATTGCTAATCGATCTTCCATGACCCAAAACTTAAACCCAACATTGGCATTAAGCGTATTGAATCCTTTGGCATATCCGTATTTTACCCAAGTGCGTCCAGCACCCAGACCTACATAAGGATCGATGAACCAA
>CBFIFD010000045.1:0-5232 GCA_965661835.1 Flavobacteriaceae bacterium | reverse complement strand
CTGACCTCGGGTCAAGCCCCAACCGCGAAGCAGGGCATAGAATTGCTCAAAACCCTCAAGACTCAATACGGTCCACAATTGACGATCATGCCAGGATCAGGAATAAGCGCTGAGCATAAATCTTTATTTGTTCAGGCAGGATTTAAGGCCATTCACGCCTCAGCTTCCGAGCTCATCACCGAAGCTTCACCCAGTAGCCACGTGACTTTTGAGACGCCAAGACAACCAGGTCAACGGCGACAAATCAGTTCTGAGCGATTAAAAAACCTACTTGGTCCAAGTTGAAAACGGGCTTTGGGCGAGAGACGCGTTGGTGTATTTGGTCTGCTGGGTTACCTCTGTGCCTAACCAATCGGGCTCTGTAAATTGCGCCTCAGGGTCGGGTAATTCGATCTCCGCCACAATTAGCCCTTGATTTGATTCGTGAAATACATCAACTTCAAAAGTAAGGTCTTGAACGGGCACCAAGTATCTGGTTTTTTCCACAGGGAAGGGCAAGCAAAGCGCTAAAAGCTCAACCCCGTCCTGGTAATCGATTGGTTGTTCCCACTCAAGTCGGCTCAAGCCGTGGTCTGGGGAGGGGCCTTTGATGGTCAAAAATGCACCCTGTTCTCCGGACTCTAAATCCTCGGTCAGACGCACGCGTACCACCCGCTGCGGGTCGGTGCTCAAATATCCTTGACGCATTAAAATGCGCCCACTGGACTCAGTCATAAACGCCTTACTTGTGACTAAAAATTTACGTTCTATTTCTAGGGGTAGTCCCATATATCCCTTTATCTAGGCCTGAGAAATACGAAGGGTGTTAACCATTCCACGATCGACAATAGGCATGGCAGCCAGGTTCACCAAAAAGTCTCCTTGTTCAGCATAGCCTTTTTGTGTGGCTATTTTATTGACATCTTCGATTGTTTCGTCGGTACTCACATGCTTGTCATAAAAAAAGGCACGCACCCCCCAGAGTAGGTTCAGCCGAGAGAGAATGCGTCGGTTTGAGGTAAATACCAGAATGTGAGCGTCAGGGCGCCAAGCAGAAATTTGAAAGGCCGTATAACCACTATTGGTCAGGGTACAGATCACCTTGGCGTCGATTTCGTTGGCAATTTTGGCCGCGTGATAACACACACTTTTAGTGATATAACGCTTGGTTCGAATCACAGGAGGTTGATGAGGAACCTTAATTCGCGCACTACTCTCGACACGTTCACAAATACTGGCCATGGTTTCAATAACCTGAACCGGATATTTGCCGACACTCGTTTCGCCAGAGAGCATAACTGCATCTGCACCATCCATGACACTGTTGGCAACATCGTTTACCTCGGCACGTGATGGGGTCATTGAATCAATCATAGATTCCATCATTTGTGTAGCGATAATCACAGGAATTCGCGCCCGCTTGGCTATAAGTACAGTCTCTTTTTGGATTAACGGAACATCGCTTGCAGGGACCTCGACCCCAAGATCACCCCGGGCCACCATCAGACCATCGGCTGTTTTGGCAATTTCTTCAAGATTTTTAACGGCCTCTGGCTTTTCAATTTTTGCAATGATCGGAATTTTATGATCGACGTTAGCCTCAATTAATTCGCGCAACTCAAGAACATCTCTTTTGTCACGTACAAAGGACAAGGCAATCCAGTCTACATCTAAACTGATGGCAAATACAGCATCCTGCTTGTCTTTATCGGTAAGGGCCGGAAGAGAAATATCTGTATTGGGCAAATTCACACCTTTCTTGGAGCGCAAAGGCCCTCCTTGAACGACCTCCGTAATAACTTGGTCTTTTCCGTTGGTCTCTAGGACTTTAAACATCAACTTTCCATCATCCAAAAGTACGTGTTCGCCAGGCTTAACATCTTGAGGAAATAAATCGTAGTTCATGTACACCCTTTGCGAGGTGCCTTCAAACTTCTCACCAGTACAAAAACTGATTTGATCACCCGGTTGGACAACCACATCATCTTGCATGGTCCCTACGCGTAATTTTGGGCCTTGCAAATCGGCCAATATAGCTACCGAAATTCCAGTTTCTTCCTCGAGGGTTCGTATGAGCTCCACGCGCTTTTGGACCTCACTGTAATCCGCGTGTGAAAAATTAATCCTAAATACATTGGCCCCAGCCTCCATCATGCCCTTCAAAATCGCCTTGTCAGCGGTGGAAGGGCCCAAAGTGGCTACAATTTTTGTCTTTTTTTCATGCGTCATGGTCAGTTGTTTAAAGGGTTGGTATTTTTTATTTTTTGGTGTGGAATCGCGTAGGTAGAAACCACTTCTTTTATTGATTTTATTTGACGAATTAATTGCTTCTCTTCGTCTTTGGTCAGGGCCGATTCAATCTTGAGTAAATAATCGACTTTTTTAAATTCTGGCATTAAGTAGCTGGTACTTGTACTTGACCCAGTAAACGTATCAAAAAGACCCAAAGACTGCTCGGGCGCGGTTTGTTCTGAATAATCTACATTGGTCAGCAACAAGTGATCAACGTGATTATGGCGCGATACAAAACGAAATTTTGGAAATTGTTGCTGTATCCCGCCTCGGGCGACCAAAGCATCTTCACGCTGCCTTTTGAGCTGCCACCGCAGAGATTGATTCATCAGAAAGGCCATCTTAAAAGGGGCCTCACCGCAATGGATGGCAAAAAGCGCAAAGTCATCATCTTCTTCCACTAGATGCAAACGATGTACCGCCATAGGGTGAATTTTTGTTAAAATTAAGAATAGTTTCGAGCTTTATTATGGAATTGACTTGATTTTTGTTCCACAACCATCGAAAACGTTTTAGTCTTTGCTGGGGGACTGTTCGGCTGAAGGGGTCATTTGCTCTTGTAGCCTGTAGAATGTGCGCTTGGCTGCTAATTCCTCTGCTTTTTTCTTGGAAGTACTGCGGGCCTTTGCGGCCACTTCTTTATCGATGTAAAGCTTGACGGCAAAATGCTTATTTGCCTCTATGCCATTGTCCTCATAGGTTTGAAACTTAAAGCTCTTTTTGTGCTTTTGGCACCATTCGATGACCAAACTCTTGTAGCTGATCACCTTTCCTTCGAGCTTTTCGATATCGACATAAGGCTCGATGACCCGATTTTGAACGAATTTTTCGACCCACGAATAGCCGCGATCCAAATATATCGCTCCGATGAGTGCCTCAAAGACATTGCCGTGTATGTTTTGGCCAAACTGATCGATGGGGACCGTAGTTTTTACCAATGAAATTAGATTTAAATCACGCCCCAGCTCATTCAAATGATCCCGACTGACCACCTTGGAGCGCATTTTGGTCAAATAACCCTCGTTGCCCTCTGGCACCATTGTAAAGAGGTAGGCGGCGATTATGGACCCGAGCATGGCATCACCAACAAATTCAAGACGTTCGTAGTTTTGAGGTTGCCCTTGGCTATTTACAGCCTGAATCGAACTATGGGTAAAGGCCTCGTGATACCAGCTCAGGTTTTGGGGGCTAAATCCCAATATTTCTTTTATGGCATGAAAAAACTCTTCCTCATCTTGCGATCGAGAGGAAAATATGTTTTTTATGGACACCATAAATGACTACTCAGTATACTTTTTTAAGAGTACACAAGCATTGTGTCCACCAAATCCAAAGGTATTGCTCATGGCGTAAGTGATTTCACGCTCTTGAGCCTTGTTTAGGGTTAAATTAAGACGAGGATCGATATTTTCGTCTACTGTAGTGTGATTGATTGTGGGCGGAACCAAACTGTGGTTCATGGCCAAAATCGAAGCAATGGCTTCTACTGCTCCAGCGGCACCTAATAAGTGACCGGTCATGGATTTAGTAGAATTGATATTAATATTGGGCGCGTGGTCTCCAAAAACTTTGACAATCGCCTTTAATTCGGCAACATCGCCCAGCGGCGTTGATGTCCCGTGGGTGTTAATGGCATCTACTTGCTCAGGACTAATCCCCGCATCGCGCAAACAATTGAGCATGACGCGTTCTACACCGAGTCCCTCTGGATGAGGTGCAGTCATGTGGTGCGCATCACTGGATAAGCCACCACCAACAACTTCGGCATAAATCTTAGCGCCGCGTGCTTTGGCGTGCTCATAATCCTCGAGAATTAGGGCACCCGCTCCTTCACCTAAAACAAACCCATCGCGGGTCGCATCAAAAGGTCTAGAGGCACTCTCTGGTGAGTCATTGAGAGTCGACAGGGCATGCATGGCATTAAATCCACCAATACCCGCTATCGCTACAGCGGCTTCGCTTCCTCCTGTGACAATAACATCACAATGACCGAGTCTTATGTAGTTTAGGGCGTCAATAATGGCATTGGCCGAAGACGCACAGGCCGAAACCGTGGCGTAGTTTGGCCCCATAAACCCGTGCTTTATTGAGATATTTCCTGGGGCAATATCTGAGATCATTTTGGGAATGAAAAAGGGGTTGAAACGCGGTGTTCCATCCCCTTCGCCATAAGAGATCATTTCATTCTGGAATGTTTCTAAGCCGCCAATTCCTGCACCCCAGATAACCCCAACACGATATTTATCCAAGGTATCTTGGTTAAAATTAGCATCGGCTATTGCCTGATCAGAGGCCACGATGGCGTATTGGGCAAATCGGTCTAGTTTACGGGCTTCTTTGCGATCGAAATGATCGAGCGCGTTGAAATTTTTGAGCTCACAGGCGAATTTTGTTTTGAACTTTTCGGTGTCAAAATACGTAATAGGGGCGCATCCACTTGTTCCGTTTTTGAGGCCCTCCCAGTATTCTGAGAGGTTATTCCCAATGGGGGTCAGTGCACCAAGTCCTGTTACTACTACTCGCTTTAATTCCATAGAGGAATGAAGTTTATTTTGCGTTTTCGATGTAGGAAATCGCTTGACCTACAGTTGCAATGTTTTCAGCTTGATCATCTGGAATTTGAATATCGAATTCTTTTTCGAACTCCATGATCAATTCTACCGTGTCTAGTGAATCGGCACCGAGGTCATTGGTGAAGCTAGCTTCAGTTACAACTTCATTTTCGTCAACACCTAATTTGTCTACGATAATTGCTTTTACTCTTGATGCAATGTCTGACATAATTGTTAAATTTTAGATTGGTTTATAAGTCGCAAAAATAATACATTTTACATTAAAACAAGGTTTTGACCTCAAAATGTACCCCCCTACCGATAAATTACAATCGTCCATATCTGAGGCAGCCATGACTAGGGAGGAGGTCACCTTACTTGCCATAGGCTTTATGCACTGTATTTTTAT
>CBFIFD010000044.1:0-5535 GCA_965661835.1 Flavobacteriaceae bacterium | reverse complement strand
TTTGAAGCCGCATTTCCGGCTGACTTTAATCCAGAGCCTATGGAATGTAATGTTTTAGACATTGGTGAGCAAAGTACCCTTGAGCTCTCTCTGTACCCAAATCCGGTTAATGCTCAGGAGACGCTGCACGTCAGGCTATCGCAATCACAAAGTGGAACATATACCGTTTATAGCACTAATGGGCGTGTCTTGTTCAAGGGTCCAATCTCAGGAGACTCGGTGGACATTCCAGTGCGCTTAGCTTCAGGGGCCTATTTTTTATCTATTGAAGGCGCTCAGGGGAAAACCAATATGAATTTTGTGGTGCGATAAATTCTAAGCGATTAGAAAAGACCGCTCCATAGGTTGATTATAGTCGCGTGGTAGTTTAATACCATTGTTTTCATCACGCTTTAAACCCTAACAGTTTTTCAAAACTGATATAATCTAGTGTTTTGATATTGGTGGCTTCCAAAAGAACCATAGGAGCGCATCCGGCTCTGTAGGCCTCCAGCCATCGTGACACACATAAGCACCATTTATCTCCCGGGCGCAGTCCCTTGAAATTGTACATCGGATTTGGTGAGATAAGATCGTTTCCTTTAGTTTTTGAGAATTGTAAAAACTCATCTGTAACAACAGCACAGACCGTATGCGTGCCAAAATCATTGGCTCCTGTATTGCAATATCCATCTCGGTAGGCTCCCGTCATAGGAGAATTACAGCATAATTCTAACGCATTGCCCAATACATTTAATTGCTCCATGGGTACTATTTCTTTTTGTTCATGCTGCTGAGAATGATTATAAACCCGCCGCCAAGTACACAAATTAAAGTGATCAGTAAACTGCTATCCATTTGGTTTCTGAGATTACTCGCTTAAAGTTACATTAAATTTAGGCATCTCTGGGCGTACGACTGAAAGAGAAAAAAGTGACTGAACTTATATAAGAACAGCCTTACAGGGAATCTGGACTCAAAGGTGCTTTAATTTCGTATTGCAAGTTATATTGGGTATATTTGAGTCTAACCAATATTTAAATCATGAAAAGACTTATCACTGTTGCTATATTTTCGTTGATATATCAATTTGCCTTTGCCATCACTATTTATTTAGGGTTGGGCGGCGCTGAATTTTTCGGCGGTAACATAACTTACCCCGAAATGAACAACCCAGAACACGTGAATACCCTACTGAACATTATAAATAGTTTAATTGTTGGGGTCGCTTTTTATTTTGGGTTCAAACAATTTGGCGACGAAACCTCTTCAAATTTGAGCGGAGCTAAACTTGGGTTCTTTGTGTCTGTATTTTCAGTCATCACAACGAATATTTCCATGGAATCGTTTAACAATATCTATATAGATAACTCTATAGCTATTCTTGAATCTTTGATCTGGATTATTCATTTTGTAATTTTAGGCATCGCTACGGCATTTATTTTTAGAAAAGTAAAAGATTAAAGGCCACTGAGCATTAAGCGCTCTAATAAGCAAAAACAGTAATCTGCATCCATCTGTGTAGCATTCATTCCCGATGCGGCACACAAGGTTTTAATTATGTCTAAACGAAAGGTTTTCATTAAACTATGTCTTGAGATTACCGCTATAATTATTGGTATATCTGTATCCTTTGGAATTAATGAGATTTCTAATGAGAGAGACTTAGAAATTCAAAGAGAACGGGTTTTGAATAGCATTTTAACCGAGTCCAACGATATCAAAAAATATTGCGATGATAGAATGCAGATATGGAATCAAGACATTGAGATATACAACCTTCTTTTAATGGATGAGCTGAATATCGAAGAGCTAAAAAAAGTGGCCATCAGCAAAAATAGGATTGAGTATAATTTGATTTACTACAGAGATTTTTACCCGCCAATGAATCGATATAATTCTGCGGTTAATACAGGAGATTTAAAGTATATTAACTCTGAACACATAAAAGAAACGATTACTCGTTTACATAATTTAAATTTTACAAAAGTGTTGTCAACTGTAGATTATGAGAAGAAAATCATAAATCTCATGATTGAACTGATTTCTGAGGAGAACCCGAATCTTATCCTAAATGGTAATAGCACGAACATAAGCTTTGATGATTATTTAAAATCTCTACATGAGTTTATCCAAGACAATGACAAGCTCAAATCAAATCTCATTGTTCAGCTTAAGTATTTTAAAACAAGAGTTTCCTCGCTCAAGGTCTATATGATAACCTTAGAGGAGCTTCAATACAATCTTAAGGAAGTGTTGGCGGCTAATTGATGGGTTGATATTCGTCTACTGTTATATCTCCTTCAGCGTTTAACAGCTGATCCAGCATTGACTTCATATCAAAAAAATCGTGTTCCTTGGCAATTTTACCATCACGCATGGTTACAATCGTGGTTCCAGATAAATTTAACGAATTCCCCGTGGCAGGGATTCCAAAGAAATTCCCAGTGTGTTTTCCTTTGAAATTCCAGTGTTTGATAAGCTTATTCCCTTGTCCAAAAGCATCAACTATCGTCCATTCAATTTCTGTGAATCCGGTCAAATAATTGGTGTAATATTCTTTACACGCTTCTATGCCAACTAGATCCCCTTCGGAGGTTACGATAACAATATCTTCTGTGAAGTTCTTATCATTTACAACACTTGTGTCTCCCGCCAAAAATGAATTCCAAACGTTTTGGTACATTTCAAGATCTCTTTCTAATTGCAGAGCAGAGTCCGATTCTGAGGTCCCTTTGGATTGATTATTACAGGCCAGAATTAACCCAGCAGATATAAGTAACAGTATATTTTTCATTATCATTGAATTGATTAGATTAGTTGCGTAAAGTTAATGAAAAGCACAGAGTATTTCATAGCCCAATTCATCGAATGGCTCAATAAATTGATCAAGAAATGAATCTACCTAAAGGACTCACTGGGTTTTTAATTTCGACTGGGATCAGTCTTTTGTTGTATTTGTTTTTTGCCCAAGCTGGGATTTTCGCCATTTTCTTTTTTGGAGGACCAGTTATTTGGTATGGGATTGAAAAATACCTCAACAAAAAGTAGTTGTTTTACTCACCTCTGAGGTTAGTTTAACTTACTTAAGAGGATTAGAAGTGGCTGAACTGAATGTAGAGGATATCCCTATTGTTTAATAAAAAAGGGTGCTAGAGCACCCCTTTTAAAACGCATTTCAATATTGATTATAGCCTGAATCCGACTCTCATCATTCCATTGACTCCGCCGCCTAGTCCCCAAGCCGTTATGTCGTCGCCAGACGCAACAGCCAAAGCATAACCCATTTCCAAACCAATGTAAACCTTTGGCATAATGTAGTAATCAGCGCCTAAAAACACGCCAACACCTACTCCAAAAACACCCGTTCCATCAGTCTCTGAATCTTCGCCTTCGCCTTCACCTTCAATATCCCGCGAACCACCAGGATCAGCATAACTTATGCCTGCCTCATATCCCCAGAATGTTGACAATCGTTCCGCACCTTCAAAGTGATTTTCTATACCGTAACCGAGTCCAACAGCGTACTCCATATCGGAGCCATCGACACCTGAATCAAAAACATCAAGTGATGCTGACCAACGCACGGCTTTGGATTCTGATTCAAATTTTCTCATTGTCACCGTAGCCCCTCTGTCGGCAAACATTGCAGTTCCATCAAGGTTTGGCATAAATTGCATTTCGAATGCGGTATCTCCTTCAGCTGGTTTATTGAAAGTACCCGCATTCGTTGTGATTTGGGCAGAGGCTAATGTATAATTTACCAACGCCAAAATAATAAGTAGTTTTTTCATAATATGATAATTAGTTGTTTATTACAAGTTATATCATTATCGGTTTTGTCAATTGATCACATGTTTTAGTTATCAACATTGTTGTACACCAGTGAATGCGAACAAAATGGGACGCTCAAGTCAAAATTTAAGAAAATAGGAGTTTATAAATAACTCAACCATTTTTTTTGTTTGTTGTTTTTCTTGTAATCACCAAATTTCTTGCAAATTGGATACATAAAAATAACAAAGCATACCCATAAAATAAGCATCCACAAAGTGCTAAATCCAAAACCTTCCAGCTTAGAAGGGAGCATCCAAATCGGAGTTTTTAGAATCATGCTTTCCCAGCCAAATCCATAAATTTCTGTAGCCAGCATTGCCAATAGGTGAATAAAGTAAACGTGTAATATATAGAAGAAAAATGGCACCCTGCCAAATACCATTAAGGCTCTGGATAAAAAAGTTTTTTTTCTGAGTTCCAAAAGCGCCAAAAATAAAAACATTGGGCCCAATGTCATCAATAAATAGCTCAACGATGGAGGATATTTATGAGGGTTCATAAAAGAAAAAAGGGTTTTACTAAAGTCTCCATAGTTTGTCCAAGGCATAAAGTTTCCAAAAGAATTTATGAATCGTACAATAAAGAATCCTACCACTAAACACAGTCCCAGAGTTTTTAATATTTTAACCCGCTTTATTGGGTCGTACTCCTTGTTATAATAACCGCCAAAGAAATAGCCAAAGGACATTACTCCAATCCAAGGGACTAAAGGATAAGCCACAACCAATGTTGATGTTTCGCCTAATTTAAAGAACTCTTGTTGGTGTAGCAATGCCCATAAAAAATTACCTGAAATGTCAAATAAATCTAAAAGATTATGGGCGAAAATAACTATCAGACTAAAAATTAGAACTCTTTTCTTTGACAACCAAATAAGTAGAGACATTAAAATCATACAAATACCCAACATCCATATGACTTGCAACACAATATAGTTGTATGCGATGTCAAATCTCCACCCAAAATTCATAATGATTATTTCCACAAATACCAGCCATAAACCTCTGGACCATAAAAATTTAGATAAGTATTTTTTATCGTATTTCTTTTCTACAATATAGGCTGAAACTCCTGCTAAAAAAGCAAAAACTGGGGCACAATAGTGTGTGATCCATCTGATAAAAAACGTGGCTGCATTGGTGTATTCAGGATCTGTTGGGGCGTAATAAAAAGCCTCTAAGTGAAAGTAATCGCGAAAGTGGTCAAGGGACATTAAAACAATAATGGCGCCCTTTAAAATATCAAGAGAGTCTATTCTTTTCATAAAGGATTAGTTTCACTCGTCATAGGAAAAAACAAGAAGTTAAATATCGTTGTTTTTTTCATTGTTATAAAAAGTCAAGAAAATAGTAATGTATACCAACTCCAAACATTGTTGCGCTAAAAGCAAAATATTCTAAATCAACTACAGCATAACCTATTTAAGAGGACTTGAAGTAGCAGAACTAAAAGAAGAAGATATGCCTATGGTTTATATTTTGTTTGCTTTTGAGAATATCCAGACTCAAAATTAACCCTCAAAAATTGATAAATTTCTCACTACAGATTCCTCAGGGTTTTCACCGAGCTCAGAAAGTGCACTTTGATATTCATCACTTTTATAACAATCTATAGCATCTTGCAGGCTATTAAATTCCACAACGGCAGCAAACATTAAATCTAAGCCCTGGATTTTAGCTTTTGGCTGACCCACAGCTACTGGTAAAAAATTACCTGTTT
>CBFIFD010000043.1:0-6053 GCA_965661835.1 Flavobacteriaceae bacterium | reverse complement strand
AAGAGCAATTTTGATCAGTGGTTCAGTCGCCCAGAATTGCGTTTAAAACACGCAACAGACAGTTCAGGCACATGGATTGGCGGATTAGGTCTGACCTATGAGCGTCTCGAACGTTCTAATTTTTTTGGCACACCAGAATTTTATGCGCCTTATGCGTATCTCCAATACGAAGATCAAATAACCCAAAAGCTCAATATTGTGGCTGGAGCCCGTTACGACTTACATAGTGCCTACAGCTCTCAATTTAGCCCAAAACTCGCTGCGCGTTATGAAATTAACGATCTTATCAGTATCAAGTCATCACTGGGCTACGGGTTCAAAACTCCTGACTTTAGACAGCTTTATTTTGATTTCACTAACACCACTTCGGGGTATACGGTACTGGGGTATAATGCGGTAAGTGTGCGCTTACCTGAACTTCAAGACGCCGGTGAAATTTCCAATATCGTTGTGCCCTTAGATGATTTTGATCAAGCGCTGCGCCCTGAACGCTCCTTGGCCATTAACTTTGGCGTGAGTCTCAAGCCCTCGGCCAACATACGATGGAATGTCAACTTGTTTCGCAATGACATCAAAAATTTAATTGACACCCGCGTTATCGCACAAAAAACCAATGGTCAGAACGTGTTTAGTTACTACAATGTAAATCGGGTGTATACACAAGGCCTAGAAACTGATTTCACGTATCGGCTAAATCCTAGACTTAAATTCAGTATGGGATACCAATACTTGATCGCTAAAGATAAAGATGCCCAAAAGGCCTTTGATGACGGTGCCGTTTTTGGACGAATCAATCCAAGTACTCCTGTATTTCGTTTGACATCAAAAGATTATTTAGGATTGGTCAATCGCTCAAAACATACGGCAAATGCCAAGTTGTTTTTTGATTTACCATGGTGGAACATTGACGGCTCGTTTCGCACAACATATCGCAGCTCATTTGGTCTTTTTGACACCAATGGCAATAGTTACTTAGACCGCTATGACGATTTGGTAGCGCCCTTTGCCATATTTGATTTTAGCTTGAATAAACCCCTCGGTAAAAAGTTTCGTATCGGAGCGGGAGTAGACAATATTTTTAATTACACTGATCCCGGTCAAATGAGTAATTTACCGGGACGACTAATCTATGCATCACTAACATTTAAATCAAATTAAAACGAAGAACTATGAAAAAGCTTTTATTAATTGCGATTACATCGATTGGACTTGTATTCACCTCATGCAGTGATGACGACAGCAATCCGCCAGAAAACAATCAGAATGACCGTATTTTGTTCAGCAACCTACACGCACCTCAAGAAACGGATTACACGCAAAACCCTCCAGCAGCCTCTGGACCATTTGTAAAATTCGACTTTAGCAGTGGTGCAATTACGAGCAGCGAGACAGATTGGGACATCGCATTTAGAGGGACGTCCATTCTAGTAAATGGAGGCAGTAGTGCTGGCATTGAGGATGCGCCCGAGCGTAATGGTAATGCTGGAGCGTATATTGTAGACGGCATCTTTGACGATGTCATGGCTATCAATACAGGTAGTTTTGCCCAGGATGGCCCCGATGGCCTATCCATTCCAACAGGTTCTGATAATGGATGGTACAACTACGATCCTAGTCAATTAACTATTCGTCCGATTCCAGGTAAAGTCATTGTATTGCGCACCGCCGACAACAAGTTTGCCAAAGTTGAAATATTGAGCTACTACAAGGATGCTCCAGAGGTAATTACTGAACAAATAGCACTGAACGATCTTCGCTATTACACGTTTAACTACGTGTATCAAGACGATGCAGGGGCTTCTGGGTTCTAATGGTAATCATTCAAGCGCATCAGTTGAATGCAGACAACTTATGCCGCCCTTAACGGGGTGGCATTTTTTTTGTAATTTTTTTAACTTGTCTTTTACAATTAAAATATATATCTTGCAACTAACAACCAATATCAATAATATGAAACAATTTATTTTACTAGGGGCTGTCCTAGTGTTTGCCTCCTGTAATGGACCAAAGCTTACAGAGTCTGAGGTCAGTGAGTTCGCCATCAGCCATATCGAAAATCAAATTGGCCTTGAAGATGCTGTGCCTGGCTATGTAGCTGGTATTGCAGAAGACGCTCTTGTTTGGAACAATCCGTTTTGGCGCAATACTCCGCGCACAATGGACCTCACTAATGTAGATGGACGTGTCTTTTATGAGGATTCGATTAAAGTAACCCTTCACGATGTTTATCTAATGGGACAACACGCCAATGTCATGGGAACGATTGAATGGTTTGTCATGGGCGAAAACACCTTTTACCGCAACTTCTCGGGTGTAGTGACCAAAAATGATGGACAATTACAATGGGAGCGATTCGTGGGTGCTGACAATTCAGCGGGGTCCTCCGGTTTTGTTTGGCCAAGTACCGAACTCGAAGGTGGAAATCGTGCATTTCGCAACATGCGATCGGCCATGATGAACCTGGATAACGAACGTGCCAAAGCACTATCTGATTCTCTTGTTGCGGCGGATCCTAATTGGGCCTCTGCTCACCTTGGGCAAATGCATTACTACTGGTTTGAAGCAGATAAAGATAATTTCTTAGCGGCCAAAGAAGCGGCCATGTCTAAAATAGATAATGCCTCTCGGGCCGAAGCACATTTGATCAAATCATACGATTTAGATCGAGACACTCGCCTTTCTGAATTACGCAGTGCCATGATGTTTGCTCCAGTTGATCCGATGGTCCGCGTATGGTATGCCTTTAATGAACAAGACAAAGATTTAGCGCGCGACGTTGTTCAAATCGCCTGGAATCGACTGCCTCAAAATGGCGCAGTCAATAATATGATGGGATATATCTATATGGATTTAGAGGATATGGAAAAAGCACAGCTGCACTTTGAACTGTTCATGCGTGCCAATCCAGACGTAACCAATGCCTATGATTCATACGGTGATTTTTATGCTGAACTCGGTGACAACGAGAAGGCTAAAGAAATGTATATGATGGCGTATGCCAAGGATTCTACTTGGACAGCCTCGAAAGAAAAAGCTGAAGCTCTTGAGTAGTAGGCTTTTGGTGTTTATTTTTTTCGTTAAAACCCACCGTTTTCGGTGGGTTTTTTTATTGTGCACGTGGAATGACGTGGGTCTTTAGAATATCGCGCTTCGCTTTTTGCACTTCAGGTGTTTTGCGATGAGCCCATATTTTTGTTCGGGCTAATTTGGCACTTTGATTAAGATCAACGACCGGTTTGGGATAATCTTTACCCAAAGTAAATCCATACATGGCTTGTTCTAATTCGGAAAGTGTCCAGGGTGCATGGACCAGATCAGCCGGTAAATCGTTCAATTCAGGCACCCATTTTTTGATAAAAAAACCCTGTGGGTCGTGCTTTAAACTATTGGTTTCGGGATTGTACATCCGTATGGTGTTAACGCCAGTGGTGCCCGCCTGCATTTGGAATTGTGGATAGTGTATGCCGGGATCGTAATCCAAAAATAATTGTGCCAAATGATAAACACCACGGCGCCAATCTTGATCTAAATTATACACCAGAAAAGACACCAACATCGCACGCATTCTGAAATTAATCCACCCCGTAGCCTTTAAAGCGCGCATATTGGCATCAACCAAAGGAATCCCTGTCTGTCCTTTTTTCCAGGCATCCAGATACTCATTATTGTTCTCATGCTGAAGACTTTCAAACCCACGATTGATACACATAGTTTCGTAATCGCACTGCATTTCAAATTTTTGGATAAAATGACAATGCCATCTCAAGCGAACCAACATGGCCTCGAATGCCCTTTTATGAGTTGGATAGTTTGGGTGATTTTTGATGTATTGATACACTTGCCGCACACTCAAGTTACCCCATGAAATATAAGGGGACAACCGACTGCAATGAAGGCGACTTTTGGCAGGTTTTGAAATAAATCGATTGTAATGAGCTCCTCGTTCAGTGGCAAAACTCTTTAAATATTGGTGTGCTTTAGTTTGTCCGCCTGGCTGTATTTCTACAGGGTTTTCCTTTGGGGTTCGTCCTTTGGGCCAAGCAAACAGCTGTAAATCAAGTCCTAGCTGCTGAATCGGATCATCTTGCCAAGCATAGGTATTGACAATAGCAGGCTGAGCCATCGTCGTATACCAGTTTTTTACCCAGTTTTTTCTGTTTTTAATACCACGTTGAACGCCATTTTGTTGAAATTCGTTCCACTGTATCTGTTGCTTTGCAAAATACTTAGCCAAGATCTTATCGCGTTTCCAGGTCGCTGCAACACCACTTTCTTGATAAGAGAAGACTTGTTTGATGTCAAAATTAGTGTGCAACCACTTAAACACTTTAAGGCTCTCGCCATAAAAAGCCCGAACCCCCTTCCCTTTTGGTGTCAATTCGCGGTTCATATCATCTATTGAAGCGCAAATGAATGACAAATGCCGATTACTGGTATCAGGATGATTAATTAAGGTTTTATCAAAAATATATATCGAGAGATAAGGCACAGCGGCATCCTCAGCATGCTTAAATGGCTGGTGATCTTGAGTGCGTAAGTCACGTTTAATCCAAACGACGTTTATGGATGTACGCGTGTTTTCAGAAGAATGAATCTCCAATTTCATAGCCTAACAAAAATCCACAATTTGGGGTAGAAAATAAAGTAATACCATTAAATTATTTTATTTATCTTGCAAAAAACAACTTAATTAAATCATTATGAAACATTATTTTATTTTAATCGGATTATTTTTAACCACAACATTGTCAATGGCCCAAGAAGGCGTCATTGTTACCATGCATGCTGCCCTTGTTGAAGGAGACCTACAAGCCTTTGAGGAGGTCGAAAGTAAATACATGCAAAAAGTAGCACAACACGCCGCAGAAAAAGGCGATATTCTCGCGTGGAACCTTCTAAAGGCGGTGCAACTCGACGGAATTAATGACGAACAGCAGTATAACTATATGTTTGTCCAAAGCAATAATACCGTCGAAGACATATTAGATCCAAAGAATATGTTTTGGAACCTCGCTGGCAGTGTCCTGACTGAGCAGGAACAAGCTGATCTTGCCGAGCTTCAAAAGAAATTTACTTGGACCAAAGACGTACACGTGGTCTATCGAATCGATTCAGGACTATGGATGACAAATGATCCTTCTGATTATGTAGGCTCCGCAATTCAATTTAATTTTGCTAAACCTAAAAATACCCCGGCCTTCCTTGAAGAAAATGCCACAATTTGGAAGCCATTTTTCAAAGAAAATGGAGCCAAAATGAATATGTTATCATGGGGTACCGCAGAGAAAATTCATCCGACCGGCGACGAATGGGCCAGTGTGATGACTTGGGACATGTTCTCATCTTTAGCTGATTTATTTAAATACAGACTAGGAGATGATATGAACCCACCACTCGATAAATCGAATATGGGGGAAATTAATCCTGATGGATTTTATCAAGTCGCTACTTGGTATTGGTTAGCCGGTGCCTCAGCGAACTAAAAAGACCATTCAAAGGCGGTCGTAAGACCAGAATAAAAAAGAGGGCCAAATTGGCCCTCTTTTTTTGGATTAAATAATGGTATTTATCGCACAATTACTTTGGCGGTTTTGATCGCATTAGAGGCTTGGTTACTCACTTTTATTAAGTAAATACCTGAAGTAAATTGTGATAAATCAATCGTAGATTGATAGGTTCCATTGTTTCCTTTATTCAATGATTCATGAGACAATTTTTGTCCAATCATATTGAATGTAGCTGCTGATAATTCTATATCTGACTGCGTATTCAAAGACAGTTCAAAACGATTGTCACCTAAAGAAACAACCACTAATTCCGCATTTTGGAATTCTTGATCACCAATACTCAGGACTTCCTCGATATTTACTGTATAGTCTTCAGTCTCTCCAAAATCAGTTAGCTCACACGCATCATCTGGAACCGGAGCTTGCCAATTGGATTTGGCACGCATACGGTGATTTCCAGAGGGTACATTAGCTGGAACAACTAAATCCATGGTTTCCGTAAAAGTTCCCCCAGCCGAACCTGCTGCAATAACATAATCAGTAACG
>CBFIFD010000042.1:0-6436 GCA_965661835.1 Flavobacteriaceae bacterium | reverse complement strand
CTGGCGAGATTGATTTTCTAAAATAAAACAGGGATCATTAACATTATTGACCACTAAATCTAAATCGCCATCTAAGTCGAGATCGGCATACGCTGCTCCGTGACTAAAGCTCGGAACTTCAGGAATCCATTGGCCTACTTTATTTTCCATGGATTGCCCACCTCTGTTTTTGAAGATATAGTTTGGTGTCTTTTTGACGGGAATCGCATCAATAAATTTCATTGCTTCGGGCTGCATCGAGGCCCCTAATTGCTTTTGAATGGCTTCATTAGCAATAAAGTTGATAAAATCCATATCATTGGTCGCTCCCAAAATACCATTGGTTACGTATAAGTCATTGAGCCCATCTAAATCAAAATCAGCAATTATTGGGCTCCAAGACCATTCTGTCGCAGAGATTCCTGCAGAATTGGCAATTTCACTAAACACACCGCCACCGCGGTTAAGCTGTAGTGTATTTTGCATGTATTGGTGATTGTACCCGTTTTTGATGTACTGATTGTACAATTGATAATTGAATTCTGTACCTGAGGTTTTATAGGTCAGGATATCTTCAGGAAGCATATCTACCGATATAAGGTCAATTAGTCCATCGTTATTGAGGTCACCGCTGTCATTTCCCATTGAATAATGGGTAGTATGTCCCAGGGCCTCCGTGGTACTATGGACTATTTCTTTGAAGGTTTTATTTTTTTGATTGAGATACAAATAGTCATTTTCAAAGAAATCATTACCGACATAAATGTCAGGATATCCATCGTTATTGTAATCGGCGATAGACAATCCGAGTCCATAGCCAATACCACCCTGAAATATGCCCGCTTGTGCTGAGACATCAACAAAAACTCCATTGGTGTTTTCATAGAGGCGATCTCCAGAAATAGAGTCTGTTGTTGTTCTCTTAATACCGTTACCGTAATTCATATTCGGATTAATACTGTGATTCATTAGGTATAAATCTAAATCTCCATCGAGGTCGTAATCGAAAAAGCTACTTTGTGTACTTAATCCTCGAAAATCAAGTCCGTATTTTTGAGACTGCTCTGTAAATAGGGGACGACCTTGGTTGTCGAGCCCCTGGTGAATGAGTAACGCATTATGAGCATCAGGGACTGAATCAGCTGCGACCCGAGAGAGGTATATATCTGGCCATCCGTCACTATTAACATCCCCGATATTTATGCCATTATTCCATCCCTCGGGAATTTGCGGAAAGGGTACTTCTTTAAATTTTAGCCCACCTTTATTGAGATAAATTCGAGGTAATTGTTGATTAGCCCCGAGTATGATATCCGGAAGGCTGTCTTTGTTGAGATCTACAATGGCCACACCACCACCATTGTAAAAGTAGATATAATTCAAAATATTTTGCTCGGGTGAAGCGGTCAAGTTGTTCTGAAAATCTATGCCCGTATCTTCTGAGGATCGAAGTAAAAATCTTGTCTCTTGATTACATGACAGCAATATCGCGATACTGCACATGGCGAACCATAGCCGCCAAGAAATAATCTCATTGATGTGTTGTAAATGCCGAGTCACGTTTAGACAGAGTTATCCAATGATGAAAATACAGACAAAACAAAAGCATAGCGCTTAAGCAAACATTAAAAAGATTAATGAAAACTTAAAAAAAAAGCCACCCTGCTGGGTGGCTTTTTCATTGTATTACAACCGTGGATTAGTATCCAGGATTTTGAACTAAGTTAGGGTTAGATAACAAAGCATTTACAGGGATTGGATAAAGTTTCCATTTATCATCTCCTACAGACGCTGGGTTTTTGAATTCCCAGTCACTTGTAAATTGTCCGAAGCGTAACATATCGTTTCTTCTCCAGAACTCTACGTACAATTCACGTCCGCGCTCAGCCAATAGGTCAGCATCTGTAACACTACCTAGTGGAGTAGCTCCGCGTAACGTACGTAATTCATTAACTAGTGGCGTTGCATTTCCACCCATACGCATCATGGCTTCAGCTTTCATCAAATGCGCATCAGCATAGCGGAATACAATTTCGTGTGAACGGAACGATCCACCTTCATCACCTGGATGATACTTGATAATACGAATACCAGTTGCTTCACCATTACCAGAAAGACCTGGTAATTCTCTGGTGAAAATAAGTGGGTTACCAGAACGATCTTTTAGGATAGTTCCATCTTCGTCGTACTGTTGACCTGCTAAGAATCCGTAACCGATTCCTAAGTTTTCTGAGTTTGCTGTAGTTGCATCAGGGACCCATCCACGACGCTCTTCTTGACCAGCACCAAGGGCAGTTTCTTCACCGCCTTCAAAGCTATCATAGAATTCTGCGAGTGTTGTAAATCCATTCCAACCACCACCACCGTTATCTGGTGAGTTTTGGTTGTAGTGAAGACCATTCCAAATACGGTTTCCAACACCAGCTTTAGCATACCAGATCGTTTCAGAATCTGGCACATCTTGCTTAAAGATGTCGAAGTAACCGGCTTGAAGTGCATAGCCTTCAGCAGCAATCGCATCCACGTGATCTACAACCGCTTGGTAGTTTGGTTGAGATCCGGTGTAACGCTCAGAGTTCAACATTACCTTAGCCAACATAAAGTGACCGGCAGCACGATTCGCTCTTGAGTGACCTTCTTCAGATGGACCAGGACCTGCCATTGGCAAGTTTGGTAGCGCTGTTTCAAGATCATTGACAATAAAGTCATATGTTTCAGAAGCTGAAAGCACAGATGGGTTAACATCAGGCGCATCAGTAGGTTGGCGGAACGGTGCAACACCGTATAGATCCAATACAAAATACATACTAAAGGCACGTAGGAATCTGGCCTGAGCATCTTGTTCTGCATTTGGTGCACTCAATGGATCGATGATCTGTGAGGCACGCAAAACATTCTGGTTCAAATTATTCCATGTGTTTAGAACATATTGATGTGTTGGACTCCAAGTGTGCGCGTGAAGTGTTCTCCAGATTCCATTATCTCCCCAGTCAGTACCACGAGTAGGCACAAGGGTTTCATCTGTAGAAACTTCATTCAAGGCAAAGAAATTACCCTGATCACCGAGTTGTCCGTAGGTGTCATTATATAGGTTGGTAATCGATGCATCTACATCGGCTACTCCTTCAAATACTGTAGATCCTTCCGCTATAATGGAGTCTGTCTCCTCAATAGCAAGATCAGTACAGGAAATTGTCAATAAAGATAGTATCGCAGTTGCGAACATCGGCTTCATGAAATTTTTCATGTCTCTTTTCATAATTTATCTTTTAAAATTTAGCGTTTAATCCAAAAGTGAATGTTCTCGGTCTTGGATAACCTGCATAGTCAATACCAAAAACTGGAAGACCATTCAATAAGTCCCCTCCGGCAGGAGAGCTACTTATTTCAGGATCTAGACCTGAATAGTCTGTTATTACAAATAAATTCTGTCCTGTTACAGAAACCACCAATGACGAGAAGAATCCATCACCAGATACTGGCCAGTTGTAACTTACAGTTGCGTTTTGGAAACGTACAAAATCACCACTTTCTAAGAAACGTGTCGAAACATCAGCAGCTGCGTCAAATGACTCACCTGCCGTCAGGACATCTGAAGTTACGTTACGTCCACCACGAAAAGCACCTGCAGTAAAGAAGGCGTTGGCCGTGTTGTTGTAAATGTAGTGACCGAACTGACCTGCAAAATAAGCAGATGCAGTCCATCTTTTGTAGCTTAATGAAGTCGAAAGACCTCCAGTTAGATTAGGGAGTGCACTCTTATCTACGAAGTCTTGGACATCACTTTGAACTGGTTGACCAGTTGCTGGGTCGAATCCTTCGAATTCACGAAGGAAGTAAGAGAACAATGGTTGTCCGGCTTTTAGCTTTTGAGCGAATGCCAATGACAAACCTTGACCACGGATTGTACCCGCGTCGAACTCTCCTGAAAGTTCTTCAACCATATTGTCGTTGTAAGCAACATTTAGACTAGCATTCCAAGTTAAATCATCACTTGAAATCAGATCGTATCCTAAACTCAATTCAACTCCTTGGTTCACAACTTTAGAATCAGGTAAGTTTAAGAATAAGAAAGGTTGTACAGAAGGCTGAGCAGCGAGTACATTAAATAATAGATCAGACGTTTCTTTACGATAAACATCTAAACTACCATTGAATCGATCGTTGTTGAATCCAAAGTCAAGACCAGCAGAATATTGCATGGTTTCCTCCCATTTCAGGGCTGGGTTTGGAAAAGATACATCGACGATACCAGGAATATTGATGTTACCACCATCATCTGGACCACCACCAGCATAACGCTGTCTTTGTGTAAAGTTTCCATATCCTAAACCTTCTTGGTTACCTGTAATACCTGCTCCTAAACGGAGTTTAAGGGTAGATACGTTGTCACCTACGAAATCTTCGTTGTGTAATTTCCAAGCGAAGGCTCCTGAAGGGAAGTAACCGTATTGGTTGTCTCCACCAAATCGTGAAGATCCATCCGCACGCATTGTTGCGGTGAAGAGATATTTGTCTGCAACAGTGTAGTTCACACGACCAAAATACGACTGCAATTCGTCAGTGTTGTCAAATGTATCCACAAAGATCGATTTAACCGCAAGGTTATTTAGGTCTGTAATGATGTCAGTCGCTGGTTCTGGGAATAGACGATTAACGAAAATTCCATCAGTGTTTCCAGCAAAACCATATTGCTGATAATCACCAGTAATTTTGGCTTCAATAGCATTGGCTGTGCTTTCGATGGCATCCCCCATAAGATTCATATCGTTAGTGAAGAAACCCCATGCATTTGCGTTACGACCATTTGTATTGAAATTCTGGTAAGAATAACCAGCCAAAATATCAAGACTTGAATTGTCAAATTCTTTGGTGTAATTCAGTGTGGCCTCAAGTAACTCACTACTTGTGTTCAAATTATTCATGAACCCTCGTCCGTTACCACCAACACCAGCACCAAAATTAAGGGCGTCCGGTGATGCAACAGTTGTACGAGTAGATTCTGATTCGTCTAAACCAATGTTAACTTTAGCAGAAAGATCTGATGTTAGGGCATATTCTGCAGAAACATTGATCAGTGCACGATTAGTCATGGCATTGTTCTGGTAGTATTCCAACATAGTCGCTGGACTTAATAAACCACCCGTACCATCAAAATCTGGTGAGGTAGGCCATGTTGGATTAGCTGAATAGGCTGCTCCTAAGAGGTCTCCTTGGAATCCAGCACTTGCGGCAGTGGCAGCGCCTTCGTCGTTCACACGTGAAATCGAAGACTGAACGCCAATTTTTAGTTTATCATCAAGGAATCTTTGATTCCAGTTGATACGCCCAGTGACACGTTCTAACGAAGTGTTTTCTACAACACCAAAGTTTTTATTGTACCCGAAGGTTGCACGTAAGTTTCCTGAACCGTAGTTATTAGAGTATGCTAAGTCATTATTAGTTGAGGTTGACGTTCTGAAAATGAAGTCCTGCCAGTTCGTATTAGCACCAAAATCGCGCTCTTCTACATTGAATCCGAAATCAGCGGCTCGACTCAAATATTTTCCTGCAGAGAGTAAGTCAAATTTTTTGACTACTGAGGCTACAGACATACTTGAGGAATACTCCCATGAAGAACCGCGAGATCCTTTACCGGATTTAGTTGTAATGAATACAACACCGTTTGCCCCACGAGAACCGTAAATTGCAGCTGCAGAAGCATCTTTCAAGATACTGATACTCTCGATATCATTCGGGTTAAGGAACGAGAGTGGGTTCTTGGCGGCATTCGATCCGAGACCCGCATCACTACTTTCTGCAGATGTATTTCCACCAGACAGTGGTATACCATCTACTACAAAAAGCGGGTTGTTGTTCGAACGTACAGAGGCTGCACCACGAATACGAATGTCGATTCCGGCACCTGGCTCACCAGTACTCTGAGAAATCTGAACCCCAGCTGTTTTACCTTGAATCAATTGCTCTGGTGAGTTAATCACCCCCTGGTTAAAGTCTTTAGAAGTAACAGCCGTTACGGATCCAGTAGCGTCTTTAACAGTTGTTGTACCGTAACCGATAACGACAACTTCAGCTAGCGCTTCAGCATCTTCGGAAAGCATAACATCAACTGTTGATTGGCCGTTAACAGCAACCTCTTGTGTTGCGTATCCAATGTAACTGAACACGAGTGTTGCATCATTTGATACGTCACTAATTGAGTAGTTACCATCGAAATCGGTCTGTGCTCCATTAGTGGTGCCTTGAACGACGACATTTACGCCGGGAACAGGTCCATTTGAATCGGAAACTGTTCCACTAACGGTCATCTGCGCAAATGCAGCACTACCCATGAGTAAAAACATGGGGAGCATCATTAGTTTGGTTAGTAGTTTGTTTTTCATAAAAATCTCGGTTTTAGGTTAAATTATTTGTTAATCAGTTGGTTTTTAATCCATTAGTTCGTAATAAGAGGTTA
>CBFIFD010000041.1:0-6610 GCA_965661835.1 Flavobacteriaceae bacterium | reverse complement strand
CGCTGGCTACCGTCGCTGATTCAAGTCCTAAAAAAGCAAAAAGTGTAAGAGTCGTCACTGCAGAAATCGCTTGAAAATCGCTTTGACCTGATAAGTTGTCAAAATTGATCAAAGACCAATCGATATAAAAAATCCCGATAAACCCAATGGCCAAAATTGGGACAATCTTCAGGATAGTCGTAATTTTTTGTACCCACGCCACGGTGCGTATCGAAAAGCTATTCACTGCACTGAGTCCCCAAATCGCACCAAGGCCACAACCGATGGCCAAAGGAACATTGGTATTTATTTCGGGAATGAACACCGAAAGATAACCCACAAAAGCTACAGCAATCGCCGCATTAGTGCACCATATGGATACCCAATAGCCCCATCCGACCAGAAAGCCCCAGAAATCGCCAAGCATAAATTTAACATAGGCATAAGGACCCCCGAGAGTATCGGGTAGTCTTTGGCTGAGTTGTCGAAATACTAAGGTAAATAACAAAGCTCCAACAGCAGAATAAATCCAACCCATAAGCCCTATTCCACCAAACGCAGCTAAGGTCGCCGGTAACAGGAATATCCCAGAACCAATCATGTTTCCGGTAACCAGGGCCGTACTTGACCAGAGTCCTATTTTTTTCACAAGCTTTGTATTCGTTCTTGTATCACACCATTTTTAATTAAGAAGTCACCCCTCAATTGATTCGATGGCGAGTCTCGCTGGGGAGCTGTGGCGTCCATGTCTAAAGTACGCAATAAATAGGTAGTTTAAAGCAAATGCCTCAAATTGCTCTGAAAATAAGCAGCGCTTTGGGCCACACTACTCATAGAGTCCTGAGCAAAATTACCTCCCTGCTCAATATAATGGTGCTTTAGCCCAGCGCGCATCGGGTCAGGCATTAAAGTGGTGTAATCAATAGACCCACTGCCAAGCTCGGTATAATCTCGCGAGATCTTATCCATATCTTTGATGTGCCAAAGCGGAAAGCGCCCTGGCGCCAACTCAATCACTTCTTTGGGCGTGTATACTCCCGCATGGGCAACCCAATAAAAGTCTACCTCGAGTTTTACCTGACTCGGATCCGTTTGCTCGATAATATATCTATAGGGCATAAACTCTGGATATTCCACAAATTCATAGCCAAAGTTATGATAGGCGAATCCCATACTTGCCGCGCTGGTGCGCTCTCCAATGATATTGAGCTTTTCGACCAGCATTTTAAAACCTTCGGGATTTCTATCTCGCTCACCGACAATGGGCCATACAATATACTCATCACCCAGGCGTGATGCCCCATCTATACAACCGTCGGTATAACGCAAAATCTCGTCATTGGAGGCTCGTAAATAGTCTGAAAATCCATAATGACCACTGTTGGTGGCCAGCCCTAAATCACCCAGCATCTGTTTGAACTGTTCTGGAGACATTCCGTAATAGGTTTGGTCAGCGACATTATACCCATAAGACTCAAAATTAGTGTAACCCATTGCCTTGAGGGCCTTAAGGGTCTCGAGGACATCACGCTCCAGAGCATCACGGACCGTAAATAATTGGAGCCCCATTTGATTTGATCTCGGCGGTTTATCTAAACAAGACAATGGAATAAGGCTTGCTGCATAGGCTGCAGTACCGAGCTTAACGAAGGTTCTTCTTTTCATGAAATTAAATAAAAAAACGTAAAGTTTATTTTACGTCTATTATGTAAAGTTAATTTTACATATTTTGTGTAAACATAACTTTACACAAAATTCGGTATATTTACACCAAACCAATCATCAAAACATGACGATTTCCATTAAAGATACGTTAATTTTTGAGCTCTACTTATGATTTTTCGGCATCGTGTCAAAAAATATCGATTAGAAAAGGGCTGGTCTCAACAAACCCTTGCCAGTGAACTCGGAGTGAGTCGACAAACCATAATTTCGATAGAAAGTTATCGCTATAATCCAAGTCTTGAGCTTGGAATGAAACTCTCCATAGCGCTGGGTCAACCTATGGACCAATTGTTTTATTTTGACTTCCCCTCCACACACAACCCAGACGACTAACAAGGTCTCAGAGACACAGATTCAGAGAAACAGGCCTGTAAGATAGGCTTGAGAGACAGGCTCAAGGCGATGTTGATTAACCCAAATATAACATTGGCTCAAGAGACTATTTACTAATTTTGTCAGTGAACCAAATGGTATTCTCTTAATGTCAAAACCGATCGACAGCATAATATTTCCAAAAATTGCTCAAACAATTGACACAGCACGATCGACAGATATAACTGTTGAGCGGCGTGCACATCTTGATCACTTATCGCACGTGATTCAAGAACACCTCTCAGCCCATGGTTCTATTGCCTTAAATTTTATCTGCACCCATAACTCGAGACGCAGTCAACTGGCTCAGGTGTGGTGCGCAACTTTGGCGGGTCATTTCGACCTACCCATCAACAGTTACTCAGGCGGTGTTGAAATAACGGCATTTAATCCTCGAGCAGTGGAGACGCTTAGAGCCCAAGGTTTTGTGTTTAATAACAAGTACAATAGTGCATCCTCTGCAAATAATCCTGAATATCAGGTTTATTTTGGCCAAAACCTTGATCCAGCTCATTGCTTTTCAAAAATATTTGATCACCCAATAAACCCATCAGAACATTTCATAGCCATGATGACCTGCGGACATGCCGATGAGAATTGCCCATTTATTCCCGGGGCACTCGCAAGACTTCCTTTTAGATTTGATGACCCAAAACAATTCGACGACACCCCATTGGAACAAGAGAAATACAACGAGCGCTCTCTGGAGATTGCCCGAGAGCTCTACTATATCCTTCAAAATATTGCCGTATAAGTTCAAAAAGTGGGCGCAATTTTCGTCACCCAAGGCCTGCGGTGTATTCAGACATCACATAGCTCAATGGCCTTCACTAAAGAAGCAATAGGATCAGCAGCAGTGGGGATAAACTCCTGAGCAACATGCCCCGTAAAGCCTGTCGCGATAATGGCTCTCATAATGGCTGGATAATAAAGCTCCTGAGTTTCATCGATTTCGTGACGTCCTGGAACGCCCGCCGTGTGGTAATGCCCAAAATACTGGTGGTTTTTTTGAATCGTTCTAATGATATCCCCTTCTTGAATCTGCATGTGATAGATGTCAAAAAGCAACTTAAAATGATCGCTGCCTAGGGCCTTACATAGCGCTACGCCCCAATCCGAATAGTCACACATATAATCAGGGTGGTCGATTTGATTAAACAGCTCCATTTGCAGAATGACCCCGTGCTTTTCTGCAAAGGGCAAAACTTCACGCAACCCGGCGACACAGTTCGCCAACCCTTCTTCATCGGTCATCCCGTCGCGATTCCCACTAAAACAAATCAAATTGGTATATCCCGCTTGGGCCACTTTAGGAATCATCGCTGTATAATTGGCAATGAGCTCTGGATGATATTTAGGATTATTCCAACCCTTTGTCAATCCCAGTTCTGCCCCGTCACACATAGAACAGTGAATCTTGTATTTTTTCAGCAGTGGCCAATCCTCAGGACCAACCAAATCAATGGCGCCAATGCCTAAACCTTGCAAAATAACCAGAAAGTCTTCCAATGGAATCTGTTCATAACACCAATGACAAACACTGTGATTGATTCCTTTGGCTGATGAGTTCTTTTTATTCAAAATAGGTGCATTTGCCCAAGAAGAGGCGCTGGTCATGCCAAGACCTCCAATAGCTGCAGAGGTGATAAATTTTCGTCTTTTCATGAATAGGAATTACCTCAGAAAGGTACAAAATACTAAATCACTCAGATCGATGTCATTAGACCAGATGACATTCTATTCAATGTCATTGAGCTTTAACTCAATACTGTCAAAATAATAACAGATTGTTCTTTAATCAACACTGAAGTAGCTGTTCCCGCTCCTGGCGTTTTACCCTGGCCTTTTCGTGATATAGATGCTCACACCCTTTTTGATCAATCTGGTCATACATTTCTTGTGCCAAGCTGTGCGTTTCCCAATTTGGGTGGTGCTTTCGTTTCCAATTCATGAGATCACAAAGAACAGGCAAGAGATCAATCCCTGAATCTGTCAAATAATAGTATTTGGTTTTACTGTCACCTTGTTTTTTGTGAAAGTTGATCAATCCATATGAGATCATTTTTTTTAAACGATCTACGAGTATATTGGATGCAATTTTCTCAGGTGATTGAAGCATGTCAGAATAAGTACTGCGGCCTATAAATAAATCCCGTATAATCAACAAGGACCACTTATCCCCAAGGACATCAAGGGAATTGGAAATGGGGCATGAAGAACGAAATTTTACAGATTGCATAACGATAACTGTTTTGGAATAAAATTCAAGGTATTGATAAGAAATCTCAATATTACCTTAAAGTTACGAAAAATATTTCGATATAACTATCTGTAATTGAGTTAATTAAATTTATTTAACACTATTTAACAACAATGCGTTAAAAAAGAAACTTATTTTCAAGCTCGATGAAATTGATTTCTGTGGGTATAAAAAGGCTTGTTACGTTGAGCAAAATCGGTGCGGTGACCATGCTTGTGTTGCTGACTCCTGTTAAGTTTTTTGGCCAAAATCCTCCTCATGCCACTGCGCGATTCACGGAGACTCCGCCGATTATCGACGGAATGTTAAATGACAAGCAATGGCTTGACACGGAGGCACTCAGTCATTTTCGCCAAAACTTTCCGACCGATACTTTGGCCGCACAATACCCGACCGAGGTACGCTTTTTGTTTGATGAAACGTACCTCTACATCGGCATAAAAGCTACAGGTGCTGACCAATCCTTTGTAGCCACCTCACTTAGGAGAGATTTTAGAGGGTCCACTACAGATAATGTCTCTTTTTTCTTTGATACCTTTCAAGATGGTGTAAATGCCTATCAGTTTGGTGTAAATCCCTATGGAGCGCAAAGAGAATCACTGGTATCAGATGGGGGTACTGACCGAAATTCCTTCAATCCAGACTGGGATGTTAAGTGGTTTTCTGAAGGCCATATCGAAGGTAATACCTATGTGGCCGAGCTCGCCATTCCATTTTATTCTTTAAAATACCCTGAGGGGTGTACACAATGGAATATGCAGGCCTATAGATTCGATCTTCAAAGCAACGAGCGGAGTACTTGGTCGCGCATTGATCAAAACCAACTTCTGTCTAATCTAGGCTACCTTGGTGTGCTGCACTTTGATCGCCCTTTGCCCAAAAACAACAATACCTATTATTTTATTCCCTATGTTAATCTCAGCCAAAGCAAAGATTATGAAGCCAAAACTCCTCTCGAGAGAGACACTAAAGTAGGTTTTGATGTAAAGATTCCTGTGGGTAGTCAAATGAACTTGGATCTTACGCTCAATCCAGATTTTTCAAATGTTGAGGTAGACGATATAATCAATAATATTTCTCGTTTCGAAGTTTCGTTGCCAGAAAAACGTCAATTTTTTCTGGACAACAGCGACTTGTTCTCGAGTTTCGGGAATTCGCGTGATGCATCACCATTTTTCTCCCGACGCATTGGCATTGCCCAGGACTTAGACGGCAATACCATCGCCAACGATATTATTGGCGGTCTCAGGCTCAGTGGCAAAGTAAATAATACGCTGCGCTTAGGTCTTTTATCGCTACAGACGCGATCAGACCAAGCCAATGGAATTCCGAGCAACAACAACAGCATGCTCGCTCTTCAGCAAAGAGTATTTGGTCGTTCGCAAATAGGGCTCTTTGTGATTAATCGTCAGGCAACCGGTAGTGACGTTTTACCTGAGTCTAATAGCGATTACAATCGTGTAATCGGCCTTGATTATAGTTTGGCCTCGTCGGATAATAAGTGGACTGGTAAGTTTTTTGCACACAAATCACTCAGTGATGGAGACACCACAGGAAATTGGTCAGGACAAGCCTTGATGCGCTTTAATACGCGATTTTGGAATATTTTTTCATTGGCGCTGTTTGTCGATCAAGAATTTGAATCAGATCTTGGGTTCATTCCTCGATCGGGATTTATCAAAAAAGCCGATAAAATTACGCGCACGTTTTATCCCAAAACTGGGGTGATCAATTCACATCAACTGGGCTGTTATAACGAATTCTACTTTACCCAGGATCTTGATTACAAGCAAACGGATCATGCCATTAAATTTGAATACGTCTTGAACTATAAAAATCAATCGCGATTGGAGTTCAATTATTTTTCTCGCTATACCTATTTGTTTAGTGATTTTGATCCAACTAGAAGTGATGATGGCCTTGCCCTACCGACGGGTAGTGATTATCGATACAACTCTTGGGGTATAAGATATCGAGCTCCATTGGCAAATATCTTTACCTACAATGTAGAAACAAGTTTTGGAGATTACTTTAACGGAACGCGAACAGGAATAAAGGGGAACCTAAATTTCCGGCAACAGCCGACCTTTAACATGAGTATCCGATTTGATTATAATGATATACGACTTGGCGGACCCTATCCGTCAGCAAAATTACTATTAATCGGCCCCAAACTTGAGTGGACCTTCACCAAGAATTTGTTTTGGTCTAATTTTATACAGTACAGTAATTTTAGCGATAATTTCGGGGTCAATTCAAGGTTGCAATGGCGTT
>CBFIFD010000040.1:0-6640 GCA_965661835.1 Flavobacteriaceae bacterium | reverse complement strand
ATATGAATTTAAACCCGATGATTTCTGCTCGGTGCTTAGTAATAGTGCAACTTGTTATCAAGCGCAATTAGATTTATATGGCGAAACTCCGAATTTTGAAACTGATGTTTACGAAGAAATAGACAGTAATAGATATTTTATTGAAATTACGCTTGGCGTGACTATTTATGATTTCGAGTTTGAGAAGGTTTCAAGCACCAGCATAAGACAAATACTGCCGACAGGGGAAATTACCTATATACTTCAATAAACCATAGGCATATCTTCTTCTTTCAGTTCAGCTATTTCTAATCCTCTCAAGTAGGTTAAACTAACATTTAAACTTGAATGCCCCATAGCCTTTTGAAGTTTGGTAAGTGAGCCTGTTCTGGTGTATATTTCGATTGCAGCTGTATGTCTGAATGAATAAAGAGTAGTACCTTCCTCAACAGGGTTTTTTCGCTTAAATCGCCTCCATACATTTGAGAAGTAACTCTCATTAAATGGATGTTTCTTATTTGTGAAGATGTTTAAATGAAGATCGCCCCCTTTTAATTCTTTACGCACATAGCTCGGCACAGGTACAATACGGTTTCGTTTATTTTTTACCCTTTTTCCTGATAGATAAATAAAACATAAGTCTTCACTAAAATCTCTCCAAGTAAGTAATCGAATCTCACGATGTGGTCTAAGTAAACATCCATAAGCCAATAAACAGCATAGATAGAGATTATAATTGTACCCCTTCAACGCTTCTAAGAGTATATTGATATCAGCTATAGGCTTATGTAAAACCTCAACCTGTTTCCTTGCTTTTAAACGACTTTTCTTTACAGGGAAAGAGTTTTCCTGCAAGAACAATAAAAGCGTATTGAGCTGCCTCCTTTGTGTATTAAAAGAGGTGTTATTTGTATATCGCAAAAGGATATCATCAATTGTTGAACAACTTATTAACCCATATTTTAAAGCATCAGGTCTAATAAGGGTAGAAAGTCGTTTTAGCTCAGTTCTATATTTTTTAGATAATGGCTCAGATAGTTTCTTTGCAATAATTTCATCAAATAACTCGATACTTGATTTCTTTGGCTCGAAAGAATAATCGTTTCGAATGAGATAGTCATAAACATCTTTAGCAAGTTCTTTTGCTTTAGCTTTCCTCAAAGCTGTAGGATAGGAATTAGGGCAAAGAGATGAGCCAATTTTAACTCCGCTAAACAACCTATGCCGCTTATTTTTGAGAGTTAAATCAACATAATATCGACCATCTGACTTCTTACATACTTTAGGGTACTTTAAACTCATTATTGGCACTTATTTGGCAATTCATATAATTTGAATCACTTAGTGCCTTTAAAATCAATAGCTCAGCTGGATAGAGCATCTGCCTTCTAAGCAGACGGTCACAGGTTCGAATCCTGTCGCGATCACGAATAAATAACCCAATAAGAAAAAACGCCAAGCTTGCTTGAGCGTTTTTTTATTTGGGTTATTTTCAGAGCGGAGCTCTGTTAGGATCTTTAATCCTGCGCCAAGCTCGCTTGAGCGTTTTTTTATTTGGGTTATTTTCAGAGCGGAGCTCTGTCAGGATTTTAAATCCTTTACTTT
Source organism: Flavobacteriaceae bacterium (assembly GCA_965661835.1). Taxonomy (GTDB): domain Bacteria; phylum Bacteroidota; class Bacteroidia; order Flavobacteriales; family Flavobacteriaceae; genus BACL21. Next base: position 5,056 of record CBFIFD010000040.1, on the reverse strand, counting down.
TCGAAGGATACGCAATAAAAAAGCTGGCACGACGCAGTCGTGGGTTTTGTATTTTCACTCGGGAGCTCTCTCAGGATCTCAAATACTGCAACCCGATGTTCATTAATTCTTTAATAAAAATCAGTAATCCCGGATTTAAGCGCTGCTTTTGCCATAATTTTGTACTGTAATCAAAGCAGTTATACTTGGGCAAAAGCGTGATCATTATCGGTTCTGGAGCAGGAGGGCTCTCGACAGCTATATTATTGGCCAAGAAGGGCTTTGATGTGACTGTACTCGAGAAAAATAGCAGTTACGGTGGTCGTGGCAGTGTGTTTTCTGCCCAGGGATTCCAATTCGATATGGGCCCCTCGTGGTATCTCATGCCCGACATTTTTGAGCATTTCTATGAGCTTGTAGGCGAAGACATAAAAGATCATCTCACTTTAAAGCGCCTGGACCCTTCTTACAAGATTTGGTTTGGAGAACAAGCGGAACCGATAGAAATGACCTCAGACCTTAAACGTGATGCCCTGATCTTCGAGTCGTATGAGCCCGGGGTGATGAAGAAAATCAATATTTATCTCAAAGAGGCTGCCGCTAAATATAATGTCTCCAAAAACACATTTATTTATAAGCCATTTAATACGGTTTTTGACTTTATCGACCGAAAAACTATTTTTCTATGGACCAAGTTTTCTGTGGTGTCTTCGTTTCACAAGCACATTGCTTATTATGTAAAGCATCCCATTGTACGCAAGATTCTTCAGTACCCTTTGGTATTTCTGGGTACTTCGCCTTACAAAGCTCCAGCGGTTTATTCGCTAATGAATCATATTGATTTTGAAATGGGGGTCCATTATCCCATGGGAGGCATGACTCAGGTATTTAAGTCGATGTATCAAATCGCTCTGAAACATGGAGTCAAATTTCTTTTCGATACTCCTGTGGATCAAATTTTGATTCGAGATAAAATGGTTTGTGGGGTAAAAACAGCCCAGGGCAAAGTTTTGAATGCCGAGATAGTAGTCTCTAACGCGGATTATCACCACACCGAGATGAATTTAATCGATAAGCCACACCGCCAATTTAGTAAACGCTACTGGCAGAGTAGAAGTATAGCGCCTTCAGGGTTTATTATTTATCTCGGACTTAAAAAGCAATACAATACCCTAGTACACCACAATCTCTATTTTACGGATAAGTGGAAAGAGAGTTTCGAAGCTATTTTTGACAAGACAGAATTGCCAGAAAACCCCTCATATTATGTCTGTGCCCCAAGTAAAACCGATCCAGGAGTGGCTCCCGCCGGTCATGAAAATCTCTTTGTCCTGGTGCCGACATCAACTGGCCTTAAATTAGACGAGCAAACAATCGAGAGGTATCGCGATAAAATTCTGAGCCATATGCGAGAGACCATGGACCTGCCCGATTTGGAGCAAAACATTGTTTATGAGCGCATCTTCACGGGAAGCGACTTTGCCAGAATGTACAATGCCTTTAAGGGCAGTGCTTTGGGACTGGCTCAAAATCTGATGCAGACTGCCGTATTTAGACCCAAAACAAAGTCGTCTAAGGTTGAAAATTTATATTTCGTGGGCGCGAATACAAATCCTGGAATTGGGGTGCCAATGTGCCTGATTAGTGCACAGATCGTGTTTAAACGTATTCATGGAATCAAACACGGTCAACCATTAACCCCTCAAGACCTAAGTGCTAAGCCATTGACCTTATTATGAGTAAATTCAGTTGGATCATTTCTATCAGTCGACCCCGTTTTTGGACGTATCTTGTCGGTCCTTGGGCTGTTGGGATGGTCACTGTTGCCAATAAATTTGCAGATTTTACGGATGTTTTATTTTGGCTTGGTCTGTTTTTCTTTTCGTGGCCAGCTAATTTTTTTCTGTATGGCCTGAATGACTTTGGCGATAGAGATACCGATCAATTAAACCCCAAAAAAGGAGACTATGAAGGGCTTTATGTAGCGACTCAAGATCGAAACCTCCTGTTGATTAGTGGCCTGATTGTATTGGGTTCGGCATTGTTTGCTTGGATATTACCCAGTTTTGAAGCGCGCATGGTTTTATTGTTGTGGCTTTGTTTGTCCGCGTGTTATTCACTAAGGCCACTGCGTTTTAAATCTAGATTATTTTTCGATTCATTTTCAAACGTGTTGTATATTCTACCAGGAGTGATTGTGTTTTTGGCTTATGCGCCACTTGCAGAAATGTCTTGGCCTTTGGTTATTAGTGCTTGGGCCTGGGCTATGGGGATGCATTTATTTTCTGCGCTTCCTGATATTGAAGCTGATCGTAGTGCCCAAGTCAAAACCACAGCGGTCTGGTTAGGTCATAAATACGCCACTTTATTGACGCTGTTATATTTTGCCACTGCTGCTGTTTTGATCGCCACTAATGTCGCTTTGTGGATGGGCGTTGTGGGATTCCTCGCTTATTGTCTCCCGGCGGTTTATGTGCTGTTTTTAACAGAGGAGGAGTCTCAAAAATTACTCAAAGTATATAAGGTTTTTCCGGTAATTAACGCTATTTGTGGTGGGTGTATTTTTGTCTACATATTTTTTGAGCATCAGTTATGGGGCTAAATATTTCATTGACATCATGGCGCGCTATAGTACTCCTAAGTTTTATGCTGATGGGATTCATCGGTTACTATGCTTTAGCGGTCAAAGACGAGTATTTCTCGATTATTCCTATGATTTTATTGGCGCTTCCCGCCTATATTGATGTGCTTCGCGTTTCATTGAAAAAAGGACTGATATTGATCGGGATTTTGAGTGTTTATGCCACGTGTATTGAAGCCTTGAGTATTGTCACCTCGTTTCCCTACGGCTCATTCAATTACAATGCTCAATTAGGGTATAAGCTATTTGATTTAGTGCCTTGGGCGGTGAGTTTTGGCTGGGTTCCTTTGGTTGTTGGGGCATTTGCCTTGTCAACTTGGATTGTTAAAGGTCGTGTATTGCGCTTTGTGGCCGGAGCAAGTATTTTGGTTTTTGCCGATTTAATTCTTGATCCAGGGGCGGTTTTGATGACTTTTTGGACCTGGAATGACCCTGGGTATTATTATACCATTCCGATGACCAATTATCTGGGGTGGGCCTTTTCATCATTGATCGGTGGGTTGACCTTTTATTATATTTTACCCGATAAGGTTATTCAAAATCTATCGGGTTTGAGTATTATGACCTTGGCTTTGGGTAATGCTTTTTGGATTGGAGTCACCTTGAGCGGCGGATACTGGATTCCTTTTTTTCTGGCGATTCTATTGCAATTGTTTATGCTGTATGCTTTAAGTAAAAAATTAAATTAAAGCGACCGAGACCCTATCGATAATTGCACATTGTTGCCTATCTTTACTGTGCTATGAAATTTGATCTCTCTGCTACAGGTTTGCGCTTTAGCCGCCATGTGCCGAAGGAGCAGTCGCCCTTTGAACGTCTTTTTGAAATATTTAAGGAGCTCATTACTCATACCTCTGGCGATTTTGACGAAGCCATTGACTGGTTGCGCGAACTCGACAAAGAATACGAGCTTACCGATGAGGACTATACCATTGACGATTTTGTACGTGATTTATTAGAGCGCGCGTATATTCAGCCCAAAGCAGGAGGTAAAGATGGTGATGACTCGGGTATGGCCCTTACCCCAAAGACTGAAAAGCTTTTGCGGGAGCACGCGCTCAAACAGGTATTTGGGAAATTAAAAAAAGCGGGCTCTGGAAATCACAAGACCAAATCTACAGGGCAAGGTAATGAAGCTACGGGTGAGTTTAAGGCGTATCAGTTTGGCGATTCCATCGAAAAGATATCGATGACCGAGAGTCTCAAAAATGCACAAATTCGCAATGTGGGTGGTGATTTTGATTTGCGTCAAGAGGATTTAGTAGTAGAGGACAGCACCTATAATACTCAGATGAGTACCGTTCTGATGATTGACATAAGTCATAGCATGATTCTTTACGGTGAAGACCGGATTACCCCCGCCAAAAAAGTAGCTATGGCTTTGGCTGAATTTATCACCACACGTTATCCCAAGGACACTTTGGATGTGTTGGTTTTTGGCAATGATGCTTGGCCTATTGCGATCAAGGATATTCCGTACTTGCAGGTGGGACCCTTTCATACCAATACCGTGGCAGGCTTGTCTTTGGCTATGGATCTGCTCAGGCGCCGTAAAAACAGCAATAAGCAAATTTTTATGATCACCGATGGTAAGCCCAGCTGTCTCAAAGAGCCCGGTGGTGGATATTACAAAAACAGTGTAGGTCTTGACGATTATATTGTCGACAAATGCTACAATATGGCCCGTCAGGCCTTGAAATTACACATACCGATAACCACGTTTATGATTGCCCAAGATCCGTATTTGAAGCGTTTTGTACGCACATTTACAGAGGCCAATAAGGGCAAAGCCTTTTTTACCGGCTTAAAAGGTTTAGGAGAAATGATTTTTGAAGATTATCAGCAAAACAGAAAAAGAAGATTAGAATGACTAAAGAAATTAAAACCTTGGGTGCATTAAAAGCCTCAGGGTATACCGCCAAAAATATTCAGCAAGAACTCGCTGACAATTTACGCAAGCGCATCAGATCAGGTGCCCCTACTTTTAAAGGACTATTGGGATATGAACATACGGTGATTCCTGATGTTGAGCGTGCTATTTTATCGGGCCACAGCATCAACCTATTGGGACTACGTGGTCAGGCCAAAACACGTTTGGCCCGCAAAATGACCGAACTCTTAGATGAGTGGGTCCCAGTGGTGGCGGGTTCCGAGATCAATGATGACCCTCTGAGTCCTATTAGCTATCAGGCGAAGGCACTTATCGCTGAGCACGGTGACAACACCCCGGTAGTTTGGATGCATCGAGACGACCGATTTTTTGAAAAACTCGCCACCCCAGATGTAACCGTAGCCGATTTGATTGGGGATGTCGACCCGATCAAGGCCGCCAATCTAAAATTGTCTTATGCGGATGAGCGTGTGATTCATTTTGGGATGATTCCAAGGGCACACCGCTGTATTTTTGTGCTGAATGAACTACCGGATTTACAGGCG
>CBFIFD010000039.1:0-6899 GCA_965661835.1 Flavobacteriaceae bacterium | reverse complement strand
TGTAAAGTTTTTTATGACCGAGATTTAGCGACCTTAGACTTTCCTCAATTTCCTCGATATTGTTATCGTGAAAAATAGTTAGCTCTCGTTGGTTTAAATCAAACTTCAAGTGTTTTATTTGAGATAATACTTCAAACTTCATACGAATGAGATTCTCCTCTGAAGGACAATCCATTTTGTCAATTTTGAAGCGCGTTTGATTCAAATTTTTGGTCTAATTAATATAGTATCAAAAATAAAAAAAACCGTTACACTATAAAAGTATAACGGTTTTATCATTTTACTTGCTCCCGCTATTATTCAAAGATGCAGCACAAGTGAATCTATTTGTGTTTTTATCTTTAAATAGAGAATAGATTTTACTTTTGTAAAGAATAACATTAAACAGATGGATATTTTAAAAATTGCAATTGATTGGGCAAAAGCAGAATTAGTTTCAACCTCATTTTTTATCCTTTTTGGGATTATTTTTCTCTCATTGAGTTTTGGATTACGGCAGTTTGGAAAAACCGATTTGGCAAGAGGTTACATTATTCCAATGCTAGTTGCGGGAATGTTTCTAATGACTGTTGGAATTGGTTTATTTTTTACCAATAAAACGAGAATCGTTCAATTTGAAGTCGATTATAATGATGAACCTATTTCATTCATCAATTCTGAATTAGAACGAGTAGACCGTACACTCAAGGAATACAAAACAATTGTTTTTACCTCAATCCCTGTAATCGTTTTGATATGTTCGATCATAATTTTTCTTGTTGACAGATCTTTTTGGAGGGCAAGTATGATTACAACTATTCTTATGCTTGGGGTAATTCTTTTGATTGACGGCTTGGCTCACGCACGAATTTCAGATTATAAATTGGAGTTAGATGAGGCTATGATTGAAATTAAAAAATAAAAAAAATGTATTTTTTATTCGTTCGACTGTAACATTGGAAGAGAAAATTTGTCTATAAAATAAAACGATATGAAAAAGACACTTTTTGCATTTACTATCCTTCTAACGCTTAACTCTTGTTCGACCTTTAAATCAGGATTAACTATTCCTGCAAATCAAACATTCTTATTAGGCGAATTTAATGACAAGAATTACACTGCTGAGTTAATCAACCGTTCAAATTTGACAGTTATAGTTAAGGCTATAGATAAAAAGTCAGGAGAAGTAACTCAAAGTTTTGGATTAGCACCTAAAGGAAGAACTAAAGTATATATCAGCAAAGATGAAACTGTTCTTTTTGAAAATGAAAATGGATCAGAAGTGAAGGTTGATGTGATCCTTAGCAAGGGTGTTGAAGGGATGAGATATATCGACAATAAATAAAAAACCGCTACACTATAACAGTATAACGGTTTTATCATTTTAAGTTGCTCCCCCTATTGACAGAAGTTGCAGCATGAACAACTATTTGGAAACCTTAAACGTGGCTTCTTTAGAATTAAAAGACACGGAATCGAGATGACCCATGACACTTCGGTCATCAGAGATAAAGTGTGCGTGAAAATAACTGTCGTGATGTGTGAAAATGGCTTTATGATTGCGTGAGAAAAAACCAATAATGGATCCGCTAATATTTTTATAATCGTATTTAGTTAGACCTTCATGCGCCTGATCAGGTGAAGAAACTAAACTGCCTTCAGGTAGATTTACACTGTGGACAGTTAGATCCTGAAAAACTCCATCAATTCTTACTAATAGAGGATAATCATAGTCGGCATAAATGGAATCGATCAAATGCTCCGTTGATTTTAAAGAAAATTCGGAGGGAGCAACAGGAATATCCATTAAATCACTGTGTTTTGAATACACAAAAAAAGGTGCTTTGACAGCATTTGTTCGAGTTACTTGATGCGTAACACTATCAGTGACTTTTGAAATGAATGTCTGCCCTTCAAACAATAAAACCTCACCAGATAAATACTCCATAGGGCCTAGTCCGTAGGTATTGGCATCACTTAACGAATCGGTAGAAATTTTACCCGATAAATCTCCTTTCCACATCACATCACTCATCTTACCAACGACTTCTATAGATGTGGAACGACGTACATTATTGCATGATAAAAGCAATAAGGAAAAGGATACGAATAAGAAAAATCTCATGGGGTAAAAATAAAAAAACCGCTACACTATAACAGTATAACGGTTTTATCATTTTACTTGCTCCTCCTCTTGGGCTCGAACCAAGGACCCTCTGATTAACAGTCAGATGCTCTAACCAACTGAGCTAAGGAGGAATATGTTACGCCTTGTCCTAATGGGCGAAGGCGGGTGCAAATATAGATTATTTTTTATCTGAGACAAAAATCTGTATTTAATTTTTTCAGCCAAAAATCCATCGCACTAGATCGTTGCCATTGGCAAAAAGCACAAGCCCGATCAGCAAAAAGAACCCAACCATCTGGGCGTATTCCATAAACTTGTCATTGGGCTTTCTGCCCGAGACCATTTCGTAGAGTAAGAACATCACGTGTCCGCCGTCTAGCGCCGGAATAGGAAGTATATTCATAAAGGCCAAAATAATAGAGATAAGGGCCGTGGTTTGCCAAAAACTCAACCAATCCCATTGGCCAGGAAACATATTACCGATAGCTCCAAATCCACCTACTTGAGTGGCCCCCTTTTTGGTAAAGACATATTTGAACTGCTTGACATAATCCGAGAGTATTCCAACTCCATAAGCCGTGCCGGAAGACAAACTTTCACCAAGCGAGAAACTGAGATGTGTGCCACGATCAATCCATCGACGTCCAAAATTATTGACCCCGATTTGTCCCGTCTCGCCGGTGGTAACGACTATGGTGTCTTGGTCAAGACCACGTTTGATGACTATAGTGTTTTCGGCGCCAGGGGTTTTATTGATAGACTGATTAAATTCATGCCAGTATTCAACTGAATTACCATTGGTATTGATGATTAAATCGCCTTGTTTAAGGCCAGCCGGTCCTGCAGGAAAGTCTGCAAGTACCGTGTCAATTTCGTTGGTACGCATATATTCAAAAGGCTTGAGTACGTCGTTTTGAAACATGATAGTACCGATATCATTGGGGAGTTCGATACGCTCAATTTCTCCTTCACGATGACGTACGGTAAGGCTACGGACCTCACTCAAAAACAGGGCCTTGTTGAGTTCGTTTTGGTAGTCGAACGGCTCGTCATTGAGTTCAAGTATTAAATCTCCATCACGAAAACCGTACTCCTGAAACATTTGGTTTACGGCAAATCCTTCGGGCATATCATCTGCAGTGATCACATCGCGCCCATAAAAGAACAAGATACTGATATAAATTACCAGCCCCACGATAATGTTAACGGTGACACCGCCCAGCATTATGATTAATCGCTGCCATGCGGGTTTGCTGCGAAATTCCCAGGGCTGAGGTGGACCGGCCATTTGCTCTTTGTCCATACTCTCATCGATCATCCCGGCTATTTTGACATATCCCCCAAGAGGAAGCCATCCAATACCGTAAACCGTCTCACCGATTTTCTTTTTGAATAGTGAATATTTGACATCAAAGAAGAGGTAAAACTTCTCTACCCGGGTTTTAAATAATTTTGCAGGGATAAAATGCCCTAATTCGTGTAAAACGATAAGCAAAGAAAGACTCAACAATAATTGAAGTGCTTTTACCGCAAATGGACTCATACTCTGTGATGGTTAAAGGCACAAAAGTAACGCATTAAGGGGCGTAAAAAAAATATATACCCTGCTCTACAGGACATATTATAAAACTTTTAACGTGTAGACTTGGTATCTCTACTTTACTGGGCTTACCTTTGTATTCTTATAAGCATATGTTACAGTTTTTTGCCAAATACAAGCCCCTAGCGCTGGTAATGGCCGTTCTCTCGGTTGTTATTATCACGGCAATCTACCAGGTCCTGGATCCAGTGCCAAAACTCAAGGTGTATCAGCCCAATGACGTCCAACCAGAGTTGGTCGATACAACCGTGCAGCACGTAAAAAAATATCATCAGATTGCTGATTTTTCACTGGTCAATCAGCTCGGCGATACGATTACTCAGGAGACCTTCAAGGACCGTATTTATGTGGCCGATTTTTTCTTTACCACCTGCGCTACCATTTGTCCTATTATGACCGAGCATATGGGGCAAATCCAAGATCGCCTCAGAGATGATCTATCGGTGCTTCTGCTATCCCACACGGTGACACCAGAGATCGATACCGTGACCCAGCTCAAAAAATACGCGATAGAAAAAGGTGTGATCTCCGGAAAGTGGCATTTGGTCACCGGTGACAAAAAAGAGATTTATGATTTGGCGCGTAAATCATATCTTGTGGCCAAAGACCAGCCTTATAGTCCTTACGATCTTGTCCATACCGAAAACTTTGTACTTGTTGATCCCAAAAGGCGCATTCGTGGGTTTTATGACGGGACGGATCCAGAGGCCATTGAGTCATTGATGCGTGATATCGCCATCCTGCAAAAAGAAGGGCAATAGTCATTTTTTAAGCTCGATAATTTCCATACATTTGCATTGTTTAAAATGAATCTAAATAAGCAAATGGACACTGTAGCCACAATGCAAAAAGGACAAATAGGCATCATTCGTGATGTCGACTTGGACCTTATTCCGCTCAAGCTCCTCGAAATGGGATGCTTGCCGGGTAACTCCGTGAGACTTGTCCAAGTCGCTCCGTTTAATGACCCGCTTTATTTAGACATTAATGGGTCACATTTGGCCATTCGCAAAGAAGTCGCTGCCCAAATTCATATCGATCTGACCTAATCTATGGCTCAACAAATTCAAGTCGCATTATTGGGGAATCCCAATACCGGTAAGACTTCGGTGTTTAATCGACTGACAGGCTTGAATCAAAAAGTTGGCAATTATCCTGGAATTACTGTTGAAAAAAAGGAAGGGATTTGCAATTTGTCTCGTGGGAAAAGAGCCCATATTCTTGATTTGCCAGGGACCTATAGTCTGAACGCCTCGTCCATTGATGAGAATCAGGTGATCGAATTGCTCCTGAATAAAAACGACAGAGATTACCCCGATGTTGCCGTGGTTGTTTGTGAGGTCGAAAACGTCAAGCGCAATCTATTGTTATTTACCCAAATCAAGGATTTGAAAATCCCTACGATTTTGGCCATCAATATGGCCGATCGAATGACCAAAAAGGCGATTTCTATAGATATACCGGCTCTAGAACAGGCGCTTCAAACTAAGATCGTACTGATCAGTGCCAGAAATAACGAAGGCTTTGACGCCTTGAAGGCACAAATAGAGCAGTATAAGAATTTACCCATGCGCCCATGCCTAGACACGACAGTGATTGCGCCCGAATATTTTGAGCGTCTCGCAAAGACTTTTCCAGGACAAGATGTATACAAGTTATGGCTGGTGATCACCCAAGATGTCAACTTTGGAACTCTTGATCGAACAGGAATTTCGGGGCCTGAAAGCTCTCAGACTGAATCTATCGGGACCTTGAAAAAGCTTCAACAAAAAGAGACCATTAAGCGCTACCAATTTATAAATGATACGCTCAAAACCACTTTGACCATTGACAAGGCCAAGGCGACCGATTTTCGCAGCCGATTGGATCGTATTTTGACTCATGGGGTCTGGGGTTATGTCATTTTCTTTGTGATTCTCACGCTAATTTTTCAAGCTATTTTTGATTGGAGTAGCTATCCCATGGATTTTATTGATCAGTCTTTTGCTCAAATGAGTGAATGGTTAAAAATAAATTTACCGCCGGGTGATTTTACGAGTTTACTTGCTGAAGGAGTCATCCCTGGACTTGGCGGCATTGTGATTTTTATCCCTCAGATTGCCTTTTTGTTTTTATTTATTGCGGTACTCGAGGAAACCGGATATATGAGTCGGGTCGTCTTTTTAATGGATCGCGTGATGCGGCGTTTTGGCTTGAGTGGTAAAAGTGTTGTACCACTTATTTCGGGTACGGCCTGTGCCATTCCAGCAATTATGGCAACGCGCAATATCGAAAACTGGAAAGAACGATTGATTACAATCTTGGTTACGCCGTTTACGACCTGTTCTGCCAGACTTCCAGTATACCTGATTATTATATCGCTAATTATTCCTCAACAACGGGTATTAGGGGTATTTTCCCTTCAAGGATTGACCCTGACCTTTTTGTATTTTTTGGGCTTCGCTTCAGCGATTTTTGCGGCCTTTTTGTTGGATCGATTCCTAAAGGTACCCTCGCGTTCGTTTTTTGTTATTGAGATGCCTAATTACAAATTGCCTATGGCCAAAAACGTGCTTATTACAATGGTTGAAAAGACCAAGTCGTTTGTATTTGGCGCTGGAAAAATCATTTTTGCTATTTCGATCATTCTCTGGGTATTGGCGTCGTATGGACCAGGAGATTTTAATCGCGCTGCAGAAATTGTTGATATGCAATACGCAGGCCAAAGTTTGAGCGACCAAGAGCGCAAAGGAGCCATTGAGTCTTATCAATTAGAGCATTCCTACATAGGCATTGTGGGCAAAGCGATTGAGCCTGTTGTGAGTCCATTGGGGTATGATTGGAAAATTGGCATCGCCATAGTGAGTTCTTTTGCCGCTCGAGAGGTATTTGTGGGAACATTAGCCACGATTTACAGTGTCGGGAATGACGATGAACAAACCATCCGAAATCGCATGGCCGCGGAAATACATCCCTTGCTCGGCACACCACGATTTAATTTCGCTAGCGGAATCTCGCTGCTCTTGTTTTATGCCTTTGCCATGCAGTGTATGAGTACCCTGGCTGTAGTGCGAAAAGAAACCAACAGCTGGGTTTGGCCCATGGGACAGTTGTTTTTTATGACTACCTTAGCTTATATAGTGGCTTTGGTCACTTATCAAATATTACAATAATGGACCTTCAACAAATTTTAGTCTCCTTGACTTTTGGTGC
>CBFIFD010000038.1:0-6926 GCA_965661835.1 Flavobacteriaceae bacterium | reverse complement strand
AATTGATCTCCCGATTTGAGTTTTCGGCCACGAAATTTCATGGCCAAAACCTCATTTTCAGCGATATACTTTTTGTAGGTCAATTGACCTATTTTAAACCCTGCCGATTGCAGGGCTGGTTCAGCTTGACGCAGGGTCTTCCCAACCACAAATGGCACCTCGGTCATTTTGTATCCCGAACGATTGATGGATAAATAAATTTTCCGGGCTTGCTTGACAATAGATCCAGGGCCTGGAATTTGCTCGATAATGGTCTGATAAGGAAAGTTAGGATTATAACTACTGGTATCTAAAATTGAATACGCCAGTTGTCGCTCTTGTAATACTCCTGTAGCCTGCTCAAAAGTCATTCCACTCAAATCTGGAACCTCGATTTGTTGCCCGTGTCGCGTATTGCTATCCAACCAAAAAAGAAGCCCTGTGATGACAATAAAAAGCAACACAAACATCAGAACGAGCTGCGTCAAAAATGATTTTGAAAAAATAAAACGAATAAAGGACATATAAGAATCAGCAACAAAGACAAAAATACTAAACCTAAATTTAGTAAGTTTAATGCGGGAAGTAAATATTTTTATATGACGCAACAGCGACCCAAGATTTCAGTTTTTGTATTAATGGGTGGATACACCAGTGAATTTGATATTAGTATCAAATCAGGAGCGGTCGTCTGTCAAGCGTTAGACCCTACAGTGTATAATATATATCCCTGTATGGTCACCAAAGATCATTGGTTTTACCGAGATATTGATGGACTGGAACATACTCTTGATCGCGGAAGTCTCTCAATTCATATCAATGATGAAACCATTCGTCCCGATGTGATTTTTAACACGATTCACGGAAGTCCCGGAGAAGATGGCTACATCGCAGCCCTCTGTGCGCTGCTCAATGTGCCCCAAACGAGCGCGGATTACTACGCCGCAGCATTAACCTTTAATAAAAGAGATTGTCTGGCTGTTCTCAAGGCCCACGGAATACTTTGTGCTGAATCGATTTATTGCGATGAGGGAAATCAACCAGAATTTAAATTCGTGCATGACCAATTAGGCCTGCCATTTTTTATAAAACCTAATCGAGCTGGGTCAAGTTATGGAATCAGTATGGTTTGCTCTGAGGATGAGTATATTCCTGCCCTTGAGCGCGCTTTTGCTGAAGATCATCAAATACTAATAGAACGGGCAATTTCTGGAACAGAGGTCTCAGTAGGTGCCTATAGCCATCTCGAGGAGCCAATTATTCTAACCCCCACTGAAATTGTACCCGAGAATTCGTTTTTTGACTTAAGTGCTAAATATGAGGGCAAGGCCCAAGAAATAACTCCTGCCAGGATCAGTGATAACACGACCGAAACAATTCAAAAATTAGTCCGAAAAATTTATACAATACTCGAAATAAGGGGCGCGTGTCGTGCCGATTTTATTATCGAAAACGGAACGCCCTATTTTATAGAACTCAACTCTACTCCGGGGCTTTCAGCGCATAGTCTTATTCCACAACAGGCAAAATACTCTGGGTTGAGTTTAACAGAGTTTTTTGATCGCCTGATCCAAGAGGCGATTAATCACCACAAAAATACCACGCTATGAACCATGCTATTTTTCCGGGATCATTTGACCCCTTTACTCGAGGGCACTTTTCGATAGTGATGAGAGCCTTGAATCTGTTTGATAGAGTTGTTATCGCAGTCGGTCAGAATACCGAAAAAAAATCTATGACCTCAATCGAACAGCGCGTTAAGCATATCGAACATTTATTTAAAAATGAATCCAAGATTTCCGTGATGCAATACTCAGGACTCACCGTTGAGTTTTGCAAAACCCAAAATGCAGAATTTATTGTACGAGGTCTTCGTAATGCTCATGATTTTTATTACGAACAATCCATCGCTCAAACCAATTTTGAACTTGCGGGTATCGATACTGTGTTTTTATCTGCTCCGCCTCAATTGAGTCACCTCTCTAGCAGTATTGCTCGTGATTTGGCCAAGCACGGTGGAGACCTGAGTAGCTTTTTACCTGAGGCGCCGGAATAAAAAAGGCCCCTGCGCTGTGCGCAAGAGCCTTAGTGGGTTATCTAAATAACGCAATTATAGGGTTGAGACGTGCTTCGTCAAACTGGACTTTAAATTAGCCGCCTTGTTGGCGTGAATGATATTTCTTTTGGCTAGTTTATCCAGCATTGAAATTACCTCAGGTAAAAATTTTGTGGCTTCTTTTTTGCTTGTCATGTCACGAAGCTTCTTCATAGCATTTCTTGCTGTTTTGTGCTTGTAACGATTTTGAAGGCGTTTCGCCTCGTTGCTTCTAATTCTTTTTAAAGCCGATTTATGATTTGCCATAATCTCTGTCTTAGTTTTTGTAGCCCATAGGAGAATCGAACTCCTGTTTCAAGGATGAAAACCTTGCGTCCTAACCACTAGACGAATGGGCCGTTAATTCAAATTGCGGATGCAAAAATACAACATTTTTTAAATGCCGCAAGTAATGCATTTTATTTTTTAAAGATTCTAATAAGCCTTTGCAAATAGCACTTTTCGGGCCGATTCATTGCCGCTATAAATACATCTACCTGGGGCGGTCGGGCCTTCGAGTGGAATACAGCGAATCGTCGCTTTGGTTTCAGTTTTTATGCGCTCCTCTGTCTCTGATGTGCCGTCCCAATGCGCCCAAACAAAGCCACCTTTTTCCTCGATAAGGGTCTTGAACTCATCGTAATCCTCGGCCTCATGAGTCATGGCGTTTCGCATTTCCAGGGCTTTTTGAAATAAATTTTCTTGAATGGTCACCAGAAGCTTATCGATGTAATCGACGACTTCAGACTCTGCCACCAATTCTTTGGTTAATGTATCGCGTCGGGCAATCTCAAATGTTTTATACTCCAAATCTTTGGGCCCAATCGCCACGCGGATAGGGACACCTTTGAGTTCGTACTCATTGAATTTCCACCCTGGTTTGTGCGTGTCGCGATCATCCAAGGCCACACGAATTCCTTTTTGGCGCAATAAGCTGACCAATTCCTGACCTTTTTGCACTGTGGCAGCGTACTGCTCATCGTTTCTGTAAATCGGAACGATCACTACTTGATCTGGAGCCAATCTTGGCGGTAATACCAATCCATTGTCATCACTGTGGGTCATGATTAAGGCACCCATCAGTCGGGTAGAAACGCCCCAGGAAGTCGCCCAAACATGATTTAAACTACCGTCTTTATCCGAAAATTTAACATCAAAAGCCTTGGCAAAATTTTGTCCCAAAAAGTGTGAGGTTCCGGCTTGTAGTGCTTTTCCATCTTGCATCATGGCTTCAATACAATAGGTTTCAAGCGCCCCAGCAAAACGCTCATTGGCAGATTTCGTCCCCTTGATGACAGGCACTGCCATAAAATTCTCAGTAAAATCAGCATAGACATGCATCATTTGCTCCGCTTCAGCAATCGCCTCTTGCTCCGTTGCATGAGCCGTGTGCCCTTCTTGCCACAAGAACTCAGCAGTGCGCAAAAACAGTCGTGTACGCATCTCCCAGCGCACGACATTGGCCCACTGATTGACTAGGATAGGTAGGTCGCGATAAGATTGAATCCACTTTCTATAAGTATCCCAGATTATCGTCTCAGACGTAGGGCGGACAATTAACTCCTCCTCTAGCTTGGCTTTTTCATCAACGACAATACTCCCATCATCAGCAGTTTTGAGCCTGTAGTGGGTGACCACAGCACATTCCTTTGCAAAACCATCGACGTGACTCGCCTCTTTACTAAAATAAGATTTGGGAATGAACAATGGAAAATATGCATTGCGATGTCCTGTTTCTTTAAACATACGATCGAGTTCCTTCTGCATCATTTCCCAAATAGAAAATCCATAGGGCTTGATCACCATACATCCACGGACTCCTGAGTTTTCAGCTAGGTCGGCTTTGATGACCAGTTCGTTATACCATTTTGAGTAATCTTCGACTCTAGGCGTTAAGTTTTTCCCCATATTAAAGAGTTGGCACAGTAATTGTAATTAAGTTAAAAAAAGTAATGTTTCGGCAAAACTACTTATTTTTATCATGTTCAACAATTTAAATCTATCGTTATGAAAACTGTAAATCAAAATCTGAAAAAGGCAGCTGCATGGGCAACTTATGGATTTGCAGCAATCACTGTTTTTAGCTGTAACACCTATCAAGGAGTAACTGCAGAAGAAGACGGCATCTACGGTAATTCTTATACTGTTGAAGAATCCGTCACACCAGATGGAAAAAATAATTACTACCAACAATACTTCAGCACAAAAGCTGCTCAAATCGAGGAGATTCCAGATGAAGATTTGGTCTTTACTGACATTGAAGCTTACAGTTCGCAGGAGTCAATGGATGATGAAGGTTATGTTGTTGTCGAAGAGGAGTACCTCGATGATTATGGGTCTTGGGGCAGCAATGCCAGTGAGGTCAATGTTAATGTTTACGGAGGTTGGAACAACGGATTCGTCGGAAACAGCTGGAATCTAGGGTACTGGTATGGCGGTTGGAATGCTGGATATTGGGGTGGTATTCGCCCATGGGGGTTCAACTATTGGAACAATCCTTTTTGGGGATATAGCAGTTATTGGGGTTACAACCCATACTGGGGTTGGGGTAACGCCTACTTCAATCCTTGGTTCAACAACGGTTTTGGTTGGGGTGGCGGGTTTTATAACCCTTGGTTTTACAATAACCATGGTTATGCTACAATTGCCAATCGAGGGCGCTCCAATCAAGATAGGTTCGCCTACAGAGGTCGTGCCACGCGATCTAGTGTCGGGACGCGTGAGCAATCTGGAATACGCGGGCGTCGGAGTGGTGATTTAAACCGAGGTAGAACCACTCAATCTCGTCAGTCGTTTGACCTAAATCGAGGTAGAAACAGTGCTGTACGCAGCAGAACGGAGCAAAATTCCAATAGAATAAACCGCGCTGTGCGCAGTCGAGGCAATTCGATGGTTCGCTCAAGATTCAATCCAAATGTGCGACCAACTCAATCTAGACCGGCGAGTAGACCTAGTGCGCAATCCGTCGCAAGGGAAGGGGCTTCGAGACCCAGTGGGCAAAATGTAGCGCCGAGTAATGCGGCCAAAAACTTTAAAATAAAAAGACGGAGTAGACCGTCCAATAACGCCTCTGCCTCGAGGCCAACTAGGGCAAAACCCGTAAATAACAAGGGGACAAAAAAGTCGTTAAAACGGCAAAACACGACGCAAAGAAGTTTTAATCGGTCTTCATTCCAAAATTCACGGCCAATGAGCGCACCGCGAAACTATTCACGTCCTTCAAGCGGCAGAGGTTCTGGTGGACGCGGCGGGCGCGGATAATTGACATCGACTAGAGTTAAGTTAAAACGGGTATACTATTTAAAAATGAAAAATTATCTCAATAGAACAACACCAGTGCTTGCGCTGGTGTTTTTTATCTCAATACACATCAATTCATATGGTCAGATAACCCAAGATTATCTGCAATTCTCTCAGTTCGATCCTGTGGGATCGGCAAGAATTCAATCCATGGGTGGGGCTTTTCATGCCCTGGGTGGAGGTGTGAGTAGTTTGCATTTAAACCCCGCCTCAAGTGCGGTTAATCTGACCAGTAAAATCGATTTTGGTTTAACCGTCGGGGGGCGCAAAACCACGAGTAATTTTTCAGAAAATGAACGTAACTCAAATGATAATTTTCTGGATATAGGCCACGCCGGAGGTATTTTAGTCGCCGAACAAATCGACCAAAACAATCCATGGAGAAAAATAGCCTTTGGTTTTTCTATGGCAACCTTGAAAAATTTTGATCAATCTGTTCTTGCTTCAGGCAATACAGAATTTGGCTTGTCTCAATACTTTTCAGACCGAGCGCAAGGCACCGCTCTTTCTCAGTTACAACTTGCTTCGGGCGAGACTCTGGGATCGGTTTATGCCTACCTAGGGAATAATTTAGGTAGGGGCGCCCAGTTGGGATTATTGGCCTATCAAGCCTACCTCATTGATCCACAAAACGACAACGAAAATAATATCAATTACGTTAGTGCTGTTGATGATCTTCGCAATCAAAAAACATTTCAGGAGCTCGGGGGGTCGATGCGTCAATTTAATTTCAATATATCAGCCCAGTATGGTGATGATTTGTTCTTAGGGCTTAATATCAACAGTCATGTTCTTAGGTACACCCGTTCCAATGTCGTTAGTGAAAACGGTGTAGCCACCGAAAGTCCTCTTCAAGGCCTGACCTACCAATCGTTTGAGCGATCTGATGGCGAAGGTTTCAGCATGCAACTCGGTGCGATTTATACCCCAGGAGATCACTGGAGAATGAGTTTATCATACGATAGCCCTACATGGTGGCTCATTACTGAGGAATCTGTTGAATCACTAAGCAGTTCCCTGCTGATTGATCAAGGGCTTGAGAACTACATCATGGATCCCGAAATACGAAATTATTTTGAACCTTATCGACTAAGAACGCCGGGGCAATGGAATGTTGGATTAGCGTATATTTTTGGTCCTCAAGGGCTTATTACAGCTTCTTTGAGCCATAAAGACTATTCTAGTGGTGCATTTAACAATGATGGATCTGAATTTTTTGAATCTGCTAATAATACAATTGAATCGATTTATGATCAAAGCATCAGCGCTAAATTTGGGGGTGAATATCGCTATGGTCGCTGGAGGTTGCGCGCAGGATATTGGCTACAAACCCAATCACTCAATGATTCCAATAGTACAGCGTCTTCAAACTTAGACGACAACTCAGGATATAGTTACGGTCTTGGTTTTTATGGAGGCGACTGGACTATTGATTTTGGAATGATCAACACGACCCTCAATTCCTCTACTGCTTTGTATCAAGAGCAAAATAGATTTACCAGCACTCTGACCAATCAATCCTTCATACTGTCTTTTGGTGTCGACCTTTAAT
>CBFIFD010000037.1:0-7256 GCA_965661835.1 Flavobacteriaceae bacterium | reverse complement strand
ATATCAACAGCTCTCATTAAACCCGCAAAAGCTCGCTGGTCAGTGCGGCAAACTCAAATGCTGTTTGAATTTTGAGCTCGACAGCTATATGGAAGCCTTGAAAGTTTTTCCAAAAATGGAGGTCAAACTAAACACCGAAAAAGGAATTGCCTTCTGTCAAAAGATCGATATTTTCAAAGGCCTCATGTGGTATTGCTATGATAAAGATTTCATGAATTGGCATGAGCTGCCCGTGGCTAAGGTCAACAAGATTATTCAATTAAATAAACAAGGTAAAAAGGTGGAGAGCCTCGAAGCTTACGCTGTAGAAGAAAGCGCGAAAAAGCAAGAAACGTACAATAATGTGGTCGGACAAGACAGTCTTACGCGCTTTGATCAGCCGAAAAGAAAAAAACCCCAAAACCGCAAAAGAGGGGGTAAAAACCGTCGAAGAAAACAAAACAGAAATGCCTAGAACGCTCAGTCTCGTATTGACGATCATAATACTTGGGGCCTGCAGTTCTGATCGTATCGCGGATTATCAAACGATTGAAAATGGACTTTGGGCACAGGATCGCAAAATTGAATTTGAACTACCCCTCATGGATAGTTTAAGTTCACACCAAGTGATGCTGAGTGTAAGAAATACAAACGACTATCCCTTCAGTAATTTATTTTTACTCGTCAGGTTGACCGATCCAGAAGGCTACGCTGAGGTTGACACCTTGGAGTACCGAATGGCGGCTCCAGATGGCACTTGGCTCGGAGTTGGTTCTGGTAACATCAAGGATAATTTACTGGCCTATAAAGAGGCTGTAGTATTTGACAAGAAGGGCCCATACCAACTGTCGATACAACACGCATTGCGCAATAATGGTCAAGTGCGCGGCGTTTCTCAGTTAGAAGGCATTGTCGAATTAGGCTATCAAATAGAACCGCTTAAAAACCCAGAATAACAGCCGCTGTAATGTGCCAATTTTTGGTTCAATTAATGTGAAGAAAAACCGGAATTTTATCCATGAACAAACGTAAAAAGACAGCCAAAAACGCCAAAGCCAAATCTGGTTATCGCAGGTACGTCCTGTGGTTTTGGGGCTTATTTCTCATGGGGATCTCAAGTGTGGTGGCTCTTTTTTGGCTGACCGCAGCCGGTGTTTTTGGAGCCCTACCCGATGAAACTCGGCTCGAGGATCCAGAAAAAGATTTGGCCACTCAAATTATCTCGGAGGAGGGGCAAGTAATTGGCAAATTTTTTACCGAAAATCGAACGCCCGTAACCTTTGAAGACCTTCCTGATCATTTGGTCGAGGCCTTAATCGCAACCGAAGATGCACGATTTTACGACCATTCGGGGGTCGATGGACGAGGGACTCTGCGCGCCTTGGTGTTTTTAGGATCTCGAGGGGGTGCGAGTACAATTAGTCAGCAGCTGGCCAAACAATTTTTCACCGATCAGGTCTCGAGCAATAAATTTGAGCGAGGCATGCAGAAAGTTAAAGAGTGGATCATCGCCACCCGTTTGGAACGTCGTTACACCAAAGAGGAAATCATTACCATGTACTTTAACGTGTACGACTTTTTAAATTTGGCCATCGGAATTGAATCTGCAGCACAGATTTATTTCAACAAACAGCCTCAAGACCTAAACATACAAGAATCGGCGATGCTCGTGGGGATGTTTAAAAACTCGGCTTTGTACAACCCCAAGCGCAATCCAGTGGGTGTAACCAATCGACGCAATGTCGTACTGGGTCAAATGGCTAAGTATAATTACATCGCGGAGTCGCTGCGTGATTCTCTTCAATTATTACCGCTAGGGGTCGACTTTACCCCTCAAGATCACGATAAAGGACTGGGGACTTATGTGCGCGAATACATCCGAGGATTTGTCAAGCAATGGGCCAAAGACAATCCAAAACCCGATGGGACTCTGTGGAACGTCAGTAGTGACGGATTAAAAATCTACACAACCCTAAATGCCCAAATGCAGGGCTTTGCTGAACAGGCGGTAGATCAGCATATGAGTCGACTCCAAAAGGCATTCGCGCAACAAAACACTGAAAATCCCACGGCGCCGTTTTGGGAAATTACTCCCGAAGAAGAGGAGTGGATTTACACTTCGGCCATGAAACGCTCTGATCGATGGCGACAAATGAAATATCAAGGCAAGTCCGAAGAGGACATTATAGAGAGTTTCAAACGCCCGACACCCATGCGGGTATTTCGATATTCGGGCGACCTCGATACCATTATGTCTCCTTTGGATTCAATTAAGTATTACAAATCGTATTTACGGGCAGCTATGCTTTCTATGGTTCCTCAAACCGGCGCTATTCGCGCATGGGTCGGGGGGATTGATTATAAAAACTTTAAATACGACATGGTGCGCTATGGTCAACGGCAAATCGGCTCCACGTTTAAGCCATTTGTCTACGCTACGGCGATTGACCAAATGCATATGTCTCCTTGCGATACGCTGCCCAATGCACCGTATTGCATTCCTAAGGGGCGTTTTGGTATTCCTGAGGATTGGTGTCCAAAAAATTCTAGTGATAAATATGGGGGCATGATGAGCCTAAAGGATGCTTTGGCCAACTCGATCAACACAGTGACCGCCCGATTGATTGACAGGGTGGGGCCAAAACCAGTCAAAGATTTGGCCGAAAAAATGGGCGTGGCCCCTGGACGTATTCCCGAGGCGCCGTCAATTGCTTTGGGGACACCGGACCTATCGCTATACGAAATGGTGGGGGCTTACGGCACTTTTGTCAATGAAGGCGTATTTGTTACCCCGAATCTTGTCCAGCGGATAGAGGACAAAAACGGAACAATACTTTATGAGCACGTGCCTGAGACAAGAGATGTCTTGAGTCGTGAGTCTGCTTATGTGACCTTGAATTTAATGGAAGGAGTGACTGAATCTGGTTCAGGGCAGCGTCTGCGCCATAACTGGGCTAAAGGCAATCAAGTCTATGAGCAGGCTGTCACGGGATATCCCTATGAGTTTGAAAACCCAATAGCGGGAAAAACTGGGACCACACAAAATAATTCTGATGGATGGTTTATGGGCATGGTGCCAAACTTAGCCACGGGAGTTTGGGTAGGTGGTGAGGACCGATCGACTCATTTTGAAGGAATCGCCTTCGGTCAAGGAGCCACGATGGCACTGCCCATTTGGGCCTTATACATGAAGCAATGTTATGCTACCCCTGAGCTAGAGATCTCTGTAGAAGAGTTTAAAAAACCTGAGGTGTTGACCATAGAAACCCAATGTAGTCTCTACGGTAAACAAGAAAATCAAGGTGTAGATTTGGGGAACGAGTTAGACTTTTAAGTTAAGAAACCAGCTAGATTTTTAAATTAAGGGATCAGCTAGACTTTCAAATTAAGGAACCAGATGACGAATTATCATTGACGAGTAACGACGAGTAACGACAAAAAACGACCGATATATGATCAATAAAACAGTAAATGATGTAGCCCAGGCTTGCGCGGGTGTCGAGAGTGGCATGACCCTCATGCTGGGCGGCTTTGGCCTCTGCGGCATTCCTGAGTGCGCGATTGGCGAATTGCAGCGTTTAGGGGTTAATAATTTGACCTGTATTTCAAACAACGCGGGGGTGGATGATTTTGGCTTAGGCTTTTTGTTACAAAGCAGACAGATCAAAACGATGATTGCCTCATATGTAGGCGAAAACGCCGAATTCGAACGCCAAATGCTCAGTGGAGAACTTGAAGTTCATTTAACTCCACAGGGGACTTTGGCCCAACGATGTCGTGCGGCACAAAGTGGTATTCCCGCATTTTATACTCCTGCGGGCTACGGCACCGAGGTAGGTGAAGGCAAAGAATCTCGGATGTTCAATGGCAAAATGCACTTGCTTGAACATGCTTTTGAGGCTGATTTTGCCTTTGTAAAAGCCTGGAAAGGGGATACGGCCGGAAATTTAATTTTTAAGGGCACCGCCCGAAACTTTAACCCAAATATGTGTGGTGCTGCCAAGATCACTGTGGCAGAGGTGGAGGAGTTAGTCCCTGTAGGAACATTAGATCCCAACGAAATTCACATTCCAGGAATTTTTGTTCAGCGTATATTTCAGGGAACCGATTATCAAAAAAGAATAGAACAACGAACTGTAAGATCAAAAGAACATGGCGCTTAATAAATTTCAAATTGCCGAGCGCATTGCGCAAGAGGTCAAAGATGGATACTATGTTAATCTTGGTATCGGGATTCCTACTCTTGTCGCCAATTTTGTGCGCGAGGATATTAGTGTAGAGTTTCAAAGTGAAAATGGAATTCTAGGAATGGGCCCATTTCCTTGGGAGGGCGAAGAAGATGCTGACCTGATCAATGCTGGAAAACAAACCATAACGGCACTCCCTGGGGCCGCCTACTTTGACAGTGCTATGAGTTTCTCTATGATACGAGGACAACATGTCGACTTGACTATTTTAGGCGCCATGGAGGTAGCACAAAACGGAGATATTGCCAACTGGAAGATCCCAGGTAAAATGGTCAAGGGCATGGGAGGAGCCATGGATCTCGTGGCCTCAGCAGATCGAATTATCGTGGCGATGACCCATACTAACAAAACAGGAAATTCGAAGTTATTGCCCTCCTGTACGCTCCCACTTACTGGCGTGGGCTGTGTGAAAAAAATCGTTACCGATTTGGCCGTATTAGAGATTCGAGACAACGCATTTCACTTGCTTGAGCGCGCACCTGGAGTCACTATAAAAGAAATTCAGGAAGCTACATTAGGGGCCTTAGTGGTGCCTGCCGAGGTCCCGGAGATGATTCTATAACCACAGCAGATCGTTTATTGAGCGATACATTTTTCGAGGATTTCTCTCGTAAATGTTAAAATAATATCCATTTTATCGAATTTATAGGTGTTTCATCTGTGAATACGCAATATTTTTTTCACATTTGATGGGTAATGGGCAATGAATCTATGTCGTCGCTCAATAATTTTAAGCCCCAAATCTGTACCATGCAGATTTAGCATTGGACCCGTTCTTTGTAAGGTTAGGACGGGTTTTTTTGTTCTTGAGTTATTCTGGTGAGTTTTCGGGACTAATGCCTTTTGGAATGGCCTCGATTAGACTTTTTGTGTACGGAGATTTTGGCATGGCATAAATTTCATCGGCATCACCTATCTCTACCAATTGTCCTTGTTGCATGACTAAAAGCTGGTCTGCCATATACTGTACCACCGAGAGGTCGTGAGAAATAAAAATATACGTAAACCCGAAATTTTCTTTCAGATCATTGAGTAAATTAAGCACTTGGGCTTGCACCGATATATCCAAGGCACTAACAGATTCATCGCAGATAATAATTTTAGGCTCCAAGGCAATGGCGCGCGCAATGCCTACACGTTGTCTTTGCCCCCCCGAGAGTTGATGAGGATACCGAGCCAGATAAGATTCATCAAGCCCCACACGATTGAGTAAGTCCAGGAGTTTTTGCTTTCTGGTTTGATCCCCGTGACCGATGCCGTGAACCCTCATAGGCTCTAAAAGACAGGTACCAACAGTCATTTTGGGATTCAATGAAGAAAAGGGATCCTGAAATATCATTTGAATATCTTTTCTCAGTGAGCGCAACGCTGATGAATTTAATTGTGTGATGTCGGCTCCTTTGTAAAAAACACTCCCGGAACTGGCATGCTCGAGCTGAAGCAGCGTTTTGACCAAGGTCGTCTTGCCACAACCTGATTCACCAACCAAGCCCACGGTTTCACCCTCAAAAACCGAAAAGGACACTTCATTAACGGCTTTTACCACTTGTTTTTTGCCAAACAGAAATGGATTTTGATAATATTCTTTAGTCAAATTACGGACCTCGAGTAGGGGAGTTTGAAGATATATTTGTTGATGTTTTCTAGCCCTTTGCTCAGGGGTTACGACCTCTGAAACAAACTTATTTTGTTTAATAGACGCTACAGTGGCTAGAGTCTTTAGGCGCAGATTTCCGTTAGGCCGTGCGGCAATTAGCGCTGCGGTGTACTGGTCTTTGGGACTTAGAAAAATAGCCTCAGGACTGCCTTTTTCCACAATTTTGCCCTGATACATCACGAGTATCTCATGGGCAATTTCTGAAACCAGAGATAAATCATGAGAAATAAAAATCATTGACATCTGAGTCTGGCTCTGAATCTCCTTGAGCAGTTCGATGATATCTTTTTGTACGGTAACATCAAGTGCTGTGGTAGGTTCGTCTGCAATGAGTAATTTGGGTGAGCAGCTGATGACCATGGCAATCATTATGCGCTGCATTTGTCCCCCGCTGAGTTGATGCGGATAGCGACTGTAGATTGACTCAGGATCAGGAAGCTTGACCTCTTCAAATAACTCGAGAGTTTTGGCTTTGGCTTGAGGTCGATTGAGTCCTAGTTGAAACATCAACATTTCGTCTACCTGTGCGCCACATCGTTTGGCTGGGTTTAGGGCCGACATCGGATCCTGGAAAATCATGGCGATATCAGACCCGCGTAGGGATCGACTGACTTCTGAATAGCCCGGAAAAATAGGATTACCCTCAAATTCAATATGCCCCTCGATTTGAGTATTTTGCTCATCGAGCAAACCCATGATAGACATTGCGGTGAGTGATTTTCCACTTCCAGACTCACCTACAATTCCGATAATGCTATTTTTTGGTACTGTAAAATCAATTTCAGACAACGCCAACTGTGGTGTTGGGCTTAAAAATCCCACACTGAGTTTACAAACCGTTAAGAGTGGCGTTTCAGGCATTATTTTTCAGGTGTTTTTCAATATCAAAAACCGGCTTGTTCGAGCAGGTTGTAAGCTTCTTCGACATAGACTGGAATATCTTTAGTGAATTGAACACTTTGATGATGCGGGGCCTTGAGGTGACCCAAACGCACAATGATTACATTGTCTTTAGGGTCTACGATGACGTATTGCCCTAGGTGTCCTTTCATCATGAAAAAATTCCGGTCTTGATGACTATGCATCCACCAGCCATACCCATATTGAGGAGAATCCTCAAATCGTGGGGTAATGCTTTTGGTCACAAAGGCACTGTCTAATATTTGCGTGCCAAACCAACGGCCGTGATCTTTGTATAATTTACCATAGCGTGCGAAATCGAGCGCATTAGAGGCCAAACAGCAGTAAGCCTTTTCGATCCCAGAGGCTTCTGAATCGAGTTGCCAAAACGCTTCGTGCTCTGCGCCCAGAGGCTGCCAAAACGTTTCGCTGAGTTGCTGAGTTAAGGTTTTTCCATTAGCTTTTTCTAAAAC
>CBFIFD010000036.1:0-7579 GCA_965661835.1 Flavobacteriaceae bacterium | reverse complement strand
TACAAAACACCCAATTTGCGCGGGAATATGGAATTTCAATGAATATTGCTGGTGGAACGCATCACGCCTACAGAGACCGTCCTGGCGCCTTTTGTATGTTAAATGACCAGGCAATCGCTGCTAATTATTTAATTGACAATCAAATGGCGGCCAAAGTGATGATTGTCGATTTAGACGTGCATCAAGGAGATGGAACCGCGTCAATTTTTGAACAGCAAGATTCTGTATTTACCCTGTCGTTTCACGGAGAGAAAAACTATCCATTCAAAAAGCAAATTAGTGATTTTGATTTACCATTGAAGGATGATACCGGAGATACAGAATACCTCAACGCCCTGAAATATTACTTGCCGAGACTGGTGCAAACATTTGTCCCAGAGTTCATATTCTACTTAGCCGGAGTTGATGTGCTAAAAACAGATAAATTAGGGCGACTTGGGCTATCTATGGAGGGATGTAAAGAACGAGATCGATTTGTATTACAATTGTGTAAGGAACAAAATATTCCCGTTCAAGTGAGTATGGGTGGGGGCTATTCTGCAAAACTCAAGGACATTGTCGATGCTCATGCGAATACGTTTGAACTCGCTCAAGAGATATTTTTTTCATAATTGCGATCGCCAAAGGGTTTAAATTCTATGCTTTTATTTAGGTTATAGGGTAGCTGATACGTTTTATGTTTGTCGTTAAATTATTTTGATTTTTACGTAAAAAAAAAGAAGACAATTTTGTCTTCTTTTTAAAAATATAGTCCTAAAAGTGGAGCCGGGGAGAATCGAACTCCCGTCCAAACGTGCCGTTGTTTGGCTTTCTACATGCTTAGTTTTCACTAAAGTTTTCGATCAATCGCTGACTGAAAACGGTCTGCTTTTGACTTAGCTCCAATAAAGTTTCACAAAGTCATCGAAGCCCTGACGATGTTAGGTTTACTTTTACGAAGCCACTGTTTCGATTGCCGTAAACCAAGGCCTTCGAGTGACTTCCTGCTTGCCCGCCTTGCGGGCCGAGGCACATCTTACTATAATTCAGATTATGCAGCTAGGGCGTAGTTATTCTCGCCGTTTAAAAAAGAATGAAACATGAGATTTACGAGCTGTATTCCAGCGCTCGGCATGCTTACCAATCAATGAAACCCGCTGTCAAAACCAGTCGGCCCCTTGATATAACCTGTCAACTCTAGTACACACTAGAATTTTTACCGGGTAAAGATACGCGAAAAACCTATCTTTGTAGGTGCAATTTCAACTGACCAATTTATGTCCTTAATTTTTGCACTGATCAAGGAGCGAAAGTCGCCCCCAGACAGGCGTGTAGTTTTGACTCCAGAACAATGTGTTTTGTTTAAGGAGCAATTTGCCGAGGCCCGGCTTGTCGTCGAATCCTCAGATATTCGCATTTTTACTGATGAGCAATACCGAAATGCCGGAATTGAAGTTTTGGATGATGTGTCCTTTGCCGATGTGTTTATCGGGGTTAAGGAAGTACCTATATCAGCGCTAATCGCCCAAAAATCATATTTATTTTTCAGTCATACAATTAAAATGCAACCCTACAATAGGTCATTGCTCCAAGCCATTTGTAAGAAGAGAATAGCCCTTTACGACCATGAAACATTTATTTCGGATACCGGTGAGCGGTTGATTGGGTTTGGTCGTTATGCAGGCATTGTGGGGGCATTTAATGGGTTTAGGCTTTATGGTCAAAAAATGAAAACATTTGAATTGCCTAAAGTTGAGCAATTACACGACTACGATGCGGTAAAAGATGCGCTAAACTCTGTGACATTACCTGAGAATTTTAAAACGCTGATCACTGGACGAGGTAAAGTCGCTCGTGGGGCAAAAGAAATTCTCGATCATTTGGGCATCAATCAAGTCACACCACAAGAACTATTAGAACAGTCATATAACGAGCCATGTTATGCAATGCTCGATGTTAAAGATTACAATAAACACAAAGAAAATAAGGCGTTTGAGCGTGAAGAATTTTATGAATTTCCCGATCGTTATAGAGGCGACTTCGATCGATTTACTGAGGTAATCGACATGTATATTGCAGGTCATTTTTACGGTAATGGGGCTCCGGTTATATTGACTCGAGAGGCGCTGTCTCAACCCACATGTCGTATCAAAGTAGTGGCTGATATTTCATGTGACATCAATGGTCCTTTAGCCAGTACACTAAGAGCGTCAACCATCGCTGAGCCCTTTTATGGCTATGACCCCAAAACACATACTGAGGTCGATTTTAGCAGTGCTCAGGCAATTGGGGTAATGGCTGTGGATAATCTACCCTGTGAATTACCCAGAGATGCCAGTCAAGGATTTGGGACACAGTTCTTAACCCAAATTGCTCCTTCATTCTTTGACGGGGACTCAGAGGGTGTTCTGGCACGGGCTCAAATTACAGACAGTATGGGTCGATTGACCCCGCGTTTTTGCTACCTGCAGTATTACGCCCTCGGATTCTAGACCTTAATAATTATCAATACACCTTTTAGAAGTCATTGACTGTCTGACGTAGTGCCACTAATTTGCGCATCAGTTCGGGTAAATTTTTCAAATCGAGCATGTTGGCTCCGTCGCTTTTGGCCTGGGCAGGATTGAAGTGGGTTTCAATAAATAAACCATCCACGCCAGTTGCGATGCCGGCGCGAGCAATGGTTTCAATCATTTCTGGCCGTCCACCAGTAACACCGGCAGTTTGATTGGGTTGTTGTAAACTATGTGTAACATCGAGTACCGTTGGGGCATATGATTTCATGGTCGGAATTCCGCGAAAATCGACGATTAAATCTTGATAACCGAACATGGTTCCGCGATCGGTGATCATGACCTGAGTATTCCCAGACCCTTGAATTTTAGTCACGGCGTGTTGCATGCTTTCTGGACTCATGAATTGTCCTTTTTTTAGGTTGACGACCTTTTGCGTTTTTGCCGCAGCGACCAAAAGATCAGTCTGACGCACCAAAAAAGCTGGTATTTGCAAAACATCAACACATTCAGCAGCCAAGGCGGCATCACTCTCTTGATGGATATCCGTAACGGTGGGAATGTCAAATTTTTGACCCACGGCTTGCAGTATGCCTAAGGCCTCTTGATCTCCAATTCCCGTAAAACTATCAAGACGACTTCGATTGGCTTTTTTGAAACTTCCTTTGAATATAAAGGGAATGGACAGCTCCTGACTGATCGCAAGGATCGACTCGGCTATACGCATGGCCATATCGTAACCTTCGATGGCGCATGGCCCGGCCAAAAGGAAAAAGTTGTCGCTGTCGGTGTGTTTTAGTTTTGGAATTTTGGTCAAGTCCATATCCTGTATTTAAAGGACAAAGATACATTAAATATGGCAGGACCAAATCGGGAATCATCGAACATTAAGTCAAAATAAACAGCCCGGACAAGGCTTTATTAGCCAAATAACAGTACTTTTGCGCCGCTTTTACTTCAGGATATGAACATTAAGAATATTGCCATTATCGCTCACGTAGACCACGGTAAAACGACCTTGGTTGATAAAATTTTACACCATTGTAGTCTATTTCAAGCACATGAAAAGACGGGTGAGTTAATATTAGATAATAACGATTTAGAGCGCGAGAGAGGCATCACAATCACGTCTAAAAATGTTTCGGTCATTTATAAAGACATAAAAATTAATATTATAGATACCCCTGGCCACGCAGATTTTGGTGGAGAGGTCGAGCGTGTACTGAACATGGCCGATGGTGTTTTACTGCTTGTGGATGCTTTTGAGGGCCCCATGCCCCAGACGCGATTTGTGTTACAAAAGGCTATTGATCTGGGTAAAAAGCCTTGCGTGGTGGTCAATAAAGTGGACAAAGAGAATTGTACTCCTGATGAGGTCCATGAGGCGGTTTTTGACCTAATGTTTGATTTAGGTGCCGAAGAGTGGCAACTTGATTTCCCGACCGTTTATGGCTCGGCTAAGCAAAACTGGATGAGTCCTGATTGGCAAGCGCCTACAGATTCAATTGCGCCTCTTCTGGATATGGTTTTGGATCATATTCCTTCGCCAAAAATTGAGGCAGGAACCCCCCAAATGCTAATAACCTCTCTGGATTACTCGTCATTTACTGGGCGAATAGCTATTGGGCGTCTCCAACGCGGGACGCTTAATGAAGCGATGAATATCTCGCTGATTAAAAGGGATGGGTCTATTGTCAAAAGCCGTATAAAAGAGCTGTTTACATTTGAGGGTCTTGGGCGTAAAAAGGTAACCCAGGTCAATGCGGGTGATATTTGTGCCCTGGTCGGACTCGAGGGTTTTGAAATCGGAGACTGTATTGGTGATCTCGAGCAGCCAGAAGCCCTGGAAACGATCACAATCGATGAGCCGACCATGAGTATGTTATTTACTATAAACGACTCGCCATTTTTCGGCAAAGACGGAAAATTTGTAACCTCGCGACATATCAAAGAGCGATTGAATCGCGAGCTTGAGAAGAATTTAGCGCTTCGGGTTCAAGAAACTGACAGTGCGGATAAATTTATGGTGTTTGGCCGTGGCGTATTGCATTTATCGGTACTTATTGAAACCATGCGCCGTGAAGGTTATGAGCTTCAAATAGGTCAGCCTCAGGTTATTATCAAACAAATTGATGGGGTATCGTGTGAGCCCGTAGAAGAACTCACCATAGACTTGCCGGAGGAGGTGAGTGGGCGCGCCATTGATATGGTGACCATTCGGAAGGGCGAAATGCTCTCGATGGAGGCCAAAGCCGACCGTATGGTCTGTACCTTTGTCGTTCCATCTCGAGGAATCATAGGACTGAGAAATCAACTCCTAACTGCTACAGCGGGAGAGGCGATCATGACCCACCGATTTAAAGAATATCAGCCCATGAAAGGAGGTATTCCTGAGCGTCAAAACGGAAGCATGGTTTCAATGGAAAACGGGACGGCAATTCCCTATTCAATCGACAAACTTCAAGAGCGAGGTCGCTTTTTTATCAATCCTGGAGAGGAGATATATGAAGGACAGGTGATCGGGGAAAACTCGCGACAAGATGACATGGTGGTCAACGTAACCAAGACTAAAAAGCTTAGCAACGTCCGTTCTGCTGGTGCTGATGATAAGGCACGGATCGTCCCAGCGATCAAGTTTTCGCTAGAGGAGGCTCTGGAGTATATTCAAAAAGATGAATATGTCGAAGTGACCCCAAATCACCTGCGCTTGCGTAAGATAATGCTCAGGGAAGTCGACCGAAAACGCGCCAATTCTTAATGATTGACAGTATCCTTTAAGCGGTAGTGGCCCCAAAAGTTTAGGGATAATAAAGATGTTAAGTCCGGCATTTTTATTTAATTTGTATAAGGACCAATAACAGTGATGATGGGCTTTTTTTCTATGATGTTTCTTTACTTTGATCCAGGTTTGGGCGCTATGATTGTTCAGGCCATAGTCGCCGCCGCCGCCGGTATCGTTTTGTTTTCAAAAAACTTCATGTACAAGGTGAAATCGTTTTTTGGCCTTACCAAGCCTCAAAAAGAAGGTATTGATGCCATAGATTTTGAGCAGGACGAAAAACAATCTAATGAAGAGCAAGGCTCATAGACATCAGGCCTCATTTCGTGATCCCTCTGGGTATATTGTCCAAGACGGACCTCGGGTCAAGAGAGTCATCAACCCGATCTATTTTTCGGTATATGATGCCTTGAATAAGGCGGATTTTTTTACTCCTCTGTTCAAAGCAAAAATGCTGATTCCGCATGTTGAACTAGAACGAACACCTGAGGCGATAGTCTTAGAGCCTGAGCAATTAGATTTTATAACTTACCCTTACGAATGGAGTTTTGAGCAGTATAAGCAAGCGGCGCTTTTGACTTTGAAACTCCAGAACTATGCCCTAGATCGAGATTTTTCGTTAAAAGATGCCTCCGCATACAACGTTGTCTTTCACAAGGGCAAGGCGATATTTATTGATACTCTCTCTTTTGATGTGTATCAAAAGGATTCACCGTGGCGGGCGTATAAACAATTCATCACACACTTTTTTGCACCACTGGTTTTGGCGTATTATCACGGAGCTGAAGCGCTTAAGATGATGCAGACCCATATTGATGGCATCCCAGTGGCATTGGCCGCCTCTATGCTGCCCTCACGGACTAAACTGAGTCCAACGCTCTATACAAATATTCACCTGATGGCCAAGATGGAGGCCAAACACAGTAATGAATATACCCCCAAGTCGCGCGAAATTAAACTCACTAAAAAGAGTTTGCGTACCCTCTTGCGATCTTTATATGATTACATTGATAATTTGGCGCTCAAAGAGCAAACCGAATGGGGTGATTATTACAATAAAACGAATTATCAACCAGAGTCATTTGACTTTAAAAAGGAACAAGTTCATAAGTGGATTGCCAATCGTGATGTGCGCAAGGTTCTAGATTTGGGTGGCAATGACGGTACATTTGCCCGTGCATTGGGTCAAGATATTGATATGGTAATTATCGCGGATATCGATCACAATGCTGTGGCCTTAAACTATGCCCAAGTATTGGCCAACAAAGAGGTCAATATGTTGCCTTTATGGTTTGATGTGGCCCAACCGAGCCCCGCTATTGGTTGGTCAAATGTCGAGCGTGACTCTATTTTACAAAGGCTTAAGGTTTGGCAACCTGAGGCTGTTTTGGCCTTAGCTGTAATCCACCATATGACGTTATCTGGCAATATTCCTTTTGAGGATTCAGCCCGTTTTTTTGCAAGTTTATCCTCGGTATTGATCATAGAATTTCCAAAGCGTAATGACAGTTGGGTCAATTCTTTATTACAGCGAAAAAGAGAATTTATCAATCATTTTGACCACTACAATCAAGAAAATTTCGAAACGGCATTTGCATGCTGTTTTACCGTGGTTGAGCAAGTGAATATTCCTCAAAGCGACCGTATTTTGTACCTAATGCACACCCAATAAAAGCGCCTGCCATGTCTGGATTTTTAAAAAAAACAAAAGAAAGACTATATAGGCCATGGCTCGTTGGACTCTGTGCAGGCCTGTACCCCATTTTATTCTATGTCGGCAACAATTACAGTCTAGTGAATTCATGGGGTCATTTTATGTTTTTTTTGACCACTTTTTTAGTCCTTCCTGCTATAAGCACTGAACTCGGGGCTTTTTTATTAAAGAAAAAATTCGGTGCTCGCTCGGTTGAACTCTGGTTAGCGTTTTTGGGTTTCGGGCTGTTTTTTTTCTTTATCAAGACCACCTTACTAGAAGCACCACACCGCAAAATCACTCTGTTGATTATCATTATGGCTGGCGTTTACGCTTATTATCTCGGGCGACATCATCATAAATTTATGATCCTTCAAGGTTTTATGGCCTTAATGGCATTATTGCCTGTTCTTGGCCAAGTTTATGACAACCTCAGCTTATCAGATTCCTGGAAAGAAATTCCTGAGCAGGTCTTGGCGGTGAAATTTAAAGTCAAACCTAATATTTATTTGATTCAACCGGATGGCTTGGTCAATTTTAGCGAATTAAGGAAGGGGTATTATCAATTTAAGGATACAACTTTTGAGTCTGAACTCACCGGTATGGGGTTTAGGC
>CBFIFD010000035.1:0-9256 GCA_965661835.1 Flavobacteriaceae bacterium | reverse complement strand
TCTAGAAATCCGATAAAATGCGTGTTTTTTCGTTAAAATTTAATCTAAAGGGAACATTCAGGGCCAAAAAAGTGCCAAAAATCTAGAGAAAACGGCTTAAATCAAGCCTCTGTGGCGGCCACAAAGGGTAAATCAGGGTTTAAAAGCTCGCCGATAAGCCCAAAGAGTTGTTGCTGGTAACACTCCATGGTGTTGTCGATAATCAGCTCATCACGTTTGGATTGATTGGGCTTGAAGGCATACGTCATGAGTCCCTGGCCAAAGTTTTTAAAGGAAATAATCCCGGCAATGGCGGGCGTATCAATAGGCTTCAGCCCCGTGTCTTCTGTAAAGTGCATATAGGCATAAGTCAAAAGCTGGAACGCTTTTTCTTTTTTATGGCTTTCGGTAAGTTGATCCCATTCTGCTATATTCAAATCACTGGGCTGTACACTGCCTGTTTTGTAATCAATAATACGCAGCACCCCGTTACAACGATCAAGGCGGTCGACAACACCGCGTAGGATTACTGGAGTCGAAACCCCCGGAATGTTCAGCGAACGTGTATGCTGTGTTTCAACTTCGAGTATCTCAATTGTATCTCCACGATCCAAAGCACTACAATCCCAATCAATGAGTTGGTGGCAATAGCGCTTGACCACCTCGGTAACAATGAGATTTTTGCCATGGGCCAAAGCACTCAAGTTGTATTTTTCATCAAAATGGCGCATTAAGATAGCGTCTACGTCTTTTTTTAGGGCGATCAGGTCGGAGAGTTTTAGGGACTTCCCGACCATTGGTTCGTACATTTCTTTGATGGCATCATGAACCACAGTACCGAGGATATTGGCCGCAATATTATCCTCCATGAGTTGTTCTTCAGGCAGGCCCAAAATACGTTTGAAATAAAATTCCTCAGGATCTCTTATGTATTGTCCCAGTGACGAGGGCGAAAGCCCTTGAGCCACGAGTTCATTGAGCTGACTGATCACATCAGGAGTTTTTTCATACTGTGGGGCCGTAGTATTATTTATCAGTACCTCCTGAAGCGCTGTTGTTTTATTTATGGTATGGGTCTCGGGTGCTGTAAGTTCCATGAGTCGCAAAAATCGACTGGGCTCTCCCACGCTCAGGCCCTTTTGACTGTTTTTGAACAAAAAGGTCACGGTGGCAGCCCGTTGCACAAGGCGGAAAAAGTGATAACTGTAGATGGCGTCTTTATCGGTGTGTAAAGGCAACCCAAATTCCTTTTTCATATCGTAGGTTATAAAAGAGGCACTGCTTTTGCCCTGAGGAATAACGCCTTCGTTTACAGAAAGCATGATGATGCGCTCAAAATCAAGAACCCGTGTTTCTAAAACCCCCATGATTTGTAAGCCCTGATAGGCATCTCCCTCAAAATCTAGGGATTCACTGGCCATCAAATTATCAAACAGGGCCGTAATGGCGCTGATCTTGTCCATAAACCCATAGCTCCTAGCCAGGCCGCTGAGCTGTTGTAATAGATCCAATAGCTTTTGAACACCGATACGATCAATGGCATTTAATTGCTTGTGCTCATTCAGCCTGCTGAGCAGCTCAATGAGGTTTTTTAGAATATTATCCCGCCCCGCTTTGGAAAACATCAGGCTAACAATTGGCTCCTCAGACCCACGCACGAGCCCTTTAATTTCCTCAACATCGATAAAGAGCTGGTGGTTCTTTTGAATCGATCGGCTGATTTTTTGCCACGAAGGCAATAGTAACTGCCCAAAGGGATGCGTCAATATTTTATTGAGATGATTGTGGTGTATCCGTTTGTTTGATGACTTGTGCCATTGCAATAGGGCCTCTACAAACCACACCCCTGGATAGGACTTTAGAGGGTAGCCCATGGTTATGTTGATTTGATTGATGGCCTCAGGGATGGCATATAGCACAGGAACAAGTAAAGATTCATCGGCCAAAACAATGGCGGTTTTGCTGGCTTGTTCTGGGGAGACCCCCTGTAAAAGCGCAGAGAGGGCTTGTATTTGTCCTTGATCGCTATCGCATTCTACCAGGTTTAACGCTTTGGCTTTGGCGTACTGATCACCAGTAATTAAGGCGAGACGATCGGTGCTAAGATTCATCGACAAAGTGTCTTCACTCGGATTCTGTTCTGTCTTATAATAAGGCCAACGCTCAAAATGATCCCGAATGAAATGAGAAACACTGTGCTGGGGATCTTCAGCAAAAAATTGATCTAGATCCCAAAAAACCCGACTGTTCCCCTGGGCGAGCATTTCTTGAATAAGTAATTCTTCGGCGGGGTTCAGGGCGTTAAATCCGATAAATGCATGTGGCTTATCGCCCACAGCGTTGAGATAATGACTCAGGTCTTCTGCCGCTTGCCGATAAACAAGCCCCTGATAAGCCGCTCCTTGTTGCAGTAGATGCTCTGTAAATTTTGAGTAAAACGGAAGCAGTCCCTCCCAAAACTTTAGATAATCCTTGATCAGCGGTGTCGCCTCTTGAAGCTCCCAGCGCTCAAAGGCTTTGACCTGGCTGAGGTATCCAAAAAAGGCCTTGGGCGCAACGAGGTTACGATCAAGTTCATTAAAGTCATTGAGCAAGGGTTCGGCCCACTGCAAATAGTCATTAAATGGGGTCGGTGTTAGGCCATTATAGACTTTGTATCCTTCGAGCAAAACTTGGGTTGGGTTCATGAGTTCAACCCCCGAAACCTGACTGATAAAGTCTTCAATACTCAGTATGGATGGCGCAAAATAGACCTTGTCGGTTTGCTGTATCAGGACTTGACTCAGAAACCCACCAGCACGCTTACTGGGCAAAACTAGGGTGTAATCCGAAAGGGGGTGTGGCCCTTGAACTAATTCGTGTATGGTTTCTGACAGAAAGGTTTCCATACCCTAAAATAAAAAAACGCCTCCACAAGGGAGGCGTTTTTCACAATTTTATGGGTCTTGTATTTATTTCTTTAGAGAAACTTCTACACGACGATTTTCTTGTCTTCCGGCAGCAGTATTGTTACTGGCTACAGGACGATCTTCTCCGTATCCAACATAAGAAAGACGTGAGTCGTCAATTCCCATGGCTACAAGGGCATCGTGTACTGATTGAGCACGAGCCTCAGAGAGTTTTTGGTTATTCTTAGCACTTCCTACACTGTCGGTGTGCCCTTCAATTTCGAACATAGCATTTGGATAAGCACCCATCACATCGGCCATATCTTGAACAGCGTCATTTGATTCTGTACGAATAGATGTTTTGCCTGTATCGAAAAGAATTGTTTTAGAGTACTCGTTGAGTTGGTTGATCACCTCAATCGTTACTTCTGGACAACCATTGTTTGACACAGTACCAGCGATATCTGGACATTGGTCATTTTTATCTTCTACACCATCACCATCAGCATCATAGAAAGGACATCCTCCATTTGAGCTTGGTCCAGCTTCGTTTGGACAAGTATCGTCAGCGTCAGTGATTCCATCGCCGTCCGCATCTGGACAACCGTTCAGTGCAGCGACACCAGCTTCTGTTGGGCAAGCATCTTGTGGATCAGCAATGCCGTCACCGTCAGAGTCAGGACATCCGTTGAATTGAGCCGAACCAGCTACATCAACACAAGCGTCGTTACGATCTTCTATACCATCACCGTCTGAATCAGGACATCCATCAAATTGTGGAAGACCTGCAACTTCTGGACACGCATCTTCGTTGTCGTAAAGGCCATCTCCGTCAGTGTCTTTTCCTCCGAATTTAAACGCGGCACCAACTGAATGCTGGAAGTGGGCGATACCAAAGTCTTCCATAGCGTGCTTATAAGTTGTTTGGAAATTGATGGCTAGGTTCTCGGCAACCCAAAAACGAAGACTTGCGTTTGCGTTAAGGGTACCGAATCCTACTGCATCAACCCAAGTGTAACCACCACCAACTCCGAGAGAAGGATCAAGCCACTCTCCACCGATTTGGTCGCGCATGGAGTACATTAAGCCCCCATCCGCTGAATAATATACTAGGTCTTCTGTGCGCGCATCACCAAGCTTCGAGATTTTGTTGAACGATCCCGCAACATTAAATGTGAAACCATCTCCTAAATAGCGTCCTGCAGAAACTCGAGTTACAGCGGGAACAATGTTGTAGTGGTCGGTGACGTTGAAAAATTCGTCAAATAGGTCACCTTTAACCTCTGCATCTCCGATCATAAGCGGAAGGCGACCCGCGTCTACGGTACCTACAGAGTAAACATCAACGGCATTGATGCCAATTTCTACTGCCCAAGGATTGTTTGCGTCTTGTGCATTTGCCACACCAAAGGCGAAAATCACGCAGGCAGCAACTAAAATACGGTTGAGATGTTTCATATTCGAAAAAGTTTAATTTTTAAGTGTTATTCTAGCAAAAGTAAGTTGTTAAAATTTATTAACAAAATCAAATCTAGTAAAATTTTCGCAATTACCTATCATTAGTGGGTTAAAAGTCAATTTGACCCCCTCGAATCTATGTCGTTTTTGACCTTGATAAACGCCTCAATTGCACGGTCCAAATGCTCCTTTGTATGCGCCGCTGAAAGTTGAACGCGAATCCGCGCTTTGCCTTTGGGAACAACAGGATAAAAGAAGCCAATGACATAGATGCCTTCGGCCAAGAGCATGTCCGCCATTTCTTGGGCTAATTTGGCGTCATAGAGCATGACAGGGACGATGGCTGATTCTCCGTCAACAATTTCAAAGCCAGCATCTTGCATGCCTTTTTTGAAATAAGCGGTATTGGCCATGAGTTGATCCCTTAGTGCGGTATTTTTGTCCAGTAATTCAAACACTTTTATCGAGGCGCCCACTATGGAGGGTGCTAATGAATTTGAAAAGAGATAGGGCCTCGAGCGCTGACGTAAAATTTCGATGATTTCGCGTTTCCCTGTGGTGTATCCGCCCATGGCACCACCTAGAGCTTTACCCAAAGTCCCGGTAATGATGTCCACACGGCCCATGACGCCTTTTTCTTCTAAAGTGCCACGACCCGTGGGTCCAATAAACCCGGCTGCATGACACTCGTCAATCATCACAAGGGCCTGAAATTCGTCAGCCAAATCACAGATTTCGTCGAGCGGGGCGACCAATCCATCCATAGAAAACACACCGTCGGTCACGATAAGAATAAACCGAGCCCCGTCCTCTTTGGCCTGAGTCAACTGGGCCCGAAGGTCGGTCATATCATTATTTTGGTATCGGTAACGCTTGGCCTTACACAAACGCACGCCATCGATAATTGAGGCGTGATTCAAGCTGTCAGAGACAATGGCGTCTTCAGGGCCTAAAAGTGGTTCGAATACACCGCCATTGGCATCAAAGGCCGCGGCGTACAAAATGGTGTCTTCGGTTTGATAAAACTCAGCAATTTTGTGTTCAAGGGTTTTGTGAATGTCTTGTGTTCCACAAATAAAACGCACAGACGACATGCCAAAGCCGTGGGAGTCTAAACTGTCTTTAGCCGCATTGACCACCTCGGGATGTGAGGATAGACCGAGGTAATTATTGGCGCAAAAATTAATCACTTCTTCTCCTGTAGAGATTTTAATAACAGCGTCCTGCGGACCTGTAATGACGCGCTCTTTTTTGAATAGCCCCTGAGCCTTAATTTCTTCTAATTCTCGCTGTAAATGATGCTGAATTTTTCCGTACATACGATGCGTTTTTTACCCTGCTAAATTAAAGTTTATTTACAATAATTGGGTCTTCTCTGAGATAAACTATCAGGTGCTCTTGGATGTTGATTCCCATTGCTTTGAGCCCTTCACCATAGGCTGTGATTTGAGCTTCATCTTCGGGTTTAGCCAGACCTGTTTTGTAATCGAGCACTACAGCCGTGTTTGCGCTGGTCATATTGATACGATCAGGGCGCAGGACACCAGTGGGGGTGATGATGCTACGTTCGGTATAAACTTGATGGGTTCCCGCAAACAAGTACGTCAGTTCAGGGTGCTCTATGGTTTGTTTGACAAGGGCCGTGGCTTTTTGTCTTTGCTCTTTATCAAGACGGTATTTTAAACTGATTTGATCGATGGCACTGATGTGATCTTCGGCGTGAATGACAAGCGCCATGAGTTCATGAAACAGAGAACCAAAACCGATACCGACATCAAACCAATAATTGCTTTTACGTCGCTGAGGGACCATGCTGATGGGGTGTTGTTCCGGAGTCACAATACACAAAGGGGCTTTGATTTTCAGGATGCTTTTTTCTGTGGCCTCTTGAATTTTTGGCAAGGATCCAAAGGCGTATTCCTCTTTATCCTCGACCCAGCGCCCTTGATTCGCCAAGAAGTCTTTTAGGATTCGATTAAAGCTAATGGATTTTGAACCTGGACTGACCTTATCGCAAAGAACATAAAGCTCTTGGGTCGGTCTTGTAGTCGCCACATAATAGAGGTTTAAGGTGTCAAAAAACGATCTTGCCTTGACTTGATCGTGGATTTCTTTACCCTTCTGGCTATGTTGGGCTAGGTTTTTACTGTACCGTACAGGCAGGTGATCAAAGCCATCCTCTGGGTAAGGATACCAAATGTGTCCTACTTTGGTTGGGTTAAAGCCCTCATGGGCATAAGGCAAAATAACCACAGGAAATTCTAGACCCTTGGCCTTGTGTATGGTCATGATTTGTATCGCATCTTGTCCTTTCCCTGAGCTCAGACTCAATCCATCCTTGTCTTGTTCCCACTGGGCAAGTAATTGCC
The DNA here is from genome assembly GCA_965661835.1 of Flavobacteriaceae bacterium. GTDB lineage: Bacteria > Bacteroidota > Bacteroidia > Flavobacteriales > Flavobacteriaceae > BACL21. The sequence goes on along the minus strand of CBFIFD010000035.1, from coordinate 2,562 downwards.
AAATGGTGGCTTGGGAGCGCTTGGCGTATTGATAGATCCAATCCATGAACTGGGTGATATAAGCGTTGTCGCTTTGGCCCCATCCAAACTTATTTAACGCATAAGCAAATCGGTCGTATAGCCCCATGGCCGCCATTTGTTTGAGGTCAAAATCAATGCCGAGCTCGGAGAGTAATTCATGAAATTCATCGAGATTGTCGCCTGTGATTCGAGTCAAAAACGCGCGCCGAGTTTCATTGCATTTATGGGTGTTGAATAAGAGATTACCCAAGCGTGCCCGCGGACGTTTTTGGTGGGGATTAGCACTGAGGTAGCCCAGATCAATGAGCGCCACAACTACCGGGTTGTTTTTAATCAGCAGCGCCTCCTCTGAAACTACCGCATAGCCCTGCTCGGAGAGATAGGCCCCGATTTTTGAACACTTTTTGTTGTCGCGGGTCAGGACACACAATTCGCTCAGACTCCGTCCGCGGGCGCATTGCTTTTTGACCACTTGTTCTATGGCCGAAAAATAAACCTCGTCTTTATGGTCTGCCTCATGTCCAGACTTGTCCAAAAATGAAATGCTTACAAAACCATCTTTTTTGTGATGAATATTTTGGTCATTCCCTTGTTTGTAGAGCTTAGTATGCTCCGGATTTGGCAGGTAATCTGCGGCAAAACTATAAAGCTCGTTATTGAACGAAACGACATGCTGATTGCTGCGATAATTAGTCCCCAGGCTTATGACTTCAGGGGGCGGTAAGTCTTGGCTTTTACCAGAAGCTAGGGCGATAAATTGCTCAGGACGTCCGCCGCGCCACCGGTAAATCGATTGTTTTGCGTCACCCACAAGCATGAGGGTGTGTTTGGGATTATCAGGGTCTGCTTGGGCTAAATTATTTTGAACAAGAGGCAATAAATTTTGCCATTGAAGCGCCGAAGTATCTTGAAATTCATCGATAAAATAATGGGTGAATCGCTCGCCAAGGCGCTCGTAAATAAAGGGGGCAGGTTGGCTTTGTATTTCCTCACTCAGCAGGCGATTAAAATCACTAATGACCAGGGTGTTGTTTTCTTTTTTGATGCGCTCAAATTCCTTTTCGATTGCCTCAACGACCGTCAGCGGCACCAGTTGACTTAATGTGTTGTTGATATGGACACTTGAGATGTGTGCCTTGTGGAGTTGCACCAGGGCCTGCACAATTGTTTCATAGAGCTCATCTACGGCAGCCTTAACCTCTTTGGGCGCAGTAGTTTTATAAAGCGGATGCCGCGGCTCGAGTGGATTATCCTGTTCGAGGATTTTTGTGATCCACGTGCGGGTAAAACCTGGGGTTGCCTTGGGATCAAGAATTTCTTGGAGGATCTTGATAAATGTCCCGCGGGAGAGGTGATCGATCAAAATACCATGACTTTGGCACAATTCCATGACCGACTGCGCGATGTGCTGCATCGTTTGGCTTGTCTTTTCTTTTTCCTCCCGCAATTTTTGGGTAAAATCAATAAACTGTTGCAGCGGAATGTCTCTGAATTTAGCCAGATAAGGCGCATCATTTTCTTTGACGATCATCCAGGCGCTGTCGTTTAAATCATAAGCGATGTCCCACGATTTACTGTCCTGTGTTTTATTCAGGGCAAATGACACCAACAAGTCTGTGATCTGAGGGTCACGACCCGCTTGATCGATCACGGCGTCTACGGCTTCTGAGAGCAATTGCCCCGTCTCAAGACTCACCTCAAAATTACTGCTGAGTTTGAGATCCTTGGAAAAGGTTTTGAGCAGTCGATGATTGAATCGGTCAATGGTTTCTACGTGAAACTGAGCGTAGTGATGCAGCAGATGGATCAGGACGGCCTGACTTTTGGCTTGTAGATGAGCTTTGGTCATGGGACGTTCTCTGAGAATTTCATTAGCCAAAGCTTGGGCAGAGCCATCAAAATTGCCTTTGGCAAACGATTCTAGTGTATCTAAAATGCGATTTTTCATCTCGGCTACGGCCTTATTGGTAAACGTGATGGCCAAGAGTTTTTTATAAGCGTCGTCGGTTTTTGAACACAAAATTTTCTCCAAAAAAGCGACCGTCAGGGCAAAGGTTTTACCACTGCCTGCGGAGGCATTGTATAGGCGAAAAGCAGCGTTTAATTTTTGTGTTTGATTCATGACTTGCGCCTCTAAGATACCATTAAGATTTTCTATTATTCAATAAATAGGAACAAAAACTGACTGGGCCTTTGTTGAGATATTATTGTTAAATTTGCCCCATATTTAATCTGATAAAAACAAAAATTATGGCTTTTGAATTACCCTCTTTACCCTATGCCCACGATGCTTTGGAACCCCACATCGATGCGCGTACAATGGAAATACACCACGGCAAACACCACGCGGGTTACACGGCTAAGTTGAATAATGCTGTTTTAGGAACGGCACTCGAGGGCCAAGATATCGAAACAATCTTACGCGGTTGTGACATGGACAATAAAGCGCTTCGCAATAACGGTGGAGGTTATTTCAATCACAATTTATTTTGGCAAGTGATGGGCCCAGGCGGCGGTGGAACACCGACAGGCGCCTTAGCT
>CBFIFD010000034.1:0-9817 GCA_965661835.1 Flavobacteriaceae bacterium | reverse complement strand
TGCGACCGGATTTATGGTCTAAGGAGTGAAAAACGCCTCGTATTAACCGCGCATTGATCGACAATTAATCACTTGGTGTGCTATGGATTATATTAGGTGACGATCTCATCAAAAGGCTTAAATATTTTAAACAAAGCCTTGTGTGTCATGCTTTTTTAGTTATTTTTGCCATCGATTTGTGATAACCTCTGGCGATAGACGTGAATGTTGCGCAAACTAAACGAGATACATAAAACATGGAATCTTTAATCAAATTTGTTCAAGACGAATTCGTAACGAAAAAGGATTTTCCTGAGTTCTCAGCAGGAGACACAATTACTGTTTATTACGAAATTCGTGAAGGTGAAAAAACACGTACCCAGTTTTTCCGCGGCGTTGTAATCCAGGTCAAAGGAACGGGAAGCTCAAAGACTTTTACGATTAGAAAAATGTCAGGAACCATTGGCGTAGAGCGAATCTTTCCAATGAATCTGCCTGCTTTACAGAAAATCGAGGTCAATAAACGAGGTAGTGTCCGTAGAAAACGCATCTACTATTTCAGAGAATTGACTGGTAAAAAAGCAAGAATTAAAGAGAAGAACTATTAATTATTGCTTGACACAATCTTTTAAAGGCAGCCTCCACGCGGGCTGCCTTTGTTATTTACATTTGTTGATAACCGGAGTTGAAAAACTGTTGTTATCTAAGCCCCTTTAAAATTTTGTAAATTCAAAAAGCTAAGTACTTTAGAACCATCAAAGCGAGACTATCGCCGAGATATTAAGAAACGTTCTTAAATATACTTTCTCCAAAAAAATTATCTTCTTCACTAGGGGATTTTGATTTTTTTATTGAAAGGTGAGTCGGTTCCTAAAAGGTGAGGTTTGATATTGATCACCGTCACTTAGAAGGTATTCCGAAAATCTAGAAATAGATTGAAGAGTGTCTGAGACAAAGATCAAAAGGTCATCCCAAAGGAATTCAAACAATGATTAAGGATTTCTCAGTTAATGAAAATTTGCTGAGTATTTGAAGTCGTAAAATGAATTCTCTAAGATGCCAACAGGGCTATATTGAGCTAAATCAATGAGAAATATCAGCAATGATGAGTCGCATAGAGGTTCGCCAACGGCCCATGATCAAAACCTAACTGCCAAGTCAGGAATGTCGCTGAAAAAGCAAGTCACAATTGCAGGGGTTTAATAAACCTGCCGAGAACTGTAAAAGTTAATTGGTAACGACTGGACTCACAAGGAGCCATATCAAAGTATTCGTACAATGATATGGCTTTTCTTGTTTTATGGCATTACAGAATTAAAGGCACCAACTATCTCCCAATCGATCGGTGTCATTTTTTTGAAGGCGTCAAGGTGATTCATTATATTTGCAGGCCTTTTAAACATATCTTTTGAATAAAACTTAAGCTCCATGAAACCAACCACCGATATCTATTACACCATTACTGACGAAGCTCCTTTTCTGGCCACGCATTCATTGCTTCCCATTGTCCAAAAATTTGCGAGTCATGTGGGAATTTCGATTGATACGGCTGATATTTCATTAGCAGGTCGCATTTTAGCAAATTTCAATGATTATTTGGATGATGATCAAAAATCCACTGATGCCCTAAACATGCTCGGTGAATTAGCGAAAACTCCTGAGGCAAATATTATAAAGCTACCCAATATTAGTGCTTCCATGCCACAATTACTCAGCGCTATTAAGGAACTTCAAAACAAAGGCTATGCCCTCCCCGATTACCCACATCAACCGCAAACTGCGGAGGAAGAAAGGATTAAATCCACTTATGACAAAATCAAAGGAAGTGCAGTAAATCCAGTATTGAGAGAGGGAAACAGTGATCGACGAGCCCCTATGGCCGTCAAAAATTTCGCCAAAAAACACCCCCACAAAATGGGTGCCTGGCCACGTGATTCAAGAACTCGTGTCACCAGCATGTCTCAAGGTGATTTTTTCCACAATGAACAATCAAAAACATTTTCAAACGCCACATCACTCAAAATCGTATTTACTGATAAATCAGGCTCTGAAACCATTTTGAAAGATGACATTCAAATCGGTGACGGGGAGATTGTTGACGCATCGATTATGGAGCGAGAGGCGTTATCCGGGTTTTTAAATAAAGCCATAGATGAGGCTCATAAACAGGGACTCCTTCTGTCGTTACACATGAAGGCGACCATGATGAAAATCAGTGATCCCATTGTTTTTGGACACGCCGTTAAAGCGTTTTTTGCCCCAGTTTTCGAACAATACGGTGCAGTTTTAGACGAGATGGATGTCAATGTGAATAATGGTTTTGGTGATTTAATCGGTAAAATTCAGAACCTGCCAGCCGATCAAAAGCAGGCCATAGAACATAGTATATCAGCCTGTTATAAACAGCGCCCCGATTTAGCTATGGTAGATTCAGATCGAGGAATTACCAATTTACACGTTCCTAGTGATGTCATCATTGACGCATCAATGCCAGCAATGATTCGTAATTCAGGTCAAATGTGGGACAAAAATGGAGCCCTGCAGGATACTTTGGCCATAATTCCTGACAGTTCGTATGCGGGCGTTTATCAAGCGACTATCGATTTTTGTAAAACTAATGGGGCGTTTGACCCCGCAACGATGGGGACTGTCCCTAACGTCGGACTCATGGCTCAAAAGGCCGAGGAATACGGATCCCACGACAAGACATTTCAAATGGAAGAATCAGGGGGTATTCGTGTCTTGGATCAAGAAGGGCGCTGCGTATTCTCGTTTGATGTTCAAGAGGGTGATATTTTCAGAATGTGCCAGGTCAAAGACGCTCCGATTCAAGATTGGGTAAAGTTAGCCATAACGCGCGCCAGAGCTACTGGTTGGCCAGCAGTCTTTTGGCTAGACCAGGACCGTGCCCATGATGCCGAACTGATCAGTAAAGTAAATCGCTATCTACAAGATCACGATACAGACGGGTTAACACTTAAAATCCTTGCCCCCACAAAGGCAACTGAGTATACTTTGGAGCGACTAGCCAGCGGGGAAAATACCATTTCTGTGACGGGTAACGTTTTGCGTGATTATCTCACAGATTTATTTCCAATTCTCGAATTAGGGACGAGTGCAAAAATGCTTTCAATTGTTCCCCTAATGAATGGCGGGGGGCTTTTTGAAACCGGAGCCGGTGGATCAGCGCCAAAACACGTATCACAATTCACCTCAGAAAACCATTTGCGATGGGATTCTCTGGGAGAATTTTTGGCTTTGGCGGTTTCTCTAGAACATTACGGTGAAAAAAACAACAATAGCAAAGCAATAACTCTAGCAAAAGCGCTTGATAATGCAACTGAAAAACTGCTAGACCAACAAAAATCTCCATCGCGCAAGGTTCACGAACTCGACAATCGAGGGAGTCATTTTTACCTTGCCATGTATTGGGCCGAAGCTCTAGCAATGCAAGACCAAGATACAGGTCTCAGTGCATATTTTGAATCGATTGCAAAAGCCCTTAAAGAAAAAGAACAAGTCATCGTGAAAGAGCTCAATGAGGTACAAGGACAAGCCGTTGACATTAACGGATATTATGCTCCAGATACTGCCTTGGTTGCTCAGCACATGCAATGCAGCCTAACCTTAAATGAATTACTTAAAGGAATTTAATGGCTTAGACGCAAATACATGATACATACACACACCCTTATTTCCTCTAAAATCAAATGGAGGACAGCACTCGGACTCCATCGTATTATGGGGCTTATTTTTATCTTTTGTGCATTTAGTCTTCAGGCTCAGCAGCAACAAACGGTTAGCGGAATCGTTACAGATCTCAATTCTGGCGAGACCTTAATTGGGGTAAATGTCTTGATACCTGAATTACGCGCTGGAGTCATCACAAATGCTTATGGATTTTACTCGATTACCCTACCCCAGGGCCAATATGAGCTTGTCTACAGCACCCTGGGTTATGCCACACAGCGTCAGACTATTGATCTAAGTAGCTCAGTGGTGCTAGATATCGCTTTGGATGAAAATGCAGAGGAACTCGATGAAGTCGTGATAAAGGCCGATGTTGAGGCGCTCGATATTACAACGCCGCAAATGAGTGTCAATAGTTTAACGGCACAAACCATTAAAAATATCCCGGTGGTCTTAGGTGAGGCCGATGTAATTAAATCGCTTTTGCTATTACCTGGAGTCAGTAATGCCGGGGAAGGCGCCTCTGGTTTCAATGTCCGTGGTGGCGCTGCTGATCAAAACTTAATCCTTCTGGACGAAGCCACTATTTTTAACTCCTCACATCTATTTGGGTTTTTCTCTGTGTTCAATCCAGATGCGATCAAAGACATAAAGCTCTATAAAGGAAGTATTCCAGCGCGCTATGGCTCACGCGTTTCCTCGGTTTTAGACATATATCAAAAAGAGGGCAATAGCAAGGAATTCAAAATGAGTGGAGGTATTGGGGCTGTTGCCAGTCGCCTTTTGGTTGAGGGGCCCATCAAAAAAGATCAGGCTGCCTTTTTGGTTGGTGGTCGCGGGTCGTATGCGCATTTATTTCTTCCTCTGTTTGACATTAACAATTCAGCCTATTTTTATGACTTAAATACCAAAATCAACTACAAAGTTAATGACCGTAATAACCTTTATCTCTCAGGGTATTTTGGCAGAGATTACTTTGGTATTCAGGACAGCTTTATCAATAGTTACGGTAACGCGGTATTCAATTTTCGTTGGAATCACAAGTTTTCGGATAAACTATTCTCCAATCTCTCCTTGATCTATTCAAATTATTACTACGGTTTAGAATTAGACTTTGTCGGATTCAAATGGGATTCAGGTATCGAAAATTTTAATCTCAAATATGACTTTAATCACTATCTGAGTAAGGGACTTCAGGTCAATTATGGACTCCAAAACATTTACTACGGTTTTAACCCCGGTAAAATTATCCCCAATAGACCGGATTCAGGTATCGTTGCTGACCAACTAACACAAAAGTACGCCAACGAAGCGGCCCTATATGTAGATTTAGAATTGGAGATTTCTGAGCGCCTCAGAACTGAGATTGGATTACGTGGCAGTCATTTTATGCGCTTTGGTCAAGACGAGTTCAATCTTTATGCCAATGACGCCCCAGTTACATTTGACCCGTTTTTGTTGATTTATCAAGAGGCTGACCCTACTGAAACCATCAGTATTGACCGTTGGGAACGATTAAAAACCTATAGTAATTGGGAACCTCGTGTTGCCGCTTCATATATGATTACTGACGATATTTCGTTGAAAGCGAGCTACACGAAACTATCTCAATATCTGCATTTGTTATCCAATACCAGTAGTCCAACACCTTTGGATGTCTGGACCCCGAGCGGGCCTTATGTCAAACCACAACGACTGGATCAATACGCCGTGGGTGTTTTTAGCTTTCTCAACGATCGAACCTACTCACTTGAAGTTGAGGCCTATTACAAAGACGTACAACACAGAATCGATTATATCGATGGAGCTAATCTGGTAGCGAACAACGCCATCGAACAGGTTATTTTGGACGGCAATGCTAGAGCATACGGGCTTGAGGTTTTACTGCGTAAAAACGAAGGGGCATTTCAGGGATGGATCGCTTATACTCTGTCCAAAAGTGAACAAAAAACTGCGCCGAGAAATGAAAATGAAATCGGCATAAATAACGGTCAGTGGTATAATACACCGTACGACAAACCTCATGACCTATCCATTTATGGGGCCTACACCTTAAACAAAAAATGGAAGATAAACGGTAATTTTATTTATCAAACAGGGCTACCTACCAATTATCCTATCGGCCAATTTGATTTTCAGAATGTCGTAGTCCCCTTTTATGGGTTGCGCAATCAACAAAGATTACCAGACTACCACAGATTGGATATTTCGGCGACTTATCGTCCAAAACGCAAACCAAACAGAATTTACCAAAGCGAATGGGTCTTTAGTATTTACAATCTTTACAACAGGCAAAATGCTGCGTCAATTAATTTCAGACAAAATGCAGACACTGGTGTAAACGAGGCGGTACGCACCTCTATTTTTGGACTTGTCCCTGCGGTTACCTATAACTTTAAATTCTAAATCATGAAGCGATTATTATTCATATTACCTGTTCTATCTCTGATCTGGTCTTCATGTCAGGAGGTAATCACAGTTGAGTTGCCTAATCAAGAACCCAAACTCATTGTTGACGCACTCATACGCATCGACACCTCCGTTAGTTCGACCCTAGTTTCTGTAGCCATACGACAAACCAGTGATTTCTTTGGAGAAATATCCCCAGTTTCTGTGGACCAAATTACCATGAGTAATTTGGATAATCCAGGAAACAATACAGATCAAGTTTTGGATGAAACAGAACCTGGGTCAGGGATTTACCAGCAATTTTTTTCGACCGAAGAACTAGCACTTGATCGTTGGTTTTTACAAATCAATTATCAGGGTGAATTTTATGTGGCCGAATCGCTAATGCAGTATTCTGTACCAATTGATCAATTAACCATAGGTGACGGAAGCTTATTTACAGAAGAATCAACCGAACTCCTGGTGCGTTATACCGATATTGCTGATCGAGAGGACTATTACTTATTTGATTACGGCAATGATGATTTTTTTGCCTCGGAAGATGTGTTCTATGATGGTCAGCAATTCGAATTCTCATATTTCTACGAAGAACAATTTGATCCCGGCGATACGCTAACGGTAAGTATTATGGGAATCGATCGCGATTTTTTTAACTATATGAATTTACTTCGTGAACAAAATGAAGGAGGATTTGGCCCTTTTGCCACACCTGCAGTTTCCGTGCGTGGTAACCTGATCAATGCAACGGATATCGACAACAATAATAACTACAACAATGTCAATGATCCTGATAATTTTGCTCTAGGGTATTTTGCTATAGTCCAAGAATACCAAGAGAGTATTATTGTCGAGTAAATTCTCATTTTGTACTTTTTGTTTGACAACGCTTTGAGTATATTGAAAGCATTAAATTAAAATTTTGTCGTCAAGCAATATAACAGAATCTGATTCCCTGCATAGAGACCTCGAAAAAAAATCAGTCTCAGAGCTCCTTTTTTTAATGAATCAAGAGGACCAAAAAGTCGCTTTGGCAGTGCGAGACGTATTACCACAAATTGAGGCTTTAATTGAGGTTCTAGTGCGTAAAATGCAACAAGGCGGACGGCTTTTTTATATAGGCGCAGGCACTAGTGGTCGCCTTGGTATACTCGATGCAAGTGAGTGTCCACCGACCTTTGGCGTGACACATGACTTGGTCATTGGTATAATTGCGGGCGGGGACGGAGCTATAAGAAAGGCCGTTGAGTTTGCTGAGGATAGTCACACCCAAGCATGGGTAGATTTGCAAAAACACGATATATCGTCAAAAGATGTTGTTATCGGTATTGCCGCCTCTGGCCGTACGCCCTATGTCGTTGAGGGGCTTAAGGCCTGCAAATCTCAGTCAATTGTAACGGCTGGCATTAGTTGTAATTTAGGCAGTCCTTTGGCACAAGTGGCCGATTTTCCAATTACTGCAGATGTGGGTCCTGAATTTCTCACCGGAAGTACGCGACTCAAATCAGGAACAGCGCAAAAACTCATACTGAATATGATTACCACCACCACAATGATTCAATTAGGTCGGGTCGAGGATAACAAAATGGTGGACATGGAATTGAGCAATAATAAATTGGTTGATCGAGGCATTAAAATGCTCATGGATATGGGCAACTTATCCCGCGAGACAGCCCTAGACCTTCTAAATACACACGGTAGCGTACGACAAGCGCTAAATTCGCTGCGATGAATAAAAAACAAGCATTAATTAAAGGCATCAAAACGCTCGGTTTCGGACTCGTTCTTTTAGTGTTGAGTACTTACCTTTTGAACTTTGCTTTTATCAATAAGAAGATAATTCCACTATACGTGGTTTTACCTCTGGGTATCATCGGAGTCGCAGGAACTATTTATACCTTGTTCAAAGGTATACACCGGATCATATCAGTCTTTTTCGACAATTAAGGGGTGTGTTAACTGCCCGTCTTGACTTGTGAACCTGATGAAATACATCCCTGTAGTCATCAATGAAAGATCGATACGCCCTTCTGATGCATAAGGACTACCCTCTTGTATAATTTGACCGATACTATTAAACACAGTGTAATACTCAACGACATCATCTGAGGTGAAGCGTAAGCGGTTATTGGCAGGGTTAGGCGCAATACTCAAGGTAAGTTCTGCCCATTGCGATACACTCAATACATTAATGGTAATACTCACAGCTAATGGAAGACTCGGGCATCCATCCACCACCTGTATGGCGTAATAAGTTGTGTTATCCGTTAATACCGTTCCTGCGGGTAACGGATTTGTATTACTCAACGCATCCGATTCTGAGGCGAACCAAAATACATCGGTCGGATCAACCTGGATATCTTCTATAGTCGCTCCTTCTTCAAAAGTCTGATTGGCCGCACCTACTGGTGTCGGGGGTGTAGCACAAGGTGATAAATTTAAACGTGCAAAATAATGTGAGGACTCAGGCCATAATTGGGTTGTATTACCACTTCCTGGGTCCAAAATTTTAACCCCGTAGTTACCACCCGCACTTAATAGTATTTGGCCATTTCCTAAAGGCATCACTCCACGCAAACTCCCTTCTTGCCAAAAGTCGACAATAGTGCCGTCCGCACGACTGAACTCATATAACCCTGCCGTATTAGATCCGTTATTACTGAACACTGCCGTTAAAAGCGTATTCGCCTCGGTCGATAAAACCATCTGCTGAATGAAGGTAACCACTCCAGTGGGCACTAAATCGCCTAAGATATTTCCCTGATAATCACGGCGTTCAATACGGGATTCATTACCAATAAAAGAAATATAAACCTCTGTACCTGTATCAATCACATCAAAGGACGAACCTGTTGTGGGCAAAATTCCCAGCACATTGCCTTGAGTGTCTAAACGGATTATGGCGGTGCCTGGAGCGCCGTTATTGCTCCCTGCATTAGTGACCCAAATCTCATCTCCAATTACATTTAATCCTTTAATATTGTCAAATCCTGAATCTAAGGTGCCGATGAAACTCCCTGTTAGATCAAATCGATCAATGCGATCTGCTGTTTGATCACTAATCCAAATTTCTTCTCCGACTTGCGACAAGGATTTGGGTAGACCTTGATTCAAAGGGGTTAAGTCAATAAACGATGGGTCGATAATGGTTCCATCGAAGGGATCAAGCAAAACAATATTTGGCTCATTTATAACTGCAATAACGTCTTGAGCTTTGACTTGAATTACCAAGATGATCGCCAATACACTCAATAGGAGAGATCTATTTTTCATAAATAAAGGTATGTCATTAGTACACATAAAAATACGCATTATCCATGAGTAAATTTAGCAAAAAAAAAGCCCGCTATATTTCTATAGCGGGCTTAGAAGAAGGCGGCGACCTACTTTCCCACAGGAATGCAGTATCATCGGCGCAATCGGGCTTAACTTCCCTGTTCGGAATGGTAAGGGGTGAGCCCCGACGCAATTGCCACCTTAATTTTCATCTTTCACTAAGGAAAGACGGCTTTCATTAGACATGAAAGCACCAATAACATAACATAAAGGAAAGGAAAAACGTGATTGACAATTCTAGTAAATCAAAAAAAGAGTGTGCTCCCCTCCCGAAAGAGGGGAACGTTGTACATAAGCATATGGGTAATTAGTACCACTCGGCTACGCACGTTACCGCACTTCCACCTATGGCCTATCAACGTGGTAGTCTCCCACGACCCTTTAAAGAAATCTCATCTTGTGGTGG
>CBFIFD010000033.1:0-10515 GCA_965661835.1 Flavobacteriaceae bacterium | reverse complement strand
AAATCAACTGGTTTACGAGGGATTAGCCAATCAGCATACCGGCTATGGTTGCTGTCATCAGCGCAGCGATTGTTCCCCCAATAAGCGCCTTGATGCCAAACTTTGCCAAATTTGATTGTTGACTCGGAGCAAGTCCACCGATGCCGCCAATTTGAATTCCGATTGAGGCAAAATTTGCAAAGCCACATAGAGAATACGTGGCAATCACAATCGATCGATTTGAGGTGAGAATTCCGCTATTTTTCAGGTCAGATAAAGAGGCATAGGCAAAGAATTCATTGAGAATAGTTTTCTCTCCTAAAAGTTGTCCCACAGCCACAATGTCGGCTGCCGGTACTCCGATAATCCATGCTACTGGAGCAAATAAATTACCCAATATATACTGGAGTGACAGTCCGGTATATCGTCCATCCGTTTGCTCGCTAATTTGCTCATTGAGACCCGTAGGACCGCCAATCCAATCTACAGTAATCCAGTTAAAAACCGCAATTAAGGCCGTAAAAACAAGGAGCATGGCCCCAACATTGATGGCGAGTTTTAAACCATCTGTAGTTCCTTTGGCGATGGCATCTAAAACATTGACTCCGATTTTTTCTCTAGAAATGTCGAGTTTACGATCCACTTTTTCTGTTTCCGGATAAAGCATTTTGGCAATAACGATGGCTGCTGGGGCAGACATGATCGAGGCCGTGAGTAGATGTTTGGCAAAATATACTTTTTCGGCCTCGCTCGATCCGCCCAGAAATGCGATGTAGGCCGCAAGAACTCCACCGGCAATGGTCGCCATGCCACCGACCATGAGACACATGAGTTCACTTTTTGTCATTTTATCAAGATATGGCTTGACCACTAGGGGCGCCTCGGTCTGACCGATAAAAATATTGGCCGCTGCCGCAAGGCTCTCGGCTCCGGATAAACGCATTGTTCGACTCATTACCCAGGCAAATCCTTTGATAACCCGCTGAATTATGCCAAAGTAATAAAGCACAGAGGTGAATGCCGAAAAGAAAACTACAGTGGGCAGCACTTTAAATGCAAAAATATACCCAAAGGTACTTTGATTATTGACCAATCCCCCGAATAGGAATTCGGCACCTTTTTCACTGAAATTTAAAAAAGTTACGACTTGTTGTGAGAGCCAATCAAAACCCATAGCGACACGGTCCACTTTGAGGACCAAAAGCGCAAAGACCAATTGTAATATGAGTCCTGTTCCGACCAAACGCCAATCGATCCGACGGCGATTACTGCTGAGTAAATAGCCCATCAGCACTAAAAACATGAGTCCTACTAGGCCACGTCCCAGGCTCTCTAGACTCATCGTGAGCCCATTGGGAGTATTTTTTTTCGAAACAAACCGGTAGGTAACACCGGCCTCGTTTAAGGTCAGTGTGTCTTGACTTAGTGCCATCTGGTAATACCGTGTTGTATCTTTTGGGCTCTCGTAGTAAAAGATCAACGTATTTTCTTGGATGGAATAATTGCCCGAGGCTTTGAGCTTATCTTTGGCTTCAAGAGCGTAATCAAACACTCCTGAGTCTATGGTCATAAAATCCGTTTTTGGATTGATCTCAAATAATGGAATGCCATCCTGGGTAATTGATTCAAAACGCCATTGTCCTTCGATCGATTGGCTCTGGACTATTGTGCTAATCAAAAACAACCCTGTAAATAAGAGTCTCTTTAGCATACCTATTTGTCTCTTTTGGATAATTCATCCCGCAGTCGCGCCGCAGTTTCGTAATCTTCTCGCGTAATGGCTTTGTTCAAAAGTTCTTTCAACTGCTTTAGGGTGTGTTTGCTCAAGTCTTCCAAGATGTCTGACTGATCAAATTCTTGATTCATGAGTTGTTCAATCGCCCCATTTTGATCGTCCGAATCAGATTGATTAACTGGAGTAGTTTGTAAATGAATTCCAGCTTGGTCCAAAATATCTTTATAGGTAAAGATGGGGGCCTTAAATCGCAAAGCCAAGGCAATGGCATCGCTGGTGCGTGCGTCTAATATTTCTTCGTCCTCATCCTTTTCGATGATAATACTCGAATAAAAAACTCCATCGACGAGTTTGTGGACAATAACTTGTTTTACGACAATACCGTAGCGATCGGCAAATGTCTTAAACAGGTCATGCGTTAAGGGTCGCGGTGGCCGAATGTCGTTTTCTAAAGCTATGGCTATCGATTGTGCCTCAAAAGCCCCAATAACTATAGGAAGCTTACGTGCTCCGTCTTCCTCACTTAGGATAAGGGCGTAAGCTCCATTTTGCGTTTGGCTGTAAGAGATTCCTTTAATATTCAGGCGCACAAGGCTCATGGTGGAGGGTATTATTGATGGCTCAAGCCGTCGACGAGCGCATAAACACATTTATTCGCACCAATTTAAGAAAATTATGCGTTTTGTGCTTTAAACTCCTTTAGTTTTTGAATCAAGTCAGGGACAACCTCAAAGGCATCGCCGACAATGCCATAATCTGCCGCTTTAAAAAAAGGAGCTTCAGCATCTGTGTTGATCACGACCTTAACTTTAGAAGAATTGATCCCGGCCAAGTGCTGTATGGCTCCGCTAATACCAATGGCAATGTAAAGATTTGAGGCCACTGGTTTTCCTGTTTGTCCAACATGTTCCCCATGTGGGCGCCATCCCAAATCACTCACAGGTTTTGAGCAGGCAGTTGCTGCACCCATAACGTCTGCGAGTTCTTCAATCATTCCCCAATTTTCAGGTCCTTTGAGCCCCCGGCCCGCAGAAACAACCACCTCAGCATCAGCTATGGTGACTCTATTTGAGGCCTTATCGGTACTGGTTACTTTTACGGAAGAAGAACCAAGATCAACGTCGTGTTCTGATCGTTCTGCTATTGTGTCGTATTGATGAACTCCATAGGCGTTTTTGGACAAGCCGATGACACAATGGTCTGCGTCTAGAGTTGTTTTTGCCGTAGCTTTATTGGTGAACACATTGTGCTGCAAGGTCAAAGGGCTATAGTGTTCAGGGAGTCCAACGACATTAGGAATGTAACCCGCCTCGAGAGACACGGCAAGCAATGGGGCCATATACCGACTATTGGCGCTGGAGGAAACAATGACAATGTTTGATTGAGTTGCTTGAGCGGCTTGGTTCAAGGCTTCTGCAACATATTCAGAATTAAATCCTGCCAAAGATGGATGATTGAGCTTGAGTACTTTGTGCGCACCGTATTGACCCAAATCAGCCTCAGAGGCATCCTCTAATACTGCAGCGACCACTTCTGTATTCATTTGGTCAGCCATCGCTCGGGCAAACGATATTAGTTCTTGTGTACTTTTTTTAAAATTTCCTTGATCAGATTCTGCGTAAACTAAAATAGGCATTGGGCTAAGACGTATTTTTCGGTTAAATTATCTCGTTTTGTTAAAATCAACTAGATGACTTTGGCTTCGTTATGCAATAAATCTATGAGTTCCTGTGCATTTTCAACTAATGTTACCGCTTCTTTTGGAGCGGGTTTTTCATAGCTTTTTGTGTGGGTCTTGCCTGCTGTATTACCAGGAGGTTTGACATGTAGTGGTTTGGAGCGCGCCTGCATGATTCCTCGCATATTGGGGATGCGCAAATCGCTCTCTTCTACAAGTCCTTTTTGACCTCCTATAACAAGGGGTAAGGTAACACTAAGACTTTCTTTGCCACCGTCAATCTCTCTGATGGCAGAGGCTGTACTTCCCTCAATTTCAAGACTTACACAAGTATTGACAAAAGCGTAGTTACACATCTTGGCCAACATACCAGGGACCATACCACCATTGTAATCAATCGACTCTCGGCCGGCGATGACCAAATCGTATTGACCTTCCTTGACAAAAGGCGCTAGAGCCTGAGCGACACTGTACCCATCTGTAGCAGGTTGATCTACACGTATGGCTTCATCTGCACCGATTGCCAAGGCCTTGCGAAGGGTGGGTTCGGTTTCTGGACCTCCAACATTGATCACATGTACGACGGCGCCTTGTTTTTCTTTAAACCACAAGGCACGTGTTAATCCAAATTCGTCATTGGGGTTGATCACAAATTGTACTCCACTGTTATCGAATTCGGTATTGTCGGCGTTAAAATTAATTTTTGAAGTGGTGTCGGGAACATGACTGATACACACAAGTATTTTCATAAGTCAAGCGCGGTTTTTAAGTCGTTGTTTTGCGTTTCAAAGATACGACAATCCCACTAATTTTACTATGCATGCATAATAAAAATGCATAATTCTAATAAAAATTCAAGCAAACTTTTCAAATAGTATTATTTTTGCTTCGCCTGAAAAATATTTAGGAAAAATAGATAAGATAAATCATGAAGACGATTCAGTTTAGAGAAGCAATTTGCGAGGCGATGAGTGAAGAAATGCGCCGTGATGAACATATTTATTTGATGGGTGAAGAAGTGGCCGAATACAACGGGGCTTACAAAGCCAGTAAGGGTATGTTGGATGAGTTTGGTCCAAAGCGTGTCATCGATACTCCGATTTCCGAATTGGGGTTTGCTGGTATCGCTACGGGTTCTGCAATGAATGGGAATCGTCCTATAGTTGAGTTTATGACGTTTAATTTTTCCCTTGTTGGGATCGATCAGATTATCAATAATGCCGCCAAGATCAGGCAAATGAGCGGCGGCCAATTTAATTGCCCTATTGTCTTTAGAGGTCCGACAGCTTCGGCTGGCCAGTTGGCGGCGACGCATTCTCAGGCCTTTGAAAGTTGGTTTGCCAACACACCTGGACTAAAAGTTGTGGTGCCGAGTAATCCAGCGGATGCTAAGGGATTACTCAAAAGTGCTATTCGTGATGATGATCCAGTAATTTTTATGGAAAGTGAGCAGATGTACGGGGATAAAGGAGAGGTGCCAGAAGGCGAATATCTTATTCCATTAGGGGTTGCTGATATCAAGCGAAAAGGTAACGATGTGACGATCGTTTCTTTTGGTAAAATAATTAAAGAAGCCTACGCCGCGGCAGATGAGTTGGTCAAAGAAGGGATTGAGTGCGAAATTATAGATCTGCGCACTGTGCGCCCTATGGACCATGATGCCATACTCGAGAGTGTCAAAAAGACCAATCGATTAGTCATTCTAGAGGAGGCTTGGCCATTTGGTAATGTCGCTACTGAAATTACGTATCAGGTTCAATCTCAAGCCTTCGATTATCTCGACGCACCGATCGTTAAAATTAATACGGCCGATACTCCGGCGCCTTATTCACCAGCACTACTCGCTGAATGGCTGCCCAACAAGGAAGACGTTATTGCAGCGGTCAAAAAAGTCACTTATCAAGAATCTTAACGCGGAGTACAGCGATTTTCGGGTTCATTAATCCGTTATATTCAGTTGTATAACCGATCTATTTTACTAATTTTGCCACCGCAAAAAATTGTATAAAAACCTACTAAATAATCAATTATGCTAGAACAAAACATTATTTATGTCCCCGTGGCACTGTCTATTTTAGGACTGTTGTTCATGATGGTCAAAATGAATTGGGTTAAAAAACAAGCCGCAGGAAATGAGCGCATGCAAAGCATTTCTACAAGTATTAAAGAAGGTGCTTTAGCGTTTCTCAATGCCGAATATAGATTGCTTGTGATTTTTTCTGTTGTTGCGGCAGGGCTTTTGTTCTTGATCTCAACCATGGTAGACACCACGAGTTGGATGATTGTTCCCGCTTTTTTGTTCGGTGCTATTTTTTCAGCCCTCGCGGGTAATATCGGAATGCGTGTCGCCACTGAGGCCAACGCCCGTACTGCAGAGGCTGCCAAAACAAGCCTACCACAAGCCCTAAAAGTTTCTTTTGGTGGCGGAACAGTTATGGGTCTAGGAGTTGCCGGATTGGCGGTCCTTGGTCTGAGCTTGTTCTTTATGTTTTTTCTTGGACAGTTTTTGACCGATGGAGGTGATTTTTACACCGAAATGACCATTGTTTTAGAAGCTTTAGCTGGTTTTTCACTTGGCGCTGAAAGCATTGCCCTATTTGCCCGAGTCGGTGGGGGTATTTACACCAAAGCTGCCGATGTAGGTGCGGACCTTGTAGGTAAAGTCGAAGCTGGAATCCCCGAAGACGATCCGCGTAATCCAGCGACAATTGCTGATAACGTAGGTGATAATGTTGGTGATGTTGCCGGTATGGGTGCTGATTTATTCGGGTCATATGTCGCGACAGTTTTGGCCTCAATGGTACTGGGTAACTATATCATCCGCGACATGGCAGCTAATGGAGTAGTAAACGATACATTCTCAGGAATGGGTCCTATTTTATTGCCGCTGGTTATTGCTGGTGTCGGAATTCTTGCCTCAATTATAGGGACGTTCCTTGTGAGTATTAAAGACAACTCAGCCAAAGAAGCACAAGTACAAAAGGCTCTAGATACAGGAAACTGGGCTGCGATAGTGATTACCTTAATCGCCAGCTATTTCTTAATCGATTGGATGCTTCCTGAGACTATGAGCATGAATTTTTTTGGAGAAGGGTATAAAGACGTTTCTTCACTTAATGTATTTTACGCGGCCTGTATTGGACTGGCTGTAGGTGCCTTGATCTCCTATGTCACTGCATATTTCACAAGTTTAGGAAAGAAACCTGTCCTTGACATCGTTCAAAACTCTTCTACAGGAGCGGCAACCAATATAATCGCTGGTTTAGCTGTTGGAATGAAGTCAACGTTCTGGAGTGTGCTCTTGTTCGCTGCGGCGATCTATGGGTCTTATGAGCTCGCTGGATTCTATGGTGTTGCTCTTGCGGCCTCTGCGATGATGGCGACCACTGCGATGCAGCTCGCTATTGATGCCTTTGGTCCGATTGCGGACAATGCGGGTGGTGTTGCTGAAATGAGTGAGCTCGAGGATCATGTCCGAGAGCGTACTGATATTTTAGATTCTGTAGGAAATACCACTGCGGCAGTAGGTAAAGGGTTCGCCATTGCCTCTGCAGCCCTGACGGCCTTAGCTCTTTTTGCGGCCTACGTAACCTTTACAGGGATTGATGGTATTAATATATTTAAGGCCGATGTTTTGGCAGCGCTTTTTGTCGGCGGTATGATTCCCGTGGTATTTTCAGCCATGGCGATGAAATCTGTAGGTAAAGCGGCTATGGAAATGGTACAGGAGGTGCGTCGTCAATTCCGTGAAATTCCTGGCATCATGGAAGGTACAGGCACACCAGAATATGGAAAATGTGTTGAGATTTCAACTCAAGCAGCCTTAAGAGAAATGTTACTTCCAGGGTTACTAACTATTGTAACCCCAGTGATTGTAGGCCTCTTCTTTGGCGCAGAGCCATTGGGTGGTTATATGGCAGGTGTCTGTGTGAGTGGAGTGATGTGGGCTATTTTCCAAAATAATGCTGGTGGTGCATGGGATAATGCCAAAAAGTCTTTCGAAGCTGGTGTTGAAATTGATGGAGAAATGACGTATAAAGGAAGTGATGCACACAAAGCAGCTGTTACTGGAGATACCGTAGGAGACCCGTTTAAAGATACATCAGGACCATCCATGAATATTTTGATTAAATTGACGTGTTTGGTGGGTCTTGTTATTGCTCCGATTCTCGGAGGACATCACGAAGGGCATAACACAGAGGAACATGCCATGATATTTGTTTCTGAAGATGGGACGGTCACTAATCTCGGTGATGTTGCCGTACAGAAAAAAGAAATAGTTACGGTGAACATGGAGCAAGACGGTGAGGCGTTCAAAGCCACGGTAACCTCAAAGACTGAGGTTAACGGTGAGCTTAAAGAAAGCGTACAAGTGTTTACAGGAACAGAGGAAGAGGTTCGCGCTCAGATTGAGACCTTGGAAGCCATGAAGATAAGTATTGGCGAGGTGGACGGAGAAAAAGTCATCGAAGTTGAGGTAGAGCAAGAATAATACGCCCTTATATAGAAATAAAAAACCGGCGCATTGCGCCGGTTTTTTTATGCTGTACATTATTGTGACAAAACTGTTGTCATAAACCGGCAGATTTCTGGGCGCTTAAGGCACGTTACACTTGGTTGGCATCAGTAAACTTCTATCCTGTTTTTTAACAGCGGTGATGTCCAGCAGTAATGAATTGAGTTTTAAAAAAGTCCGTGAAGTTCTGCGTCAATTTTATTGATGACATTACCAAGATCTTCTTTATTATCCACGAAATTCAATTCATCAACATCGATGATCAGTAAATTGCCTTTGTCGTAATTATGAATCCACGCTTCGTAACGCTCGTTGAGTCGACTCAGGTAATCGATACTGATTGAATTTTCATATTCTCGACCGCGTTTGTGTATTTGTGCCACCAAATTAGGGATTGAACTTCTGAGATAAATCAAAAGGTCTGGGCCTTTGGTAACACTTTCCATGAGATCGAATAAAGACCGGTAATTTTTAAAATCGCGATTGGTCATAAGCCCCATGGCATGTAGATTGGGCGCAAAAATATGAGCGTCCTCATAAATGGTGCGATCCTGAATGACATCCGCTCCATTTTCGCGAATATCCAAAATCTGTCTAAATCGACTATTTAAGAAATAAATCTGCAAATTAAATGACCAGCGCTCCATCTGGTTGTAGAAGTCATCCAAATAGGGGTTTTGCTCAACTTCTTCATAGTGAGCCTTCCATTTATAGTGCTTGGAGAGCAACCCAGTTAGGGTCGTTTTACCGGAGCCAATATTTCCTGCTACTGCAACATGCATCGCACTTATTTTTTAATCGAATTTAATGGGTAACGCCTCACGAGCTTACTGTCGTAAAGATACAGGAAATCTTGTGTTAGCTGCAAGTCGTTTATCTGATTTTCTGGTTGTATTTCGGGGAAATGTAAGTGTTGATTTGACCTCAAGTCAAACAACTTATTTTTATGAGTCATTAGAATATGATCCCCATTGAATGCCATGAGATTACCGGTGGAAATTTTTTGCCGTTTGGTGATTGTTCCATAGAGGCTGAGCCAGATCAGTTCCTCACGAGTTTGTGCCAAACAATTGTTGAATTGACATTTTAATTCCGTTAGATCAGCCAGAGGAGGGCTCTGGACAACGACTTGTCTTTTTTGGAGATCGTATATCCATAAACTCTGGCTATTTTGATCAAAGAGCCAAAGGCGATTACTGCCGGCATTATAGACCCATCTAACCTGTGGAAATTCCGGGATTAAATTAAAATCAATTCGTTTTTTTTCGTTGAGACGATTATCCAAAAATACCACAGTATTCATGTCGCGATAAAAGACAAGTATCGTTAAGGGGTTTTGAAGATTGACCTGTGTTATAGGACCGAGTAACAATTCTTGGTATTCAAAATCACCCTGAGCGCCACTTTTATACAAGGTGTTTTGATCAATCCAATACAAATGATTATAGGCGTCGTAGCCGATGAATTGATCGACCTCGGGCAAGGGTTGTTCCTGTGCCGCAAGCATGGTTAGGTCTTTGTCCTGATTAGGGGACTGTCCCAAAATCGGCGTTGTCACTGCCGCAGAGATCAAGACACAAATAATACAGTATAAACGCGTGTTCATCATTGACTAAGGTACAAAAGTCTTTGGCTTTATTGGCAGATTATTAACAAGGTAAATGGGTCTAAATAACTAATTTGCGTACGGCATTAAACCAAAGGTATTTATTCATGTCCAAATGAGAGATAAATAAATTTTAAGGAACCAATAATTTTAAAAATGAAAAAAATATTCTTTCTAATCATCGTCTTGTCAGGATGTATAGGACACGCTCAAAATTTTTCAGGTCATGCCTATTATCAATCCAAGACTACCGTAGATATGGATAATTTTGGTCGTCCAGGAATGAGTGAGGATTTAAAAAAACAGATCATGGCGCGCATGAAGTCCTTTTTGGAAAAAACTTATGTGCTGACCTTTGATGGTCCTGAATCTGTATTCGAAGAAGAGGCATCATTAGGCCTCGAGACACAAAGTCGTGGTTGGGGTATGATGATGGCTAGTGCCGCTCCTGGAATAGAGTATAAAAATCTTGAACAAAGTCAGTTGGTGCAAACCCATGAATTTTTTGGCAAGTCGTTTTTAATCAAAGACGAGATTCCTGCCCTAGAATGGGAGGTGACCAACGAAACTAAAATGATAGGCGCCTACATGGCGATTAAAGCCCGCGCTGTCAAACAGGTAAAAGCCAATGAATTTAGTATGATGCGTCGCCGAAAAGGGGCGTCAAAAGGTACCAATGAAAACGAAAAGCAAAAATCTGATAGCCTCAAAAGAACGCCGATAGATGACATAGAAATGCCTAAAACCATTGAGGTGACGGCCTGGTTTACCCCTCAAATACCCGTCGGTCACGGTCCAGGAGAATACGCAGGGTTACCGGGGTTGATTTTAGAACTCAATGCAGATCGCACCACTTTATTGTGCTCCAAAATTGTTATGAATCCCAAGGATTTACCAGCCATTGAAGCGCCCGATAAAGGAACCGTGGTCACTCAAGAAGAATTCGAGGCTATTGTCAAAAAAAAGACCCAAGAAATGCGTGACAATTGGCGTAATCGTTC
>CBFIFD010000032.1:0-10762 GCA_965661835.1 Flavobacteriaceae bacterium | reverse complement strand
TAAGTCCCGCGTCTAACAAGGCACTGCACTGAGGTAATAACTCATCGTAGGCGCCAGATTTAACCGAGCATTTACCTTTAAAATGAACCAGTAACGCACACTGCTCAGCCTGAAGTGGATCATGACGACAAACCTTCACTAATGTATTAATCACATGATCAAAAGTATTGACCTCATCATTAAAGAGTATGATTTGATGTTCTAGGGTCTCAAGAGTGAGTTGCTCCTGCTCTGGACTTGTTTGGTGGTGATGTGCCATATCACAAAAATAAAAATTTCGCCGCAACCCAGGAATCCTTTGTGGTATGACCTTGGTACATCAAACCAAATTCGTCACATTTTTTTTGGATTAAATCTAGATCTGCCTCATAAAACCCACTGAGCAAAACAATCCCACTCTTTCGTAAACAAGCCGCATAACGAGCCATATCTTCCAGTAAAACATTACGATTGATGTTGGCGATAATCACATCATATTCCGGCGCTTTAGGCAGCTGCTGGGCTGTGCCGACCAGGACCTCTATATTCTCGATACCATTGCGCTGAGCATTCTCTAATCCGTTTTGACCACACCATTGATCAATATCAATCGCAGTAGCCCTTTGCGCCCCACGCATACACGCCATAATGGCAAGCACGGCCGTGCCACTGCCCATATCCAAGACGTTTTTTTGATCTAAATCAAGCTCCAGAAGATGCTCTAACATCAGGTAAGTGGTTTGATGATGGCCCGTACCGAAAGACATTTTAGGTTCAATCACTATTTCATATTCCGCATTCGAGACAGGATGAAATGGCGCACGCACATGAATCCGATCCCCGACGGTGATGGGCGTAAAATTCTTTTCCCAATCGGCATTCCAATTCGTAGCTTGTATAGTTTTAGACACAAAACTAACACCACAATGTTCGGCGTATGACCCCAAGACCTCTTGAGTCCCCTGGACAGAGTATTCCTGCTCTGGGATATATCCCAGAAACCCTGTGTCTGTTTTTTCAAAACTCTCATACCCGATTTCCCCCAAAGCGGCAATCAATAGATCTGCCCATGGCTCTGCGGGGGTAACTTGAGCGTTTATTTCGAGGTAGGTTTGACTCATGACATGGCGGCCACAATGGCCATAAAGTCGTCTTTTTTGAGTGACGCCCCACCGATGAGTCCTCCATCTACGTCAGGCTGACCAAATATTTCACCGGCATTACCGGGTTTCACACTGCCCCCGTAAAGGATGCTCACCTCATCGGCACAGTCCTGACCGTAGTGATCCGCGAGTACTGTGCGTATGTGCTTGTGCATTTCTTGGGCTTGTTCCGGGGAGGCCGTACGCCCAGTACCGATGGCCCAAACTGGTTCATAAGCCAAAATAATATTTGACCAATGAGCGGCCTCTAAATGAAACAAGGCGTCTTTTAACTGAGTGGTGACGACATCAAAATGTGTCTCATTTTCGCGCTCCTCGAGCATTTCGCCAAAGCAATATACCACCTCAATACCCAGAGCTAAGGCAGCGTCTACTTTCTCGCTCAGCAGCGCATTATCCTCGTGAAAATAGGCCCGACGTTCACTGTGTCCCAGCAATACTGAATGCACCCCATAACTTTGGAGCATTGACCCGGAAACCTCACCAGTATAAGCGCCAGATCCGGCTTGGTGCATATTCTGCCCACCTACCTCGAGTGTATCTGACCCCGAAGCAATCTCGGATACGCTGCTTAAATGTATACTCGGCGGACAGACCATCACACGCTGATTTTCGGGCAAAGTACCCAAAGCGCCCACAAGATCATTGGTCAGTGCCATAGCCTCAGCCTTGTCCAAATTCATTTTCCAGTTTCCTGCTACAATCTTTTTTCTCATAATCTTTATTATATGTGTTCAATAATTCTTAATTCTGTCACTTTTAATCTTACCACAGGGCGCTTTATTAATCCCCATAGGCGATCCTTGGATCCAAAAGGCCGTAAATCAAATCCACGATTATGTTTATCATGATAAACATAGTGGCAATGACCAGAACCGCACCCATAATCACGGGCAAATCTAAGGTATTTAGGGCATCTACGATTTCTTTGCCCAGTCCATTCCACCCAAAAATATACTCCACAAATACAGCGCCGGCGAGCATCGAGGCAAACCACCCTGATACGGCCGTCACTACAGGGTTTAGCGCATTTTTCATGGCGTGCCGCCACATGATGGCCCAATCGGTTAGTCCTTTGGCCCTCGCCGTACGGATGTAATCCTGCTGCATTTGCTCCCAAAGAGAATTGCGCATCAGCTGGGTCACCACGGCAATAGGACGAATCCCCAATACCACCGCAGGAAGAATCAAATTTTTCCAAGCAATGTAGGTGCCTTCCCCATAATCGTCCACCTCAATCATACTTCCGGTCATATTCAGATGAGTATACTCGTGCAGGACATACCCAAAAAACCAAGCAAAGAGAATCGCGCTAAAAAACGAGGGCACACTCATCCCCACAGTACTGAAGAGCTGAATAAAACGATCCAGCCAAGTGTCTTTGAACCAAACCGAAATTACCCCGAGTAATATCCCGAGAATCACCGCCAAACTAATGGCGCTCACGGCCAAAATTGCCGTATTGGGCAAGGTCTCGGCAATAACATCGGATACCTTTTTTCCACTTTTTTGAAATGAATCCCTCAGGTAGGGCGCCTTTACGACCCATTGTCCTGAATCGCTTCCAAATAAGACGACTCCACCATAACGATCGGGCACATAATACGTGTAATCCTGATCACTAGCCGAGTGCCATGATACAGGAGATAAATCATTGAGATAATATAAGTACTGCCGGCCCAGGGGTTGGTCGAAGCCGTATTTTTTTTTCACCACAGCGAGTTGCTCAGCACTTTCATTTTGACCCAACATCATGCGCGCAGGGTCTCCTGGCAAAAAGTGAAATAAATAAAAAATCACGGTAATCACACCAAATAGGGTCAATACACCATAGCCGAGTTTCTTAATGGTGTAGCGCAGCACTTAATTGAGTTTTAATTGTTGGGCATCAGACCAGTGAAGTTTTTGTTCGATGACTCCAGAACTCCACTCCATAATCCCCGGATTACTGCGAATTATGGTTTTTAAGGTGGTCATGTCACAAAAATAAAAGTCAAAGTCAAGTCCAAATTGCTTTTTATAGGCTGCCACCTCATCTGGTCCCGAAGAAGATAACCCAATAACAGGGTAACCTTGGGCTCGAGCACGAGATACGATGTCTTTGATTGCGGCCAAGCCTTGAGTCTCAGAAACAGCCAAATTATAGGCCACGACAACGACTAATTTGGGTAAGGCTAAAAATTCGTCGGTGTAATCCATACCCTCGCGCTCCATGGTAAAATCATGGATGGGGGGCTCATAAGGCGATCGTAAAAACTCTGTTTCGACCCCAGTTCTTTTGGCCCCTTCCGGTTTTGGATCACGCCCGGTGGTATTGACCAGTTCAAAAGGCCCGTCTGGACCCTCGTATTGCCATCTGTATTCGATAATAGGTGGCGGGGTATTCGGCGGGACACTCATGCCCAAAGCGATATCAGCCCCAATCTTGTAGGGTCGAAAATCAATGGCGGGCAAGTGCATTAGCACGTGATAGCCAAAAGCCAAAGAGGCGATCGTGGACAACAATACAGCACCGCTGCGCAGTAAAGGAGTTCCCAAGGTATACACAAAAGTACGTTGCCACAAGAGCCATCCTATGACGACCAAAAGCACCACATCTTTGGTAAAGGATTCCCAAGGCGTGAGTTTGATCGCATCCCCAAAACAACCGCAATCGGTCACTTTATTAAAATAGGCTGAATAAAAGGTCAAAAATGTAAAAAACACAATCATCCCCATCAAACTCCACAGGGTCAATGTTTTGGTGTAACCAACCAATAACATAACGCCAAGAATAACTTCCACCAAAACCACTATAACCGCAAACATGAGCGCATAGGGCGATAAAAATTCTAGATTCAGGACATCAGGGGCAAAATACTCTTGAAGTTTGAATGAAAAACCAACGGGATCGTTGAGCTTGATCAGGCCACTGATGATGAACAACACCCCGACAAAAACCTGACTAAACCCAGTAATTACTCGTTTTAACCCCATTGTATTTTGAATCTATTGCTGCGTTTTTCCTTCAGTGACCACACCCAAATGAATCAAGGCAAAGACACTGTAATTGATCATGTCTTGATAATTGGCATCGATACCCTCACTGACCAAGGTTTTTCCTTGATTATCTTCGATTTGTTTGACCCGCAATAATTTTTGAAGAATCAAATCAGTCAACGAGCTGACGCGCATGTCGCGCCAGGCCTCTCCGTAATCGTGGTTTTTATCCATCATCAAGGACTTGGTATTGTGAAGCTCCTCGTCGTACATAGAAACGGCCTGTTCTGGGTTTAAATCGGGCTGTTCTGCCACACCCAATTTAAGCTGA
The DNA here is from genome assembly GCA_965661835.1 of Flavobacteriaceae bacterium. Lineage (GTDB taxonomy): Bacteria > Bacteroidota > Bacteroidia > Flavobacteriales > Flavobacteriaceae > BACL21. The sequence continues at coordinate 6,310 of CBFIFD010000032.1, read as the reverse complement.
ATCAGTGCCATGGTGCAGTAGTTAATAATACCGATGAATTCGGAGATCTCCCCCTCGTCTACCCGTCGTTGTGCATTTTGTTGTAACCCACGGATGCGCTGCGCCTTGATAAAAATTTGATCCGTCAGCGAAGGAAGACGTAAAATACGCCATGCGCTGGAGTAGTCCCTCATTTTGTTTAAAAAGAGATCGCGGCACTGGTGAATGACCTCGTCGTACTGTTTTGCGGTTAGGGACATGTTTATCTCAGATTTTGTGTAAATTTCGCTCAAATAAATCAATTTAAAAAATAGCATGACCATCAATTGCAATGGCGATCTTATCGACCTAAAAACCCCAAGGGTCATGGGGATACTCAATCAAACGCCAGACTCTTTTTACGATGGTGGTCGTTATGGTGATGCCACGGTTATGCTCAGGCAAGTTGAGCAAATGCTCGGTGAGGGAGCGAGCTTTATCGATATAGGAGGATACAGCAGTCGCCCTGGGGCCTCAGAGGTCACTGAGTCAGAAGAAATAAACCGAGTTGTCCCCACGATCAAAGCAGTCCTTAAAGCATTTCCTGGAACTTTAATTTCTATTGACACGTTTCGCAGTCAGGTGGCGCAAGCTGCCATTGATGCTGGAGCAACCATGATCAATGATATATCAGGAGGGGAGCGAGATCCAGAAATGTACCAAGTCGCAGCGCGCAATCAAGTACCCTATATTTTGATGCATATGCGCGGCACCCCCCAAACCATGACACAACTCACCCAATACGATAATGTCGTTTTGGAAGTGGCCCAAGAACTTGCCAAAAAAATAAAACACATTCGCACTTATGGCGTGAACGATTTAATCGTTGATCCTGGATTTGGATTTGCCAAAACTATGGAGCAAAATTACACCTTACTCAATGAGCTGGATCATCTCAAACTCTTAAATACCCCAATACTTGTGGGTGTTTCAAGAAAATCTATGATCTACAAATTGCTCAAAATAAATGCTGATCAAGCCCTCAACGGGACGACCTCGGCCAACACCATTGCCCTGCTCAATGGTGCCAATATTTTACGCGTGCACGATGTTGCAGCCGCTATGCAAGCCGTACAGATCGTTACAGCCTTGAAAAAATAAGTACCTTTAAGTCAAAATACCTCAGTGGAAATATTCGACATACGCATATTGGACATCGTAGACATCGTTTTGGTGGCCTTACTGTTGTTTTATTTATACCGTCTTGTCAAGGGCACAGTGGCCATTAATATTTTTATCGGTATTGTCATTGTTTACGCCACTTGGAAGCTTACCGAGTTTCTCGAAATGCAATTACTGAGTCGAATTCTCGGTGGATTTCTCGGGGTGGGTATGTTTGCCTTGATCGTTGTTTTTCAACAAGAAATTCGGAAATTTTTACTGATGCTGGGGACGACAAATTTTTCTGGTCGGCGTAAATTATTGCAGCGATTTCAACTCAAACCAAGTACTGCATTCAATACAGATATCACAGCGATTTTAAATGCATGTCAGAAAATGGCACAATCCAAAACCGGGGCGTTGATTGTCATCCAACGCAACAACAGTCTCGATTTTGTCAAAAACACGGGAGATGAGATGAGTCTTGAGGTCAATCAGCCTATTTTGGAGAGTATTTTTTACAAAAACAGTCCGCTTCACGATGGAGCCCTGATCATAGAAGACAATACCATCAAGGCAACACGTGTCATTTTGCCTGTTACCAGCCAAAACAATCTCCCTGCGCGCTTTGGGCTACGCCATCGTGCAGCCGCAGGTATCACTGAAAAGACAGACGCCGTGTGTTTGGTAGTTTCAGAAGAAAGTGGTCAATTATCTTATCTAAAAGAAGGCGATTTTGTGCTGTTTAAGGACCTCGAAGAATTGGAAAAAATATTGACTAAAGATCTCGCGGCCTAATCTTAAGACCGCCCGAATGTTAGGGAGCCTCAGGCCACAGTATCTGCCTGAGAGAGAAACTGTACCTCATACAACGACTTATAATGACCCTCATCTTTTTGGATCAGTGCTTCATGACGTCCACGCTCGACAATATTTCCTTGTTCCATGACCAAAATTTGATCGGCCTTTTGAATGGTCGCTAAACGATGGGCAATCACAATGGAGGTCCGCCCACGCGTTATGCGATCCGTTGCCTTTTGAATGAGTTCCTCGGCGTAACTGTCTACCGAAGAGGTCGCTTCGTCTAATATCAAAATGCTGGGCTTACTGACAAATGCACGCAAAAAGGCAATCAACTGTCTCTGACCTGAAGACAAGGTCGACCCGCGCTCTTTCACATTGTAATGGTAGCCCTCCGGAAGGCTGCATATAAAATCATGAACGCCAATTTCTTTGGCCGCTGCAATTACCATTTCTTCCGTAATCTCAGGATCCCCTAATGTAATATTGTTCAAAATAGTATCAGCAAATAAAAATACATCTTGCAACACCACGGCGATATGACGACGCAATCCAGCTAGGGTATACTGCTGAATATCGATCTGATCAACATTGATTTGACCTTGATCGATTTCATAAAAACGAGTCAAAAGATTTATGATCGTAGATTTTCCTGCACCTGTAGCGCCAACCAGAGCAATGGTCTGCCCGGGGTCTAATGAGAAACTAATACCTTTAATCACAGGTTCTTCAGGATGATAACCAAAGTGAACTGATTTGAATTCAATAGCTCCCTTGATCTGTTCTGGTGTGATAGTGCCGTTGTCTTCTATGCTGGCATCAGTGTCCAAAATTTGGAACACTCGATTGGCAGCGACCATTCCCATTTGTAATGTGTTGAACTTGTCGGCAATCATTCGCAAGGGTCTAAAAAGCATTTGACTCAATTGGACAAATGCAGTGATCAGTCCCAGGGTCACTCCAGATTCAACGACTGTTCCTTCCGGCAAAACCTTCATCCCACCATACCACACAATAAGTCCCAAAGCCACCGAGCCCGAAATTTCGGCAATTGGAAAAAAGATACTGTTGTACCATACTGTTTTGATCCAAGCCTTGCGGTGCTCCTTATTAATGGCGACAAAAGCCTCATATTCGGTTTTTTCACGCACAAAAATCTGAACAATTTTCATCCCTGTGAGCCGCTCTTGAACAAAAGAATTTAGATTCGCCACTTGGTTGCGCACTTGCTCAAAAGCCCCTTTCATGGCCCGCTGAAAAACACGTGTGGCATAGAGTAAAATAGGAAGTATTGAAAATGAAATAAGCGCGAGTTGCCAACTTTCATACAGCATGTAGCTGGCAATAACAAGCATTTTGAGTACGTCGCTGGCAATAGTAAACAAACCCTCACTAAAGATACTGGCGATGGTCTGAATATCATTGACGGTTCTGGTGGTCAGTCGTCCAACGGCACTCTTGTCAAAATAGGCCATCTTAAAACGCATCATTGTACCAAACAATTTGATCCGCAAATCACGAATAACGGTTTGTCCAAGCCAGTTGGCGTAATAGATAAAACTAAATTGAAAAACCACCTCCATAACTAGGGCCGCCACGATGAGACCGATGTAAAACAGCATCAGATCATAATCCTTTGGCAGCATCCCCAAATCAATCGTGTTTTTCAAGAAAACAGGGCCCAATAAGCCGGCCACTGAAAGTCCTACAGCAGCAAAGGCGACAAATAAAAAAGTCCCGCGATACGGCCTTGTAAAGGTCAACAAGCGCATGAATAATTTAAAATCAAAAGCAGAACCGCTTGATTTAGCCATGGAATAGTGATTTAAGACACAATGGTCTTTGGGTAGTCAATTTTTGTCAAATATAGGGCATGTCCGGGAACTGACGGTCCCGCAGCCGATCTGTTTTTGCTCTTCAGAACCTCATCAAATTCTGAGGCTTCCATTTTACCCCACCCCACCTCGAGTAGAGTACCCACCACGGCGCGCACCATATTGCGCAAAAAGCGATCAGCCGTAATGGTAAATACCCAAACATCCTGGCGTTTAGTCCATTGGGCATGGTGCACAAGACAGTTGTAGGTCACCACATCGGTTTTGGATTTGGAAAAGCACTGAAAGTCTCGGTGACTGAGTAATTTTTGGGCCACCTGATTCATCAAATCAAAATCTGGCACCTTGTGTATGGCGTAGGCGCTTTGATTCAAAAAAGGGTCTTTACCCAGAGTGAGCCAATATTCATAGGTCCTGGCCGTGGCGTCAAAACGTGCATGGGCCTGATCTGAAACCAAAAATATATCGTGAATTACAATATCTGCGGGCAAATAACTATTGAGTCGTGCTGTTAAATGCTCCGGATCAAAATCAGTCTCAATATCGGCATGGGCAAACATCTGTCGGGCATGCACCCCAGCATCGGTTCTGCCAGCGCCAACAATCGCAATCTCAGATTTCAACAACACCCCTAGGGCTTGTTCGAGCGTTTGCTGTACACTCTTGGCATTGGGTTGTCGCTGCCATCCGCTGTATGCGGCCCCTTGATAGGCTAATTCAATAAAATATCTCATGATGATGTCCTGTGGACAAATTTACAAATTATGTCCAAGCCCCTCCTCTACTGATTCAAATATTGGGGTTAACTTTATTCCATGGCAAAAATACTTCTACTAAGCGATACCCATGCCTATATCGATGAGACCATTCTCAAAAGGGCCTCGGACGTAGATCAAATCTGGCACGCCGGAGATATCGGCAATATTGCCGTTACCGAAGCATTAAAAAAATGTGGGCCATTGACGGCAGTTTACGGAAACATCGACAATGCCTTGATACGGTCAGAATTTCCTAAAGAATACATTTTTGATTGTCACGGAATACGCGTTTACATGACCCACATTGCAGGATACCCCGGGCGATACAATCGGTTGACAAAAAAAGCCATTGAGACGCATCAACCAGATTTGGTGATCTGTGGTCATTCACATATTTTAAAAGTAATGCGCGATCAAAAATACGGGCACATGCACATGAACCCAGGAGCCATTGGTCGTCATGGATTTCACAAAGTGCGTACTATGCTGCGTTTTACCATCACCCAAGGTCAAATCGATGATTTAGAGGTTTTGGAATACAAGAGATAGTGCGCGTTACGGAGGTATAAAAAAACCCTCAAAATGGCATGTTTTGAGGGTTTTCGCACTAATAAATATACTAAAGGGTGTTAGCGCAATCGATCAGCAGATTTTACAAGGTCCTCATCCTTTTTGATGGCCTTGTTGGCCAGCACTAAAAAAACGATAGAAATGAAAGGAAGTAGCACCCAAATACCCTTCTGTGAAACCGAGGTCTCTCCAGGTAAATTTAGCGACTGATAAGCGTAAACGCCCACTAATACAAAGTTTAATATGATAGACATACGGTTCAAAACAAATTGATGCACCCGTTGTTTGAATTTAAAAATGGACCACACGATAAGCACCATGACGATTAGCTGCAAGGAGGTTTCTACTGAACCCAGCGTCCAATCAGTCATATCGCTGACATAATCCGTCTGGCCAGCAAAATAATAAGCCACAATAGCTAATAATGCTGCGAATAAATAGACGCTTTGGATGCGTTGAATCATGGTTGATTTCGCGTTTAGGGACACAAAAATAAACTTTCTTTTCGAAAAAAATCCTGCCAAATTTCAAAATAATGTTGTATCATTGCCCCACTACAAGTAACCCCTTCATCATAAGGGTGCTAAGACTTCAACAAATTTTTATTGATCAGTTCTATCACAATCCACTGATACATTTACACGAATTATTTATTACATGTTAGAGATTTCTGAATTAAAAGAAAAAAAGCTTCCTGAACTCCAGGGTTTAGCAAAAGAATTGGGTGTTCCAAAATACCGTTCCATGAAAAAGTTAGATTTAGTCTATCAAATATTAGACTATCAAGCGGCCAATCCTGGAGCAATAAAAAAAATTGCCACCCCGGAGCCCAAAACAGACTCCAAAGAGGCCAAACAAAAAGAGCGTCCCAAACAAGAACGCAAGCCTCGGCAGCCACAAGAGGCACAAAACGCCAATAAATCTGCTGAGGGTGGAAAAGATCAAAAAGTCGACGCCAAAACAAACAACAACAACAACAACAACCAAAAGGGGCAACGTCAGAATCAAAATTCCAAAAACAACCAACGCCACGGGCAGCAAAAAAATAACAAACGCTCTGATCACCACGACAAAAACAATGGTAATCGCGATACACGCAATCGTTACAGAGAACCCGATTTTGAATTTGACGGGATTATTGAAAGTGAAGGTGTCTTAGATATTATGCAAGACGGATATGGTTTTCTACGCTCAAGTGATTACCATTATCTATCCTCTCCAGACGAT
>CBFIFD010000031.1:0-13531 GCA_965661835.1 Flavobacteriaceae bacterium | reverse complement strand
CTAAAATAAATTTGATGGAGGATGGAGTGCTTGCAGCACCCGCACCGTATAGTGCTCCGGCCGCGTATTACTTCCCCTCTTTGGGGCGAATGGACGCGGTAGAGGTTTACAAAGGAAGCAGTCAAATCGAGTATGGTCCTAATACCTCAGGCGGGGCAATCAACTTTCGTTCGGCGCCCCTACCCCAGAAATTCACGCTACAAGCCAGTGGAGCCGCGGGTCAATTTAACACCCAAAATCAGCAAGTTTCTCTGGGGAACAAGCACCGAGATTTTTCATACATCACTCAGTGGCTCGGCTACGAGAGTAGAGGCTTCAAACAAATTGACGGTGGTAGTCCAGCAGGCTTTAATAAGCAAGATTTTCTGGGTAAATTCATGTGGACGCCACAATGGCTAAAACACAATCATTCGTTTATACTCAAACTGGGGTACGCAAAAGAAGATGCCAAAGAAACCTACCTTGGATTGAGTCAAGCAGATTTTGATCGCGATGCGTTTCGACGTTACGCGGCATCTGCCAAGGATCATATGCGATCGTTTCACCGGCAAATTAGCCTCACGCACATTTGGAACGTCAATCCTGCGGCAGAAATCAAAACCACAGCGTACAATCACAATTTTCACCGTAATTGGTATAAGTTAGACAAGATTCAAACTTCGGATGAACTGCTGGGTATCGCCAAAGTCTTGGAGGATCCAGCGCAGTATCCAGTGGCTTACCAGGCACTTTCTGGATCTGAGGGGGCACTAAATACAGGTCTCTTGCTCAAAGCCAATAATCGTCGCTACTACTCTCGTGGCATTCAAAGTCAATTCGATTGGCGCTCAACACATAATCCGGGACGCAGAGTCCGTTTTGGAATTCGATGGCATACCGATGCCGAAGACCGATATCAGTGGATTGATCGTTATGCTTTAGAGAATCAAATGATGATGTTGATTGAACGTGGTCCAAGAGGTAGTGATGCCAATCAAATCAAAAAAGCCTCAGCACTTTCGAGCTTTATCTTGCTTACCCAAAAATTAGGGAACCTCACCCTAAAACCGGGTATACGGATAGAATCAATAGCGTTGAGATCAGTCGATTATGGTGCCGGAAATCTCGATCGAATAAATCCAGCCGAGGAAAATACACTCAATAGCACCACAGTACTTATCCCAGGTTTGGGGTTTTGCTATAAATGGGATAATCACAGGGCAATATTTGGAGGACTACACAAAGGCTTTTCTCCGCCTGGCTTCACCCAGGAACAAGAAGCAGAAATCAGCTGGAATACTGAATTAGGCCTGCGCCATAATCAATCTGAATTGAGCTTTGAGGCTGTCGGTTTTTTTAACCACTTCAATCAACTTCTTGGCAGTGATCTTGCCGCTGGTGGTGGATACGGAAACAACCAAAGATTTAATGCTGGGAGCGCCAGAGTTTGGGGGGCAGAAACAAAAGTCTCAAAACAGTTCAACTTAAATCCTTCAGCAACAATAACGCTTCCGATCAGCCTTGTTTACACATGGACCCAATCAAGATTTCTCTCAAGTTTTGACAGTGACAACAGTCTTTTTGGCCAGGTAGAGTCAGGCGATCAAATGCCTTATATTGCGCCGCATCAGGGCAGTCTCATGCTTGGCCTGACACACCCCCGCTGGTCTACCACCCTCAACGCGAGATATCAAAGTGCTCAACGCAGCGTCGCCGGACAAGATTTGATTCCTAATGCTCAAAAAATACCGGCACGCACCCTGATAGATTTTGCTGTAACTCTTCAAATTAGTCCTTCATGGAGCACCCAGGTATCGGTGATCAACGCCTTAGACGAGATTTACATTGCTGCACGTCATCCGGCTGGACTGAGACCAGGGCATCCTAGGGCGTTTTCCCTTGGCTTGAGTTATCAGTATTAAACGTCGGTTACTGAATCTTACAAGACATAAAAAAACCCGGAAAAACACTTCCGGGTTTTGTGCGGCTGAAGGGAGTCGAACCCCCACGCCTTGCGGCACTAGATCCTAAGTCTAGCATGTCTACCAATTCCATCACAGCCGCAATGGATGCCCCAAATAGGGGTGGCAAATATACATATTGTTTTTAATTTACATAACGCACAGTTTTAAAAATTATCACTTTTCGTACCTTCGCATTCACATCAAAAAAACACCAAATGATCCCTTACCAAGACTATATTAAGACCCATAAAGATCGATTTGTTGACGAATTATTTGAATTGCTAAAACTCCCTTCTGTAAGTGCAGATTCAGCATTTAAAAACGACGTCATTGCCACGGCAGATCTCGTGGCACAGCAGCTTGAAAAAGCCGGTTGTGAACACGTTCAAATTTATTCTACTGCAGGCAATCCAATTGTCTATGGCGAAAAAATTATCAGTCCGGAGTTACCGACAGTACTCGTCTATGGTCATTACGATGTTCAGCCAGCAGATCCATTAGAATTGTGGGATAGCGCTCCATTTGACCCCGTGATAAAGAAAACAGACTTGCATCCACAGGGGGCTATATTTGCTCGGGGAGCTTGTGATGATAAGGGCCAGATGTATATGCATGTCAAGGCTCTTGAAATTATGACCCAAACCGATCAACTGCCCTGCAATGTCAAATATATGATCGAAGGAGAAGAGGAAGTTGGGAGTAAAAACCTAGGCATTTTTGTCGCTGAGCACAAAGAGTTGCTCAACAATGATATTATTTTAATTAGTGACACTGGCATGATCGCTAATGATACCCCGTCGATTACCACTGGACTTCGTGGACTCTCCTATATGGAGGTGGCCGTAACCGGTCCTAATAGAGATTTGCACAGTGGCTTATATGGGGGCGCTGTGGCGAATCCAATCAATATTTTGACGCAAATGATTGCCTCGTTACAGGACCAGGACAACAAAATCACCATTCCAGGATTTTATGATGATGTTCTTGAACTCAGCGATGAGGAACGTGAGGCTATGGCTCAAGCGCCGTTTAGTTTAGAAGACTATTGTGGCGCCTTAGATATAGATGCTGTTCACGGAGAAAAAGGCTTCACGACCAATGAGCGCAACTCGATTAGACCCACTTTAGACGTCAATGGAATTTGGGGTGGATATACCGGAGAAGGGTCAAAAACAGTCATCCCGAGTCAAGCCTTCGCTAAGATTAGTATGCGTTTGGTGCCCAATCAAGATTGGGAAAAAATATCGGAATTATTCGAGAAACATTTCAAAGCCATCGCACCTGATGGTGTTCGTGTGAGCGTAACGACCCATCACGGAGGTCAAAGTTATGTTACACCTACTGATCATCCTGGTTATCGGGCAGCGGCCGCGGCTTATCAAGACACTTTTGGCGTGGCTCCAATTCCTCAACGCGGGGGAGGGAGTATTCCCATTGTGGCTTTGTTTGAATCCGAATTGGGCAGCAAAACCATTTTGATGGGCTTTGGTCTGGACAGCGATGCTATTCACTCACCCAACGAACACTTTGGCCTCTGGAATTACCTCAAAGGTATCGAGACCATTCCACGCTTTTTCCATCATTTTGCGGAGATTTCAAAATAAATACGCGCTAGTTTAATGTTGTTCGTCCAGCTGCTTGGCAATAGCTCTGGCAAAATTTTCTGCGGCCCACGGAGCATTGCGCACCCATAATTCGGGTTCGATGATTTCTAGCTCTGAAACTAGGGGCTGGCCTTGCTCATTCCAAACAATATCCACACGGCCGTAGGCAGGAACAGAATCACATTGGGCCATTACGTCTTGAGCCAGGGACACCTCTTCAGGGGTTTGATCGTATGGGTGAACACTTCCTCCAAAATCATCTTGAACTCTGTAATCTCCGGGTTTTGCTCGCTTTAAAATACTATGGGTAAACGCTCCACCAAATACCATTAAAGACGCCTCACCTCTCGAGGTAATTGTTGGCAAATACCCCTGAACAAGCATATCACGGGCCGAGACTAGCGCATCGAAATCACCTTGAACTTGATTTAATTTGTCAAAATCGTATTTATAGGTCAAATAAGCCCCTCCAGCAATGGTGGGTTTTACCACTAAATCAGTCCAATTTTTTTCAATCGCGAGATCTCGTAATGATTGAGTCTGTCCTTTTTTGACCAAAACAGAGGGAACGATAGGGATGCCGCTTTGTTCCAAATCAAATAGATAAGACTTGTCAATATTCCATTTGATTAGCGACATTGAATTGATTAATTGAGTTTTGTCCTCAATACGCTTAAGCCAAGACCAAAATTCTTCAAAGCGCTCAAAATAATCCCAAATGGTTCTAAAGACGACTGCTTTGGACTGGGACCAATCGTAATTTGGATCGTCCCAAGACTTACGATTAACCGATAATCCTATGTTCTCTACAGCGTCTTTGAGCAGATGATACTCCAATAAAATATTATCTGTGTACTGAGAGGGCTCATTAGGGGCCAAATAAGCCTTACAAGTGAGAATGGTAATGTCCGTCATGGTTGCGCCTTGTGCCGTCCAAGATATTTAAATTTTTAATGGAGTCGAAAAATTCGATGTACATTTATCAAACCAAATGGTCCAAACTTTTTTACTGTTCGAATATGCGCATTATCCTAATTTTAATGAGTTTAATCTTGGTGAGTTGTACTGATACACCGCAGCAATCCACAGAGACTACCGGGTCAAAATCATATGACTCTGTCAACACAACCTCCGTATCTGAGATCAATACCCGTCAACATCAAGAAGAAGATATTTTGGCCATTAAAAAAGTCATGGCTGAGCAACAAACAGCCTGGTCTAAACATGACTTGGAGGGGTTTATGCAAGGATACTGGATCAGTGACTCTCTCAAGTTCTATGGTCAATCTGGACTGACCAAAGGCTGGCATCAAACCTTAGCCAATTATAAAAAATCCTATCCCTCTGCCAAGGACACAGGTACACTTACTTTTGATCTTTTGGATATAAGTCAGATTACCCCAGGCGCTTATTGGGTTATGGGGCGTTACTCCCTTGAGCGTAAGGTTGGGGACGCCAACGGTAGTTTTATAGTGATTTTCAAAAAAATCAATGATCGCTGGAAAATAGTTGCAGATATGAGCGCCAGTGACTAACCCATGGCTCCATTTGATCAAAGTTATCATGAGGAATTCCCGCCGAGCATCAAGTTAAATCGAAGGCAAGACGCTGTTTACGGGTCATGTTGTTTAACACTAACTTATAAGAATGATCGATTAATTCGCAGTACCAATCATTAGACCTGCTGCCGTCGATAATGAGTGTGTTCCAATGCTTTTTGTTTGAATGATACCCAGGCAATACGATTTCGGGAAATGCCTCTCTGAGTCTTAAGGCGCGATCGGGATCACACTTAAGATTGATGCTCAATGGAATTTGATCTAGGCGGGCCAAGGCAAACATTTTGGGTCCAACTTTAAATACCAAGGTATGAGCATCAAAAGGCATGGATTCATGCACCGCCTTTTTGGACAAACAATAGTCTCTAAAGTCCTCAATATTCATAGTAAAAAATAAATTAAACAGCCGCTAACTCATAGAGTAAAGGCCGAGAAAGCGTCGCATCATTTACGATCGCCGCTGTCTGTAATTCGAGCAGATATGGACCGTCTTTTATCGTATCAGGGACGAAAATTAGTTCAGTAATACTGGCCTTGTGCCTCGGGTTATCAGGCCATTGCCAAAAAGCATGATGCGCCAATAATGCACCTTGATCTTGTTCAGGATCTACTGAGGGGGTATCAATTAGTAGGTGCTCAATACCCAATTCTGACAAAAATTGTGCGGCATTCTCACTCAAATAAGGCCAGCCTTGGTTGTCATAATTTAAGGTGCGTTTTTCAGGACTATTTGGTAATGTGCGTACTACCAAAGCACGGGGGCCTGAGGGCCAAAAATCATACCCTGATGACTCGATACCCTGCTGAAGAATTTGGCGCGAAATTCTTCCTTGATCATCAGCGGTCAAACTAACGACAAGGCATTCAAAGAAAAATTCATCAAATAGACCTTCCACTGAATCCTCATTGGGAGAGATGTGGCCTAACGACTCCGTATGGGTGCCGTGTGCATGTGGATTTAAACTCAGGTTATTAAAATTTACAGAACCTCCTTGAGCCACGCTCCCAATCCAATCGCCTAAATGCACTTTAGATTTTTGAGGCGGCGCGACATACCACGCTTTTGCCCCGGAGCCTGTGGCACAATTAACAGCGATGGATAAATCAAAAGCCGATTTGGTTTCGATGAACCATTTTTGACCACTTATCTCAAATTCAAATCTCATGTGTTTAAATTTACTAAGAATAATGCACTAGCAATTCCATCGGTTAAAAATTTCCCCTCGGCACTGACCGTTAGGTGGTCTTGAGCCTTTATCAAAAGGCCCTGATCGATGTATTCGGTGGCCATATTGAGTAAGTTATTACATGTTTTTTGATCAAACAGTTGGATTATTTCATTCAGATCAATGCCTTTATGGGTTCTTAATCGAGTCATCACATACTCATTGTATCGATCGATAGGGGTTAATGTCTCTCGAGTAATGGGCAGATCGTTCTGAGCTAATGATTTTAGATACAACGGATTGCTAGAGATATTCCAACTGCGTGTTTGACCATCAAAACTGTGTGCACTTGGGCCAATCCCCAGGTAAGGCAAGCCCGACCAATAAGCAGAATTATTCACAGATTCATACCCCGGAAAAGCAAAACTTGAAAACTCATAATTCAAATAACCCTGTTCCTGAGCCCAATTTAGCAGCACCCGATATTCACTTTGAGCCTGATCCTCATCAATTTCGGGCATAACTCCGCGATGCATAAATTTATCCATGGCAGTTCCAGATTCTCGTGTCAAGGCATAACAAGACAGGTGTGGCGGTTTGAACTCTTGGATGATCGACAAATTATTTTTCCAGGTATTGGATTCTTGTTGTGGAATTCCATAGATTAAATCCACACTGTAATTGTGAAATTCCTGGGCAATTAAGGATAGGGATTCAAGAGCTTGTTGCGCATCATGTGCTCGGTTCATAAATTTTAAATCGTGCGTATTGAAAGACTGTATCCCAAGGCTCAAACGACTAACTCCAGCAGTTTTCCAATCCCTCAAACGTCCCTCGGTCACATCGTCTGGATTGACCTCTATAGTGACTTCGATTTTGGAGGCCTCCAATACATAAGATCGTCCTTGATCAATGAGTTGAGCAATCTCTTCGGGCTTTAATAAAGACGGGGTTCCCCCTCCAAAATAAATCGACCTTACAGGAGTGGCTAACTCAGGTGCTCGCAGGGTCAACTCTTGTTGCATGGCCGAGATAATTGCAGGTCTAGATTTAAGCTGGGTTGAAAAATGAAAGTCACAATAATGACACGCTTGTTTACAAAATGGGATATGAAAATAAAGCCCTGCCATACACTATTTGACGCGCTTTTCATTTTGTTTGACAAAGGCTGACCAGCCACTGTAACTTTTTCCTCCCTCTGGTTTACCAGAGTTATAAAAATGGCAAACGGCAGCCGCAAGCCCGTCTGTACTATCCAGGTTCTTGGGCAACTCCTTGAGGTCAAGCGTCTGTTGCAGCATCTTGGCCACCTGTTCTTTGGAGGCATTTCCGTTACCCGTAATGGCCATTTTAATTTTTTTCGGGGAGTATTCGGTAATGGGCACTTGGCGTGATAATCCGGCGGCCATAGCTACCCCTTGCGCCCGGCCTAATTTCAGCATGGACTGCACATTTTTTCCGAAAAATGGTGCCTCAATGGCAATTTCATCAGGGTGATAGGTTTCAATGAGTTCTATGGTACGCTCAAAAATCAAACGAAGTTTAACGTAATGATCAGAATATTTGGTGAGTTTAAGTTCATTGAGCTGCAAAAATTCCATACGCTTCCCCACAACCTTAATCAACCCAAAACCCATAATGGTGGTCCCAGGATCAATCCCCAAAATTATGCGCTCTTGTGCCATGGCAAATAAAAACTTTTTTAACTTGTGCGTTAGACCTATTACCTAAACAAAGCTAAGCATTATGGGCGGTTTGCCCTAGAGCTTATTTCAGTGAAATTAATCAGAACATATAAATCATGAATTGGCTGTATTTGATGGCCTCTATCTTCCTGGCCTTATATGCCCTATTACTGCTTTGGTCGGCCCTGCAATGTCGTTATGAAAATAACCAGTCAAAAAAGCCAATTGAATTAACTTCAAATACGTATCAGACAAAACCATCTAAACAAGATGCTGTCTATTACAAATTCAGCATACTTGTCCCATTTAGAAATGAACAAGAAAATCTCCCCCAATTATGGCACGCAATCAATCAGATCGATTACCCTGAAACCCATGCAGAGATTTTGTTTATTGATGACCATTCAGAAGACCTCGGATTTGAATTTTTACATACACGACAATCTGCAGGAAAGTTTACAACCACTGTCCTAAAACTATCAAAAGACGATGGATTTGGTAAAAAACAAGCCCTCAAACTAGGGGTAGACTCTGCCCTACACCCGTGGATCATAACTCTCGATGCAGATGTCGTAATGACTCCTCTGTGGCTCAAGAGTATCAATGAGGCGTTACGGGTCAAAAAAATAAAATTTTTGGCAGGCCCAGTAGTCACTCAATTTTCTGGGACATTACTTGGTCATATGCAATCAGCCGAGTTCAGTGCACTTCAAGGACTGACCAAGGCGTTTTTTAATACAAAGCCCATTTTGTGCAATGGCGCGAATTTAGTTTATGAGAAATCACTTTTTGACTCTGTATCAGGATTTGATGGCAATCGACATCTTAGTTCGGGTGACGATGTATTTTTAATGGAGAAAATCAGAGCCTATAACCCCAGTATTTTAGGCTATAATTCAGATTGTTTTGGCGCCGTAATGACCCAATTAACCCCTAACTGGAAAACCTACAAAGCACAACAAATTAGGTGGTTTTCAAAAACTACCGCACTCAAAAATTGGCGCCTTACGACCATTGCGTGGCTTATTTTTACGACCAATTTATTGATGGTTATTGGTTTTTTTCTCATGGCCTTTTTGATCGTGACCCATCACCCTAAATGGCCCCAATTATTGAACTATATGGTGATTTATTTTGCATTCAAATTTATAGTAGACCATATATTTTTATTGACAAACTCGCCTAAAGACATAATGGTTAGGCTTTGGAGGTTGCCTCGAGTATCGTGGCCAAAGCAAATAATCGCGAGTATAATTTACCCGTTTTGGATTGTTTTTCTGATCGTTTGTACGCCATTTCACCACCCGAAGTGGAAAGGCAGACCGATAAAATACACTTGATTTTTAATTGTTCTCAATCGGTGAGCACTATGTCATAGGGAAAACTAGTATTCACCGGAAGTCCTCGTTTTATTGCAGGATTCCAGGGGTCGCTCCCGATGCTCTGATTTAATTTGCTTATTAAAACTGATTCTTTAGGATTTACAGTGGAATCCTTTGACCTCAGAGTAAAATGTGCACGCCCATTTGCATTAACAGATAATGATATCTTCACGCGGTCTCCAAAATGGGCTTTGAGGGCTCGCAGTAGGGTTTGATCATTGGACAATAAGCGCTTCATGTAAATTCCAAGACAAGAATCTAATTGAGCGCTATCCTCATCCAGGTCACATTGAGGGGGTCCAGGAAAGCGATCGATGACGTCCCATGTTACTTCTTGCATTCGTTCTGTCTTTAAATCCTCGAGATTGAGTTTTTTACTAACAATTTGATCGCAAGAGGTCAAGCTGGCGATCACGGAAAACAAACTAACAATAAACGTTTTTTGATTGTAATGACGTCCTCGCCGGGATAATAAAAATGGGGTTAATCCCATGACAATTTTAGGCAATGTCATTATTCGAAAATTCACAGAAAGAAATATTTTTGTACATTTAGTAGACTCTAAAGATAATGAAATAGACCGTTATGAAAGTACTGTTAGTGGAGGACGATAAGATCGCACAAATTGGAATCAAGAAAATTTTAGGAGCGCTCGACTTCGACGTAGAATTAATGATGGCCGAAAACGGTCAGGAGGGTCTAGATTATTTTGATAAATCAGAGGCTGAAGGAACCGCTTTTGTCCTACTAGATTTAAACATGCCAGTAATGAATGGTTTTGAGTTTCTCGAAGGGGTTCGCAAATCAGATACGTTAAAGGATCTACCCGTGATTGTGCATACCACCTCGGACAATGAGGAAGATTTAAAAAAATGCAGAGCTCTTGGGGTCTCAGGTTATTTTGTCAAAAATATCGATTACGGGGTCTACAAAGAAACACTTCAGTACATATCACACTACTGGTATAATTCAAAACAAAAAGGAGTACTTTGAAAGGATTTATTTTCACCTCTCTGCTAGATTTTGCAGAAGAAACATTTGATTTACAATTTGTCGATGAATTGATTTCCAGTGTCGATTTAGATTCTGGCGGAGTTTATGTCACCTTTGAGAGTTATCCGTTCAGCGAACTTGTCACTCTTGTATCAGCGGTTTCAGAAAAAAAAGACATCCCCCTTAATGATTTGCTCGAGGCCTTTGGTTTATTTCTCTTGCCTAAATTAATTGAAAAACACGACTACATCATTCACCAATACAATCATCCACTTGATTTAATTGAAGGGATAGAACAACATATTCATATCGAAGTCAAAAAACTCTATGATGATGCAGAGCTTCCGACGTTTAATAACATCAGTAGAACTGAAAATAAGTTAGTCATCGAATATACTTCTCAAAAAGAATTGAGTCATTTAGCTATTGGTTTAATTCGTGGCACCTTAAAACACTTCAATATAAATGGCACTATTCTTATGGATAGAGTAACCGAAAGAGATCATACCACACAATTTACTATTGAGCTGACAAATATCTAATAATGAGTCATGAAACTGATGCATTAAGAAGAGCTCTCGACAGAGAGAAAAAAGGAAAAGCCGCAGCCGAGAAGGTAATCGAACAGCGTATTCGAGAGCTTTATCTAAATAATCTATCGCTCCAAAGTAAAATAAAAACCCAGGAAGCATCCATGTCCGTCATATTTGACAATATGCTTGATGCGATATTCCTCTTTGATACGCAAGGTAAGATTCTTCAGGCCAACAAAGCTGCTTATTATCTTGCAGGAAAAGATTATGATCAACAAGAGCTGACTCATATCAATGATTTTTCAAATAAAAATGCTTTGCGAGTACAACGATTACTCGACTCAGCGCTGAGTGAAAAAATAGTTTCAAACTTTGACTTCCCTTACACAACCCAGGACGGAGTCACTAAAACAGTCAATCTTCGGCCAAGCTTAATCCACGACGATACGGGAACAATTATAGGTATTCAAGTCATCGCCTCAGACGTGACTGCTCAAGTTGCTTTAAAAGTAAATCAAGATCGAGAGCGCCTTAGACTAGAAATAGAAAACGAGATTTTTAAAAAGGTCATTAATAATAATGATTTATATGATATTGGCTGGTCTATTGTAAAATCAATAGCCAAATTTCTCCAAACTGATGATTCCGTTTTATATGCGGTAATCAACAACGAACTGGTTCAAATTGCCTCCTTGTTCGATTCTATGCATGGCAAACAAGAAGTGTCAAGCCCGATAATCCTGAAAAAAGGTGAAGGCATTGTAGGAATGGTCGCAGAGCAAATGGAGGCTAGAATTGTCAATGACACCAGCCAAGATTTTAATTATGTCGTGGATCAATATTCAAGATTATCTGAAATAACGGTACCGATTGTCCTGGACGGAGAACTTATCGGGGTCCTTGATGCTGAACACCCTGAAAAAGGCCATTTTCAGGAATATCATCTTGATTTTTTGAAAAAAGTCTCCAACTTTATTGCCCTGGGCCTCAAAAACTCTATTGCTAAAATAGAAATCGAGAAAAAAGATGCAGCGATTCTGTCTGCCGCCGAGCGCCTAGAGAATATAATAGAAAATTTACCGAGAGGTATTGCCTTTGAAGACGCCAATCACCATATTGCTCATCTAAATCAAAAATTCGTTGATCTAATGGGCCTTGATGCCAAAGCAGAGGATATTATCGGTCTACATTGTGATGAAGCCCGCAGCATGCTCTCTAAAGTATTCCCAGAATCCGAGAGATTTGCTGAGCGAACCATTGAGATTTTGGAACGTCGAGAGATTGTCTCCGACGACACCCTGTCCTTGCTCGATGGAAGGTCAGTGACTCGCCACTACGCTCCAGTATATCAGAATAATAAATTTATCGGTAATCTCTGGGCTTATGCCGACAACACCATTGAAACGCGCTTCTATGAAAACCTCAACTACGAACGCGAAAAATACATGAGTATCATCGCCAATATGGAAATTGGCTTGTTAGAAGTAGATAATGATGATCGCATCATTACCGCGAATAATGCTTTTCAAAAAATGACGAAATACAGCCAAGAGGAGTTGATCGGCAAAGTTGGCCATAAAATACTGGTTACCGAAAAAGAGGCAGAGCGCATCAAGCAGATGAACGAAAGTCGCTTGGATGGAGCATCAAGTATCTATGAAATTGAGTATTTGACAAAAGACAAAGAGGTGCGACACATGCTGGTTAGCGGCGGGCCCAATCGTGATATTAAAGGACAGGTGATTGGATCCATCGGCATCCATTTAGATATCAGCAAGCTCAAGGAACTAGAAAAACTTCGAGAAGAGCTCATTAAGGACCTCACTGAGAGTAATGAGGAGCTCAGTAACTACGCCCATGTCGTATCTCACGATCTAAAAACACCTCTGAGATCTATCTCCTCAGCCATAAATTGGCTCAAAGAAGACAATCAAGATAAACTCGACGAAATGAGCCAATCTTATCTTGAAATTGTAGACGAGTCACTCATCAAAATGGATAAAATCATCTCAGATACACTGAAATATTCTGAGTTAAAACAACAAAAACAAGAATTGTCTTCTAAAGTTGATTTAAACCACTTAGTGAATCATCTAATCAAAGAACTTAGCAAGAGTTATCCAGAATCCAAAATTCTAATAGAAGGGCAATTACCTGAAATTACAATTAACGAAACTAAAGCAATTCAAATTTTTCAAAATATTTTGGACAATGCCTGTAAGTACCGAGATCCAAAACGCCAATCGCAGATTGAGATTCGCTGTTTAAATATTTTTGGATATTTTGAATTTCACATTGAAGATAACGGGATAGGTATTGAGAAGAAATACGAATCGCGAGTTTTTCAAATCTTTCAAAAGCTCAACAATAACAAAGAATCAAATGGTGTCGGTATGTCCATAGTCAAAAAAATCATCGAGAGCTACGGTGGAAAAATTTGGTTTGAATCTGAAGTAGGTAAAGGCACTACATTTAAATTTAATTTACCACACAGAATAAAGTCAAAAACTGACGTTTAATTCGTCTCACTGGCTATTTCAGATACAAAAAAAGCCCATCCAAACGGACAAGCTTCTCATTGGTCTATTTCTAAACCACTTGCAGCATTTAAGCTGCCAACACAACATTTTAAATATTCACTATTGTGAATACGTTGCGGTCTGGAC
>CBFIFD010000030.1:0-14078 GCA_965661835.1 Flavobacteriaceae bacterium | reverse complement strand
AAGACTTTTGAGCGTCTTAAGGAAGCCGTTTTTTGTAAAACCTGGCAATGGGTTGGGGATTTAGACTCGGCGTTACCTGGTAATGGCTCCGTATTTCCGATTACTTTTTTGACCCCCATGGTACAAGAATCTATGCTTTTGGTCAGGGATAAAGAAGGGACGCCAAGATGCCTCTCTAATGTCTGTACCCATCGCGGTAATATATTGACCCATCATCCTGGCAAAATGGGTCAACTCATTTGCGGATACCACGGACGACGATTTGGTCTGGACGGGCAGTTCAAAAGCATGCCAGAATTCGAGGCCGCCGAGGATTTTCCGCGTCCTTGTGATCATCTGCATCAGT
Source organism: Flavobacteriaceae bacterium (assembly GCA_965661835.1). Taxonomy (GTDB): domain Bacteria; phylum Bacteroidota; class Bacteroidia; order Flavobacteriales; family Flavobacteriaceae; genus BACL21. The sequence goes on along the minus strand of CBFIFD010000030.1, from coordinate 13,732 downwards.
ACCCATTAAAGACTTGGCATAGGCTGCTGTTTACCAGTATTGACCCCAGCTTCGATCTGAGTGAGACCTTGAGTCAAATGGACCAGCGCGTGGGATTTTTACCCCTGGATCAGCTCAAGTTTGATTCTTTGCGCAGTCGTGATTATCTGGTCAATGGCCACTGGGCGCTTTATTGCGACAACTATCTCGAGGGTTTTCATATTCCTTTTGTCCATGAAGGACTGAATGCCGCCATTGATTACGACACCTATGAAACCCATCTATACCCCCACATGAATTTGCAGATTGGGTTTAGCAAAGGAGATTCACCCTCCTTCGATTTGCCCAAAGGGCATCCCGATCACGGCAGGTCAGTTTCGGCTTATTATTATTGGCTGTTTCCCAATATGATGTTTAATTTCTATCCATGGGGGCTCTCTATAAATGTGGTTCGCCCGCATTCGCCGACCCAGTCTAAGGTTTCCTATTACACATACATATTGGATGAATCTAAGTTAGATCAGGGGGCAGGCGCTGATTTAGATAAGGTCGAGCGCGAAGACGAATTTGTGGTCGAGGCGGTACAAAAAGGTCTTCAATCACGCCGATACCATACGGGCCGGTTCTCCCCGACCAGAGAACGGGGTGTGCATCATTTTCATGGATTGCTGGCGAAATTTTTATCAAAATAGTCGGGGAACGTAGGTTCAGAGTATGGACGACAGCTCTTCGAGACTAATTAAATTGCAAATAACAAGATAAATGTTATATTTGACATGCTATTTCATATTGAGTGGCATTAACCATAAACAACAACCATGAAAAAATTAATGTTAAGCTTATTGCTTGTGGCCTTTGCATTGCCCATGAGCGCACAATCCGATTTTTACGTAACCCTTTGGTACGGCCAGGTCAAAAATTCTGACGCCCAAAGTCACATTGAGCTCGAGCGCGAGTACTACACCAAAATGTGGAAAGAACAAATTAACCAAGGTAACATCATGGGATGGGACATGTGGCAAATCATGAATCCTGATGTTAATGAAATGACGACGACCTTTATTTATGTAACCTTGCACAATACACCAAGTTTTTCAGTGAGTCCAGTGAATTCAATTCCGGGGAAATCCGATAAGGATTGGCAAGCGGCTCAAAAAGAGGCCATGAGTCATTATGTTAAGAATTACTCTGTAGTTATGTCGGTCAAAGGCGGTTATGGACCTCAAATGGGCGGTACTCCACCAGAGTATGCCGTATTGAACTACATGAAAGTAGATCCTTATCGCGCTGCAGAGTATGAGCGTGCTGAGCTAGAAGACTTCATGCCTTCATTCAAAGAAAACGATACCGTTCGTAAAGGATGGGGACTCCATAAAATATTAAATTACTATGGTACAGAAAGCCCAATCAATTACGTAACGGCAGACTTTTATGACAGTTACGATGCAATTTTGATGGCGCGTGACAACACTGGAGAAATGTCTGAAGAAGATATGGCTTTTTGGAAAAAATTTGACGAGGTGAGAACTCTTGCAGATTCTCATATTGTTCGATTAGTTGAGGCAGTGAGATAATCTGTTCAACACAATCTCATAAAAAAAGGCCGCACGTTACGTGCGGCCTTTTTGTTTTTCTTTTATTCGGAAATTATCCTTGAAGAAGCGCCCCGTTGTAGTAGGCATCTTCGCGCCAAATCACGCCCTCATCATCGAGCCAATGTTGGTTGTGTGATTTGAATTTTACCTCTTTGCCAGTTTTTTTATGACGTAACATAAAATCCCACCAAGAGATAATTACTTTACCGTCACCCTCGTAGTCTAGAACATCTGGATAACCGCTTTCTTGGATGTAAACGATCTCATACATATCCATAAATGCAGCGAGCTTTTCTTTATGTGCCGCAAGACTAATGAAGCTCTGGTCTGGGTCATTGATGTCGTAAATACGAGCTCCTTCGTTATAGCCCTCAAAGGCCTTATCTAAATCTCCTGTTTCAAGGTGTGCAAAAAGCAAACGTACTTTTGCGATTACCGGATGGTCCTTGTAAATCGTTCCATTTGTTTTTGTTTCTCTCGAATCAAAATACTTCTGAAAATGGGCTGTGTTGTCAGAAAATAAGAGACGATTAATTTTCTCTCCTGATTCATCAAAAATAAAAGTACTGTTTCGTGGACTATTGATTTTAAAACCGTTGTTTTTATCAAATCCGGTCATCATCTCGTAGGTGTAAACATAAACTGGGCCACCTTTGAATTCCATGGCGTCAGGATACGCTGGAGGGCGGTTTTCAATCTTCAGATTCTCCATATTGCTGCTTAACCACATGGATTGACCGAGCAAATTACGACGAGTTCCACCCGTGTAATCAGGGTCGTTATTCATCATGTTGTACATTTTGAAACCTTCGGTGGTTAAGGCTTTAAGAGTTGTGGTGTCGCCTGAGGTGTAGGCTTTGGTAAACTCATCAACAATGTCCAAAGCAGGATGTTTGTCAAAAATCTTACCATTGGCGTGCTTTTGAGCGCTAACCGCACCAAATGACAATAGAATTGCTAGAAAAAAAAGTTGTTTCATAATATAAAATTTATTGGTTTTGTGCTAAAATAAAGCATTTAATTGCAATTAACAATACAAATACATTATGTTACCATTATTTGAAACAACTTCTACCAGATAACGCCTACTCAGGCACCACTACTTTGTAAAGGACTTCATTCTTGCGATTAAAGATTTGGTAGGGACTGTTGTAGACCATGACTATTGGGTCGCCTTCTATCTGAAGCCCATGCCGCTCCGCGATAGCCTTTAGTTTTGTGGCTGCCTTGTTTTCGCGCCATTCCATGGTGTAGCCCCCGTATTGTATGGCTAAATAGTGTCCGGATTCAGATTCCATGACGGTGACGTTTTCACTATTGGCGGGAGGCGTATTTTCTTTAGTATAAGCAGAGGGGAGTACAAATTGCATGACTTTATCGCCTTGGGTATTGCCCATCTGAACTGGGGTAGTCATGGCAATTTTTTCTCCTGATGCATTGGCTCCAGAGATATAACGAAAAAGGGACCCAAAATCTCCATTACTTTGAATTTTCATCACTGGAGGATAAAAACGAAGTTCCGCTTCGTCGTATTGGTTCAAAGCTTCAAAGGGTTGGGTTTCGTATTTCTGTGCCATAACCAAATGCGTAGAGAGGACAGCGGCAAGTAAGTAAATTACGGTTACTGTTTTCATAGTTTTTTCTTTTTCAAATCAAAGATACGTCATAATATAAGTTCATCAATCTGTAGGGGTCAATGAATTATTTGTACCTTCGAGGTTTAAATATCTTTAAATGAGTCAATTATATAGGATATTATTTTCTCAAAAAAATAGAGCCAAACTTGAGCGCTTGACGGTGTTTTTAGCGATTGGTGGTTTTTTTACCCACTTATTGCTCATTTTGTTGAGTCAAGTATTTGAGGTGAGTTTTCTTGACGGTCAATTGCTGCAAAACCCAATCAACGCCATTTACACGCCGTTTTCATTTATCTTAATATTTGAAATTTATTTACTCATCTTTTACTTACCGCGGTCTTTTACCACATCACTGTTGAAACAATTTGAGGTGATTTCACTCATTATGGTTCGGCGTGTGTTTGGTGATATAACTAAAGTTGATTTTGCAACGATTAATCTCGACGACCCCACTTTTCTTAAACTATTGATCGATTTAGGGGCCGTGTTGGTCATGGCGCTAGCCATCTTGTTATTCATTAAAGCAAAAAATAAACTCAAAGTCTACGGACAACCCGACATGGACCCTGACGAAGAACAATTTAACAGTCTTAAGCGGCAAGTTTCTGGCTTTCTTTTGTTGGTCTTGGGGGGGATTTCAATCTTACATTTGTGTGATTTTATTGTCGTACAAAGCACAGGGAGTCATTTAATTGCGTCATTTAATAATGACTTAGACTCGATCTTTTACAAAGACTTTTTTACTACATTGATCCTAGCTGATGTATTGATTCTATTGCTTTCTTATGCCTTGTCGCAGGACTATTTTAAGCTGATTCGTAATACGGGTTTTGTGATCACCACTATTCTGCTGAGGTTGTCCTTTGGCGCTTCACAACCCTTGGATGTACTGCTAATAATCACAGGAACAGCCTTTGGATATTTGATGCTCTTGCTCTACACCAATTACAGTAAGGAAATACAAAATTCATAGAGTTCAGGACCACGCATAGAGAGGCACCCGAACATTAAGAGAATATTAACTTGTTTTGTGCAATGTTGTTAAATTGTTATGTCGTATCTTTGCTTATCGCATAAAAAAATTAAGCTATGATTAAGGTTTCTTACCCCAAAAAATCGTGTGCTTGTGCTGTTTCTCTTGATCTATTGGGTGACCGTTGGTCTTTAATTATAGTTCGAGATTTATTTCGCGGAAAAAGCACTTATTCTGAATTTTTAAAACAATCCCAGGAGGGTATTGCGACCAATATTTTGGTGGACCGCCTAAAAAAGCTTTTATCCATGGGTATAATCGACTTTAGAAGAAATACGCGAGACAAAAAAATCAAGGAGTATTTCTTAACCGATCGAGGGATTGATCTTTACCCGGTTATTTTCGAATTACAGCGTTGGACTCTGAAACATGTCGATTTTGACTACACGGATAATACCAAAAATTGGAATGATCTAATTCAAACTAAGTCTCCTGAGGCGATTATTGATCAATTTCAAAGTGGTTATCGCGCACATCGAAAGAAACAGTTCGGTATTTAGACTTGTCTTTAAATCTTAGAATTTTACTAACTTAACTTCGCAATCCAAAGAAGTTGAGTAATGAAGCGTTATATCTTATCCATTGATGCTGGAACGACAAGTTCAAGGGCTATAATCTTCGATAATCAGGGAAATCAAGTGGCCCTGGCCCAGCATGAGTTTACCCAAATATTCCCGCAAAAGTCATGGGTAGAACACGATGCTATTGAGATATGGAACACACAGCTAAGGGCGATAAACGAGGCGATAATTGACGCCAATATCCAAGCTGATCAGATTGTGAGTATTGGGATTACAAATCAACGTGAGACGACAGTCATTTGGGATCGCAAAACAGGACAACCGGTCTACAACGCAATTGTGTGGCAAGACCGCCGCACTGCGGCATTTTGCCAAGAATTGAGCGATGCAGGGCACGCGCAAACGTTTTTAGACAAAACCGGCCTGGTCCTCGATGCTTATTTCTCGGGAACCAAAGTCAAATGGATATTAGATCACGACCCAGAACTGCGCCAGCGCGCCTTAGATGGTACCTTGGCTTTTGGGACCATTGATAGTTGGCTAATCTGGAATCTTACTGGGGGCCAGACACACGTCACAGATGTCACCAACGCCAGTAGAACCTTATTGTATAATATTCATGACTTGTGCTGGGATAAACAACTGCTGACCATACTCGATATACCTGAGCAACTGCTGCCTCAGGTCCAGGAGTCGTCACAAATCGTTGGACACACTGCTGCTAATCTATTAGGGGCAGCCATTCCGATCGCAGGGGTTGCGGGCGATCAACAAGCAGCATTATTCGGGCAATTATGCCTGGAACCCGGAAGCGTAAAAAACACTTATGGAACCGGGTGTTTCTGTATAATGAACACTGGGGATAGACCAGTGGTGTCAAAAAATAAAATGCTCACCACTATTGCTTGGAAGCTCGACGGCAAAGTAACCTACGCTCTTGAGGGAAGTGTGTTCACAGCCGGGGCCTTGGTGCAATGGTTGCGTGATCAATTACACATGATTGAGCAATCAGCAGATATAGAAGACTTAGCGGGCTCGGTGGAAGATAGTGATGGAGTAACATTTATTCCGGCTTTATCGGGTTTGGGGGCACCCTACTGGGCACCGTACACCACAGGAACGATTATGGGCATTACTCGAGGCACCAATAAAGGCCATATCGCGAGGGCGGCGCTTGAAGCGATTGCACTCAGATCACGTGATATTATATTAGAAATGCAAAAGGATGCTGGCGTTGATTTTAAAACTTTAAAGGTTGATGGTGGGGCCAGCAATAATGATTTACTGATGCAAATTCAGGCAGATTTATTAGGGGTCGACGTGATTCGCCCAAAGGAAACCGAAACAACCGCACTCGGCGCTGCGTTTTTAGCGGGGCTCGCGGTGGGGGTTTGGCCATCGACCCGTGCGTTAAAAGAGATGTGGCAAAGCGACCGAGTATTTCAGCCCAAAGCCACTGAGTCAGCCGCTGAAGTGATTCAATTGTGGCAGGAACGAATTAATCGAATCTTATGATGAACTCTGCAATGGGGATAGATAATCAACGATTAATTGACAATCAGTAGCTCATGAATCGATCAGTCCATTTAGAGCGGGTTAACACTCAAAAACATTGGGACGTTGTGATTATTGGAGGCGGGGCTAGTGGATTAGGCATTGCCGTAGACGCGGCAAATAGGGGCTATAAGACCCTTCTTTTAGAACGCGATGATTTTGCTAAAGGCACTTCCTCTCGTAGTACAAAACTCGTTCATGGGGGCGTGCGATACCTACAAAATGGTGATGTCTCATTGGTCATTGAGGCGCTCAAAGAGCGGGGTATTATGAAACGAAACGCCCCACATTTAGTGCGTGACATGAGTTTTGTTATTCCAATATATTCTTGGTGGAACGGGCCATTCTATAGCGTGGGCCTAAAGATTTACGATATGATGGCGGGAGACCTAGGACTTGGCAAATCTAAATGGCTGAGTAAAGAGGAAACCACTCAAATGATACAAAACGTAAATCAAGAAGAGTTACGTGGTGGTGTCGTGTACCACGATGGTCAATTTGACGACGCGCGTATGGCCGTTACCTTGGCCTTAACTGCAAATGAATTAGGAGCGAGCCTTCTGAATTACGCAGAGGTCACAGGCATTCAAAAGCAAAACGGACTGGTCAGCGGAGTGACCTTTAGAGATGCATATGAGGATAAGGATTACGAAGTTGCTGCCTCTGTGGTAATTAATGCCACAGGCGTGTTTAGCGACTCTGTAATGCAAATGGATGATGCTTCGGCTAAACCGAGAATCACCCCGAGTCAGGGGATTCATTTGGTTTTGGATCGCTCATTTTTAATGGGAGAACACGCCATTATGATTCCTCAAACTTCAGATGGCCGCGTACTGTTCGCAGTGCCTTGGCACGACCATGTTATTTTGGGGACTACCGATACCCTGATTGAAGCGCCCTTATCTGAACCGAAGGCATTATCCAAGGAAATTGATTTTGTATTGAATAATGCGGCTCAATACATGCGTAAAAAGCCCACCAGAGCAGATGTTAAAAGTGTATTTGCTGGACTGCGACCTTTGGCGGCTAGCGCTGCCAAAGAAGGAAAAACCAAAGAAATTTCGCGCCACCACAAAGTAAATGTCAGCACCAGTGGTCTGGTTAGTATTTTAGGAGGAAAATGGACCACCTACCGCAAAATGGCTGAGGACACCCTTAATGCAGCGGCTATGGTCGGAGGGTTAGCGGTTAAAAAATGCAAAACAAAGAAATTAAAACTATTCGGTCACCAAAAAGGGCTTTTATTTGAGGATCCACTTCATGTCTACGGGTCGGAGCGCGCTAAAGTCTTGAGTCAGGGCCCAGAATCACAGAACAAATCCTTAAGTGAGCATTTTCATATAAGTCATAACCAAATTCTCTACAGTATTCGCCATGAGATGGCCATTCGTCTTGAGGATATCGTTGCCCGCAGGCTAAGAGGATTATTTTTGGAGGCCAAAGAAACGAAAAGATTATTGCCAGAAATTGCTCAAATAATGGCCGCTGAACTCAATAAAGATGATCAGTGGATAAAAACTGAAATAAACCACACAGAACAGATATTAAAAACGTATTTATTATGATTAATCCGTATATCGCCGAGTTCGTCGGCACAGCAATATTATTGCTCTTGGGAATGGGTGTAGTCGCCAATGTAAAGCTCAAGAAAACCATCGGCTCAGGCCAAACGCCATGGGTGTTGATTACCAGCGCCTGGGGTTTTGCTGTTTTTGTAGGCGTATTTATTACCGGTGAATTCAGTGGGGCGCACCTTAACCCCGCGGTAACTCTTGGCCTTGCCGTAGCCGGAAAATTTTCATGGGATATGGCATTGGGCTATATTTTTGCGCAGCTTTTAGGCGCCATGGCCGGAAGTTGGCTGGCGTATATCCTTTATATTGATCATTACAGAGCCACAGACGATGTTGATACGGTACGCAGTACATTTTGTACGGGGCCAGCTGTACGAAATTTAAAAAACAATCTCTTTAGCGAGGCTATAGGGACGTTTATGTTAGTTTTTGGGGTATTGTTTATCGCTGGACCAACTATGTCACTTCAAGGTGTTGAGGTGACCAACTTTGGCATTGGCTCTTTGGATGCTCTTCCTGTAGGAATTTTGGTTTGGGTAATCGGTATGGGCCTAGGAGGCACCACGGGCTATGCAATCAACCCAGCTCGTGATTTTGGCCCACGTTTGGTACATCACTTAATTCCTATGCGGCAAAAGAATTCGGATTGGTCATATGCCTGGATTCCGGTATTAGGTCCATTTATTGGAGGCGCCGTTGCAGGATTACTTTACCTATTATTGATGTAACATGATTTTTTCTTTATACCGAACAAATCACAATAACTCACAGAAAAGATCTATTGTCCGGCCAAGGGGCTACCGAAAACACCTACGGCGAGTTCGGCCCAAATCAATAAAAACACCAAGATTATAGCGGCGAGATAAGCCCTACGATTTTTGCTTTGAGCGAACTTCTTGAGGACAAAACCTACCCCAAGGCCAAGGCTCAATAAAAGCACACTCATGACCATAAAATCGAACCAGGACCAGTTGAATTCTGCACTAACGACATTACCGATAAATGGGATCAGTAATAAAAATAGGGGATGGTAAAATCTGAATTGATATTGACTAAGCACAATGCAATGTGATTTAGATTTGAGTTAAAAATAACACAATTTAACATCGCCCGCAATGGCATTAACACCAATTTATAATACGATTTGATCCAAAATAAAAAGCCATTGGGCGGAGTTGATTAAAGCCTGAACATTTGATTTAGACGTGTCAATCTTTCTGTTATTAAACCATCAATTTTGGCCATAATTGTTCTTTAGATAGGGACTTGCCTTAATTTTCGTTACTTTTGTAACACCTTTCCAATAGAATTTTAGGTTCAATTTCTCGAATTATCGTATTCTAAAAATAATGAACCGGGCTTTTTTGAGCCAAACAGATGAAGCATGAATAAAATATCGACTGACATCCCTGAGCAGCATCAGGTGTCTCCAGTTACCTTGAATCAATATGTCCTTAATGGTGAGGTTCGTACATGGAATGGACCAACTACTGAGGTTTATTCAGCCATAGAAACCCCCAATGAATCAGGTGAGCTGGGCCCAACCTATCTTGGCCAGGTTAGCGCCATGGATGAAGAGGCAGCTCTAGAGGCTATTCGTTCGTCGGTGAAAGCATTTGATCGAGGTATGGGTGAGTGGCCAACCATGCGCGTTACAGAGCGGATAAAATGTATGGAAGACTTCGCCGCAAAGATGGTGACCAAACGCGATGAGGTGGTTAAGTTATTGATGTGGGAGATCGGCAAAAATTACAAGGACTCTCAAAAAGAATTTGATCGAACCGTCGATTACATTTACGATACGATAGAAGCCTGCAAGGATTTCGATCGAAAGGGAGCACGCTTTTTAAATGTAAGTAGTGTTCGAGCACACATTCGACGTGGACCATTGGGCATCGTGTTGTGCCTTGGGCCATATAATTATCCGCTGAACGAGACTTTTTCTTTACTCATTCCAGCAATCATCATGGGTAATACAACCATTTTCAAGCCTGCTAAATTGGGGGTGCTCTTAATTGGCCCTTTACTTGACGCGTTTGCGACGAGTTTTCCCAAGGGCGTAGTTAATGTGCTCTTTGGGCGTGGCCGACAGGTCGCATCACCCATCATGAAATCGGGCCATATCGATGTACTTGCGCTTATTGGTCATAGTTCATCAGCCATTGCGCTACAAGATTTACACCCAAATAAAAACCGCTTGCGTTTGGTTCTTGGTCTAGAGGCGAAAAATCCTGGAATTATCTTGCCGAGTGCCGATCTCAAAAATGCAGTATCAGAATGTATTTCAGGGACGCTATCCTTTAACGGACAACGCTGTACGGCATTGAAAATTCTGTATGTGCACAAAGCCATACGCGATCAATTTTTATCCGATTTTACAGAGGCCGTGGATGCGCTTCAACTCGGAATGCCGTGGGACAATACTCTACTCACACCGCTTCCAGAGTCGCACAAGCCAGATTATATTCAATCACTCATCGATGATGCTTTGGAAAAAGGCGCTAAAATCATCAATAAACGCGGAGGGGAGCGCAGCAGTAATTTTATTTTTCCTGCCGTGCTTTATCCGGTAAACCGAGACATGAAGATCTATCATGAGGAGCAATTTGGTCCAGTCATTCCAGTACGTGATTTTGACGATATTCGATTACCACTTGAGGACATGGCCCAAAGTAACTACGGTCAGCAAGTGAGTGTATTCGGAAATGATTCAGAAGAGTTATCACCTCTTATTGATTATTTGGTGAATCTAGTATGTCGTGTGAATTTAAATAGTGCCTGCCAACGAGGACCAGATGCTTATCCATTTACAGGGAGAAAAGATTCTGCGGTGAGTACCTTGAGTGTTCACGATGCTCTGCGTACATTCTCTATTAGAACCTTCTTGGCGGCTAAAGACAATGCGATGAACAAGGAGATTCTCAACGATATGTTGCAGGAGCGACAGAGTAATTTTGTGACTACGGATTATATTCTTTAGTCCTGAGCCAAGGCTTTTACCCCGCCTATAAAACGGTCCAATTCTGCAGTAGTGGTAAACACGTTTGGGGTGATACGACAACCGTGCACATTGGCATAATCGATGGCCACGGTAAATATACCGTGCTCATCCAACAGACGCTGAGCCATGTCTCCCGGAGATAAATTACTCAGACCGATATTGCCAATACCGCAGGCGCGATGAGGCTCCCAAGGGGTATTGATCACCACATTGGGGACATCCTTGAGGGCATCCATCCAATATGTGCGCAAAAATCTCAGGCGCTTCTCTTTGCGGGCGAGTCCAATGGTGTTTAGATAATTGATGGCATCATTGATTCCCAATGTGATGTATGCAGGATGGGTCCCGATATGATTCAGCCTCAGAATATTACTGTGGTCCTCAATATAGTCCGCCAATAAGGGCCAAAGCGGGGCAATCCGTTTGGAATCGATATAGAGCAGACCGTTCCCTAGCGGGGCAGCCAGCCATTTATGTAGGCTTGATCCGTAATAGTCACAGTTAAGCCCTTTTAAATCAAAATCAAAATGACCCACGCAGTGTGCGCCGTCTACTAAAACCTCTACCCCATAACTATGGGCCATATCACAAATTTTTCTAATCGGTAGAATATGGCCGGTAATATTGATCATGTGACAGACCATGATCATTTTGGTGTTTGGTGTGATTTGGGATTCGTAAAGCGCCACGATTTCGTCGTCGTCTTTGGGGTGGTTGGGCACTGAGACCAAGTCCTGGGTTAAGCCATGACGCTTAACGACTTGCTTAAACATGACCTTCATGGCCCCGTAGTCTTGTAAGGCGTAAATGACGTGATCTCCTTTTTGCCAAGGATAACCCGCGATGACCAGGTCCAGAGATTCGGTCGTATTTCGAGTAATGACAAGGTTATTGGTCGAAACCCCCATAAAATCAGCCAGAGCCCGTGTGGTTTCCTTTCGGTCATCGTCGAGTTTTGTGCGCATATAATGAGCCCCCTCAATATTCACGCGCTTCATATTGGCCTGAAGTTTTTCCAGTGTAGGCTTTGGAACAATATTATAATAACCACTTTCAAGATTAATGTAATCGGTAGTCAAATCATATTGACTGCGAATTTTCTGCCAAAAATCTAAAGGGGCCTTAGGATGTTCCTCGGCGACAGGGCTTGATTCCAATATATTACGAGCCTCATGGGTTGGCTCAAAAAATTTAGGATAGGTAAACGGCAAAAGACCAAGGACCGATGCCTTTTTGAGAAAACTGCGCTTGTTCATACTACAGAAGGTTGAGGTTGTCGTCTTAAAGATAGCTAAGATTCTGATTATACGGCATTCACAAAATGCTTTTCCTTATATTTAAGATACTAACCAATCATATAACGATTATGTTGACTTTTAAAATTGCGGCCATTATCATAATTGCGGCTGCGGGTATTTTTGGTGGATTGATCACCCTACGTTCAAGTTTTAATTCAGCACATACGGCAAACCTGAACATGGGTAATGCCTTTGCTGGCGGAGTGTTTTTAGGTGCAGGTTTTTTACACATGTTACCGGACGGGCTCGATAACTTTTCTAGCCTCAATTTATCGGGGGATTATCCTTATGGCTTGCTTACAGTAGCCTTGGGTTTTATGTTGATTATGCTTATCGACAAAGGCCTCTCAGGTCATGATGCGGCAGATAAAATCAAAGATTCTGGTCGCTTTCCAGCTATTTTATTTTTGGTTTTGGCGATTCATTCCATTATTGCTGGGATGTCATTGGGATTGGAACAAGGCTTTCTCTCGGGATTGGTCATATTAATCGCTATTGTGGCGCACAAGGGCTCAGCGGCTTTCGCTTTGGGACTCAACATGATTAATGCCCAATGTAATCCGGCACTTATTCGAAAAACTATTTTGTTTTTTGCCTGTATGACTCCTTTAGGGGTAATCCTGGGGAGTCTCCTCGATGGGCTTGATGGTGGAAAAAATTCAGTTTTATTTGAGGCGGTATTTGATACCTTAGCTGCAGGAACTTTTCTGTACATTGCAACCCTAGAAATTATTGCAGAGCTCTTTGAGCAAAGCACCCAAAAAACATCAAAACTAATGATGATTTTTATGGGATTTGCCCTTATGGCAACCATAGCGATATGGACTTAAACCCTTAGTTACAATGAAAAAATACACCATTCTTCTTACCGCATTATCTTTTGTTTTATTCAGTCACACGGGCTTTGGACAAGAACCAGAGATGGCAACGGGACCTAATTCGATTGATTCGTTGACCGTAAACTACACCCGCTCTCTCGGGTTTATGGACTCATACATTAATGCTGATAAGGGGAAACTAATGTGGGCGATACCGGACAGTATTTTGGGACGCGATTTGCTCATGGTGACCCGATTCACCCAGTTACCCGCCGATTATTCGGGATACACCAATGCCGGAAGCAAAACAGCAGAGCGCATTGTTCGATTTGACAAAGGCTCAGGAAGGCTATTGCTCAAAGAGTATTCTTTTGTCAATATGGCCCAACAAAACGACCCTATCGCTCAGTCGGTACAGGCCAATAATTTTGCCCCGATTTTGGCAGCCTTTGATATAGAAAATCAAGAGAAGGGCATGAGCCTTATCGATGTGAGTGATTATTTTTCTGAGGATTCTCCAGGGTTTAATCTCATTAGCGAGGGCAACAAAAAGAAGTACAAAATAGGTCGGCAAGACAAGAGTCGTTCCTTTATCGAAAAGTGTCGAAGCTTTCCACAAAATATCGAGGTCCTGCACACCCTGACGTTTGAGGTTGGAAAACCACCAAGAGGTAATCGCACAAACACCTTTAGTTTTCAGGTGAATCACTCACTAGTGCTCT
>CBFIFD010000029.1:0-15293 GCA_965661835.1 Flavobacteriaceae bacterium | reverse complement strand
GTTTAGATCATCAAAATTTACAAGACGGGCATAAATAATTTCACCTGGAACTGGAGCATTATACGGCACCGGTAATACGTTAGCACCGGTGGACGCCTCAACAGGATCGTTGTGATAAGTAATAAGGTAATCTGCCGCAGGCTCACCATCCAATACGTCTAGATCAAAGGTGAGTGGTAAGTCAATCGCGGTAAACCCATCATTGTCGTTGTCACAAACTTCTATGCCTTCAGGTTGACCAGCTTGGACCCGCGTAAAAAAGATTTTGAATTCTTCGGTTGCAAAACATCCTTCTGGACTCTCCACTCTTGCGTAAATCGTCTGAGGAGAAGGCTGTGTGATAAAGTAACCTGTTGGGACAAGTATGACATTAGTATCGTCCACAGCATCTTGGAGCGTTTCGTAGTACTTAACATCAAATAATGTCGGATCCTGCGGACCGAGTAAATCATCATCATTTTCTGTCAAATTAAAACTTCCAGCAGTCGCTCCATCATCACACAAAAACAAATCTTGTGGTGGAAATATATCCGGTGGTGGATTGAACGTTACCTCAATGTCGTCGGTAATAAAACAAGGGCCTTCAAAACCTTCAACAGTATAAATTCCGCTTAATCCTACTGTGATATTCGGATCGGTAGCCCCGGGAATTATATTCCCCTCTCTGTACCACTGCCAAGTAAAATTTGGTGAGGAAACCCCGGTATCGAGTGTTACGGTAAGACCCGCACAACTCTCAACATCAGGACCAATCGAAAATGGCTGTGTTGTGTCAATAAAGAGACGGTCTTCATTATTCGTATCATCAATTTCAAGAATTGAGTTTGCTGGGTCGACAATCATGACCAGGTCAAATTGAGGAGGCGTCCCAACGATACTTAGAATCGTGTTCCCTGACTCCTGCCCCCCAATTGGAATATTCCCGACCGTAAATACAGTATCCAAATAATTCAGGGGCCCTCCGCCAATATTTTGCCAGTAAAAATCAACGCGTGTCCCAGCCGAAAGCGGACTTGTCGAAGGAAGATTGTAAACAGTATAATCGATAAAAAGATTTTGGCCGTTATCACAAACAACATCGAGGTCATCGATGGTACAAGCGGCATCCGGAATTTCAGAATTAACACTGGTAATCACGTTATTTACCAACACCAAATCCTGAGCAGAGGTTAATTGAATATCAATTTGGGTATCTCCTGGAGCGACAATACCTTGTAAATCATACACATCCAAATCCATATTCCATAGGGTAGATGAATTGGTATATGAGTTCGTTCCGTTAAAGGCATTATCTCCAGGGTTAAGTGGCGGATTATCAATGAGCGTTCCATTGATTGTTAGGGTCTCTTGATTGGCAATGGTCGCATCACCCTCCCAGGCCAAAAATCCAATTTTTGCAAGATCATCCGTTGCAACATCGATACCTGTCAAGGTAATATCTAAGTTTGGATTCGCCCCACTGACATAATCGAATCCTTCGAAAATACTGATTTGATTCTGAGGTAGGGTCGGCTCGCCGTAGATAACATAAATCATCCATCCACCGTAGTTTGTACTGTTCCCGCAGGGAATAGCCCCGAGGTAATCTGAAAATGTGTAAACTCCATTTCCGGTGGCTCCCACCAGGCTTGTGACGTCAGCATAGTGTGTGTTATACAATCCAAAATTATTGTTGATACTATAGGTACGTTGCGCCGTTATTGATGTTCCATTAAGGGAAACAGTATCATCTGCAGGTCCAGAGGCTGACCAATATAAGTGCGCCTGAAAAAAGGTTTCATTGGGCTGAAGATTCAATGTTGCTGAACTCTGGGGCAATAACTCGCAAGGAAACGGGTTAGCCGAGGCATTTAGCGTATTTCCAATGGCCGTAAAATCGTATTGACCAACAATTTGTGGAACCACTCTAGTTAGAGGAACCTGCCCAATAATTGTCGCTGAAAAAAGAAAGAAAACGAGGTGTAAAAGGTGTTTCATTCAGAAAAAAATAAGAAACGCAAATTAATGATATTTTACCATAACTAAAGGAATAAACGCGTAAATTCCCGAAGTATTTTCCTAGTGAGCCCTGATATACGTATCTTTGTAGGAAAATAAAAAAATTAGCAGGATTACCATTTATGGATTTAGAAAAACAATTACAAGAAATAGAGGCCTTCGGCAACGATCATGTGGGCACGTCGAGTCGAACGCCATTGCGCCCTGATGCTTTTGAAAAAGGGGACCAAGAAAAAATGGTCCTCATTGAGGGCCACATGCGGGACATTTTAGAAACCCTGGGTATGGATCTCACTGATGATAGCCTAAAAGGGACCCCAAAACGCGTAGCTAAAATGTTTGTACAAGAAATATTTTCAGGACTACACCCGGATAAGAAACCAAAAGCTTCGACTTTTGAAAACAAATACAAATACGGGGAAATGTTGGTCGAAAAAAATATTACACTTTATTCGACCTGCGAACACCATTTATTACCGATTGTGGGTCGAGCACACATCGCCTATATCTCCAATGGAACAGTCGTTGGTTTGTCAAAAATGAACCGTGTGGTGGATTATTACGCCAAAAGACCACAAGTTCAGGAGCGACTGACCATGCAGATTGTTCAAGAGTTGCAAAAGATTTTGAATACTCCAGATGTTGCGTGCGTGATTGACGCCAAACACCTTTGTGTCAATTCAAGAGGAATCCGAGATATTGATAGCTCGACTGTAACCAGTGAATTCGGGGGACAGTTCAAAAACGATAAGACAAAAAGAGAGTTTCTCGATTACATTAAACTCGACACAACTTTTTAAACCTCAATAAAGCCTTCTCGACGACGATGCCAAAACCAGAACATCGTAATCTTTACATTTACAATTCCTTGACCAAGGAAAAAGAACTCTTTACGCCCTTAGTTCCGGAGTTTGTAGGAATGTACGTCTGTGGGCCAACCGTTTACAATTATGTTCACCTAGGAAACTGTCGGACCTTTCTCTCGTTCGATTTGATTTACAGATACTTCAAACACTTGGGTTACAAGGTGCGCTATGTACGCAATATAACCGATGCGGGACATTTAGAGAATGACGCTGATTCCGGAGAAGATAGGATTGCCAAAAAAGCGCGAATTGAATCGATAGAGCCAATGGAGGTGGTACAACGATACACGGTGGATTTTCATCAAATTATGAGTGCCTTCAATGCGCTCCCGCCCGATATCGAACCCACCGCTACAGGACATATCATTGAACAAATTCAAATCATTGAGCAAATTCTCGAGGCAGGTTATGCCTACGAGAATAATGGTTCTGTGTATTTTGATGTATTGAAGTTTAACGAGGATAAGACTTACGGAAAACTCAGCGGGCGAAAGATTGAAGATATGATTGCCAATACCCGCGAACTCAGCGCTCAGAGTGAAAAGAAAAATCCACAAGATTTTGCCCTGTGGAAAAACGCAGAGCCAGAGCACATCATGCGCTGGTCGTCACCCTGGGGTATCGGATTTCCCGGTTGGCATTTAGAGTGTACCGCGATGAGCACTAAGTATCTGGGAGAAACTTTCGATGTGCACGGCGGAGGAATGGACTTAAAATTCCCGCATCACGAATGCGAAATTGCACAAGCAGAAGCCAGTAATAATGTATCGCCTGTACGCTATTGGATGCATGCAAATATGCTCACGCTCAACGCTAAGAAAATGGCAAAATCTACGGGTAACAATATTTTACCCAGAGCATTATTTTCAGGCGATAATGCCATAATGAGTCAGCCCATTCAACCGGCTGTAGCCAAATTTTTCATGTATCAAGCCCATTATCGTAGCATCCTAGATTTTTCTGATGAAGCTATTTTGGCCAGTGAAAAAGGCTATCAAAGACTCATGGATGCCATGAGTAAACTCGACTTGTTACACGCCTCAAAGACGTCGGATTACGATCTTGAGTCATGGGTCGATAGTTGCTACGCTGCAATGAACGACGACTTCAATAGTCCGATACTGATTGCTCAATTATTTGAGGCAACTAAATGGATAAATAGTATCAACGAAGGGAGTGCCAAAATATCTCAAGAAGATCTCAACACACTCAGCACAACAATGCGCAGTTTTGTTCATGACGTCCTGGGTCTCCCCAAAGAAACGGAAGAGAATACTGGAAAAGACCAACTTGAAACTGCAGTAAATTTACTCATTGACCTGAGAAATCAAGCACGTGCTAATAAAGATTTTGCGACAAGTGATGCCATTCGAGACCGGTTAGCTGAAGGTGGAATTCAACTCAAAGATGGTAAAGAGGGTACGACTTACAGCTTGAAGTAACTTTATTTTTTATCACTATTGTCTCTATTTACACGACCCCTGATACTGTTAATTAAGTTTTATCAAAACTTTATTTCTCCACTAACCCCATCGACCTGTCGCTTCCATCCAACTTGCTCTCAATACAGTATCGAGGCCCTCAAAAAATACGGACTGTTTCGCGGGGGATGGTTGGCCCTTAAACGCATTTCACGTTGTCATCCGTGGGGCGGTTCTGGACACGATCCTGTGTCTTAATGGGACTTTATTTTTCTCAGCAAACTATAATTGTCAATAATCAAGCGAGGGCTTTTTTATATCTTTACTTCAAACTAAATCTATGTTACATTTCTTAAGCATTTATTGGGCACCGTCTGAAGGTATTGATCTTGGATTCTACACCATTCAGTACTATAGTTTAATGTTTGTTTTGGCGTTTTCTTTGGGCTGGTACATCATGAAAAAAATATTCATCAGAGAAGGTGTCGCTTTGGAAAAATTAGACAGTTTATTTATGTATATGGTGCTAGCCATTTTAATTGGCGCACGACTAGGCCACGTCATTTTTTATCAACCTGAGTTGTTTTATCAAGATTTCTTTTCGGTGTTTTTACCCTTTAAGTTCAGTGGTGGATTTGCCTTTACTGGATTTCGTGGATTGGCCTCACATGGCGCTGCAATTGGCATCATTATCGCTATGTTTCTCTATCACAAAAATGTTTTGAAAGAATCCGTACTCTGGCTTTTTGATCGAATTGTTATTCCTGTGGCCAGTGGTGCCATTTTAGTGCGCATAGGAAATTTCATGAATTCAGAAATAGTGGGCCTACCCACTGGAACCGATTTCGGAGTAATTTTTGCCAACAATGGCGAAAACTTTGCACGACATCCCGCTCAATTATATGAATCCCTGGGTTATGTGTTTGTATTTCTCATTATATATTGGACTTATTGGAAAACCCAAAAAAGAATGCAAGAAGGCTACCTTTTTGGGCTGTTTTTAGTCTTGCTGTGGTCGGTGCGATTCATCGTTGAATTCTACAAAAAAAGCCAAGGAGGATTTGAATCTTCGTTGGGCGATATGTTAAGTACCGGACAGTGGCTGAGTATACCATTTATCATTGCTGGACTCGTGCTCCTGTTGCGGGCTCAAAAAAGTACTCAATAATGAAGAGAATAGTACGAACATTTACTTTAATGAGCCTTGTTATGACAGGGATCATCAGTTGTAAAAATAACACGAACGACAAAGTCTTAACTCGGGAAATAAAGTTTACTCAGGAGGGGACCTTGAGTCTATACCGGTCTACAAATGACTCGCTGATTGCGACCTTGGATATTGAAATTGCTGAAGGTGAATACGAAACAGCTACAGGACTTATGTATCGTAAATCGATGCAGGATAATCAAGGCATGTTTTTCATTTTTGACCAAGAAGCTCCACTGAGTTTCTACATGAAAAACACCCAATTTCCCATAGATATAATATACTTGGATAAAGCGTTAAATATCGGAGAAATTTATCCTGATGCTAAGCCTTTTGATCCTACACCTCTCCCCTCGAGACGTCCTGCAAAATTTGTTCTTGAAGTCAATGCTGGACGTGTCGCTCAATGGAACTTACAACCCACGGACCGCGTGGAATTTTCGAGAATAAGTCCCTGATTTTACGCCCAATTACGGATGTCTCACTGAACCGAAAAACAGAGCGACACTAAACATAAAAAACCCCGGCGAATGCCAGGGTTTTTTATGTAGAACATTATTGTGTCCAATAAATTATGCTTCCTCCTCGTCTTGTTTGTCGCTCAAGTCAATTCCCCGTTTTTTAACGGTATCGAAAAAGACCGGTGTCGCAATAAATAAAGACGAATAGGTTCCCACCATAACCCCAACAATCAGCGCAAAAATTAGACCTCTAATCGATTCAGCACCCAAGAGGAAAATGGTTAACAATACAATCAATGTTGTGAGCGATGTATTCAAGGTACGGCTTAAGGTACTGTTTAAGGCACCATCAATAATTTTGTTCATACGCCAGCTTTTGTGCTCATTAAAAAACTCGCGGATTCGGTCAAATACAACCACCGTATCGTTCAATGAGTAACCAATTACGGTCAAAATTGCTGCAATAAACGACTGATCGATTTCCATGTTAAACGGCATGAACTGATAGGTCAATGAAAATACACCAAGCACGATTAAGACGTCATGGAATACTGCTGCCACCGCACCCAAACTGAATTGCCATCTTCTAAATCGCAGTAATATGTATAAAAACACGACAACTAAAGAGCCGAGTACCGCCAAAAATGATGACGATTTGATGTCATCGGCAATGGTCGGAGATACTTTGTAATATTCCATACGACCCGCCGTTTTATTTTCCTGGTCGGCAACAAAGCCCGAGTAGTCCATACCTTCAGGTAGGTATGATTTTAAGGCCTCAAATAGCATTTGCTCGATTTCAATGTCGACTTCAGCACCTGTTTCCTCGACTTTGTATTTAGTCGATATCTTCAACTGGTTGTTTCCACCATAGGTCTTGGCCTCGGCACTTTCAAAAACAGCGATCAAATCATTTTGAACTTCAAGAGGATTCACATCACGATCAAATCGAACAGTGTAAGTACGACCTCCAACAAAGTCAATACCTTGATTTAAACCGTTTGTAAATAACGACCCAAGACTCACTAAAATCAAAACGCCCGAAATAGCATAGGCGACTTTTCGCTTTGACAAAAATTTGATAGCTACATCGCGGAACAAATTTTTAGTCAATGAGGTTGAACAGGTCAATGATTTTCCATTGTGGGTAAAGCGATCAACAAATAAACGCGTTACAAAAATTGCAGTAAACAAAGAGGTACAAATACCGATTAGCAGGGTCGTCGCAAATCCTTGAATCGGTCCTGTTCCAAATACTAGAAGGATTAATCCGGTTAGTCCAGTGGTTATATTAGCGTCTAAAATTGAGGAGAGTGCATTGCTAAATCCATCATTTATGGAATCGCGCTGAGATTTGCCCCTGTTGAGTTCTTCTCGAATCCGCTCAAAAATAAGCACATTCGCATCTACAGACATACCGATGGTCAATACAATACCAGCAATCCCAGGTAGCGTTAGGACTGCTCCAAGACCGGCTAAAATTCCGAAAATAAACAGTATGTTGACCACCAAGGCTACGTTGGCGAACGCCCCGGCTTTGCCGTAATACCCCATCATCCACAGTAACACAATACTCAAGGCAATGATAAACGATAGAATACCACTATTGATTGCCTCTTTTCCAAGGGTTGGTCCGACGACTTCAGCTTGGATAATATCCGCTGATGCCGGTAGTTTACCGGCGCGGAGAACATTTGCTAAATCCTGTGCTTCTGGGATCGTAAAATCTCCAGTTATCTCACTTCGACCTCCTGAAATTTTACCTGAACTTACCCCTGGTGCAGAATAAACCACGTTGTCTAGCACTACAGCGATCTGAGACTGATTGTTATAGGCATACTCGGTCATATCTTCCCAAGTTTTAGCGCCAACGCCATTCATTTGCATGGTCACTGAAACACGACCGGCCTGGGTGTATGATTGCTGAGCATCAACAATAACTCCACCACTGAGTTCCGGTGTGTTATCACGATTTCCTTTTATAGCATATAAACTAGTGATTTCTTCACCTAAGGTCTCGTTGTATTCTGGAATACTCCAAACAAACTTATAGTAACGCTGTTCCCCACTGAGTAAGGCACGAATTTGAGGTTCGCGCAAATATCCATTGATCACTGCAGTATCTTTAAGCGAGAAAGACGCTAGTCCAGGATTACTCGCACGCACGGGAAGGATTCGATTGAGCAATGGACGCTCCAAAAGTGGATCGCTTGATTCGGCCACGTCCTCGCCCCCAAGAAGTTCTGATAAATCTTCTTCGGACTCCGCTTGTGTTTCTTCCTCATCCTGTGGAGTTTCATTGGCGACGATTTCTTTGAGTTTCGTATCTGCGTCAACCAAAAACGAAGTTATATTGTCCTCTTTAACCACTTCCCAAAACTCTAATTGGGCGGTACTTTGGAGTAATTTCTTTACACGCTCTACATCTTTAGCCCCAGGTAATTCGACTAAAATTCTTCCGGAATTTCCGAGACGCTGAAGATTGGGCTGGGTCACCCCAAATTTATCGATACGTTTGCGTAAGACCTCAAATGCAGAAGCTATAGATTCATCAACTTTTCGGGCAATGACTGACTGTACCTCGTCATTGGTCATACCACTAAATATTTGATCCTCGAGGCCTTTGTTAAAAAAGATATCTGGTGAGGCTAAATTATTTTCTCCGGGTAAGGCCTCAAAAGCCTCGTAAAATGATTCTAGATAAGTGCTTTGTGAGGATTTCTGAAGCTCACTTGCATCAGCGAGCGCTTGGTTAAACGCTGGATCTTTCGTGTTATTGGCTAAACCTGATAAAATATCTTTGACAGAAACCTGAAGAATTACGTTAATTCCACCCTTTAAATCGAGTCCCTTATTGAGCACCTTGTCCTTGGCCGTAGCGTAGTCTATTCCGAAAAACTGTGGCTCCGATGCTACAGAATCAATGTACTGCAATGCCGCTTGCTGACGCTCACTCGACTGGGTCGCATCAAATCGCTCATTAGCGTAAACTTGAGCAGCATCTTCTACTTGATTTGCGACAAATGTAAACGACAATTGGTACAAACTGACCAATCCGAAAAGTATCGCAAAGACGGTTATTAATCCTTTATTTTGCATTCTATCTTGGTTTAGAGTATTTGAAAACGTGCAAATATAGTTTTTCAAAAAGTAAATGCCAATTATTTTGGCCCGAAAAAACGCCAAAAAAGGCCGCAAAATGCGGCCTTTGGTCGTTTAATCCAATTAGAGATTATGATAACAAATCATTTGTTTTACGCACCCCTTTTGCACTTTCTGCCAGGTGAGCCTGCTCTGCTTCATCGAGGTCTAACTCGACAATTTTTTCGATACCATTGCGCCCGAGAATTACGGGGACCCCGATACAGATATCCTCAAGGCCGTATTCTCCAGACAACAGTGAGGAACATGGCATCATTTTCTTTTGATCACATGCAATACTCTGAACCAAAGTCGATACAGCGGCACCTGGTGCATACCACGCTGAAGTCCCTAACAGTTTTGTTAATGTCGCCCCACCGACTTTAGTCGCCTCACGTACCTCATCAAGTCGTTCGGAGGTCAAAAATTTTGATACGGGAACACTACTGCGTGTCGCCAATCGTGTCAAAGGAATCATTCCTGTATCACTGTGACCCCCGATAACCATACCATCAACATCACTGGATGGGGCGCCAAGTGCCTCAGCCAAACGATATTTGAAACGCGCACTGTCAAGGGCGCCTCCCATTCCGATAATGCGGTTTTTTGGAAGTCCTGTCGACTTGTGCGCTAAATAAGTCATCGTATCCATAGGATTACTCACAACGACTAAAATAGTGTTGGGTGATTGTTCGATAAGTGCTTTGGAAACGTTTTTCACTATTCCCGCATTGATACCGATAAGCTCCTCTCGAGTCATCCCTGGTTTACGAGGAATTCCCGATGTAATAACACAAATGTCACTCCCTGCCGTCGCAGAGTAGTCGTTGGTTACCCCCGTGATTTTGGTGTCAAATCCATTCAAAGTAGCGGTTTGCATCAAATCCATGGCTTTGCCTTCGGCAAATCCCTCTTTGATATCCAGAAGCACGACCTCACTCGCAAAATTTTTAATCGCTATGTATTCGGCACAACTCGCTCCAACGGCACCTGCACCTACAACTGTAATCTTCATTTTTGTGTGTTTTTTATTAGTATTTGGGTTGTCTTTTTTATCGTAGTCACCCGCATTCCCTGCGGGCTCTATAAGTTAAGCGTCTATATTCGCATACACTGCATTGCGCTCGATAAAATCGCGACGCGGTGGCACTTCATCACCCATGAGCATCGAGAAAATTCTATCGGCCTCAGTTCCATTATCAATAGTAACTTGACGTAACGTTCTGAATTCAGGGTTCATTGTCGTGTCCCATAATTGTTCCGCATTCATCTCTCCAAGACCCTTGTAGCGCTGAATCGAAATACTGCCGCCCCACTCTTCACTCAGGGCGTCACGCTCCTGATCGTTCCAGGCGTAGGCTTTTTTCGTCCCTTTTTTAACCAAGTACAACGGGGGCGTGGCAATGTATACATGACCTCCCTCAATCAGGGAACGCATATATCTGAAGAAAAAGGTCAATATCAGAGTCGCGATGTGACTTCCATCGACATCGGCATCACACATGATTACGATTTTGTGGTAACGCAGTTTTTCGAGATTAAGCGCCTTCGCATCTTCCTCGGTTCCGATAGTGACGCCTAAAGCGGTAAAAATATTTTTGATTTCTTCATTTTCAAAAACTTTGTGCTGCATCGCTTTTTCGACATTCAAAATCTTTCCACGAAGCGGCAAGATGGCCTGAAAATTTCGATCTCGTCCTTGTTTTGCCGTTCCTCCCGCAGAATCACCCTCAACGAGAAATACTTCACATTTTTCGGGATCTTGCTCGGAGCAATCAGAAAGTTTTCCTGGAAGACCAGCACCACCCATAACGGTCTTACGCTGAACCATTTCTCGCGCCTTGCGGGCTGCGTGGCGGGCCTGAGCGGCAAGAATAACCTTTTGGACTATTGTTTTGGCATCATTGGGGTGTTCTTCCAAATAGTTTTCGAGCATCTGAGAAACCGCCTGACTCACTGCAGAAGTGACTTCACGGTTCCCGAGTTTAGTTTTGGTCTGACCCTCAAATTGTGGCTCAGCGACCTTTACCGAAACAATCGCGGTCAATCCTTCTCGAAAGTCATCTCCCGAGATATCAAATTTCAATTTATCTAGAAGCCCCGAAGCGTCAGCGTATTTTTTTAGCGTTGAAGTTAAACCCCTTCTAAACCCTGATAAGTGCGTCCCTCCTTCGTGCGTATTAATGTTGTTTACATAGGAATGTAAGTTTTCATTAAACGAGGTATTGTATACCATGGCGACCTCAACGGGAATATTATTTTTTTCACCTTCCATTGAAATGACATCAGCAATCAATGGCTCGCGATTACCATCTAAAAACTTAATAAACTCCTTGAGCCCTTCCTCACTGTGGAATTTTTCGGTTGGGTGTGCGCCATCTTCCTCTGCAACGCGTTTGTCGGTGAGAAAAATTGTAATTTCCTTGTTGAGGTAGGCCAATTCTCTTAGTCGGCTCGCCAGGGTATCGTAATTGTATTCAAGTGTTTGAGTAAAAATCTGATCATCAGGTAAAAAGGTAACCATTGTTCCGCGTTCGGTTGTTTCGCCAATGGTTTTTACCGGGTAAAGGGTCTTTCCTCGCTCGTACTCTTGCTCCCAAATCTTTCCGTCACGATAGACTGTGACCTTAAGCGAGGCCGATAGTGCATTCACACAACTCACCCCTACTCCGTGAAGTCCCCCTGAAACTTTGTACGAATCTTTGTCAAATTTACCTCCAGCACCAATTTTGGTCATCACGACCTCTAAAGCCGACACACCTTCTTTTTTATGCAAATCGACAGGTATCCCGCGACCATTATCTTTAACGGAAATTGAATTGTCAGGGTTAATTGAAACATCGATGGTGTCACAGTGACCAGCAAGAGCCTCGTCAATGGAGTTATCCACAACCTCGTACACCAAATGATGCAACCCCCGCGCACCAACATCTCCAATGTACATCGAAGGACGCATGCGTACGTGTTCCATGCCTTCTAGGGCCTGGATATTATCGGCACCATAGTTGGTCTTATTTGCTTCTTCACTCATAACTTATAGGTTGTTTTTTCAAAGGAAAAAAAGTATTATCAAATATAACCAAATGCCCAGTAATTTCGATAGATAAGACAGGATTAACCCCTCGAAGTTATCAACAAATTTTGTGAAAAAATAACCGGCTGAAGTTACAGCTCAACCACCAGTTTTAACGCGAGTGAAATTCCATAAATTCTCAGGTGAATTTATACCCACTAAAAACACAGAAATCGGAGCGTTTAGCTAGGGAATGTTGAGGTATTTATGGGTTTGAAGTGATAAGATCCAACGTGTATTTTTCATGACGTAATCGACCATCAACGGCATCATTTTTTCACGCTGGCTCCATTCCGGTTGCAAATACAGCCTACAGTCCTCATTGACAAGACTTGCCTGCTCTTCAGCAAAAATAAAGTCGTGCTTATTGTGCACGATTACTTTTAATTCGTGAGCCTTGGTATAAATCTGTGGTCGCGGTAATTTGTTTTTTTTGGGAGACAGACAAATCCAATCCCACTCACCACTCAGTGGATATGCTCCCGAGGTTTCGATATGAGTTTGTAGGCCTGCAGATTTCAAACTTTTGGTCAATGGGCCCATTGGCCACATTAATGGTTCTCCCCCTGTAACGACAATAGTGTTTGAATAGGTCTTTGCCTGGGTCACAATTTCACTTATGGCGGTAGGTGGATGAATTTCAGGATTCCAGCTTTCCTTTACATCACACCAATGGCACCCCACGTCACAACCTCCAACGCGAATGAAATAGGCGGCGGTACCTTTGTGATAACCCTCTCCTTGTAGGGTATAAAAGGCCTCCATGAGCGGCAAATAAATCCCTGCAGCTACCGCACTCGCTATTTCTTCTTTAGTTTTTGCCATGGGGTAAAGATAAAATTAATTAAAGCATAAAACGCGAAATTATATTCAGATAAAGCCACTGATATGAGGAACATGCTTATTTTTGAACAAACACATAATACGTATGAAACCACTTTTTGCTTTAGCTATTTTAGGCCTCTTGTTTAACGCTTGTTCCGACGCCACTTTGCGCATAGACAATCATGCAGTAGGCCCCATTTCAAGCGCGACTAGTTTGGCAGAAGTCGCCGCATTATTTCCCAATGATTCCTTAGCGGGCAGACGCAACACCCAAGATAGCTTAGTGGGTGAAGTCGAGCTCTACGATGCTCAAGGGACCCTGCGCATGATTATTTTTCCTAAAGACGAGAATGATCCCAAATCAACAATTTCATTTCTACGCATTGTAGACCCAAAATTTACGACTAAAGACGGTCTGGGTGTGGCCAGTTCTTTTGGTGACTTAAAAAAGGTGCTTGAAATTACGGGGGTGGACAATGCCATTAATGCCGTGGTCGTCTATTTTAAAGATACCCCATGGTATGTAAGCATTGACAAAAAAGAGCTTCCTGAAAATATTCGATACGACTACGAAAGGGACATTGAACAGGCACAAATTCCGGAGGACGCTAAGATCAAGTACTTTTTTTATGCGTGGTAAAAAACCATATGTTTAGCGCAACTTTTATTTGCCGCCAGCCACCGAATCCAATATACCGTTCTCGCGATTCGATTGAGTTCGCTCACAGATATAATCTATACCCTTGATCGCAAAGTAAGTGATCAGAAAAAATGGCACCACCAAGAGTTCCTCTACAAGTATGTAATACGGCCAATCGCCTAAGACATCTAAAAGTGATGTGTTTTCGGGTTTGCGCATTAGAAATAGGTAGTTGGAATCGAGCGCAGCATTAACGCCTAGGATAATGACCAAATATATCTGAATGGCTCCAAAGGCCTTAAATACACTCTTGAACTTTGGACGCATTTGATACACGGAGGATGCATAGATAATATAAAGTACTAATCCAGCGTGTTCAATCCAGTATTTGAAGAATCGATAATGCGGAAATCCCTCATTCAAATCAGGAGTGAGCACTCCTTGGGCCGTACCAGCCAAAATCCAAAACACCAAAATCTCATACATCCAATATTTGCGATAAATGGCAAAAATAGGAATGGTCAAGCCCAGAAAATTACACAGCTGTAATGGCAAGTCTTTTTCGATGTTAAATGTGCCGTCAATTAACTTGATTATCGTGTACGAAACGACACTAATAGAAATGATACAGGCAATTACAACTCCTGTTTTGTATTGAGTTTCAGGACTTCTTTTTTTGGCCCAACGAATTAGCAAATACCCCAACAAGAAAAATACCGCAATGACCCCAATGTGCTGAGCACCCAGTAAAGTAAAATCGTTATTCGGCAAAAAGAACTTGGATTCCATTGGTTAAATTGAAAAACCAAGATAATGAAATGTTTTAAAATTATTGAGCCCGTTGTCTTGCCAAAAGTGTGTTTTGTAATAACATAGCAATGGTCATCGGTCCAACGCCTCCAGGAACCGGAGTAATATAAGACGATTTTTTGCACACCACCTCATAGTCGACATCCCCAGTAATGACATACCCTTTGGGCGCTGTCTCGTCCGGTACACGTGTGATCCCAACATCGATAATTACCGCCCCCTCTTTGACCATCTCCGCTGTTAAAAAATTAGGAATCCCGAGGGCTGAGATCACAATATCCGCCTCACGTGTATGGGCGGCTAAGTTTTTGGTGCGGCTGTGGGTCAAAGTGACGGTACTGTCTCCAGGCTGTCCTTTGCGACTCATCAGTATACTGATTGGGCGACCGACTATGTGGCTGCGACCAATAACAACAGTGTGCTTTCCACTGGTATCAATATCATACCGACGCAATAATTCCATAATTCCAAATGGTGTCGCTGGAATAAAGGTCTCCATGTCTAGGGCAAGCTTTCCAAAATTCTCAGGATGAAAGCCGTCCACGTCTTTTTTCGGGTCCACAGCCAGTAATATTTTTTGCGTATCAATGTGTCGCGGTAAAGGCAGCTGAACAATAAATCCATCGATTTCAGGATCCTTATTTAGTTGGTCAATATTTGTGAGTAAATCTTCCTCTGTGATATCGTCCGACAACTGGACCAAGGTCGATTCAAACCCAACGCGCGCGCAAGCGCGCACCTTGCTTCCGACATAGGTGAGGCTCGCGCCGTCTTGACCTACAATTACGGCGGCTAGATGTGGCGTCTTTTCTCCTCGAGATTTCATCTGAGCGACAACATCAGTGATTTCA
>CBFIFD010000028.1:0-16351 GCA_965661835.1 Flavobacteriaceae bacterium | reverse complement strand
ATTTAAGTCAAAACCAAAGAGATTTGGTGATGAAGTCATTTCGTAGTCGCCAAATACAAATGCTGGTCGCTACTGACGTGGCCGCACGAGGTATTGATGTAGATGACATTACCCACGTGATTAATTATCAGTTGTCTGATGAAATTGAGACCTACACCCACCGTAGTGGACGAACTGGTCGTGCTGGTAAAACCGGAGTATCCATGGTCATTATCACCAAAAGCGAGATACGAAAGATTAAGGCGATTGAAAAAATCATTCAAAAATCATTTGTCGCCAAGGAAATCCCTTCTGGGATGGAGATTTGTGAAAAACAGCTATTTCATTTGGCCAGTAATATTGCTAAGACTCAAGTGAATCACGAGATTGATGCTTATTTACCAGCGATTATTGAAGTCCTCGCAGAATTTGACAAAGATGAACTAATCAAGAAGTTTTTCTCGGTAGAATTTTCGCGCTTTTTTAATTACTACAAAAACGCAAAGGATCTCAGTGTTCCCGCAGGGAAGGACTATGAATCCTCTTCATCCAAAAGTAAAAATAAAGACAGCGTGCGATTCTTTATTAATCTCGGTCGCAAAGACGGATTGGCGTGGATGGACCTCAAGGATCTTGTTCGTGAGATCACCGGTCTATCAAAAGAGGAGGTATTTCATGTCGATACTATGGATAGCTTTTCATTCTTTAATGTGGGGTCTGCCCATGAAGATAAAGTCAATGAGGCCTTCAACGGGGTTCAATTTAATGATCGCAAGATCGATATTGAGCGTTCTGATGATCGAGGAAAGCGTGGCAAATTCAAAGGTAAAAAAGGATTTGGCAAGAGATCAAGTCGTGGAAAGTCCTCAGGAAGAGACTTTAATTCTGATTCTGGGCCAAAACGCCGCCGTGGATCTGACTCTTCGGGCGGCTTTAAAGGTAAAAGTCGGCGCAGAGAGGATCGCCCGGGTATTCCTGGAACACGAGGTAAGCGTCGTCGTCGCTGATGCAACGCCAATTTTCACAGTATTTTGAAATTAATTTATCTTAATTGGTTATTTTTAGCCGAAATCGCCTTGATGAAGATTCATTTGTATTTATTGCTTTTACTCATGCCATTTTTTGTGCATGCTCAAAATGAGGAGACTCAAGTGGAATCTGATCAAGATTCTGGTGTTGTCATTAATGGCGTGGTCATCAACGATGCTGATGACAGTGAACTGGAAAATGTCAATATTGTCAATCTAAATAAAGTCATTGGCACAACCACGGACCCCGAGGGCGCCTTTAAATTAAGAGCCTCAGTTAATGACACACTTTATTTTTCTTATTTAGGATTTAGGTCCATACGGGTGCGTGTAACCAATGACTGGCTTAAATACGACTATATCAAAGTCAAAATGACTGAGTTGGGCATTGCCCTTGAAGAGGTTGTGGTCAAACCGGTTCAACTTACCGGGTACGTCGAGGTCGATGCGAAAATTATACCCATTTATGACAATTACCGTTATAGAATCCCAGGTTTCGGTGGAGGATATGAAGGCGGTCAAAAACAACCGGGTGCCGTATCCAAAGTATTAAGTGCTTTGTTTAATCCGGCGGATTTTCTCTACAATGTCTTCGGCAAGCGACCCAAGCAGATGCGCAAGCTCAAACAGATGAAAAAGGACGATCAAATTCGTAATCTACTACAATCAAAGTTTGACCGTGAGACCCTAATGGCGGTGCTGCAACTTGAGCGTACCGATATTGACGAGATATTAAACAACTGTAGTTATTCAGAGGATTTCATAAAAACGGCTAACGATTTGCAAATTTTAGATGCCATAAGTGAATGCTATGAGGAATACCGCATTTTGAACCGAGAAAAAAAATAAGTCTGTGTCACGTCTTTACGATCAACAACGTTCTTTTTTTGACAGTGGTTCAACACAGAGTTACGCCGCCCGTCATCATGCATTATTCCAATTTGATCGTGCGCTCAGGCGTTATGAGAACCGTATTGTCACAGCCCTCTATCAAGATTTTCAAAAATCAGAATTTGAAAGTTTTACCACCGAGTTTTCCATGCTCTACCAAGAAATTCGTCATGCTAAAAAACATCTTAAAAAATGGATGCGTCCACAGCCTGTAGCCACTAACTGGATTAATTGGCCCGCACGCAGTGCCATTTTGCGTGAGCCCCTTGGTGTAAATCTTATAATCGGCGCTTGGAATTATCCCGTGTTACTTTTACTTCAACCAGCTGTGTCGGCCATTGCTGCAGGAAACACTGCGGTACTCAAACCCAGTGAAAACGCGCCTGCTGTAGCCGCTGTTTTAGAAGAAATGATTAACACGAATTTTGACCCAGGTCATTTGGTGGTCGTTCAAGGGGATGCCCCGGCCACTCAGAAATTAATCGCGCTGAATTGGGATCATATTTTTTACACCGGAAGCACCAGAGTCGGACAAATTGTCTACGAGGCAGCCGCAAAAAATTTGACCCCAGTAACCTTAGAATTAGGAGGTAAATCTCCAGCAATAATTACGGCCTCGGCAAATATTGAGCTCACAGCAAAGCGATTGATTTGGGGAAAATTTCTAAATGCAGGACAGACTTGTGTTGCTCCTGACTACGTTTTGGTGCACCAAACTGTGCAGCAAAGGTTTATTGACGCGTGTTTATCTGAATTAAAGCGCAGTGATTACAGTCTTGGACAAAATCATTATTGTCAGATTGTCAATCACAAGCATTTTGATCGACTGCTTACTCTGTTGAATCCTGACAAAGTAATTTTTGGGGGTCAATACGATCGAGAAACTAGATTTATTGAACCAACACTTATGACCGAGGTTACTTTGGCCGATGCGGTTATGAAAGAAGAAATATTTGGGCCTATTTTACCCATTATGACCTATGAAACCATACAAGAAGCCATTACCTTGGTTAAGACGCTCGAAAAACCATTAGCGGCTTACGTATTTAGTACCAAAAAGGCCGAGTATAATAAAGTTTTAAGGGATCTCTCTTTTGGCGGTGGTGCAGTCAATGAGGTGGTCATGCATTTGGCCAATCCAAATTTACCTTTTGGAGGGGTTGGACACAGTGGTATTGGGTCTTACCATGGGCAGTACGGCCTGGATTGCTTTAGTCATCGAAAAAGTGTACTGTACAAAAAGAATTGGTTTGAGGCTCCGTTAAAATATCCACCATTGAGTCGGAAAAAACTTAATTGGATTAAAAAAGCCATGAAATAACTCTTAATCACCTCGGGTACTGTTCCAAGCCTAAACTCGAATTTAAAACTCATTGAACTCTATGAATCTTCGCTTTTTTCAATCACGCTCTCGTCTTGTTTTGCTCATGATGGCGGTAATGACCAGCTCAATTAATGCCCAGACTCAAGGGCGATTTTTCGCCGAACCAGATCCAGAATTTTTTCCAGAACGTTCTGTGGTGACTGCGATCACGGCCAACATCCCCTATCAAGGATTCGGAGAGTCACAACCTTATCTAGGTCAAGGTGAATATGAGATTTTCCTAGACAATATTGATGGTGTTTTAGACCGTCCTGTGATTGTGTTGGATGGCTTTGACCCTGGAGATGGACGCGGTATTGGTGCTTTGTATGCCAGTTTGAGCTATGGGGGACAAAATCTTGCCGATGAATTGAGAGATCTTGGTTTTGATATTGTTGTCTTGAATGCACCCAATTACACGACTGATGGGTATGACATTAGCGGTGGGGGTGATTTTATCCAACGAAACGCGATGGTTTTAATTGCGTTAATACAAGAACTCAACGCCCAAAAAGAGGGTGATGAGGAACTTGTTATTCTGGGGCCAAGTATGGGAGGGTTGATCGCGCAGTATGCATTGGCCTATATGGAACAGCAGGGGTTGCCTCATGAAACCCGTCTTTATTTATCATTTGACTCGCCGCATCGTGGGGCCAATATTCCAATATCGTTGCAGTACCTGATTAATTATTTTGCTGTTGTTGGCGGCGATCCATTTGCTCAAGCGACCTTAGATCTCGTACTGAACTCGCCAGCCGCCAAGCAAATGCTAATCGATCATCTGTCGGGTCATTTACTGGCAGGTTCTGATTTGGAACAGGACCCAAATTTGCTATTACCAGCGGGGGCGCCTAATTTTCGGGATGCCTTTCAGCAAGAGCTAGATGCCTTGGGGTTTGCTCAAAATGTACGAAACGTTACGATGATTAATGGCGCAGTGGACGGAACGACCATAGGAAGCCCTGGTATTGAGGTCGTGAATACGAGTTTAGAAATTGACGCCCTTACTGACATTGATATCGCCTTGTATTTCACGCCCAGTGCAGGGCAAAATAATACAGTCACCGATGTCGCGACCTATTTTATTGGTATTCCCATATCAACTTTTTCTGCAGATGCAGAATCACCATCCACCTCAGACGGTGTGGACAGTGCTCCGGGGGGTAATGGCAGTATTTCATTATCTCTTGGCGGTGGTGGGGGGAGTCCAATTTTTCAAGAGTTTTTGGATGCCTTAAATCAAGATTATTACTGTTTTATCCCCACGATGAGCGCTTTAGCTATTGATACCAATAACTGGCATGGGCCGGCTGACTTATCGGCCTCGCCGTTTGATAATATTGAGGCTTCCACAAATAATTCTAGTCACGTAACTCTGAATCAATCCATGGCAGATTTTGCCATTATTGAAATTTTTGGGTCACTTTCAAATAATGACTTTAAATACGCCTATGGTCCAAAACTGCTCAATCCAGCCAATGAGTTCATCAATCTATTTCTACCAAATAGTTGGCGCCAAGGAGATCTGCGGACCTCTTTATTTGGTTTAGATGGACGGCTAATCGATCAAAAAAACTGGGGTACGACCCATGAAAAAATCAAGTGGAATCACAACCTTTCTCGAGGAATTTATGTGTTACGCCTTCAAAGTGGAACACAAACAACCCATTTGCGTCTGCTTGTTGAATAAACATTCTTGGTCCTTTAGTCGCCATTAGCGATGATGATACGGCTCCCCTTTGAGTATTGTAAATGCTCGATAACATTGCTCTACGATAAACAACCGAACCATTTGATGGCTAAAAGTCATATCTGAAAGCGATACACGGGACATGGCACGCCTATAAACTTCATCGGAGAAGCCATAGGCGCCACCGACGACAAAGACGAGCTTTTTCCCCCCAGCATTCATTTGTTTTTGCATGAATTCTGCAAAACCTATGGAGCTCATTTTTTTGCCCCGTTCATCTAACAATATAACCCGATCGGTGGGATCAAGGGCATTGAGAATAAGGACTCCCTCTTTCTGACTTTGTTGGGCTGGGGTTAAGTTTTTTGTCTTTTTTAGCCCAGTAATGGTGTCTAACTCAAATTTGATGTAGTGATTCAAACGTTTGACGTAGCCTTGGATGAGTTCGTCCATTAGTGGGTCATCGGTGGCCCCGACCATGAGTAAGCGAATGTTCATGAATCAAAGATATTCATTTTGAGTGGTGTTTTTTGTGATGAGTTATAAGTTAGCCGATTCTGTGAACTATAAATAATGGGTATTTTACTAATTTAGCTCAAAATCCAACCATTGATTTCACTGGCTCAAGAACATATAGAAATTCAAGGCATTATTGATAATGCCTTACGCGAGGATATTGGACCTGGTGATCATTCGACCAACGCGTGTATTCCAATAACTGCTCACGGTAAGGCGGCCCTTTTAGTCAAAGAATCGGGCTATATTTCTGGATTAAAATTTGCCGAGCAAGTGTTTCAGACATTGAGCGAGGATATCGTATTTAATTCCTTACAAGAGGATGGGGCCTACAGTGAAAAAGGAACGATCGCTTTTACTGTTGAGGGGCCAAGTCATGTTATTTTAAAAGCGGAACGCCTCTTGCTCAATGCTATGCAACGAATGAGTGGGATCACCACCAAAACGAGAGCTTATGTCGCTCAGCTTGAGGGAACCAAGACGAGACTCCTCGATACGCGCAAAACCACACCTGGAATCCGGGCTCTTGAAAAATGGGCCGTGCGTTTGGGTGGTGGGGTGAATCACAGATTTGCGCTCTATGATGCCATCATGCTCAAGGACAATCATGTGGATTTTTGTGGGGGAATGGACAAAGCGATTGAGAAGACAAAACACTATCTGAAAGAGCATCAGCTAGACCTACCAATAATTGTTGAAGCCCGAGATTTTGATGAAATTAATGCGATACTCAGGTTTGAGGGCATCACACGTGTCTTAATTGATAATTTTAGCATTGAGGATACGAAAAAGGCCGTAGCCCTGATCGGGGACCATTGTCAAACCGAGTCAAGCGGAATGATAAACCTTGATACTATTCGAGATTACGCGCTCTGTGGGGTCGATTTTGTCTCCTGTGGCGCCATAACCCATTCTGTCCAGAACTTAGACCTTAGTCTTAAAGCCATCAATTAACCGAGTGATATGGAACTCCAAAAAAGTCGCACTTATTCCTTTGAACATTGGCCCATCATCGGTCCTTTGACGCGTTTTTTGAGGTGGATTCAGTTACCGGGCTTTCAGGGTTTATCTTTGTTTGATCTTATTGAGATTTACGGGGTTGGCCTGATCAAAGGAGCGATTTCCTCGCGGGCCAGTGCGATTGCCTATAGTTTTTTCATGGCTATTTTTCCCTTTTTACTGTTCATGCTCAATGTCATCCCGTATATACCCATTAGAAATTTTCAAGGGCGATTTTTAAAATTTATCGATGAGTTACTTCCGGCTCAAACACACGAATTTTTTTATCCTGTAATTGAAGATATTGCGACTAATCCGCGCACAGGATTACTGTCGTTTACCCTAATATTAGCCTTGTTTTTGATGGCTAACGGGGTCAATGCTATATTCAGTGCCTTTGAGTATTCAGTCCATGTGACCATCAATCGCGGATATATTCGACAGTACAGTATTTCGGTAGGGGTTGCGTTTTTGCTCTCAATGATTTTGATTCTGACTTTGGGTGGTGTGGCTTACGGAGAATACCTGATAAATTGGCTCAAAACAGATACGCTTATTGACAATGATGTTTTTTGGATTTCGGTTGTGCAGTATTTATTTTTTATTGTGATGCTCTACGTGATTGTCGCTGCGCTCTACTATTTCGGTGTTCAAAAGCGAGGAAGCAACCGGTTCTGGTCTATCGGAGCGTTGGCGACGACGATCCTTATTTTATTGACGACCTATGGCTTTGGAATATACATCAATAACTTTTCCAAATACAATGAGCTGTACGGATCTATCGGGGCATTATTGATAATGCTGGTGTATATATGGCTCAATGCCAACCTGCTTTTGATGGGCTTTGAATTAGATCAATCTTTGCGTCGTCTCAAAGAACGCTCGGAGTTATCAATGCAATCTGCTGAATAAAATTCTATGCCATTTATTGATGTCATTGTGCCTTTGCCAATCAATCAAACCTTTACCTATAGCGTTCGAGAGGCAGAGGCTGCATTTCTAAGACCAGGAATGCGTGTCGTAGTGCCTTTTGGTAGAAACAAATTACGCACGGCAATCGTATATGGTGTTGGCGCTCAAGAAGTCACTGAATACCAGACCAAAGAAATAGATCAAATACTCGACAAGACCCCTGTAGTCACCCAAAATCAACTCTCTTTTTGGCAATGGATGGCGCGTTATTACATGTGCACTTTGGGAGAAGTAATGAAGGCCGCTTTGCCCGGGGGGATGCTTTTAGAGAGTGAGACCTACATCCAGGCGTTGCCTACAAATCCCACAGATTGGAACGATTTGAGTGATGCCGAATACATGGTCATGGAGGCATTGTCCAGTCAACCTGTACTTTCGATCGACGAGGTGCGCTCAATTTTAGCGCGAAACTCGGTTATGGGAACAATCTACGCGTTAATCGATCGTGATTTAATCGCAGTCAAGGAACATCTCAATGACAAGTATAAACCACTCATACGTCGGTTCGTTCGTCTCAACCCCGATATTTTAACCGATACTCATTTAGAACAAAGTTTAGAGGGGCTCACGCGCGCCCCGAAGCAGCGCGCCTTATTGATGTATTTACTTTCCAGGCCACATCATGAGGAAATTCAGCAGTCTGTATTGCTCAAGGCCACCGATACCACCTCCGGTACAATTAGAGCACTTGCTGATAAACAATTCATTTTGATCGAGGACCATGCCGTAGACCGAATCGCGCCACATGAGGGGCTTACTCAGGCTCTTTCTGATTTGTCTCAAGCACAAAAAGCGGCTTTTGAGAATATTAAATCCACGTTTAAACAATACAATGTTTGCTTGTTACACGGAGTAACCTCTAGCGGTAAGACTCGGGTATATATGTATCTGATGCAAGAGTATTTAAAGCGTGATCAACAGATATTATTTATCGTTCCCGAAATTGCTTTGACAACCCAACTTATAACCCGCTTACAGCGATTCTATGGCGCTCATGTTGGGGTTTATCATTCCAGACAAACTCCTGCCGAACGCGTTGAATTATTTCACAAGGTACGACAGGGCGATAAAGCGGTTCAAATCGTTGTCGGGGCCCGTTCTTCTATTTTTTTACCCTTTAAAGATTTGGGTTTGGTGGTCCTTGATGAATCTCATGAACCATCACTCAAACAACACAGTCCAGCGCCCCGATATCACGGAAGAGATGCGGCTATTATGCTCGCTCACTTACATGGAGCAAATGTGTTATTGGGGTCTGCAACGCCATCCTTAGAAACGATGTACAATGTCCAGCAGAATAAATTTGGACTTGTCTCCTTAAACGAGCGCTACGGTGGTGCCATGATGCCGACTATAGAATTAGTTGATTTAGGGGAGCAGTACCGCAAGAAATTAATGCGAGAACATTTTAGTGCTCCGTTAATCCAGGCCATGGAGGAGGCCTTATCTCGTAATGAGCAAATACTATTGTTTCAGAATAGACGCGGCTTTTCAGCTATGATTGAGTGCATTACCTGTGGTCATATTCCACAATGTCCAGATTGCGATGTAAGCCTAACATACCACAGTCATCAAGAGTTATTGCGCTGCCACTATTGTGGTTATCAACAAGGTGTTCCACAGTCATGTGCTGCTTGTGGTCAACATGACCTGAACCGCCTAGGACTTGGGACCCAACAAGTTGAACAAACTCTGGCCACCTTCTTTCCTCAAGCGCGATTGGCGCGTATGGATCAAGATACAACCAAAGGGAAATATGCGTTTGCCAAACTCATTGATCAGATGAATCAAGGAGATATCGATATACTTATTGGGACACAAATGTTGGCTAAAGGTTTAGACTTTGATCGGGTTTCATTGGTAGGGATCCTAAATGCCGATCAATTAATGAATTTTCCTGATTTCCGCGCCCAAGAGCGGGCGTTTCAACTTATGTCACAGGTCAGTGGCCGTGCAGGTCGACGAGGGATTCAGGGACGTGTAATCTTACAGACGTATTCTCAAGACCATGAATTATTAAAGCAAGTCGTCACTGGAGATTTCGAGGCCATGTTTGCCCAACAAAGTCAACAAAGAGCACAATTCGAATATCCGCCATATTGTAAACTCATACAATTGTCCATCAAGCACCGAGAATTGAGCCTTTGTCAATCAGCAGCAACTTGGCTTTTCAAGGTAATCCAACAAAAGTTGGGTACTCATGTATTAGGACCAGTAGCGCCTCCTGTTTCGCGCATAAGAAATCAGTATATCCAGCAAATTTTAATTAAAATACCTCAAAAACAATCTCTGCCACAAACAAAACACTTTATCCTAAAAGTATGGCAACGATTTTTGGCACAAAAACAATTTGCACGAGTCAATGTAAGTTTTGATGTCGATCCTATTCACTAGTTGTTAGCAGCGGCGGCAAGTGCCTCAACAAGATCTGTCTTGCGGTTACGACTCAGAGGCAGGCTTTGGTTTTCTAGCTCAATTTGCTTGCTGTTGTAGCGCTGAACTCTATCCAAATTGACAATATAAGATTTGTGAATTCGTAAAAAACGCTCTTTGGGCAGGAGTTGTTCAAAGGCCTTCATCGTGGAGAGTACTACCAGTGAATCGTGCTCTGTCACGAGCTTTACATAGTCTCCGAGGGCCTCAATATATTTGAGTTCGCTAAGGAAAACTTTTCGTTTTTTGAGGTTGCTTTTGACAAAAATAA
Source organism: Flavobacteriaceae bacterium (assembly GCA_965661835.1). Taxonomy (GTDB): domain Bacteria; phylum Bacteroidota; class Bacteroidia; order Flavobacteriales; family Flavobacteriaceae; genus BACL21. The sequence continues at coordinate 6,209 of CBFIFD010000028.1, read as the reverse complement.
AATCTTCATCATCGAATCCTTCCTCGTTGCGCAATTTGTAGTTGACAATGGCCTTGTGCACTGCGTTGAGAAAACGATCCTTGGCAATGGGTTTACGCAAATAATCGATTGCGTCATAGTCAAATGCCTTGAAGGCATATTTGGTCTTACCCGTCACAAATATTATCTGTGGCTTGTGGGTCATGTCGTCCAAAAGATCAAAGCCTGATACACGGGGCATTTCAATATCTAAAAACACAAGGTCAGTAGATTGCGCAATCAACCCCTCTTTGGCTTCTTCAGCACTGTTGTATTGCGCCACAAGCTTGAGGGATGGATGTTCGTTGATGAGTTTGACTATGGACAGTCGTTGTAAGGTTGAATCGTCTACAACAGCACAATTAAGCGTAGTTTGTTCCATCTATAGGTAAGGTTTTAGGACAAACAATATTAATTAATTAAAAATGGTTCTGCAAATTTTAAATGTATTTAAACTGAAAAAATTAACCTTTTAACTGAATTTTTGGCTATAATGGCCGCTACACGTGGCCAATAAAATCATATAATTATTTGTGTGTAATTCTCGAGTCAAAAAGCATCAGCTCAGGACTTTGTAAATTGTAAATAATCCGTTATTTTTGCACGCTCTCAGCAAGGTGCTGAAAGTTAAAAACACATATTATGACTCATTACGAAACTGTTTTCATCTTGAATCCCGTTTTATCTGAAGAGCAGATAAAGGAAACAGTTAAGAAATTTGAAAGTTTTCTTGTTTCTAAAGGGGCAAAGATGATTGCCAAAGAAGATTGGGGCTTGAAAAAGCTGGCTTATCCAATCCAACACAAAAAAAGTGGCTTTTACCATTTATTCGAATTCACCTGCGATGGTGAACCCATCAACGACTTGGAAGTTGAATTCCGTCGTGACGAACGCATCATGCGTTACCTGACGGTAAAGCTCGACAAGCACGCTATTGCTTGGGCTGAAAAGAGAAGAATTAGAAACAAACAAAACGCATAAGCTATGTCATCAATTGAACAACAAGCAAAAGGCAAAAAAGACGGAGAGATCAGATATCTAACTCCGCTGAATATTGAAACTACAAAAGCCAAAAAATACTGCCGTTTCCAAAAATCAGGCATAAAGTACATAGACTACAAAGACCCAGACTTTTTGTTGAAGTTCGTGAACGAGCAAGGTAAAATTTTACCCCGTCGTTTGACCGGAACTTCTTTGAAGTATCAGCGTAAAGTCGCTGTAGCGATCAAAAGAGCACGTCATTTGGCACTCATGCCATATGTGGCTGATATGTTAAAATAAAAAGAGCAAGGATATGGAAATTATACTTAAACAAGACGTCGAGAATGTTGGATTCACAGACGATATCGTATCGGTTAAAAATGGATACGGTAGAAATTATTTGATTCCCCAAGGCCTTGCAGTTTTGGCAACTCCTTCTGCAAAGAAGGTACTAGCCGAAACCTTAAAGCAACGCGCCCACAAGGAGCAGAAACTCATTGATGAGGCCAAATCAGAGGCCGAAAAACTCAATGGCGTGGCTATCAAAATCACGGCAAAAGTCGGTGAGGGAGATAAGCTGTTTGGTTCTGTGAGTAATGCGAATGTCGCTGAGGCATTGGCCGCTCATAATGTAAACTTAGACAAAAAATTCATCAGTGTTCAAGGGGGATTGATCAAGCGCGTTGGAAAATACGAGGCGAAAATCCGATTCCATCGTGATGTCATTACTGATTTGAGTTTTGAGGTTGTCGCTGAGGCAAAATAAATCTTGATACATGACCATGTTAGTGTCCTACTGACTGGTTTAATCAACAACCCTCTGTATGATTACGGAGGGTTTTTTTAGCTCAATTAACTTCATGAAATACCGTAGACTCACCAAAGAACAATTTGAATCTTTGCATCATGAATTTGCTCAATTTTTGGCTAGCCAGTCTATTGATCAAAAGCAGTGGGCCACTCTCAAGAGTGCTAATCCGATGAAGGTGGAGCAGCAATTAGATGCCTTCAGTGATTTAGTTTGGGAAGAAAGTCTCCGTAAAACGTGTTTTATTAATCATTACAGTCCCGGTGAAGTCTTTGTGTTTCATGCGGGTCAAAAGTCAATGACCCTAAAGGGGGTAAGAACTCAAACGAATTTGGATTTTAGCAAGCCAGAGGCGTGGCAATGGCTGGAGCAGCACTGGGAAGACCATTCTGTCTCATTTTATCACGATCAGAAGCCGTATGATCAAGACCGTACCAAGACCTTATTTACCCTAATCGAGCAAGGTGGAGTTTTGTCCAACGCACTAATTGCACAGCGCTTAGAGCCATTTACTCGTAACGCAAGCTCTCGATAGGGTCCAGGCCTGCAGCCTTTGAGGCAGGGTATGAACCTGCGATAATTGCGACAATAAAAGAGATAATCACGGCGGCGATTATAGCGCTCCAAGGTAAGGCGTAGTCAAAATCGGCAACAGTGGCAAAAATAGCCCCTGTCCCGACTCCCAAAAGGATACCGAGCATACAGCCAATCTGTCCTATAACAATAGTTTCAATAAAGAACTGCGTAAGAATTGTTTGTTTTTTTGCGCCCATGGCCTTACGCACACCGATCTCACGGGTTCGATCCGTAACGGATACTAGCATAATATTCATCAGGGCAATAGACGAACCCAAAATCGTGATAATGCTTATGATCCAGGCGGCAGTTTCTAAAACCCCAGTGATACTCGCGATACGATTGATTAAGTCTTCGCTTCGTTCAATCGCAAAATTGTCTTCTTCAAGAGGGGTCAACCCACGAATGTTTCTAAAGTCCACAAGAGCAGCACTTTCAGCCTCTTTCAGCATTTCTTTTTGTGCCACCATAACACTAATGGTGTAATTAATATTGGGTTGTGTGAAAATACCTCTGGCAATTTGAATCGGTATCAAAACCCGTAAATCTTGGTTGTTTCCAAAAGTAGATCCTTTGGAAGCCAAAAGTCCAATGATTTTAAATTTAGAGCCCCTGATACTAATGGTTTTGTTTATGGGGTCCTCATCTTTGAACATTTTTTTTAAAAAATCGGAGCCAACTAGGCACACTCTATTATTGTTTTGAATATCGAAAAAGTTAAAGGCTCTTCCCCGATCAACTTTGGTCCCTGTATTGGCTAAATAATGTTCGTTTACCCCAAAAACACTGACTTCAGGGTCGGTCTTAATATTGTTGTATTTGACCTCTGCTGTCCCGGTCCCTAAAAAAGAAATCGAGGTCTGAGTTCCGGGAAAATCATACTGCTGGTTGAATTCACGAATTTGATTGTAATTAATAATTGGATTAACTTTTTTGCGCTGCCCACCGTCGCGTGCGTTAGTGGCAAAGGCATAACGCTGCAAATTAAAGGTGTTGGATCCCATGCTGGCAAAATTTCCAGATATCGAATTTTCTAGAGTATCCACCGCACTGAGGATGCCGACAAGAGACCAAATACCGATTCCAATAATCACGATCGTCAGCATGGTCCTGAGCAGTTGCGTCCGGATGGAATCCAGAGCGATCATAATATTTTCTTTATATAAGCCGAGCATGCATGAGGATTGTAACAGATTACAAATTTATCGAAATCTTTTGGCTCATTTGGTTCAATAGGCATAATTCTCTTTTGTAATCTCCTGAGAAATCCATCAATTTTAAGATATTTGTAATTCAAGGAAAAAGTAATTCAAGTGGCCCAAAAACCTTCATTACCCAAAGGAACAAGAGATTTTTCACCTCAGGTCGTGGCAAAGAGGATGTTTATCATCAAAACATTGCGTCATTGTTTTGAAACATTCGGATTTCGTCCTATCGAAACACCGAGTTTCGAAAAAGCGGAAACCTTGATGGGTAAATACGGAGAAGAGGGCGATCGTTTAATTTTCAAAATATTAAACAGTGGAGACTATTTGGCTAAAGCTGATGCACAACTACTCGATGAGCGTGATAGTCAAAAGTTAACCCCGCAAATTTCTGAAAAAGCATTGCGCTATGATTTAACCGTGCCATTTGCACGCTATGTCGTCCAACATCAAAATGAAATTGATTTTCCTTTTAAACGCTTTCAGATTCAGCCTGTATGGCGAGCGGATCGACCACAAAAGGGACGATTCCGTGAATTTTACCAGTGTGATGCCGACGTAGTTGGGAGTAAATCTTTGTGGCAAGAAGTTGAGCTCATACAGCTATATGATCGTGCGTTTGATGCTCTCGGGCTCAAGGGGGTGACCATTCACTTGAACAATCGTAAAATACTCTCTGGTATCGCGGAAGTCATCGGTGCTGCTGACCAACTTATTGATTTTACAGTGGCCTTAGATAAGTTAGATAAAATAGGCCGAGATGGGGTGGAAGATGAGATGCGTCAAAAAGGCATAAGCGACCAAGCTATTGAGCGACTGGCACCTCTTTTTGAATCATACACCAATAATTCAGATCAAATAAAAGCTCTTGAGACATTATTAGAAACCTCACAAGTGGGGCAGAAGGGGCTCACAGAACTAAAGTTTGTCTTAGAGGCACTTGAGTCATTGCCCTTAAAATCGGCTATGGTAAGGATAAATTTGACTCTGGCTCGAGGACTCAATTATTACACGGGAGCCATTTTTGAAGTTTCTGCTCCTAAGGGAATAAGCCTTGGGAGTATCGGCGGAGGTGGACGATACGATGATTTAACAAGAATTTTTGGGCTCAAAGACATGAGTGGTATTGGCATCTCCTTTGGTTTAGATCGCATTTTTATGGTCCTTGATGAATTGAACTTATTCCCGGAGCATGTTGTAGCCTCAACCCAAGTTTTGTTTATTAATTTTGGTCAAAATGAGGCCTTATATGCCACACAGGCCATAAGCGAATTACGAGATTTAGGCATTGCTGCCGAGCTATATCCAGACGCGGCTAAAATGGGCAAACAAATGGCTTATGCGAACAAAAGAGACATTCCCTATGTGGTTTTGGCTGGATCTGATGAGGTCACACAAGAGCGCTATACCCTAAAAAATCTCAAAGACGGAAAACAACAATCTGTGAGCTTAAAGGAGTTAATTAACTTACTCTCTTAATCGCCCGAAAATAGTGACTATGCGCATTAATATCTTGTTAGGAATTGCGATATTCTGGTCATTAGCCTGTGGGTATCAAAATACATCTAATGAGGTCCCTCTCGAGGATCTCGATCCTAATTCAAATGTGACCCTGGCAATTTTGGGGGTTATGCAAGATGGTGGGCGCCCGCATTTGGGTTGTCAAAAAAGTTGTTGCCTCGCAGATTCTGGTCAAGGCATTGTTGATTATCGCGTGGTTTCACTGGGCCTTTACGATCGAGAAAACAGCCAAGGTTTTATTTTTGAGGCAACACCTGATTTTGTTGCTCAGTGGAACACCTTTAGGTCGATTTTTATCGGGATGTCGATTGAGGCATTAGGCGGGATATTGCTGACTCACGCGCATATGGGACACTATTTAGGCCTTGCTTATTTGGGCAAAGAGGCTTTGAATGCACCTAAGGTGCCCGTTTATGCCATGCCTAAAATGTCTGAATTTTTACAAAATAACGGTCCTTGGGGTCAATTGGTAACCAACCAAAATATTCAGCTCAATACCCTGAGTCAGAATGATACGGTTACACTCTCCAGTAATGTCAAGATTCAGCCGCTTTTGGTACCACACCGGGATGAATATTCTGAAACCGTAGGTTTTCGGATTATTGGGCCAGAAAAATCAGCCTTATTTATACCCGATATCGATAAATGGGACCGTTGGGACCGATCGATAATTACGCTCATCAAAGAGGTAGATTATGCTTTTTTAGATGCAACTTTTTATGATGGTCAGGAATTACAAAATCGAGATATGAGTTTGGTGCCTCATCCGTTTATTGTGGAGAGCCTGTCCTTATTCGAGTCTCTCGAGCCAACCGACCGAGACAAAGTCCATTTCATTCATTTTAACCATACTAATCCTGTATTAGATTCAGAGAGCGACGCGGCAAAGCGCGTGCGAGCTTCTGGCTTTAATACAGCTTATCAAGGACAGTTATTTTCACTTTGATTGATCACAAAAAGTAATGATTACCCCTAATTAATAAATAAAATGGCCGCACTGCAAAGTGCGGCCATGTTTTTTTTCTGTAGATAACTCATTTGAAATATCGAACATCAGTATTACACCAAAAGATTTAATTGATACTCATAATTTGATGACT
>CBFIFD010000027.1:0-16450 GCA_965661835.1 Flavobacteriaceae bacterium | reverse complement strand
TAGATAACCCCAATTGGATCATTGATTTTAAACCTAAGGAAAATGAAGTTTTAAAATCAACTACGTCTCTTTCATCAACACATAAGATTTATAAAGTTACCTTAGGGATTTAATTTTTTATAATCGAATTAAGTCAATAAAAGATTTAGTTGTGCTGCATCTTTGAATAAGAGGGGGAGCAACTTATAATGCTATAACGGTTATACTATTTTGGTGTAGCCGTTTTTTTATGATTAAAAGTCAAATGTCGTGTCGATGACGTGTCTCATTTCTGCCGTAAATTAAAAAACAATTCTAATTTTGCATCATGGATTTAGGAGATAAAATAAAGGCTGCCAGAACACAGAAAGGGATCACTCAAAAAGAATTGGCAGAAAAAACAGGACTCACAGAACGTACGATTCAAAGAATTGAAAATCATGAAGTAGAACCTTCTGTTTATTCCTTAAACAAGATCTCAGAAATTTTATCATTTGATTTTAAAACCGAAAAACTCCGCATAATGAAAAGACGTAACCAAATTATTTACACCATCATGATTGTTTGGACAATAGCTCTTGCCTTCAATCTTATTTTCAATGAATTCAATTTTAAAAGTCGTTGGTGGGAAATTGTGATATGGTTCATGACCTTAGTATTTGTTGTTACAGGTCAGATTTATATCCCCTATCGAAAAAAGAGATAGCCTAAAGTCACAAATAGACTTAGTTGTGCTGCATCTTTGAATAATAGGGGAAGCAACTTACAATGATAAAACCGTTAAACTTTTATAGTGTAGCGGTTTTTTTTTCGAAATCATTCATGGTATAATGCTATTAGAGCCAGCATTTCTTATCAAAATTTATTTTCAATTGCATTCATAAACAACAGAAATGTAAAGAGTTAAGATAATTTATTGTAACTTAAAGGGAACGACCTAATTATTTTATACAATGAAACATTTATTTTTTATACTTACTGCCCTTATCACTGCAAGCTGTGTACAGCCAGAAAGTAAGAGTGCTCAGACCAATGGATTTGGGCCCTACGAAGGTCAAAGTGTTTATCTCGGAGATCAAGAAACTGTAGATGCTTTTAAAAAACTTGATAAAGCATGGGCCGCTCGTGATTACAATGCCATGATAGAAATGATTGCAGACGAAGGCATGATTGTCTTTGAAGAGGGCTTTACCGCAAACTCTGCTCAGCAATTTGTTGATAAAGTTGCGTCTGAATATCAAGAAAATCTTGACAATCAACAAGAATGGGGATGGAAAACTAATTATGCTTTTTCTGTTTATCCCAAGGGTGCAATTGATGCGTCAGTCACAAACCAACAGGGACAATGGGTAAATGCTCAGTTTACTGGTACAGATGGCACCTACATCGAGTGGTATCAAATGGTCAATGGCAAGCTCACTATGTGGTATCAAACCAAAGGTGATTTTGTATTACCTGAATGATTTGATCATCACCTTGAATAACACTTCTAGACAAAATTAATAGACTAGTAACAATGGGCTTGCCGCGGGGTAAGCCTTTTTTTTGTAAATTCAAAATCAATTTTAAAACCAATAAAAATGAAAAAATTATTAATCTTATTTTCTATTGTCATCTACAGTTGTAATCCGATTCCAACCGGTGATTTAAGTGGTGTTTTAAATGACAACAGCACAGAGGTTCAAATCACAAAAGACCTCATGGTAAAATATGCCGAAGGAAATTTTAGTGAGATAGCTGATGTGATTTCTGATGATTCTGACGAATACTACTTCAACAATGTTCAGGTGGATAAGGATGGATGGCTCGCTGGAGTTGGGGGACACCACGATTTATTTGAAAACATCAAAAATGATAGTGAAGGAATAAATCTGACCTCTGCCAATTACAATAACGGGACGACTTGGTCTATGGCCTGGTTTCAATGGACAGGAACGGGAAGATATACCGGGGAAGATGTTAAAATCATTGTTCATCACGGCTTCCGTTTTGAGGATGAAAAAATTGTCGCGGCCTACCATTTCTTTGATCCAACCTTATTGGATAGAGAAATAAAGGCTGCAGAAGCGGCGAACAAGACCTCGACAAAAGTGATTGGCCTTGCTGAATTAAAGGTAAACAAAGGCTATTCATCATCTGATGTTGAAGAATTTATGAAAAGGTTCAGCAAATTTGTTCGAGAAACAGAGCCAGGAACTTATGATTTTGGGTACTTCATTTCCTCTGATGGCAAAAGAGTCAATTTAGTCGAAAAATATTACACTTCAGCTGACTTCGTTCATCACTTAAATAACTTCGAGCAAAGCGAATACGCTAAAGAATTTATGACTCTGTTTACATTGGATAAAGTAATCATTGCAGGGGATGCCTCAGATGAACTTAAAGTCAAAGCAAAAGCCTACGGAGCAGAATTAAGACCTCAGGTCGGTGGATGGATCAACTAATGTTGTGTCCGCTAAAAACATACGGGTCAATTATTTAATAACAAAAAACCGTTGTCCAAAGTTAGGGTAGCGGTTTTTCTTTTTTCTACAATAACCCTGTCTTCATTTATCGCAGATATTAGAACAGGTTTTAAATGAATATTGAGTGTTGCTGCATATCTTATTGTTTTTTGCAATAAAAGACCTAATTTCATGCACTCAAAAGACTGTCTAACCAAAAAAACAAAACAATGAAAAGTTTATTAAAATTATTTTTAATCTCAGCAGGAATACTCTTTGTATCATGTGCGGACAATCCTAATTATGACAAAAATTTAGCAACCGCTCAAAAACTATTCGCGCTGCATGGGGAAGAGAAGCTCGATGAGCAACTGGCTTTGGTCAGTAAGGATATTCAAATTGAAGTACCTATGTATGGGTCAAATGAGTTACTCGGATATGATGCTTATGCTGCTATGCTAAAAGGATACCATAACAACTTTGAAGACGTTCAATACAATGCGGAAGTTTGGCTTCCAGGAGTTGATACGGTATCGCTTAAGGCCGATGGAAGTGTCAGAACCTATGGTACTTGGACTGGGAAAAATTCAACTACCGGTAAGAGCATTAACTTAAAAGGATATTGGTATTTTAATTTTGATGATGATGGAAAGGTCATAGCTCAGGGCGACTATTTTGATTACGGTGGAATGATGCAAGCCGTAGGTCCCAAGAATCCTGTTTTGGTAACCCTCGAGGTGCTCCCTGGTAAAAAACAAGCCATGATAGACCTTCTTAATGGTCCTGATGGCCTCGACACTACAAGAGCATATGATGGATGCTTATCTCTAGAGGCGTTTTTCAATGACCAAAACAACACGTATTATGTCTACGGAAACTGGGCATCTTATGAACACTATCAAAAATATCTCGATTGGAGATTTAACGAAGATGAGAGTAAAATGGCATTTAAGGTAATGGAATTGTGCCAAGGCGGTCAAGCCGGATTAACCCCAATTTTCCCTAACACAGATTATTCATCATTTAACAAATAATGATCTTCCAAGCAGGAAATAATTGATACACTCTTAGTTAATCAGCGTAATCAAATAAAAAGCCATCGAAAATCGATGGCTTTTTCTATTTAAAATTTAATATTGCGAATTAATTACTCCGCAGTCAATTCGCCTATTTTGTTCAAAAGACCTGAAACATCCATGTACTCATCGACTTCGATGATTTGATTGTTTTCGTTGAACTTAAATACTTCGTAGGCCTTGATTCCTTCCATAGAATTTTCGCCAAGATCAGCACTCCAGGTTGCATAAATACGCACGCCACCATCAGGCATGAAATTCTCACCCACAGTTGGGTAGAAATCTCGATCATTCGCTTTTATGTTATTAAATATTTGCATGAACATACTGTAGTTTTCAAGGATCCCTTTTTTATCCAAATCTGTCCCTGCGTAGGCTGGAGGATTAAACTTTGCGTCTTCAGCAAAAAAAGAGGCTGCCGTCTCTAAATCTTCATTTTCCAAAGCATCAAATAAGGCGTGGATTGATTTAGCATTTTGATCATAAACAGCCATTGCTGCTTCCATTTGGATTTGTTCTTCGCTTTTTTGATTACATGACACAAGTAATCCGACAACTGCTGATAATAAAAGTAATTTTTTCATTGTTTTGATTTAATTAGATTTAATTTGATTCTTCTTCCATATTGGTAGCTTCATAGGCAGCGGCCTCAGTCATTTCGGCGGTTTCACTGTAGTAGGCCAATAATTCAACGATTTTCCCGTCTTCCCATTTATAATCAAAATGTCCTCGGTTTGAATATTCATTACCTGTGGTCTTTCCCGTTCCCGTCCAGGTGAACCAAGCGTTAGTCCATATTTCGCCATCAGCAAAATAGTTGGTATGGATATACATGTCTTCAATATTGATATTGTTGTACAAGATATCGTGATGGGCTTTAAATCCAGGAATTAAGTTGTCATATCCGCTGAATTCAATGTTGTTGATTTTACAGACAATATCATCAGCGTAATACTCGGAAACATCGAAATCGTTATCCACATATTTCTCAAATAAGTACTCGATATTGGCTGACAATTCATCGTCAGTTTTGATAATCGATTGTTTGGTTTGATTGCTACACCCCACTAGAGTAAAAACCAATAAAAGCATCAATAAATTTTTCATGTTTATTTGTGTTAGGTGAAAAAGCAAGATACTAATTCTTTTGTTAAGTTGCGATTAACAATTAATCGAGCAAAAAGTCAATTAGCATCTCCCTGCTAATGCCCTTTGATTAGGCTCATGCACGCCTTGAACACGTCATGGTCGGAGACAACTTTATCTCAGTAAACTACATCAAAAATATTAATGGATACACCTCAGAAATCCTATCTGAAAATCCCGATTACTCGATTTCTGTAATTCCGAGACAAGGGAATATTATCGAATCTACCTAAGACGAAGCTACGGGAGGATTTATTTATAAAATAATGCACGCTCAAGAATAAGTGTCGACCGAAGTATCGGGATCTACAGGGCACTTAGAGGGCACTAGACCGGTACATTATCAGGCGTGTTTTAAGAAGAGAATAAGCGCACACAAAACGATATAAGAGATAGCTGGCAATATATCAGAGATGTTGTCTTTGATCTGAATTCTAACCGCAACAGCGACCATCATCATGAGTATGATAAATACAGTACTCAGAGTCATCGCCAGGTCTATCTCAAAGCCCACAAGTAGTCCAAGACCTCCCAAGAACTGACACGCGCCTATTATTTTGCGTTTATCGGCCAGACCCCAACGTTTGAATTCACGAATCATTCTTTGAGAAATAAACGAGTTGATTCCATAGGCCATAAACGAAAGGCCAGTAAATCCCGAGACAATCGTGATCAGCTCCATCAATTAGAGCAGACCGTAATTATGCGCTGCAACAAATAGAGACATCAGTAGAAATACAAGTGAAGGCAACCTTTGTTTGAATGGATTTTTAACTCTGAGATGCGTTATTTGGGCACTCAACATAAAGAAAGCCATACCGAGCGCAGCATAAAGTGTTATTTCCGGGTAACAGAGACCCAACAGTAGAAGTGCTGATAGTGACATTTTGGCCGCCCCAACAAAATTTCTAAATACGTCAGAGTACCCAAATTGTTCGAATTCTTTTAGCACGTTGTGATATCTAAAAATCCAAACGATATAGACACTAACGGCGACGACAACCTGAAAAAATAAAGAAAGAGAATCCATTGTTTCGATGATTTCTTACAAGTTACAAAAATATATACAACCCCAATGGCACACCTTCCAACCATAAAAGGCCATCAGTAGGGAAGCAGAACCACCGCAGAGGTGGAAATATCAAACCTAGGGAAGCGATAATCTATGATGGGCGTGAATTTAACAACAGCCTGAACCGGGAGTACAATTACTTCCTTTGGCCTGAATGCTAGATATTCTAATTTTTGGTTTTTGATCAGGAATCCCACAAATGTCTTTGGCAAGGCAGTCCGTTTGTTTAGGGAGAAGCTTAAATACACCTTGCTCAAAATCTAGTCCATATTTGCCGATGGTGTCGCTTTGATATTCTACTTCAATCTCTAGGTCATCTAAAGCTAATTGTCGTTCGGAAAGCTCAATAATCGACCGCAGTCTTTGGGCGCCTAATCGATGGTCATAATCGGTGGCAGTAAACAACTGAAAATTAATAACAGATTCTTTACGCACTGTACCTCCACAATCGATAAAATGCTTTTGTATCACCCCGACCTCAGTCACATGAAAATGCGGTGGTACGGTTACTCCATCGGGTAAAACAAATACAACATCGCTGATTTGTGTTAAAACGGATTTGATCTCTGATAGCGTCATAATGTGTTGCGGCGTTAAGCGTCTGTGAAGGCACAATACTACGATTTTAGTATTACCTAATCAATAAATTATCATATCCCTAACATCAAGTTCACAATTAAATTGTGTAAACCACTTTTCCTTCTTAATTTTGAAAAAAAGCGCAATGATTGAACGAACGAATGTAGAAGTAAGCTTAAAGAAGCATCGGTCACGTCTGATAACTCCAGATGACCTTATGGCCCAGATCAAAGACATCTTAAGACAAGACGATCTTAAAGACAAGGCGATACTCGATCAATTACACACCGAGCAAAGCACCCACCACAATGATTTTGATTTAGACCGTTTAGAAACGGACCGTATTTTTCATCTGGATCATATCAAAGCCATTTGTATCGATTACCGCCTAAGGTTTCTCGACAGTACTTTATTCAAAGGGAAGGTCCCTTACGAGGCCGTTATGAACATCAAGGAGCTTGAAAAAGAACACCAGACCCAACTTGGTGGGTTTAAAATCATGGCACCAAGCAAACTTTTTAAGTTAGAAAATGCAGATGACCCCCTACTGTTTGCGCCAATAGGGAATGGCTACTACTACTTGGTCCACAAGTGGGGTAACGATCTAAGTCCCTTTAGAAAACTCGCTGTACTTCCTTTTAGAAACTTCGAAAATCTCATGGTCCTCACGGCGATTGTCAGTCTCATTGCCTCATTTTTTGTGCCCAGCGGTCTATTGAGTCTCAAAACAACCGGCGTTCAGTTTTTCCTGATATTCCTTTTTATGTTTAAATCAGTAGCCGCCGTAGTCCTCTATTACGGATTTGCATCGGGCAAAAATTTCAATACTGCAATTTGGGATAGTAAATACTCCAACACATTATAACTAAATTTTTATCCCATTGAATTTTCTATTTGTGTAACCATTGTTACGCTAGTGGTTGATGGTTTGACCTACTTTTGTTCACATAACTGATCTGATTGCTATGACTGATATAATAACCGCTCCCTGGCCTTGGTATGTCGCAGGTCCATTGATTGCCCTGGTCATGTTTGCGCTAATTATTGGCGGTAAAACATTTGGGATTTCGTCTAACTTAAGAACAATATGCTCCGCTTGTGGCGCTGGTAAGATAAGTAGCTTTTTTAATTTTGATTGGAAGGCCCAAACTTGGAACCTTATTTTTATTCTTGGCGTTTTAATCGGTGGGTTTATCGCGACGAATTACATGTCCGATACTGATTCTGTTATTCTGGCCCAAAACACAGTGAATCAGCTTAGTGAAATCGGCATCAATACCGAGAACTCAGGCTTTCTTCCTAAAGAAATTTTCGACTTAAACAATAACAGTCAGATTATTCCTATGCTCATTTTGCTCTCGTTGGGTGGATTTCTGGTAGGATTTGGCACCCGATACGCCGGCGGGTGTACTTCAGGACACGCCATTACGGGGCTCAGTCAATTACAGCTTGGATCACTCATCGCAGTCATTGGCTTTTTTATCGGTGGTTTGATCATTACTCATTTTGTATACCCCTTAATATTTTGATTATGAAAAAGGGCTACTTTTTATTTTGGGGGATCATTTTTGGGATTGTTTTAATCAAGTCAGAAGTGGCGTCTTGGTTTCGGATTTATGAAATGTTTCAATTTGACTCTTTTCATATGTACGGTGTTATCGGTACTGCGGTGGTTACTGGTGTGCTTATTACCCAATTACTCAAAAGAAAACCCATTAAGTCTCTAGACAATAAACCCATCACCTTTAAGGACAAAGATTTTTTGCCTAAAAAATACCTCATCGGGGGAACTCTGTTTGGATTGGGATGGGCCCTCACTGGTGCTTGTCCTGGGCCTATGTTTGCCTTATTGGGCGCTGGGTATTACGCCGTTTTGATCCCGATAATTTTTGCTATTTTAGGGACGCTTGCTTACGGTGTGCTCAAAGATAAATTGCCGCATTAGAGTTATAGTGATGCAAGTGCGGAGTCATTCTCTATGGAAATAATCATCATATCGGTTGTTGCATTTTTGGTCGCTATTTTGACCTTTTTTTCTGGATTTGGGCTTGGCACGATACTCACCCCCGTGTTTATGTTTTTCTTTCCTGTTGAGCTATCGATTGCCCTAACCGGGGTGGTGCATTTTTTTAATAACCTATTTAAAATTGTTTTGGTAGGGCGTAATGCCAATCGTGAGGTCCTTCTGAAATTTGGCGTTCCCGCAGTCTTTGCAGCATTGATTGGATCCTCTATCTTGATCAATATCGCTGATGCTTCGTCGCTATTTTCCTATAACTTGGGTAACCAAATAATAGAGGTATCTTCTGTAAAATTTATCATCTCTGTGCTGCTTATCATTTTTGCCAGCATGGATCTCATCCCATTATTTAGAGATTTGACATTTGACAAGAATAAATTACCTCTGGGTGGTGTTTTGAGTGGTTTTTTTGGCGGCCTGTCCGGCAATCAAGGTGCTTTACGGAGTGCTTTTTTGATCAAAGCTGGACTCTCCAAAGAGGCGTTTATAGGGACCGCTGTGGTTGTTTCTACTTTTGTTGATTTGACACGACTCAGTGTTTACGCTACCCGCTTTACTCAGGCAGGACTCATTGAAAATTTAGATCTAGTCCTTTGCGCAACACTTGCTGGAATCTCAGGTTCTTTTTTGGGCAATAAACTGCTCACCAAAGTTACCTTGAGGAGCCTGCAAACCTTTGTTGCCCTGATGCTGATTTTGATTGCTGTTGGTTTTGGCTCAGGGCTATTGTAATTTTTTTATCTTCGAGTCTCGTATTGCTTTATACTCAACTCATGTGGGGTGCCAATAAATGGACCGATGCTATGTTTAAAAAATACTGGAAGGGAGTCGCCCTACTGGTCATTGCGTATATCCTCTATCGAGTATTTACCTGAGGGCCGGTTCCTAAGTTGATTAAGAATATTCTTAGATTTTTTCGGAACTGTTTTAAACGCGCCAATAGTTTTTAGGTTATTTAAACTTTGCATACATACCAGAAACATTTATATTGCATTATAAAACAAACCTAACATGAGAATTCTTTTACTTTCCTTAGGCCTTGTCCTATTCCATTCGTGTATTGATCATAAACAACCCAATCCGAATATCGAAATCTACGATACCAATGTAGAGCGTATCATTGATGTCACAGCTACCTTTGAAGTAATCGTTGATTCTATTGCGATTCCTGAAGGTCCCGTTTGGGATGAGCGCAACCAGAGACTACTTTTTGTTGATGTCCCTAGTAACAGAATTTTACAGTGGACTGAAAAAGACGGAGCTTCCACATTTATTACACCGGCGGGTAATACTGGATATGCCCCAAACCTCGGCGAAGGGCTTTTAGGACCCAATGGTCTCGTTATTGACGACAACGGGAGATTGCTTGTTTGCCAACATGGGGATCGCCGAATTGCCACAATCGATAACGCCGCATCGAGTGACCCAATATTCGAAACAGTCGTTGATAATTTCGAACAAGGCCGATTAAACAGCCCCAACGACCTGGTCCTTGATTCAGCGGGTTCAGTTTATTTTACAGACCCTCCGTTTGCGTTTTTTGATTTGAGTAATTTTAGTTTCGTCGAAACAGAAATGCGTGAATTAGACTTTAACGGTGTTTTTCGATACAACCCAAAAACTAAAGAAATGACGGCGCTAATGCGCGATATACCTATGCCCAATGGTCTTGGATTTTCTCCAAATGAACAAGTGTTGTACGTCAACAGTATGGGCGCACCGTTTTCTCAATCATCCCCCAAAATACTCCAGCTCAATCTCTCCGATATGAGTCAATCTGTATTTTTTGATGGTCAAGCTCTAGCTGAAAAGTACAACGACGGAACAGATTTTGATGGAATGGCTGTACATTCCAGCGGCACGATATTTACTTCTGGACCAGGAGGATTATTGGTCATCTCACCCGAGGGTGAGCTTCAAGCAAGAATGAATATTGGCCAAATTACTAACTGTACGTTTGACAGCGATCAAGAGTATTTATACGTGACGGGATTCGTCAATAATCCAAGAGTTTATCGAATTAAGCTAAAATCATAGTTTTATTTATCTACTATGACCCAGCCCCCTCAGCGTGAGCGAAAAATTGTAAAATACACCCTAGAATTTCTAGTTGTTTTCTTGGGGATACTCTTGTCTTTTGGTATTGATAATTACATAAAAAAACGTGAGCGCATCAATCAAAAAAATATTCTTTTAACGGAGCTCTATACCTCAATCAAGGAGGATCAACAACAACTCAAGATAGTCGAAGATGCCTTGAATGTCTGTCTCGAAGGTTTTGATAAACTTATTGAGGATCAAAAAGTTCCGTTTCTGTCTGATTCCGCCATCATCGACAATATTTCTAATGTTTCGGCAAAAATGGCCATTTCATTTTTTCCACAAACAGGCATTTACAATCAACTTATTCAAACCGAATCCTTTGAACTGATAGAAAGCGAAGATATCAAGCGAAGTCTTTCAGATTTATTTGAGCATTTAGGCGAACGAAATAATTCGGCGAACCTAAAATTCGACTCTTTTTCACAAAAATTCGATCTCGCACTGACCGATAAATTATTTTATCGCTTAATTATTCGGGAGGTGGATAACTCAGTTGATTTAAATACGACCATTACAGATTATTTGATATCTGAAGATTATCGTCAAGACCAGGAAATATTGGGGCTACTAACCAACGGCGAAAAAAGAGTTTATTTTTATAAAGAGCTGCTCAAAAAGTATGATCAATTAATGAACATGACTGTTGTTCAGCTCGATGAATATTTCGATCAAAGAAATATTCCTCATGTAAATACCACACCTGAACCCTAACCACTTATTTAAGTTCAACCTAAACCAAATACAATGAAAACAACAATTACACTTTTAAGCTTGGCCTTGATGGTTTCATGCGCACAACCCTATGCCAAAATCGAAGTCCAAGATGACAAGTCTCAAATAGTCGCGAAAATTTTTGAGGAGGTATCGGCCGAACGTGTTGATTACCTAAAAGAAGTCTTTTCAGACAGCATGAAAATGGTCAACGCCAAAGAAATGAGTTTTGAAAAAACCGCATTTATCTCAGGGATTGAGGATATGTTTGATCTTTTTGATGACATTTCGTTTGACGCCGTCGACGCAGATGCTGATGGCTCAGAAATCGAGACCAATTATTACGCTAATGGCCGAGTATGGACTTCTGTCTGGAACAATTTCTCAGCCACAGGTGCATATACAGGTCAAAAAATAAACTTTCCGTTTCATTTATCTTATCTGTGGGATGGAGATCAAATTATTGAAGAGTATCAATTTTTTGACTTAAGCCAATTTGAAAATGAAGCGAATGCCCGAGCCAGCATGACCAATACAAACACTAAGGTCGGTTTTGTTATCGAATTAGGCGTTAACAAAGGATATACTCCAGAGGACGTAAAAACTATGTTGACTAAATTTACAACATTCATGCGCCTCAATGAACCTGATGGCTACGATTATGGCTATTATATTTCAGAGGACGGAGCGAACGTCACGCTGATTGAAAAGTATCGCACTTCAGAGGCTGCCTTACTGCATGCTGATAATTTTGAAAATGGACCCAATATCGAGCCGTTTATGAACGCTTTTTCAATAAAATCGTTTGTCTTGTTTGGCAATCCTTCAGAGGAATTGAAAGCCCGTACAAAGGCCTATGGCGCCGAGCACAGAGCGCTCATTGGGGGCTGGACCAACTAAACAACCATAACCAATAAATAATAATCATGAAAAAATTTAAAACAATCTTTTTAGTTACTCTGATCATCAACGTTTTGGCGGTATTGCCTTTATTTCTAATGCCGTTAATGCCAAGTATAAAAGAGGAGTTGATTTATTCCCAATTTGAAGGCATGGCAGACAATGCTTTGGCCAATGAAATCTGGGATCTTTTTAATTCTGTACTTGCCTTCATGGCCGCATCAATTCTTGTGGTCAATGCAATGGGCATTAAGAGCAAAAGCCTTGAAAGTGCCAGAACCACAGCAGTGATTTTACTGGTCCTATTGATTGGTTTTACTCTTCCGGATTGGCTGAACTTTTTCCAAGGAGCAGGACATCCTCCTTTGCTCATTATGGTCCTCAACCTCATCCCACTATTCCTTTTGGAATACGGACGAAGAAATGCAGAATTATAAACCTTAATAGCAAGAGGATTCGATAAAAAAATAGGTCAATGAATAATTGACCTATTTTTTATTTTTCGAACTTTTATAGGCAGATTTGTGTTCTTTACGCTGAATACGATGTTGTTTTACAATGATCGACAGCAAAAAATAGACGTAGACGACAAAAATTACCGACCCAATAATAAACATTATTTTATTTTGCATCATCCTTGATTTTGATCCTCGTTACGTCTTTGACGAATTGCTATGGCAAATGCCAAGATTGTGACCGGCCATAACCCAACATATATCCCTTCTAACTCATTCCCTGTAAACCACAATGATATCGAATACAAAAAACTAAAAAAGGCCAGAAGGATCGGATAGTATTTTTTTAAGAATTCCATGAATCTTAGTGTTATTCTTCTAAATTAGGGGATTTAATCGAATTGATTCTTATTATTGCACTTAAATAAATCATTAAATTTTTTGTGCGAAATATAACCTTCATAGTATTTCTTGTTCTTTCATGTCAAAACCCAGAACAAAGCAATAGGGAGTCAACACCCCCTGATGCCAGCGTAATAGAGCGCAAAACTATAAACATTAAGGATAATGTATCCAGAGTCATTTTTGACTATTCAATGGATACAGAACTTGGCTTGAACCAAATGAAAGCCCCTGCCCAATGGTCAGAACCATTTATTGAAATCGACTTTGAATTAAGAGGAATCGTGCTTAGAGGAACGCTAGGACTCGAATTTGCTGACACAACCCTACGCATTTCAAAAAACAATGGGTTCCACATTCCAAAGGGGTCCAAATTGCGTATTTTCAATGCAGGAACGGACAGTCTGCACCTTATCGAGGTGCTCAGGCCAGCCTATCAAGAATCTCTTGTCCGGAAACTGAACGCTCTTGAATAAAACAACAATGTCAAAAAAAGAAAACAGTGCCGTATTATTCGGTGGGACAGGACTGATCGGTGGGTGCGTTTTAGAAGAATTAATTAAAGATCCACAAATCGATAAGATCGTTTTGGTGGGACGTCGTGAGCCTACTGTAGATCATTTTAAATTAAGCCACAGAACCATTGATTTAAACGACCGCTCTCAAATAGCTGATTGTATTTCTAAAGATTCCATTGTATTCTCTGCAATTGGTACGACCGCAGCTGCAGTCTCAGGAGACCTAAAAACTTATCGTTCTATTGATTACGATATAACCTTGAATATTGCTCGTTCTTGCCGAGTCAATAAAGCAAGACGATTTTTATATGTTTCTTCAAGTGGAGCAAATGCCCAAAGTAAAAATTTCTATCTAAGGCTCAAAGGTGAAATAGACGATCACGTAACAGCACTGAATCTAACCTCGGCGGTTATTCTACGACCATCATTACTGCTTGGTAAACGAAAAGAATTACGTCTTGGTGAAAAAATAGGTCAATTAATTATGCCCCTTTTCAAGGCGCTGCTACCATTGCGATTACATCCCATTAAGGCGCAAACTGTTGCCCGTTGCATGACTATTCTGGCCAAATCGAAATACTCGGGCGCAACAATCATTGAAAACGCGCAAATTCTAGGATTAAAGCCGCAGGAATCTTTATAATTTAGATTTTAAGATTCCTGTAATTAAATTATAACTGAATACTGGACTCATGGGTCGTTACAGCGTGACCACTTATCAATACGCGGTCACCCTGATCGAGACATTGCAGTTCACCGCCTCTTGCAGAGCACTGACGCGCGGTTAAACTTCGTTTTTTCAATCGTTTTGCCCAATACGGGGTGAGGGTGCAATGAGCTGATCCAGTAACAGGATCTTCCAGGATGGTGGCTTGAGGGGTAAAAAACCGGGAGACAAAATCATGAGACGCTCCAGGGGCCGAAACAATTACGCCACCAGTCCCCAAATTAATTTGATCGAATATAGCTCTGTCAATGGTCAAGGCCTCTACGTCTTCTTGTTGGTGATAGATCAACAAATAATCGCGCGCTTTATATACTTCAAAGGGTTGATGACTCAATGCTTTTACAATAGTCTCCGGCAAATCAGACGGCGCTCCAGGTCGAGAGGGAAAATCAAGGACATACTTATCCTGCTCCAAACGCACCAATAGTTCTCCGCTTTTTGAATAAAACTTAATGATTGGCGCTCCATAACCCAAATGAGTTTTGATGCAATGGGCTGTCGCCAGGGTGGCGTGCCCACACAGATCGATCTCTAGATCTGGAGTGAACCATCTCAGTGTAAAGCCGTCTTTTTCAGGAACGAAAAAAGCGGTCTCAGCCAAACCTATTTCTTTGGCGATGGCCTGCATATGATCCGACTCGAGCCATTCTTCTAAAGGAATCACACAGGCGGGATTACCGCCTGTGTGATCTTCAGAAAAACCATTTATGGTATAGCACTTTGCCCGACTCATAGTGAATAAATATTTTTGATCATGTTGTGATTCATTCATAGACAATCAATCCAAAGTAATTTACAATATTATTTAAAACCAAGACTTTATTTTTAGCGCGGCAACAATTCAGGGTAATGAACTTTTATTTAAAAAAATGAGTAATTTTAAGCAAATCTCAAACCAATGAACAAACTACTCGCTTTTGCCGCACTGATTTTAATGACCTCCTCTTGCATCATTATCCGCTTTCCTGACACTATGCACGTGGATGTCAGTGTCCCTGAAGATTTTCAAAAAGAAGACATCGAAATCATTATCGATACCTTAAACGCCAATAAAGTACAGGGCGTGATTCAGATGAAATTGCAGAAAAGCTCCTCTGATCAATAAACGGTCACGTCTGACTGAGCCCCATTAATATCGCCGATATCGTTGACCAATTTATTCAGCGAATCAAAATGGTAACCTCTTGAGATTTGGAATGTTGGTAAATCTTTGCTTAAATTGTTGCAATTAACAATTAAAACAACCCAACATGAAACAATTAATGATTGCCTTACTCGGGCTGGTCACCCTGCTCTCTTGTCAAAACAATGACTATCGTGCAGAGTTCGAAAAAAACACCGAAACTGCCAAAGCCTATTTTAAGTTACACGAATCTGAGGATGCCCAAGCCATGTTTGAATATTTACATCCAGATATGGAGTGGCACATGCCGGTTTACGGTACCCCGTTGGTCGGAATTAACGAGGTCAAAGCTGCCGTTCAAGGGTATCAAGACACATTTGATGACATGTCATTTGTGGCCGATTATTGGTTACCTGGAGTAAACACAGAAACAGGAATGCCTGACGGCAGCACCAGAGTTTACGGTACATGGAACGCCACACACAGCGAAACAGGGGTAAAAGTAGCCCTTACAGCCTACCACTCTTTTGAATTTAAAGATGGGAAGATTCACCGAGGTGGAGATTGGTTTGATCTAGGCGGGATGATGAATTTCATCGCTCAAGAAGCCAGCGCCAAGGCAGACACTGAAGATGCCGCAGCAGACATGGAATAAAAGTTCCTCATTAGCATTTAACCCCGCGATTTATCGCGGGGTTTTTTATTGGTGTCGATAAATCTCCTCAAAAGGAATTCGAAAGCGCTCGCCATAAACGCCCTTAGGCTTGCGAATGCCACAGCTGACAATCATATTGATTTCAGCCCCACGGGGTAATTTTAAAAGGCGCTTAACACGCCAGGTATCAGATCCTTCCATGGGACAGGTGTCGTAGCCAATAGCGGCCATACTGATCATAAAGTTCTGAGCCGCCAGGGCGCAGGTTTTATGAACCACCACGCGCATATCCTTGGCGCGTACCTCTCTGTATATCGGGCGAAATAATCCTGTGACCAGGACCATGAGGTACTTAAGCCATCCATAAAGACCAAAAAAATCGAAGTAAACATTTGGGATGAGCTTGCTGTAATAAGTCCTTATGACCCGCTCTCTTCTACTTTGCTCTGATTTGGGCTTATCGGGATAAAGTCTGTTGATCATATCCAGATTAGCTTGAGCACGGCGGCGCCACAAGTCCTTTCTGGTGACAAATACCAC
>CBFIFD010000026.1:0-17405 GCA_965661835.1 Flavobacteriaceae bacterium | reverse complement strand
CATTGCCCCCTTGTAACGGAACCACCAAATCGCTCAAATCAAACTCAGCAAAACCATCGTTGTCACTGTCGCAAACAACATAAGGATCAATTAAGCCGGGAGTGGGGGGTGGTATTAAAAATATGGTGAAATTCTCGGCTGTATCAAAACAAGTGGGATCTTGACGATTTTCTAAACGAACATAAATTTGTGCGCTTGGACCAGTCACTGTATAAGGTGCTGGTAATGGATTTTGACTTAAATCTGCATCATTTTGGGAGCTGTGATACGTAATAAAGTAATCTCCAAGTGGCTGACCATCTAAAACCTGGGTGTTAAATGTAAGTGCCAAATCTATAGGTTCATCTCCACTCCCATCTAAATCGCATAGATTATAGTCTTCTACCTCCCCCGATAGCGCCTGAGTATATGTTATCTCAAAATTCGCTTCGACAAAACAATCTCCTAAAATATCATCTAGCCTAATGGTTATGGTCTCAGAAACTCCAGTAATGGTATAAGCCCCAGGAAAGAGTATTTGTGATCCCAAAGCGTCATAGTAGGTGATCGAAATATTCGCGGGGTCCTGAGTTCCCAGGACTATGGGCTCATTGACCGTTAAATCAAAAATACCGGGGACCGTAACATCAGAAGAACATTGTGCCAGGTCTAATGGCGGCGAGGCAATAACTGGCGGTGTGGTAATATTGATAATAAAATTTTGATCCGTATTACTACAATTTGGATCAATCGTACTCGTAAAGCGAACAAAAATGTTTTCAAAAGGAGCAGAGGCATTGTAAGGAGAACTCAACGGATTGGCTCCAGAGTTAGCTTCGGCTTGAGTATTGTGATATGAGATTGTAAAATCCGTAGCCGGTTGACCGTTTAACACCTGCGCATCAAATTCACCGACAAGATCAATCGGTTCACTTCCGTTGCCGTCAGTATCACATACCACAAAATTATCAACAGGACCCGCAACAACAGTGGTATAAATGATCTCAAAAGTATCCTCGGCAAAACAAAGTCCAGTGAGTTCCTCGAGTCTGATGGTTATCGTCTCAGAGGTCCCAGTTATGGTATGCGCTGTTGGATCTGCGATAGGATCTCCCGCACCATCAAAATAAAAGACATTGAGTTCCGCCGGATCCTGGGTTCCGATCGCCAAAGCCTCATTGCTTGTTAGGTCAAATACTCCGAGGGTCAGTCCATCATTATTACATACAAATAAATCATCTGGTGCAGTTTCCACAACAGGTTGGGGTAGGAAAATCGCCTCAAAGAAGAATATCTCCGGTGTATTGTTCACTTGGGACAAGCTGATATCATCAATCACCAAATCATTGCCACATCCTCCGGGGGCATTATTAATCAATACAAGCTGAATATCCGTGTTGGGACCTGTATTAAACGAAATAAAATACTCTTGCCAATCTGGATCTGAGCCGTTTGCGATATTCCCCGTAACCGTCTCTTGTATCGTCGCCCCAGTCATTGATTCGATACGAAAACGCACATTCGAGGGGACACTGTTTCCCTGGCATATTCCAGAATCTGTATCGTACACCGTAGAGATCCATGCACTAAACGAATAGTCTGTGTTTGGGTCTAATGTTATGGTTCGTCGATAAAACTCGCCAACTGGAATATCCGCGTTGACAAAAAGCATCCGGCCGTTATTGTCTCCTACAGTATGGTCTTCCATTGAAGGATGCCATCCTCCATTGAGTCCAGCAGAATCATTCGATACCACGTACTCGCCATCTTCCATGCCACTACCCCCTGTGTAACAGCTGTAGGTCGTGGTCGCCCCATTTAAATTACATTCGAGTCCGGTGCCTGTGTTAAACGTCTCTTGAAATTCAATAGCAGAAGTCAGGGTAACCTCACAACGGTAGTTGCCCGATACAGTTACATCGAGTGTAGGGTTTGTTTCCGCAGGAACAAAAGGGATGTAGGTTCCTGATCCTGCTGGAGATTCGTAAGTCCAATCGTAGGACACTGCATTAGCGGTGGTCGCATCGAACGTAATTATATCACCATCACATGCGGTGTCATTGGACAAAATAGAACAGTCGGTACTTCCAGCGCCCTGCTGACCGGCATTGGTTTGTTCGAGTTTAATGAATCCTGCTAATTGAACAAAGTTAGTAATGACCAGGACATAGATTTCTCCCGATTGTGCCCCGTTAATTGAAAAATTTTCGACAGGGGCAGCAGAATAACTACAATCCACCTCATTGGCGGCCTGTAGTTGAGAATAATCACAGAGATCAGATCCCTGAGCAAAAGGACCCCAGGCTATAAAGTCCACATCCAAACCAGTTCCAGTCGGATTACCATTGATATCAAAACTCGTATTTTGGGTAATTGTGAAATTTAAATTTCCCGGTTCATCAATTTGCAAGAAAAACCAAGCCGGATAAGGCTGCGAAAAAAGACAGCCATAATCTGGACCAGCCTCTGCTGTTGGGTTACAATCCGGATCACTGTTATTACAATTTGCAAAAATAAGCGCCTGATTTCCAGCACAAAAAGGCTCTATACTAGAACAAGTCCCGCCTTGTGCAAAAACTTGCGTTAATGGCAACAATACCAGACACAAAAAAATGTAGATTCGATTCGGGGTAAATATTCTCATTTAGGCATATTATCAGCTAGGAAAAGTAAGGAAAATTTTGCGATTTATGGGCGTTTTATGGCGATAAGCGCGGTTTTTTAACTTTTTTTAAGGGTGTTATTTTACTCTTTATCTCAGGCTATTTTTATCACAAATTCTCATCCTTGATTTTACGGGAATCATTACTTTTGCCCATCAAAATGAGCCATATATGTCAACTGGAATTACGATTACACCCAAACCGACTACAAATGACAAAATATATAAGTTTGAAGCCGATATATTTTTAGTTCAAGGAAATTCGTATGAATTTAACAACATAGATGAAGCTAAACCCTCCCCTCTGGCACAAGAATTATTTCACTTACCATTTGTCAAAACGATTTTTTTGGCACAAAATTTTGTTGCGGTTGAAAAATATGACATTGTTTCTTGGGATATGGTCCTTGAGGAACTCGCTAAGGCCATTGAGCAGTACCTAAATAGCGGTCGTCCACTGATCAATGCCCCGAGCCCCGAGCCTCAAAGTATCTCGATTTATGCCGAGAGTACGCCAAATCCAAATACCATGAAATTCGTGGCCAATCGAGCTCTTGTGCCCAAACGATTTGAATTCAATTCTGTCGAGCAGGCCCAGAATGCTCCATTAGCCCTGGAGCTATTCAAAGTAACGGGAGTTGATGCTGTGTTCATGCACCAAAATTACATTTCGGTATCCAAAAATCAAGAAGACTCATGGACAGAATTAATTGAGATCATTAAAGAATTAGTTCAAAATTTTATTTCCTCAGGTAAGACCGTATTAATTGATGAGGCCCTGAGCGCTCCTCAAGGCGATAGAGCACAAACATCGGCCCCCTCTGCGAGTGCTCAAAGTGATCAAGACAAAGAAATCATTGCCCTACTCGAAGAATTTGTGACCCCTGCTGTTGCCGGAGATGGCGGATACATTGCTTTTGATTCGTTTGATCAAGAAACAAAAACCGTGCATGTCGTCTTACAAGGGGCGTGCAGTGGCTGCCCCTCTTCCACAGTCACCCTAAAAAATGGCATTCAATCGCTACTTACCGAAATGACACAAGGCAGAGTACAAAACGTAGAAGCTGTCAATGGATAATCGATTATTATTATGGCGATACGCTCTACACTTGACCGCGCGTGAGAATTTAGGTTTTTTTAACACAACTTCCTCAAACATCTGTTTATATTCGCTTTTTGATTTTTTGCTATGAATAAATTTACCGCATTTCTTATTTTTTCGTTTTTTACTATTATGGCTGAGGCTCAACCCTCGGGCATGGAGCTAAATTTTCAAAGGGTCCGCAGTGGAGATCGCTTTGTTTCTGATGGAAACACTACGGGCACGCCGTTTTATCACGATCAATACGTTACAGGATCTATTTATCTTAATGATGAATTGGCTGCTTCAAATATGTACCTCAAATACAATGCCTACCGTGATATCTTTTTGGCAGTTACCGACCTTAATACACCAGACGAACAGGCCCAAGTTGTGGCTAAGGCTAAGGGTATGAAAATTATGGTTAACAAAGAGGAATTTATTACGCTACCGAGTGTCAATAATCGCTTTGAAATGCAAAATTACCAAGTCGTAGTGCGCGGTAAAAAAGTGACTTTGCTCAAGAAAATTAGCAAATTATTTATTGAAGGTTCTCGAGCGACAACAAGTCTGACCCGTGATGTCCCTTCGACTTATTCTGACCGATCTGATTTTTATATGCTCAGCCCGACAGGGGATTTTACTGAGGTGCCGTCATCCTCTAGAAAGATCTTAGCACTATTTCCAGAAGATCGAAAAGCCCTTGCGACAGCCGTCAAAAAATACCGGCTCAACCTCAAAAAAGAAATCGACCTTATTCGTTTTATCGGTTACTACAACCGCTTATAAAGCCTTATAGTTTCTCAGGCTACGTTCAGGGCTAGTCTTGAGTTTTACGCAAACCCGCGTCGATATAAGACTTGAAATCTTTGAGATAATACGGCTCGAAATAGGCCACGTCAACAAATTCCTTGTTGACCAGATAGGACTTTGCCAAGGGGCCCATGTCTTTGGCAGTTGGCAAAACCCCTTCATTAAATCCTGCATTGGGACTTGGACATATTTTTCTCCATTTTTCAACCCCATTTCCAATAAACCTGACTGTTCCTTTACGGAGATAATTGGCATAAGAGGAGTCCTCCAAGATCTCGGCATGGGCCGAACTCAGCGCATTGCCTTTTTGATCAAATACACAGGAATAGACCTCCATTCGCCTTGCATCAATCATCGGAATAATATAATCTGCAGAGCCCAAAGCAGATTGTGCCAGAACCGTTAATGTCTCAATGGCAATTAAAGGGATTGATAACGAAAAGCACAATCCTTTGGCCGCAGAAACACCAATTCGCAACCCTGTATAAGATCCAGGGCCCTTACTCACTGCCACAGCCTGAAGCTGGTCCAACTGCACGCTCGCTTGTTTTAAAACATCTTGAATGAATACATGTAATTGCTCGTTGTGGCTATACCCCGAGGATGAATTTTCTTTAAGACCGATACACTCGTCGCCCTTAAATAGAGCCACAGAACAATTGGTTGTTGCTGTTTCAATACAAAGTATCATTCTTGTGAACTATGCTCATTCATCCTGGTCAGTGGCTGTATCAATGGCCACGCGATCGCCTGGGTCTAAAAGCTTGGTCACCGTGTTGTAGGGACCAACGATAACCTTATCTCCAGCTTCTAACCCCGATTTAACCTCAATTCGGCTGTCATCCTGAATACCTGTCTCTATGACACGTAGAGATGCTGTATCGTTGTTCATCACAAAGACACATTCAAAACGCTCATCGTCCATGGTTACTTTTGGCGCTGGAGCGCCTGGTTTGCGCATGCTTGTATCTGTTTTAATAACCACAGCACTTATGGGAATGGCCACAATCTTTTGGCGTCGATCGGTTTGAATATCAACAGTGGCGGTCATTCCTGGTCTAAAGGGAGCGTAATACTCGGGCTTGCCCTTTAAAAGGTCTAGATAAGATTCTTGTAAAATACGCACCTTCACTTTGAAATTGGTCACTTGATCAACAGACAAAGTCGATTCGGCAGAATTAGCTATTTCAGTGACTACACCCTTGAATACGCGTTTGAGATATGCATCCACTTCAACTTGGGTGGTATCCCCAATGGATACCTTGACAATGTCGTTTTCGTTTACGTCTACCTCAACTTCCATGTTTGATAGATTGGCCACGCGTACAATCTCTGTTCCCGCCATTTGCGCCGTCCCAACCACGCGCTCGCCGAGTTCGACCGAAAGTTTAGAAATAGTTCCCGACATTGGGGCAAAAATCGAGGTGCGGCTCAGATTGTCTTGACCCTGTTGTACGTTTGAGCGGGCACTCTCTACTGAGAAAAATGCAGAGTTCCGCGTCGCTTCAGCCATCTCGTAATCAGCGACAGTTCGATCCCATTCGCTTTTTGAGATCACCCCTTTTTCGATCAAGGTCTTATTTCGATCAAAATTAAGTTGCGCATTACGCAGAGATGCCTCGGCTTGAGCCAAGCCAGCTTTGGCATTTTGTAAACCAGCTTCAGCCTGACGTAATGCAGACTGAATAAGGTCTGGGTTGATGCGCACCAAAAGATCGCCTTTTTTGACTTGATCGCCCTCGCTTATGGGTAGTTGAATGATTTCACCAGACACCTCAGAGGAAAGCATCACTTCTATTTCTGGCTGTATTTTACCTGTTGCCGCGACACTCTGAGTCAGATCACGCAATTCAACCGCTTCGATGGCGACAAGTCTTTGCCCTTCATCCTTGCCAAAATATTTTTTGCCAACTACAAGGACTGCAATCAAAACAATTACTGCAACGGCAAACCAAAGTCGTTTTTTCGAGGACATATTTAAAATTTTAATTCTGAAACTGGAACGCCAAAATACAACTCTAAAACTTTCAATTTAAAAATATAATCATATTTGGCGCGATTCACGTCAATTACTGCATTGTCGTAGCGTGTTTTGGACTGACTAAAATCAAAAGCATTGATTAACCCCACATCATAGCGCTGCTGGGCATATTGGTAGGCCAATTGTTGTGAGTTCATTGCTTTTAAGGCGGCGTCATAAGATTTTCGTGCGCCTTTGGCATCAACAAATGCCTGATAAACGGTGCTTTCTAAATCCATTTTGGCCTGCTCCAATAGCAGTTCACGACGCATTAAATTGAGTTTACTTCGCTTGACATTATTGCGCGTACTGTTCCCGTTAAAGATGGGTATGTTCATTTGCACACCGTAGGAAATTCCATCATTCAAATAAAGTTGCTCCTCAAATGGTCTGGCCGCGACTTCCTGATAACCGATAATATTCGGTGCAAAACCATAAACCGCCGCGCCACTTCCATCGACGAATCCGATGGGGTCCGTAGTTGAAACCACAGGATTATCGGGATCGATTAAGGTAGTCACCCCGCTAAAACGATCTGACTCCCGTGTATTGTAATTCAAAAACGCTCCGATAGACGGGAGGTAGGCGCTTCGGGCAATTTGCAAATCTTTTTGAGCCAAGGCCACATTCGTCTCGGCAATCAAGACCTCTTTGCGATACTCACGAGCTGCAGCGACAAGCTGTTGCGGTGTTCTATCTAATATTTCCATGCCCAAGATGTCATACCCTTGATCCACGATATCAAAATTCTCGTAATCTCTAATTTGGAGTAATTGAGCCAAGCTGATCAGTGATAAGGTCACACCGTTTTGTGCCGTAACAATATTTTGTTTTTCGGTGGCGTCCGCTGCTTGAATATCGAGTAAATCTCCTTCGGGCAAAACCCCTGCATTAACGAGTTCTTGAGTGCGTTCAATTTGACCGACAGTGACTCCATTTTGGGCCTCTAAAACTGTAACATTAGCCTTATTAGTCAATACTTGCAAATAGGCATTGGCCACAAACAAAGCAATATCATCTTGCATTTGCTCCAAGCCATATTGAGCGGCCAGGGTATTGATTTTGGCACGCTGCAAACTTCTCAGGTTTCTCAGTCCTTGAAATATTGAAATGCTGGCTGTAAGGCTATATGAAGAGTTTCTTGACGTCTGGTTTTCTAAAACACCGGTGGTCACATTTTGGGTAAGTCCTGTATTCCAGGAGTTAGACATCGATCCATTTAGGCTTGGCAAATACGCCCCTACTGCATCTAATTTATCTAGTCGCGCAAGTTCCTGATCTAAAACACTTTGTTTCAGAGAAATATTGTTGGACATGGCGTATTCAACACACTCCTGTAGGGTCCATTTTTTGGTCTGCGCTCCTGCAGATACACTTGCCACAAGGGCTATAACAATAGCAAATCGTTTCATAATAATTAAGTCAACCACTTAGGGTTTTTATACGTATTGCAACACAAAGATAAGATTCCTGATTTTAGCTTAAGGTCTACCACTGGGTTGTTTTAGTTGATTCCATACTTTTATTTTGTCTTCAGCAGTTACCCCCGTTAAGACCTCAACAATTAATCCGTCACTGATTCCAAGGGTAACATCACGCCGTTCGAAATCCTGATCCCCTTTTTCCACCTCTACATAAGGCTGTAAGGTCTCACGATCGTACTGAATTAAGGCCTCTTTCAGGGTGAGTACACTGTCGGCACGGGCTAAAATAATTGAGGCGTTAGCACTCAACCCGGCCCGAATAAACGTAGTGTCTTGCTTACTTAAGCTTCCTTTTATTTCGAACTGTACCGCTCCATTTTCTTCAACTCCTTTGGGCGCAATGTAATCGAGTATCGCATTGAATGATTTATTTTCAATAGCACCGACCGTAATTTCTAACGCTAAATTTTCTGTGATCTTGCCGACCTCGCTTTCGTCTACTTTACCTTCAAAAATCATTTTGTTGACATCCGCTAGAACGGCGATTGTCGTTCCATCGTTAAAGTTGTTCGATTCGATAACCTGATTGCCCACCTTGACAGGAACATCTAATATCATACCCGATACTGTGGCCCGTATTTCTGTATTGGCTATAGCGCCGAGTCCTTGGGTCGATCCGGTTTTTACGATATCAAAGGTTTGTTCTGAGGCAAGCAAATTTACCTGCTCTTGATTGAACCGTTGTGTCGCCTGATCAAAAGACAGGCGAGCCGTATCAAACTCATTGGCTGAAATTACTCCACGCTCAAAAAGCACCTGCTGACGCTCGTAAATGCTCGTTTGACGCTCCAAGGCCAGTCGGGCTGTCTCTAATTGGGTTTTGGCCGCTTTGATATTGTTTTGAGCGCTGTTTAATGCACTGATATTTGGGACCACACGGACCTTAGCAATTAAATCACCGGTCACAACTGTTTGTCCCGCTTCAACATAAATCGCATCGATAATCCCTGAAATATTGGGCTTGATCAGCACCTCTTCCTTGGGCACAATACTCCCTGTAGCTACAGTCTTTTTGACCACAGTTCCGATGGTCGCTTGATCGTATTGATAAACGACAGGGTCTTGCTGGTCTTTGAGCCAGATGTAACGAACGCCCGCGATAAATAAGACGCCGATGACAATTAGTGTGATTAAAGTTCCTCTTCTTTTCATTATTGTTGTATTAATACTTTTAATTCGTGTTTTGTTAATCCATACGCAAGGCATCAACGGGTTTCATTTGAGTTGCGCGGGTTGCGGGGATCATTCCTGCGAGTAATCCTGAGACTACCAAAATAGCCAGAGCAATAAAAATAACTCCGACCCCTACAGAGGGGTTTGCAAAATTATCAACTGAGCCCGCTGCGTCTAAAATCGTATTCATGACCCAGATTAGGCCGGCTGCAAAACTAATCCCAGCCATTCCAGAAATCAGAGTCAATACCATTGATTCTTGTAAAACCTGACCTCGAATCTCTTTAGGAGTTGCGCCAAGTGCACGTCTTATGCCAATTTCTTTGGTGCGCTCCTTGACCACAATCAACATAATGTTACTAATTCCGATCACTCCAGACATTAAGACCAAAGCCCCGACGAAATAACCGACAAAAGTCAGTATGGAAAATAATCCCGTAATTCTTTGAAACTGCTCTGCTAAATCAAAGTGACCGATCGCCCGTTGGTCGTCTGGGTGCACCTTGTGAATCGCACGCATTTCCTTCATGATTTGTGGCTTAATTTGAGTAATCGGCACCTCATCAACGGCAGTAATTGCCATCCAGCCCACCACATCGCCAAAATTAAAGGCCTTTCCAAAGGTCGAAAATGGGATGTAGATGGTATTGGCGTCTTCTTCACTGTCTCCTTGGCTCGAGGTCTTTTTAACCACCCCAATTACCATAAAGTTGATGCCATTTATTTTCATATAAGTCCCTATAGGATCCTCTCCAATATCGTACAGGCTTTTGATAACATCGGTACCTACGACCGCGACTTTTCGCTCTTGCTCGATATCCGAAAATGACAAAAATCGACCCTGTAAAATATCAAGTGGTTCTTGATTGATATAATCGGGATTATCGCCATAGACATTAAATGCTCCTGTTTTATCTCCTCGCGTCACATTATTAGACCCGCGGTAGCCCCCTAACTGATTTCTCGGAGACACATAACGCAACTCTGGAAATTTATCTTTGAGTAAGGCAACATCAGATTTTTTAAAGTTAAAATATCGTCCTTTGGAGAACCCCTTATAAGGCATTGATGTCCCTTGGGTCCACATGAATATCGTATTGGTGGCGAAATCCCCAAAATCAGACTGTACTCCATTTTTTAACCCATTGGTCAACGCCAGCAGTATGACAAGAATAAAAATACCCCAAAACACACCAAAAGCCGTCATGATTGTTCTGAATCGGTTGGCATTAAGTGCCTCTAATATTTCGTCCCAGCGTTCTTTTTGTAACATTATTCGTCTCTTAAGGCTTCAATGGGTTTGATATTTGCCGCGCGCTGCGCAGGCACAAATCCAGCCGCAGCACCAGCAAAAATTAGCACAAATACGGTAGTCATTGCCGTGGTAAAATCTACTTGAGGATATTTAATGAATGCGGAGTCAACTAATGGTCCGATAAGTTCCAGCAAGCCTACTCCCAAAAAAAGTCCAATAAAGCCTGCTAGAGCAGTCACAAAAATGGCCTCTTGCAGGATCATACCTATGATCGACCATGGTAACGCACCCAAAGCTTTTCTGATGCCGATTTCTTTGGTCCGTTCTTTGACCACGATGAGCATAATATTACTTACCCCAACAATACCAGCGATGATGGTCCCAATACCAATAAACCAAAAAACCGCCCGAATGGTGTCGATTAGACCGTAAATTTTTTTGGCCTCCTCCAGGGTATTATCCACACGCACTGCAGAACGGTCATCTGGAGCAACGCTGTATTTTTGTCTTAAATCCTGATCGATTTTATCAGTTAGCGCGGCCGATAAGGCAACGGCTTGATCAAAATCGTCACTCATTTCGACCGTGTAGGCCAATGAGCGCAATTTATCCTGAGCATTGAACACTTTTTGAGCCGTTGATAGCGGCAAAAATAATCGATTCTCCTCACGATTACCTCCCGGGTCACTATAGACCCCCACAACGATAAAATTTATTCCTTGAATTTCTATTTGCGCCCCGATGGGATTTTCACTTTTAAACAAGTCTAATTTCATTTGATGACCGATTACGGCCACCTTCTCAGATTGATTAATATCACTTTGACTGATAAAACGCCCCAAGACCATGGTTTCGTTTTCGATAAATTGTTGGTCAGGATAGGCGCCTTCTACCCGATAATTACCACTTTGATCTTTGTAATTGACCGTACCGCCCCAGATGGAATAAATTGGCGTTTCGTACTCAAGATATTCTTGATAATTGGACGAAATCATCTCAAAATCTTCGTTTTTCAATTGAATTTTTCGGCCTGGATTAAGGCCCTTATATTCTTTGGTCGTTGTCCCGGTCCAAACCGATAATCTATTGGCGGCATCTTGCTCAAACTCAGACTGAACCCCTTTTTGAATTCCTGTGCTTACGCCCAATAAAATGACCAAAATAAAGATACCAGAGGCCACTGATAAGGCCGTAAGAAAAGTCCGTAACCTATTCTTATTTATGGTTTCAAATATTTCCTGCCAACGCTCTAAACTAAACATTTAACGCACTTTTGGCGCGGACTTGCTCCACTTGTTCGTCCTTTACAATAAGTCCATCCTTCAAATGAACAATCCGACGACACATATGGGCAATATCGATCTCGTGTGTCACACACAAAATAGTCTTCCCCTCATCATTTATTTCTTGTATGAGATCCATAACCTCATAGGATGTTTTTGAATCGAGCGCTCCGGTTGGCTCGTCGGCGAGCAAAACCTTTGGATCACTGGCCAAAGCACGCGCTATGGCGACACGTTGCTTTTGTCCTCCTGAGAGTTCGTTGGGTAAATGGTCAGACCAATTGGCTAAACCTACTTTTTCAAGATAGTGCATCGCGCGTTCTGTACGCTCTTGCCGCTTGATTCCTTGATAGTACAATGGCATTGCTACATTATCAAGGGCTGTTTTGTAAGAAATCAAATTAAAGGACTGAAAAATAAACCCCAAAAACTGGTTCCGGTAACGTGCCGCTAGAGACTCATTCAAGTTCTTGATTGGTGTTCCATCCAAAATATAACTGCCTTGGTCTGCCTCATCAAGCATCCCGAGAATATTCAAAAAGGTGGATTTTCCTGAACCAGAGGATCCCATGATGGCAACCATTTCACCAGATTTTACTGAAAAATTTATGCCCTTGAGAACTTGCAGTTGGTTTTGTCCTACAGCGTAGGATTTGTGTAGGTTGGTTATGTCTATCATTACGGACTCTAAGAGCACAAAACTAAGGCCTTGGCGAGGATTATTCTGTGAAATCTTTGTTAAGACTTTGAGCGACGAATTTTATAGACAGCATACCCAACTGCACCGACCAGCAAATAGGGAAAAACCATGAGGTACACAATACCATTATTTATGCCTTTGGCTGCCTGCCCAGAAGCATCACTTTCGAGCACCGCGCGACACATGGCGCATTGAGCCAAAACCGGGGAAAGCTCCACGACCGCAATACAGAGCACAACGCTCAATAATATCGCCTTGGTGGGCAACTTAGGCATAGTATGGAGCAATCATTAAATACACGATTACGCCTGTAACGGCAACATAAAGCCAAATTGGAAAGGTAATTTTTGCTAATTTTTTATGCTGAACAAACTGCTCTGTACTCGAGTAATAATAAGAGAATAAGACCAATGGAATAACGGTCACTGAGAGAATGATATGACTGATCAAAATAAAGTAGTAAATACCTTTGACCAAGCCGTCACCCCCAAAAGGTGTCGGGTCAGAGGTCATATGGTACGCCACATACATCACTAAAAATGCCACTGAACAAAAAATTGCGGTCGTCATTAATCTCTCGTGTGTTGCTCGGTTACCTTTTTTAATTTGAATGACCGCAGCAATCAATAGTATCGCAGTTACCGCATTAATGCCGGCGTAGATCGGTGGCAAAAAATCAAGCGGCTCAACCTCGGGAAGGCGAACGCGGAATAAGATGGCCACAACCACAGGAATGAGTAACGACAGTACCCAAATCACAAATTTATATCGGGCTTGTAAAAACTGTTTCATGAATCTTCTTTTAGTAGGACGCTAATATCGTCAATTAATTTGGAAACTTGATTCAGTTCAAGGCCGTCGTAATAAATGATGGGGTTGCCATATTGGTCATAGCGTGAACGAATCATCCCTTGATCATCGACTAATGCAAAAAAACCTGAATGCTCAAACCCCCCATCGACCTCGGATCCTGGACCGGCATAAAGATTGAACCCTGTGTTGGCTATTTCATAGATTAAATCTTGTTCTCCTGTGAGCAAATGCCAATTTGGATGAGTTATGCCATATTGTTCTGCATATTCGGAGAGCACTTTGGGCGTGTCAAAACTTGGGTTGATGCTAATAGAAATCAAACTAACTCCGAGTTCTTGGGCATAAGCGGACTGCACGTTTAATAAATTTTGTGTCATAATCGGACAAATGGATGGACAGGTCGTAAAGAAAAACTCAACCACGTAAATTTGCCCCTTTAAATCGTCACTTGAAAATGATGCGCCGCGCTGATTGGTAAGCGTAAATTCAGGCGCGGGGCCTATAGTGGCCATCTCTCTATCGGTTCGAGATCCATGCTCGAGGTTATGCCGATCCATATCGACGATTTGCTCCCCTTGTATACGAGATATTATTTTAGGAATGAATATGATCCCAAAAACAAGAATCACAAATGAAATACCGACATATGAATAATTCTGTTTTGCCATGATTACCTCTTGCGCGACGATTTATACTTTTTCAGTGCAAGGCGATACTCCGCTAAAATAATCTTAATATCGTCATTCATCTCGTTGTTAATAATTGCATAATCCGCCGCATTATACCCAATACCAAATTGTTGATATTCGCTTTCGGATCGACCTCTTAAACGCCGATCCTTGTCGATTATATAGACGTAAGACGATGCTCCTTGATCGTCTAATTGATAAGGTGTATTCAAAAGTTCGTGAACTCTCTTTATCGCATCTAGATCACCAAAACCGATGTAAAAATTAATGGGATCCGCAATTTGGGTAAATTCATTTTTTATCCTCACAACTGCAGAATCCTGCTCCTGGGTAGTTAAAAACAACATTTGAAAATCCTCGAATTGGTAATTTTTCTTATAAATTTTATGGGCGAGATTGAATATTTCGGCTTTGTGACTTAATGCATCATTACCCAAAAATCCTAAAACGGTGATTTTGTCTTGAGTCGTTGCCTCGGCTCCATTTTTATCGACAAAACCCTCCAGCGTGATTGGCTGCTGATTTAACACCGGTAACTTGGCAAATTGATTGACGCCACTGGCAAAAAACAAATAAACTGTAATGGGTAAAACGAATAGTATTGTCAGGACTAAGTACTTTTTCCAAGCCATAGCGCAAATTTTTTACAAAAATACAACGCCATTGGCATACTCAGAAATATATTCAATAAAAAAGGCCCCGAGACAGGGCCTGTAGTAGTTTAGAAGTTAAACTTAATGAAGTTATTTTTATACACTTCAAAAATATAATCAGCCTCGACCAGTAATATTGCGATGAGATAACAAATCAAGAACACCCCTGTCCAAACCACAGCTCGTCGTAATCCTGTTTTCTCATCACGCATGTGCATGAAATCCCAGGTGATATAATAGGCTTTCACTAAGGTAAGAATGATAAAAATCCAATTGAGGTATTTCATCGTCAAGAAGCGTCCCTCCATCAATACTTCTGGTTTGATGATCCCTAACACCACCTCAACCGCTGTCACTATACAGAGAAAAAAGAAAACACCCCATATTTTCTGAATGTTGGAGTTAAACTTAACTAAACCTCTGAATATTTCTAATTTATGCTCGTGTCCCATGATTCGTTATAGAATTAAACCAGATAAAAGAATGTAAATACAAAAACCCATACTAAGTCAACAAAGTGCCAGTACAAACCTACCTTTTCAACCATTTCATAGCTCTTGCGGCGCTCGTAAGTCCCAATTATCACATTGAAGAAAATGATGATATTGATGACCACCCCAGAGAACACGTGAAACCCGTGAAATCCTGTAATAAAGAAAAAGAAATCCGCAAATAACGGATGGCCGTATTCATTGCGTGTTAAGTTAGCACCCTCGACAACCAACTTACCGTCATTCATTAATTTAGCTAGAGATTCCTCGCGAGAAAGGACTATCGGGTGTCCGTTGTCGTCTAAATATTGCGTACGAATCAACAGGTCTTCGTTTGCCATAAATCCTTGTTGTACTTCTGCCAAATCGTATGTCGTTCTTGTGGTCGGTTCTCCGTAATACCAGATTCCATTTTTACGCTCGTGCGTCAAACGTTGTGTTGGAATGTCCACGGCAAAATCTGCGATGGCTACACGATCACCATCCTTGTCTAGGAATTGTAAAATACGTCCTCCGTTTGTTTCGACCGCTCCGTAGTCTCCTTTGATAAATGTCGCCCATTCCCAGGCCTGTGATCCCACAAAAATACCACCACCTATAATGGTAAAAAACATGTACCAGGCTACCTTATTTTGTTGCATTTTATGGCCTGCGTCAACTGCTAAAACCATGGTTACTGAAGAGAAAATCAGCACTAAGGTCATAAATGCTACATAATACATCGGCGCTGGAACACCATGTAAAAAAGGAACGTGCGTGAAAACTTCATCGGCGATAGGCCATGCATCGATAAACTTAAAACGAGAAAATCCATAAGAGGCAATGAATCCTGAAAAAGTCAAGGCATCC
Source organism: Flavobacteriaceae bacterium (assembly GCA_965661835.1). Lineage (GTDB taxonomy): Bacteria > Bacteroidota > Bacteroidia > Flavobacteriales > Flavobacteriaceae > BACL21. The sequence continues at coordinate 1,460 of CBFIFD010000026.1, read as the reverse complement.
GAAAGAATGAAAAACCACATCATCATCTTTCCGTAACTGACGTTAAACGGTCGATTTCCTCCTCCCCATGATTTTCCTTCGGTACCAGTCTTGGCTACGGTAGCTTCCATAAATTATTGGTGTGTTATTGGTGCAAAAATAGGCATTATTTTTATCTGACGAAATAGAAAAATAAAAAGAGGTAAAGCCACAGCCCGTCCACAAAATGCCAAAAAAGCGCAGCCAGTTCTACCCCCAAGGTTTTCCCTAAAGTATAACGCTGTTTATAATGGTTATAAATTACCACGCTCAGGGCAATCAAGGCTGCCAAAACGTGGCACAAATGAAGTACTACGATCAAAAATATAAAGGTGTACGCGATACTGCTCGTCGGGCCGGTAAATGCGTAACCAAAATCATTATAGATCTGACTGAATCCTAGGTACTGTAATACCATAAAGCCAACACCGAGCCCCCAAGTAACCCATAAAAGAATAGTCGCTTTTTGGTATTGCTCTAGTCTAAATGATTGTTTGGCCCATTCCATGGTTGCGCTGCTGAGTAATATGGCGACTAAACTCCACCCAAAGGCTGAGGGCAATGATAAGTCTTCGAGCCAATCAGCACGTTCTTTACTCACCACATAAGCACTTGTCAGTCCTGCGAAACTCATGGCTAGTGAAATCATCGAAAACCAAAGAAGCATCTTTTTGGCTTTATTCCTTTGCATTAATTCTGTCTGTTCACTTAAACTCATTGTATCAAATATTTATCGATGATAAAAATAATCTGAATTAGGGTCAGATAGGCTACACTGACCAACATTAATTTTCTGGCGGCAATCTTGGTCCGCAAACGATATAGTCGCACGGCTGCCCATACAAGCCAAATGCCGAGTAAGGCGACTATAAAACCCGAATATAAACTCATCTTGAGTGTTCCTGTTTTGTGAGCTATGGGAATTAGAGCGGTCATGGCTGTCCAAATACTGTATAGAACAATTTGTATCGCAGTCCCTTTGTCTCGCTTGCCCGTAGGCAGCATTTTAAACCCGGCTCTTTTGTAGTCTTCATCCAAAAACCAACCTATGGCCCAAAAATGTGGAAACTGCCAAAAGAACTGCATCATAAACAATGTTCCTGGCTCAATTCCGAACGATCCTTGAGCAGCAACCCAACCGAGCATAAAGGGAATTGCTCCTGGAAAGGCCCCGACAAAAACAGCAAGTGGCGTTTTCGTTTTGAGTGGTGTGTAAATACTGACGTATAAAAATATGGATATGGCGCCAAACATTGCTGTTTTGGGATTAATCCAATACAGCGCGGTAAGCCCAATAATCGTCAGTATAACCCCCAATATTAAAGCCCCATTAACGGTGATGTGTCCCGCAGGCAGTGGTCTTGATTTGGTTCGTTCCATAAGGCCGTCTAAATCGCGTTCAATGATTTGATTAAATACATTGGACGCCCCGACCATACAAT
>CBFIFD010000025.1:0-20529 GCA_965661835.1 Flavobacteriaceae bacterium | reverse complement strand
ATCGTCCGCCTTGAAATGGCTCGCATACTAGGGTACCGCTTGCGATTAATCCTGGCGCAAATGAAATATCTGTAGTCCCTAAATTTTGTAATGCACCGTCAAACGTAGTGACAAAATCAATATTTTTATTTTGACTTAAGGCAACCGCCGATTGTAACGACCAATTTTGCGCAAATCGCCACGCTCCTTCTAGCTCCAATCCTGTCCGATAACTTCTACCACTGGTAGCCCGAATCGGAGCCCCACTATTGTCAATAGCTCCTGTTAGGACCAACTGATTTTGATAGTCCATGTAGTAAGCCACGACACTGTATTTATAGTTGACTCCTTGGGCACGCCACCCGAGCTCAAAATCGTCTAACCGCTCAGGTGTAAATACACCTTGCTCGAAATCACTGCGACGCGGCTCTCGATGTGAGCGACCAAAAGAAAGATACAGGAGTTGATCCTTGCCAAAATCACGAGTCACCCCAAACTTAGGATTAAAAAAGGCATATTCTTGATGGACATTGAGGGGCACCAAATCAGAAGTAATTCCCGAGGTACGATAACTGATCCAACGCTCCTGTAAGTCAGCATAAACCGACCAGTGCTCACCCAAACGCCAATTTACTTTTGAGAAAATACTGGTTTCATTTTTGTCTCCATTACCCGAGTAATAACGCTGTCTGGGGTTTGCTTCTGGAGCATAACGGGCCCAAATAAGTTCTCCAAAATGATCTCCCCCATAATAACTTGTGTAGACTCCCGAGGTCCACTCTAGCTCAGGGCCTTTGTAATTTAAATGGGCATTTAGGGCATAAAAATTATTATTCAGCCAGCGACGACGCACCAAATCAGTGGCACTAATCGTTTGACCATCGACCATTACAGGGTCTAATCCATAAGTAGCCAAATCTGCATCGCTGCTAAAGAGTACTGATTGGCTGTACCAAGAATCAACATACTCCTCAAAATAACCTCGACCATGGGTATAGTTGAGAGAAACTTGACTGTTCCAGCGGGTCGATAAATCTTGACTCCAAAGCATTTGCACATGATCTTGTTTGTAGTTGTCCACTTGCTGATCGTAAAATCCTTCAAGATTTCCTTGGTCATCATATTGAGCACCAGCGGGATTAAAACGGCGGTTTTGATCTAAAGTGGCCTGATCAATTCCATACCAAGACTGATAGGTTATCTCACGTCCGCCAAATCCTATCAAACTGATTTTTGTTCGCTCCGAAACATAGTCGCCTTGTAACCAATACGCAGCCAAATCACTTGAAGCCCTCTCGATATAACCGTCGCTGTCAATTTTAGATAAGCGCCCTGAGAAAGAAAATCCGTCAGCCAGTGGTCCTGAGGAAAATTTAAGATTGTGTCTTTGCGTATTAAAAGAGCCGCCACTGCTTTGAATTTGTAGGCTCGGTTCCGTTTGGGCCTTGAGTGTAGATAAATTTAAACTTGCGCCGAAAGCGCCAGGACCAAAAGCAGTACTTCCAACACCGCGCTGGAGTTGAAGGTCTTGAACCGAAGAACCGAGGTCTGGTAAATTAACCCAAAAAACACCTTGACTTTCGGCATCGTTATAAGGAATACCATTGATACTCACATTGACACGGGTAGCATCGCTCCCTCTAACTCGAAGTCCTGTATAGCCTATCCCAGCACCCGCATCACTCGTTGCCACAACACCGGGTAAATTTTGAATCAAATAGGGTAAATCTTGACCCAAATTTAATGGAGCGAGATCTTGAGCCGTTAAATTGGATTGGGTAATTGGATCAATAGCCTTAGCTTTTGTCGCTTTGAGCAACACTTCGCTGAGGGTTTGTACTTGGGTAGAATCTTGAGGTTGCTCCGTTTGAGCCAGTAAACTGCCACATAGCAACCCTAGGGTCAATGTAAAAAATAAAGGTTTCATTCGTAATTATTTACGAATAAAAGGGGCCATTATTCACGGTTAAAAAAAATTTCGTTGAATTAACAACAGTGACTCTGGACGTTGTTTCCAGACCTTTTCCTAAACAGCATTACCTGTTCGAGGTTCTATGGGTATAATCTCAGCCGGAAATTGTCCTTATTTCATAACGCAAACCAGCACCCCTTTGAGATGATGATGCAAAATTAAATAACCTCGATCGCTTTACAAACTATTGCGGAATATTTTTCGCGTCGTAAATCCGCCTAGAGTTGAGATGGCCGAACCATTGCGACCATTTAAATTAACGGCCTGTGTGCCTTATTGAGCAGATCATTAACCGTCTTTACTGGGTTAAATGTCATGGCTGGTACTGCGACAAAAACTGTATGCCAGTTGGCCATGGCCCCATTCCACAATCCCGGTAACTCGAGGGCCTTGAGGGGTTTACCGTTGTGGTTTTTTTGTGCGATAAAACTCATGTCCTGATTGCAAAAATTCAATAATTCGTAAGGAGTGCCCAGGTGATCGCGCAATCCACAGACTAGGTCAACTGGATTGAAATGAGTGGCCTGAACAAGAACGTCCATATGCCTTTGATTACTTTGGTCAAATTGAGCCCCCTCCAAAATTTGAAGACTTGTACCGTCCTGGTCTTGAACCCAGAATGGTCCCCCTCCAGGAGCCCCTGTATTGGCGACAACACCACAAACACGAATAGGACGATACAAGAACTCATAGGCTTCCTGTGGCGTACTTGGCAGGGTTCGCAATCCAAAACTCTTCCATAAAAAAACATGTAACTCTTTCATGTCGACCTCTGCAGGGTTCGATGATAAAGCCTTGAGGTATCCATGAACCTGAGATTGGTAATGCAATAATATTCCCGCAAGTCCTTTTTTATAATGCGCCATTTCCCCAACGTGTTCTTGAGCCATCACGTTATCAATGTTTTTTATAAAGACGATGTCGGCATTTACTTCATTGAGATTTTCTATCAACGCGCCATGCCCAGAGGGCCTAAATACAAGACGTCCTTGATCATCGCGAAACGGTTCATTTTTTAAATCCACCGCAATAGTTTTGGTATGATCTTTTTGAAAAGAATACGAGATATGAAAGTTCTTTTTGGTTTGGCGTTCCAATCGCGACTCGATAGAATCAAATTCACGTTTAAAACGCTCCAAATGCTCCGGCGAAAAGGTGAAGTGGGTGTAAACCTCTTGAGATCCGGTGTAAAATGCTCCCTCGTAAAGCTGTTCCTCAAAAGCCGTGCGGATATTTTTTTTGTAACGATGAAAGGCGATGAGTCCTTTGGGTAGCGCCCCGTAATTGAGCCCGTGCTCTTGAACTAAAACTGAAACCATAGTGACAAATCGCTTTTCTTTGGTCCACGTTTTAAATTCGGGATAAAGCGCACGTACCTTTTGACGAATTAATTCAATAAACGGAAACTCTTTGAGGCGATTGTAAAATATCGCAATAGATTCATTGCCAGGTTCGTTAAGAAATTCATTTAATCGTTGCTTTTCCGGGTCGAATGAATTTAAAAAGTCGAATATAAATCCAAACATGCGCGTGGCTGCCCCCGATGCAGGTACAAATTTTACAATGTCTAATTCAGATGATTCACCATCGTAAATCTTTACCCAATTGCGCCATTGCTGATCGTCACACTCTAAAATACCATCACCTATGGTTGCGGGGCGCAAAACATCAATAAATGGGGTCCCCTTTTTGAACAATTCAATTTGACTCAAAACCTGGGACTCTTCTATGCCTAGGGTTTTGAAATCTTCTAAATCACGATCGTTGAACATATAACTCGGGCCAAGTTTTATTAATGAATGTGCAGGCTTGATTTATTCTTTGATTGTGGGATCCGTGCACCACATGATACCGCGCTTTTTTTTGAATTAAATCATGCTCAAAGATACTGAATAAGCTATCGCGCTGCAAGGGTTGATCCCTCAAGTCGTCCGATTGCCAGGGTATATCGGGTTTGGTGAGCAAATAAACTATGGCGTCATCAGCCGCTTTTAGATGCAGCGGAATTTGCCCCCAATCTGGGCCAAAATAATACGAAAAATACACCGCCAATTGGTCAATATTTGTATCCATGAATGTGGGGCAACACTGCACTCTATGTGCATCAATCTGATCACTTGATGGTGTGCACGTGGATTTAGCCTGAATCAAACCTTCTTTCTCTGCACGACATTGCCCTTGAATCAGTGCCTCTATGTCCTGAGGTGCGACTGTGCGTTTTTCGGTGTCCCAAATCTTTTGTGCATACGTTCTGAGAAACTCCTCAACGATTACCCCCGAATATATTTCGGTCAGAGCACGGGCCAATGTTGTTTTACCACTGCACTCTGGACCATACAATACAATTTGAGGCAGTACTATTTGATCAGAAGACTCGATAGATTAAAGATTTGTGATAATTATTGAGCATTAAGCGTTTTTCGCCAAGCAGAAAGCCCTTGTATGGCGAGTATTGTAAATATAATATATTGGAGCGAAAGCATGCCAAGGCCACGGTAGGCGTAAAGCGGCACAGTGATTATATCGGCAATAATCCATAAAATCCAATGTTCGATTTTTTTATTGGCCATATACCACATGGCGGTAAAGAAAATTCCCGAAGTAATCATATCGACGTAACTATACCACTGCATGGTATAGTCAAACGCCTGATAAACCCCATAAGTAATCCCAACGGTGATTAAAAAAAAGACAAATCCCACCCAGCGCTGGTGACTATTAGTTACGCTTATGGGATATTTAGGTTGGTCTTGCTGATAACGGGTCCATTGATACCATCCGTACACACTCATCGCACTGTAGTATAAATTCATCATCATATCACCAAAATACTGAGCTTGATACAATAAATAAACGGTCAAGGCTGTCCCAATAAGTCCAGTAGGGTAAACCAAAACATTGGCCTTTTTGGCATACCAAACACTGAGAATGCCACAAATAAAGGCAATGAGCTCAATGACTATTTGTGTGAGGCCCGCTGTTTTGTAAGGACCGATAATAAATTCAACGAAAGTCTCCATAAATTACTGCGTTAAAGATAGCACTTCTTCTATGGCCGTACCTACCACAATCATGTCTGCTCCAGCAGTCCATGCATTTTTCATTTGCTCTTTTTGTCGCAAGCCTCCACCCACAATCAGTGGCAAATCAATATGCGATTTAATACATTGAATGATTTGGGCCGAGACTGGATTGATCGCGCCACTACCCGCCTCAAGATAAAGCGCCTCAGCACCCATATATTGTGCTGCCATAGCACAGTTCAGGATTTTTTCCAGGTCGAGGGGTGACAGAGGTTCTGTCTGGGTAACTCGAGCCACAGCACTTGGACGACCCCCATCAATCAATAAATAACCTGTCGCAATGGTAAATAAATCTATATTTCTGAGCTTCGCTGCAGCGCGAACTTGCTGCCTAATCAAATACTCTGGATTGTCCCCTGACACCAAAGAAAGAAAGAGTAACGCGTCTGCATGGGGGGTTATTTGATCCTCATCTCCCGGAAACAGCCATACAGCTATATTGGCCTGACTTTTTATTACAGATATTAATGCATCCGTCTGCCCTGGGGCCACAGTACTCCCTCCAACAAAAATATGGGTCGTTTCAGCAGGTAAATGACGCAGTAATTCCGGGACATGCTCTGGGTTGCACTTGTCGGGATCGACCAAAACCGCAAGTTGTTTTTGTCCTTTTTTTATGTGATCCAGCCAATGATCATAGGGATTCATGTTTTTGTGGGGATCAATCATAGAATATCTGTGGGATCTAAGTCTCGGGTCATTCCGCATACATACTGATCTAAAATACAGCCCTGGTAGGCAAAATGACGTTCTTTAGGGTAGTTAATTGTTCCTGTAGCATGAATCCACGTCTCATTGTGTTTTTGAGTTGATACATCGACTGGTGTCCCTTTCTCAATGGACCATTGACCCAATAAAATATTGTTTAAAAATCCAAGGCCTGGATGTGCCGCTATTTTGTACATACTCTCTTTGGCGGTCCAAACATAGGTGTATTGATCAACGGGCTCAGGGACTAATTGTTTTAGTGCCAAAGAGATTCCAGAACTAAACTTATGTCCTATGCGCAATATCTTTGATCGGCGAAGTTCAATGTCAATACCCACAGGGTAAGGAGCCACTATAATCGCTGAGCGCGAATGAGAATGCGTGATAGAAATATGCTGACCGGTCCGCAAAAAAGGTTTTCCAGAGTGATTGTAATAAACCTCATCATCCGTTAAGTCGGCACGTTGTAATAAAGCGCGAACACTGAGAAACCCCTTGCGATGCACTTCACTTTTCATCGAATCAAGACGGATTTTACTCTGGTGATTCACCTGGCTCATTGCCATCAATTCATCTTCTGATTCATTGATACCCCAGAGGTATACTGTGGCCTCAGGCCATGGATTAATCGTTCTTAAAAGTGGCATTGAGTTAAAAAATGTTCCGTACTTTTGTCGGCAAATTCGAACCCTTCAAATATAACAATATGCCCACAAAGACAGTGCCTTACGTACCGTATAAAGTGAAAGATATGTCCCTGGCAGCCTGGGGACGCAAAGAAATTGAGCTCGCTGAAGCAGAAATGCCAGGTCTTATGGCCCTACGCGCCGAATATGGCGAGAGTAAGCCTCTGGCTGGAGCCCGCATTGCTGGTTGTCTGCACATGACCATTCAAACCGCTGTGCTTATTGAAACCCTTCAAGCCCTTGGTGCAGAAGTCACATGGAGTTCATGCAATATTTTCTCCACGCAAGATCAAGCGGCAGCGGCGATCGCTGAGGCAGGAACTGCGGTTTACGCCTGGAAAGGTATGAACGAAGAAGAATTTGACTGGTGTATCGAACAAACCCTATTCTTTGGGGAAGATCGCCAACCCCTTAATATGATCCTAGATGACGGAGGCGATCTGACCAATATGGTCTTGGACCGCTATCCGGAACTCGTAGTGGGAATCAAAGGGCTAAGTGAAGAAACTACAACCGGAGTACACCGTCTTTATGAGCGTATGGAAAACGGCACCTTACCGCTTCCGGCCATAAATGTCAACGACAGTGTTACCAAAAGTAAATTCGACAATAAATTCGGTTGTAAAGAAAGCGCAGTAGACGCAGTACGTCGTGCTACCGATATCATGCTTGCCGGAAAACGTGTCGTGGTCTGTGGTTATGGAGATGTGGGTAAAGGAACCGCTGCTTCGTTCCGTGGAGCAGGAGCAATCGTGACCATTACTGAAATCGATCCTATTTGTGCCCTGCAAGCTGCAATGGATGGTTATGCCGTAAAAAAACTAGAAACGGTTCTTGACAGTACCGATATCGTAGTGACTGCCACGGGTAATAAAGACATCGTTCAAGGCGCTCATTTTGCCCAAATGAAAGACAAGACCATTGTGTGTAATATCGGTCACTTCGATAATGAAATCGATGTCGCTTGGCTCAAGGCCAATGCCGATGGGCCCAAAGTAGAAATTAAACCTCAGGTCGATAAGTACACCTTAAACGGAAAGGACATCATTCTTTTGGCTGAGGGTCGCTTGGTAAACCTTGGTTGTGCCACGGGACACCCAAGTTTTGTGATGAGTAACTCATTTACCAACCAAACACTGGCTCAAATTGAGCTTTGGAATCACACAGACAAATACGAAAACAAGGTCTATATGTTGCCGAAGCACCTTGATGAGAAAGTCGCGGCGTTACACCTGCAGAAAATTGGTGTAGAGCTCACCGAGCTACGCGAGGATCAGGCCAAGTACATTGGAGTGACCCCAAAAGGGCCATTTAAGCCAGAGTATTATCGATATTAATTTGTGATGGTGTGGCTTTAAGTGGCCACCATGTAATTGACATAATAAAAAAAGCCCCGTCATGAGACGGGGCTTTTTTTATTATCGTGCTAAAATCTTATGCTTCTCCCTGAGGGATGATCGAAACAAATGATTTTCCGCCTTTCTTTTTTTCGAACTTAACAGTACCATCAACTCTGGCGTGCAATGTATGATCTTTACCAAGGTATACATTGTCTCCTGGATGATGCTGGGTTCCCCGTTGTCTTACGATGATATTTCCAGCAATTGCCGCCTGACCACCAAAAATCTTAACCCCTAAGCGTTTCGATTCTGATTCGCGACCGTTTTTAGAACTACCTACTCCTTTTTTGTGAGCCATTTTCTTTCGGTTTTATAGGTTATACACTTTTGATTGCCTCGACTAGATCCGCTTTCTTCATTGAAGAAATTCCGGTAATCCCTTTCTCTTTGGCAACACTTTTTAATTGTGCCACAGTCATTGCAGCATAATCAATAGTTTCTTCAGATTTAGCAGCCTTAGTTGCTTTTTTCGGCGCAGCCTTGGCCTTTGGTTCGGCCTTAGCTTTAGGAGCTGCCTTCGCCTTTGGCGCAGCTTTCTTGGCGCCACTGGCTTTAATTCCTTCGATGAGAATTTCAGTTAGCGCTTGACGATGACCATTCTTTACACGGTATCCTTTTCTGCGTTTCTTTTTGAACACAACAACTTTATCACCTTTGAGGTGCTTCAAGACTTTCGCGCTTACTTGAGCGCCGTCTATAGCCGGGGCGCCAATGGTAAATTTGTCTCCTTCGCCAATCAAAAGAACGTTGTCAAATGACACTTTTCCGCCTTCTTCTTGTGGCAAACGATGGACAAAAACCTTTTGGTCTTTCGCAACTTTAAATTGCTGCCCTGCTATCTCTACAATTGCATACATAGCGTATTGATTAATTTATTTTTTATTTAAGTCGCTCGCGACACCTCTGTAAAGCTGTGAATCAAGCGGGTGCAAATATAATTGTAATATTTAAATCCACAAAGCTATTTGAGCCTAAAGCTAGAGACCATATCCCATAACTACGAATAGAATCTATTTTGGGCCGGCCTTGGCATTTGCCCCTTTACGTTGATTGGACAGATAAACCCCGACCAAGACAATCAAGGCAGATACCCCTTGGTACCACCCAAATCGCTCCCCGTCAAAAACACCCCAGATTACTGCAACCACAGGCATAGTGTAGGTGACTGAGGAGGCAAACACGGGGCTTGAAATTTGAATCATTTTGTTAAATAGAATTTTGGCTAGGGCGGTTCCAAATAATGCCAGGATGAGTATATAGCCTGTGGATACCTGAACCTCTGGAGTGGTCCAGACCTGATTAAAATAACCTGTACTGATTAAAATCAGCAACGCGGGAATCACAATCACAACAAAATTTCCTGTGGCTATGGCCAATGGCGATATCCCCTGAAGGTATTTCTTTAAAATATTGACATTTAAGGCGTAGCCAACTGAGGCTAAAAGAACCAAAATCCCATACCAATGATTTTGATCGGGATTAATTTGTGCTCCAGCCATTATCAGCATGACCGAACCCGCCAGGCCAACGACCACACCCAACATTTGACGGCGGGTGGCGTAAATACTAAAGACATAATATCCCAGAACAGCGGTAGCTAAGGGAGTAAAACTGTTGAGTATCGAGGCCACTGCACTATCGATATGCTTTTGGGCAAATGCAAACAAAAATGCAGGAAAAAAAGTCCCGAATAAAGCCGATAAGGCAATCCACTTCCATTGTGGTCGTTTAATTTGCTTTAATGTGGGTAACCCTATAGAAAACAATATTAACGCCGACAGCACAGTACGCAGGGATCCAAGCTGAATTTGTGTCAGTCCGACAAGCCCCTTTTTAATCAAGATAAACGAGGTCCCCCAAATCAGGGAAAGTACCGTGAGATAAAGCCATTTGTTGCCCATTTGTGGAATATTTAATGCCATCTAAGGGTTTCCATCATCCGGCGAATGTCCTGTCGCACGTAATCAATGGCAGGATACAAGGAATCAAATTTTGGCTTGGTGTTAAAATATAGCGCCCCGGTAAGAAAATGACGCGTACTATCTGTAAGGTAAAACTGTGCATGAGACGCTGCAGGACCATCAATTTGGTAATACATGCCATAAACATTGTGTTCGGAGTCTACTCGTGGTTGCTCTAATATTTCGCTGGCTTTTATCGTGTGATCGTAGGTTAGTTTTTGGGCATCACTCAGGAGTTGGGGAAGATTGCTTTGGACTTCTTGATAGGTCAAATACACCGTTGCCTTCATAAATGGATACTCCAGGTTCAGCGCACAACGTTCCTTGGACTTTAGTTTTGCAACCTGGTTGGCCTCAAATTCATAAGGACAATCAGAATCATACAGGTTGTAATTCGGCTGAGGAAAATCTAATCTAAGAAAACCTGCAGGCTTGACCACGACTTGATCCTGACACCCGATAAGCAGCATTGCCAGAAAACCCAGTAGATATAGTCTAAGATTGTACTGCTCAATCATGTATGGTCAACTTTATTTGATTAATGCGTTTTCCTTGAAAGGACTCAATAACAAAGTGATAACGCCCAAAGGTCACGACTTCGTCTTTTTTTGGAAATCCTTTAGTCAGTTCAAGAATAAACCCTGCCAGAGATTCTGCCTCTCCTTTGGCTTCTTCAAATTCTTTAGGCTCTTCAAGTTGTATGACCCGATAAAAGTCTTTGAGTGGCGTTTTACCTTCAAAAACAAAGTTTCGATCATCCAGCTTTGAAAATATTAAATCTTCATCGTCAAATTCGTCGGTGATTTCGCCAACAATCTCTTCAATTACATCCTCCAAAGTGATCAACCCACTGGTCCCACCGTATTCATCGACCACTATGGCCAAATGCATTTTCATTTGTTTGAATTCATTGAGTAGATCATCGAGCTTTTTATTTTCTGGGACAAAATATGGGTCACGCAAAAGGCTTGGCCAATCAAAATCTTTATGGTCAAAATACGGGAGCAGGTCCTTAACATAAAGTATCCCTTTTATTGTATCAATCGATTCTTCAAAAACAGGTATTCGTGAATAACCGTTTTTTAAAACATCTTCAAGTACTTCTTTATAGGAGGCCTTTGTATCCAAGGCAAAAATATCCATCCGTGGGCGCATTACGTTTTTTGTATCCGTTGTCCCAAACGTCACAATACCTTGCAGAATTTTTTGCTCATCAGTCGAGGTCTCTTCGTTTGAGGTGAGCTCCAAGGCCTGGCTCAAATGATCAACGCTTATATTTAACTTTTGCTTAGAAAATCTGCGCTCTAAATACACCGTGGCGTGGCGCATAGGTCGGCTTAAAGGGCTAAAAAACCCGAACAAAAACTGAATGGGCAAGGCCATGAATATGGCAAAGCGCAATTTGTTTCGACTGGCGTATACTTTGGGAATTATTTCACCAAATAACAAAATCAAAAACGTTACTAAACCGACCTCAATTAAAAACTTGAGCCAGTTGGGATCAATAGCGGCAAAGAAACGATTGGTTACGGCGTCAAAAACCAAAACAATAGCAATATTGATCAAATTATTGGCAATCAATATTGTGGCTAACAGTCGTTTTGGTCGATCCAAAAGGCGCCCCACAATATCCAGTTGCTTGGAACGCTTGAGATCATCTTCAGGATTGAGATCCGCTGTGGTTAGCGAAAAAAAAGCGATTTCAGCCCCTGAAATAAGTGCAGAACACAACAAAAGAACCAATATTCCTGCTAATCCGATCAGCTCGGGAAAAGTGAGTAGTGAGATGAATAAACTCGGGGGCTCTGGATCCACAAATTAAATTTTAGTTGCGCTTAAAATGGGAGATCGTCCTCGACCTCCTGGGTCTGGCCTTGATTGATTTGTTGACCACTGTTTGCGGGACTCGGATTATTCGGCCGGGCCATATTCGGATTTGGCTCCGCACTAGCAGTAACGTTATTGTCACTGTTTTTTGGGGTTAAAAAGGTAAAGTCCGTACATTGAATCTCTGTGGTGTATCGATCGTTGCCTTGATCATCGGTCCACTTTCGCGTTTTGAGTCGGCCCTCGATGTAAACCTTATCTCCTTTTTTGAGATACTTTTCGCAAACTTCTGCACCTTTGTTACGAACAATAATGTTATGCCATTCTGTATTGGTTACGCGCTCCCCTGTGGTTTTATTGTTGTAAACCTCATTGGTGGCTAAAGGAAATCGTCCGATACATCCCCCTCCTTCAAAATAGGTCATTTTAATATTATCTCCTGTATGCCCAATCAACATAACTTTATTCAGTGTTCCGCTCATCTGTGTGGTTTTTTTACAAAATTAACTAAGGACCTCTAAATTAACTAATTTTGATCAGCTAAAGGAAAAGCCTGGGCAATAAATCGATCTATAATTGCCGGTACGGGTAATGCCCTAATTTGTTTGTAGGTATAGGCGGCAGGCAGTGCTTGCTCAGAATAACCGCGCCAAAAAACTACCATTAACTTTTTGTGGGTCAATCTGTGCGTCCAAGGCTCCTGATTTAATTGCTCTAAACTGCCGATTCTCAAATTTTCCGTTCTCGCCGCTTTATTGACCTGGTTCAATAGTTCATTAGGCGCCATAGGCTGGTCAGACTCGATTAACGGAAATTCATAGAGGCCAGGCCATATGCCTTTAGACGGTCGTGGTCGCATCCAAACAGAGCCAACTTTGTCCTGTAAGACCAAGAAATTATAAAATACCGTTTTAACTTTTACTTTTTTAACAGATACAGGAAGCTGATCTACCTTGCCCGTAGCATAGGCGACACACTTATTGGCCAATGGGCAAACCCCACAATTCGGGTTTTTTGGCACACACTGTAATGCGCCAAATTCCATGATAGCCTGATTGTAAGTGCCCGGATCATCGCGATTTAATTGCGAATCGGCCAATTCCTGAAATCGCTTTATTCCTGGGGTTTGATTTATGGCCAAGTCCATGCCAAACACACGACTCAGCACTCGGTAAACATTGCCGTCTACCACGGCTTTTGGCAAATCAAAACAAATAGAAGCAATAGCACTTGCCGTATATCGCCCCACACCTTTTAACGACATTAGTCCTTCAAAGGTATCTGGAAAAACTCCATTTAATTCCCGCGTTATATGCTTTGCCGTATAGTGTAGATTACGCGCCCTTGAATAATAACCGAGCCCCTGCCATAATTTTAATACCTGCTGTTCACTAGCCTGTGCCAGATGATGGACCGTCGGAAAGTGGAAGACAAATTTTTCGTAATACGGCAACCCCTGTACCACCTGAGTTTGTTGTAGAATTATTTCCGAAAGCCAAACGTGATATGGGTTTTTAACACGACGCCAAGGAAGATCACGCTTGTTTTCTAAATACCATTCAACCAGTATATTATCAATTCTTGATTTAGAGGACTTCACCCACCAAAAATAGGGTTTATGTATTTATATTTTAATGCTTTACGATTTGATTATTTGATTTTAAAATCCCTATATTTGCCGTCATCGAAAAATAAGCCTATTTATACAATTATCAATAAATTTAAAAGAAATTTAGAATGACAAAAGCAGACATCGTTTCAGAAATTTCAGAGAAACTCGGTTTAGAAAAAGGAGATGTTCAGGCCACCGTTGAGGCCTTTATGGGTGAGGTAAAGCAATCTTTGGAGTCAGGAGAAAATGTTTACTTGAGAGGTTTCGGGAGCTTTATTGTTAAGACGCGCGCCGAAAAAACAGGAAGAAACATTTCTAAAAACACAACAATCAAAATTCCGGCACATAACATTCCTGCCTTTAAACCAGCAAAAGTTTTTGTTGAGGGGGTTAAATCGAATGTTAAGGTCAAATAAATAATCAAAAGTTCGACTCAGTCGAACCATTAAACCTTATCCCATATGCCAAGTGGTAAAAAAAGAAAAAGACACAAGGTAGCGACGCATAAGCGCAAAAAGCGCAGACGTGCAAACCGCCACAAAAAGAAGTAACGCGAGCTTACTTCGTTAAAATGTTCTTTGACATAGAAATAAGTTCATACAATTTGCTTATTTCTGCAGGTTTTATCAAAATCAAAGCAATTTGATTTTGATCCTGTGTTCAAAATTGTTTAATCCATCCCGACCGAAATAGTTTGGTCTGGGATAAAAATTAATTACCGTGAACTACGAATTAATAGTTAGATCCAGTTCACAACAAGTTGATTTTGCCCTTTTAAAAGATGGAAAACTAATCGAACTCCATAGGGAAACAGAGGACAATAAATATTCGGTTGGAGACGTGTTTATCTCCAAAGTACGTAAAACTGTCCCTGGTCTAAATGCCGCATTTGTCAATGTGGGTTATGAAAAAGATGCCTTTTTGCACTATCATGATTTAGGCCCGAAAATTCTGTCGACCTTAGACTTCGTAAAACGTGTAAGCACAGGTAAATTAAGAGATTACTCCTTAAAAGAATTCCCATTAAAAAAAGAGATTGATAAAAATGGCACGATAAATAATGCCTTAAAAAACAATCAATCAATTCTGGTACAAATCGTAAAAGAACCCATTTCCACCAAAGGTCCGCGCATTAGCTCGGAACTTTCTTTAGCGGGTCGATACATCGTTCTAGTTCCTTTTTCTGACCGTGTTTCAATTTCACAAAAAATTGAATCTAATGAAGAAAAAAACCGACTAAAGCGATTGATTCAAAGCATAAGACCAAAAGGATTTGGCGTTATTATACGTACAGTAGCAGAGGGTAAAAAAGTAGCAGAACTGGATAGAGATTTACAAAATCTCGTTGATCGCTGGACAGCGATGTGTAAAAAGCTACATCGGGCGCACCTCCCAAGTAAAGTGCTTAGTGAGATGAATAGGGGTTCATCAATAATTAGAGATATGTTAAATGAGTCCTTCTCGGCTATTCATATCGATGATGAAACTTTATTTTATCAAATAAAAGATTACGTGCAAGCCATTGCACCTAAACAGGAGAATATTGTGAAGCTTTATGATGCTAAAGCGCCCATTTTTGAAAAATTTGGGATCGAACGGCAGATTAAAACTTCTTTTGGCAAAACAGTTTCGGGCGCTAAAGGATCCTACCTAGTGATTGAGCATACCGAAGCCTTGCATGTCATTGATGTCAATAGTGGCAATCGAAGCAACAAATCCAAAACACAAGAGGATACCGCTTTGGAAGTCAATTTATTAGCAGCAAGTGAAGTAGCCCGACAGCTCAGATTAAGAGATATGGGCGGCATCATCGTTGTCGACTTCATTGATATGGCAAAAGCCGAACACCGCAAAAAATTATTCAATCATCTTCGTGATGAAATGAATGAGGATAAAGCGAAACACAAGATTCTTCCTCCCAGCAAATTTGGACTCATCCAAATCACAAGACAACGCGTACGACCTGAGGTCAATATTAAAACGCGAGAGATTAACCCAAATGCGGGTTCAAGTGATGAAATTGAAGCCCCAATTGTTGTGGTACAGAAAATTGGCGAAGAGCTCAAAAGGCTCATCAACAAAGACTATAAAAAGATAACTTTAAACACACATCCTTTTATAGCAGCCTTTTTAACTAAGGGCTTTCCATCTGTGCGAACCAAATGGTTTTTGGAGCACAAACAATGGATTAGAATTCAACCAAGAGATGCTTACACGTACCTTGAATATCATTTCCAAGACGATAAAGGAAAAGATATATAAGATCAAACCCCTTCAGAGATGGAGGGGTTTTTTTATGGTCAATATTTTATGAATTCAAATGACATTTTACGATTCCGGGATTCTAAATTTAGTTTATCTACGGGTAGATAGTGGGATTGATTATCTTTAGTCTATGAAAAATTCTATGCCCTCCTATACCCTCCAAGAGGCCAAAGAAAAGCTTGAGCGCTACTGCTCCTATCAAGAGCGTTCCCATAAACAAGTGGAAGAGCAACTCTACAAGATGCGAATGATTCCTCAGGCTCAAGAGGTCATCATTACCCACTTGATCCAACATAATTTCCTTAATGAGTCACGCTTCGCTCAGGCGTATACTCGTGGAAAATTTCGAATTAAAAAATGGGGTAAAAAACGTATCACACAAGGGTTAAAGCAACATGGTGTGAGCGCCTACAACATCAAACTGGGCCTGGAGCAAATCGAGATGGAGGCCTATATGGACACCTTTGAGACACTTGTGGCTAAACGACTCAACGACCTTTCAAACGAACGCAATATTCCCAAGAAAAAACGAAAACTATTTGACTATTTAGCCTACAGAGGATGGGAAACAGATCTTATTTATGAGGCACTTTCACGAGTCTGATGCCGTTCGATATTTTGACGGGTCTGCACCACCGCCTGCTTATTTTTATAATCAATCCAGTTTTGGCCTTTGAATCGACGCATGAGCTGGTCGTAATAGCGCATAATCAATATATTGTACAAGGCCTTGGCCAAATGCTTTGGTTTGCGTGGCATCGCCCTTAAACTCATCGAAAACCCAGGAGTTATATACTGCATATAGTGCCAATATCCTTCGGGCATATAGAGTACATCGCCATGGCTTAGTTTTCCCTCAAATCCCGAGACATATTGCAATCCAGGCCACTGCTCATAATCTGGGTTCGCAAAATCTATATCCTCACGAACAATAAGCGAATGAGGAATTTTGTACATAAATTCTGTTTGATTTTGGTCACATAAAATGACGCGTTTTTCTCCTTGAAAATGAATGTGAAAAATATTAGCCAAATCTATATCATAATGCATAAACGTATGGCTTTTTTGACCCCCAAAAAAGAGCATGGGCAGCCCCTTTAAAATAGGAAGTCCAAGATCTAGAGTGCCGTAATCCTTTTGGAGTTCAGGGACCTCCTTGAGCAAATTCCAAAGAAAAATTCGAAACTTAGTGGGCTCACGCTCGAGTAAATCAATATACTCAGCCATGTTCATTGTGGCATGAGGTTCATTAAATCCGTCTTTGTGATCTACAGGACGATCATCGTATAAGGGCACTGTTTTATCACCAGCGACCTGACGAATATGATCAAAATTCCAAAGTTCATAGGCTGGCCAATTCGAAATGGCATCTTTTATGATTACAGGTTTTTGAGGTTTATAGTAACGCTCTAAAAACGCTGCTTTTGTCAAATCAGACACACAGTCAATTGGCTTTAATTTCATTAGGGCATTAGTTTGTAAATTAATTCAAACAAAACTGTCCCCTTGGGCATCGGAACCAAATTGGTCTCACTATAATCAGCTCCGAAAATATTCTCAGCTGCTAAACGAAGGGTGTATCTCGGTTGATGGTATAATACAGAAATATCCATGACGTTGAATGCATCTTGGCCCTCACGCGCTCCATACTTGTATATCAATGTAGATTCCCACTGCTTAGACCAAAGCGTTCGCCATTGTCCTAAAAAGCGATTTTTAAAGGAGTTAATGGAATAGCGTGACAATTCTCCCGGCGCTATAGACAGATCATCATCAATCTGAGTGTACCCCAGTTGGAGGGTATGGGTCATATTTTGCCATGGCAACACATAGTTTACATTAGCCTCCCAACCTTGAGTCAATAAACCGCGAACATTAGCTGCTTGCCACAAATCTTCGGGAGTGTTCTTTACGTAATCGATCAAGTTGTTTGCATCTCGTCTAAACCAGGCGGCATTGAATTTAAATGCACCCTGTTTGAGCCTTAAGCCAAATTCGTAGGCCAAAGCCTTTTCTGGCTCTAAGTCGGCATCGCCAAGCGTGTTCGGATCGCTGTAAAAAAGATCGGTATAGGTCGGAATACGATATGTATATCCCACATTAGAATATATCCTCCATTGACGACTTATGGCGTACCCCAGGTCAATTCCGGGATAAACAAAACTTCCAAAATCAGAGAATGAGGTCACCGCAACTCCGGGAATTACGTCTAATTTTTGCTGTAACAATTGCAATCGATGCTCCAAAAATAAGGTGGTCGCCAGTCGAGAACGATTACCGAGGTTATTACTTGAGAGATAGGTTTGGGCAAAATCGATACCGACTCCTGTTGTACCCCATGAATTTTTCCAACGCCCGTGCATCTCAACAGCCAGTTTGTTTGTGGTATGGAGGTTTCTATAGACCGTTGGATCATTGCGCAGGTAAATATATTCGTCTTGGTTACGCCGCCAATAAACACGTGGTGTCCATAGCCAAGTCTTATTTTTGATTTGTGTTTGAACACCGATCAAACTCGTTTGCGTGACCTCAAATTGATCTGTAGCCGAAGGAGATGCGTAAAACCCATTCGCACCAAAGGCACGCTCTGATAAACTTGCCAATACATTAACAGGCTGCCCCTGGGTATTCAAGGTGCTTTTTAACGTGTAGTTTGACTGATCGTAATCGGTATTGTAACGATAACCTCTAGAGGTGTAACGCGAAACATGCACCATATGTGCGCTGTTCTCCAATGACTTGTACGCGGTAATACTTCCGTTTACCTGCTCAAAAGAGCCGCTGCTCAAACGCAAGTCCAAAGCATCCTCGTAATCTGTTTTGGTTACAATATTGATAGCGCCTGTAAAGGCGTTCTGCCCGTAGACACGCGCTGCTGGGCCTTTGATAATTTCAACGCGCTCAATCAATTCTAAGGGCAGGGCTGCATTCAACGTGTGATGCCCTGTTTGAGCGTCCTCTAACTTGATCCCATCAATGAGTAATAGAGTTTGATCAAAACTCCCACCGCGAATATACAGATCGGCTTGAGTGCCCATGGGCCCTCTTCGCCGAATATCGATTCCCGCCTCTTGTTGCAATAGCTCGGCCAAACTGCTTGCTGGAGACGCCTGAATTTGTTCGGCCTCAATTGTGGTAATGGAGCGTGACTGTTGAGAAAATGGAATCATAAGGCGGGTTCCAGACAGCATCACTTGACCCAAAGATTCTATATCTCGAGCTAGTGTATCTCTGGTTTTCGTCCCCTGAGTCGCACTAGAATTATCCTGCCCATTAGCCGCAAAATAAATTAAACCAATAAATACAAGAAAAGAGTTTTTTAAATTGTTTTTGGCAAATTTCATAAGAGCAATTTACAAAATTAATAATCAGCTTATTAGAGTTTTAATACCATAAGACCCCATTAAAAAAAGCCCCAGATTGAGGCTTTTTTTAAATCGTTTAACGGATCATATTTAATCAGCCAAGACAATGACTTTATTGTCCAACATTTGAACGGTACCGCTATTGATAGTCAAATGCCATGCGCCGTCCTTTTGCGTGAACTTATTCTTGAAGTCTTCTGCAATTTCTGGCTGTCCGACAAATTTTACTTCTCCAGCGCCAAGGGTGGAAACAATCGCCGCGTGATTTTCCAACATTTGGAATGAGCCGTCTGATCCGGGCACACTCACACTGCTGACCTCGCCTTTAACTAAAGAAGCTTCTGGTGTAACAATTTCTAAATACATCCTATTTTATTTAGTGATGATTAGGCTTCAGCGAGCATTTTCTCTCCGGCCTCAATAGCTTCCTCTATCGTTCCTTTGAGGTTAAAGGCCGCTTCTGGAAGGTGATCCAATTCACCGTCCATGATCATGTTAAAGCCTTTGATGGTATCTTTAATGTCTACCAAAACGCCCGGAATTCCCGTAAACTGCTCCGCAACGTGGAACGGTTGAGACAAGAAACGCTGAACGCGTCGTGCACGTCCTACCGCCATTTTGTCTTCTTCTGATAATTCCTCCATCCCCAAGATCGCAATAATGTCTTGTAGTTCTTTATAGCGTTGTAAAAGTTCCTTCACGCGCTGCGCACAACTGTAGTGATCGTCTCCTAGGATATCGGCAGTCAAAATACGTGATGTTGAATCTAGTGGGTCTACCGCAGGATAAATTCCTAACTCAGCAATTTTACGAGACAATACCGTGGTGGCATCCAAGTGCGCAAAGGTTGTTGCTGGCGCCGGATCGGTAAGGTCATCCGCAGGTACGTATACGGCCTGAACAGAAGTAATCGATCCTTTTTTGGTCGAGGTAATTCGTTCCTGCATGGCTCCCATCTCGGTGGCCAAAGTTGGCTGATAACCCACTGCAGAAGGCATACGTCCCAAAAGCGCTGACACCTCGGAACCGGCCTGAGTAAATCGGAAGATGTTATCGACGAAGAACAACACGTCTTTTCCTTGACCATCACCTGCCCCGTCACGGAAATATTCAGCAATGGTTAGTCCAGACAAGGCAACACGAGCACGTGCTCCTGGAGGCTCATTCATCTGACCAAAAACAAAGGTTGCTTTTGAGTCTTTCATGGCTTTTTTATCCACTTTGGATAAGTCCCAGCCACCTTCTTCCATCGAGTGAATGAAGTCATCGCCATATTTAATAATACCAGACTCTAGCATTTCTCGCAACAAGTCATTTCCCTCACGCGTACGCTCACCTACACCGGCGAATACGGATAAACCTCCGTGCCCTTTGGCAATGTTATTAATGAGTTCCTGGATAAGAACGGTTTTACCCACACCAGCACCACCAAAAAGACCAATCTTACCCCCTTTGGCATAAGGCTCAATAAGGTCGATAACCTTGATTCCAGTAAAAAGAACCTCAGTTGACGTAGATAAGTCTTCAAATTTTGGTGCTTCACGGTGAATTGGCAATCCATCGTCTCCAGTTTTTGGCAAGTCACCAATTCCATCAATCGCATCACCAATAACATTAAACAGACGTCCGTAAACATCGTCTCCAATCGGCATTTGAATGGGCGCTCCTGTA
>CBFIFD010000024.1:20349-20586 GCA_965661835.1 Flavobacteriaceae bacterium | reverse complement strand
GTCGTCTTGAGTATTGGGATTTATAGTATTTATTACACAAGACAGTGCAAAGATAATGGACTGCTCAAGTAATATTGGGATAAAACGATAGATCCTGAGGGCTGTAGTATTTAATCAGTAGGGCTATTTGTCCAATGTGGTAATTTAAGTGTTCAATGGCATGAATGCAAGCCTCAAGCCGCGTCATGGAAAAGGTTTGAACATGATAAACTTCACTCCAGACGCGGCTTGGAGCGG
>CBFIFD010000024.1:0-20339 GCA_965661835.1 Flavobacteriaceae bacterium | reverse complement strand
GTTTTGGCCTTGTGCAGATCAGAGGTCAAACGCCCGGCTAATTCTGCTAGTTTTACCTCTGGACGTATTTCAAATTCTGAGGGACGCTCGCGAAGATCTTCTTCCTGGGTCAAATTCACAATCAGGTACTGCCTGAGATTTCCAGACATATGGGCTAATTGAACCCCAATGCATAGAATGTGCTCATTGGGCGAAGACCACAACCAATGCTGCTCTACTTTAGGTAGGGCGTTATCCAAAAGCATTTGTGCGGACTCAAGTCGTCCAATTAAGGCCTGATTGATTGCGGTATGAGTCATTTTATAATTGCATTAAAATCCATAGCTATTGTATGAGATGTGCCCATACATTTTTGTAAATTTAGACAAAGTTTTATTGGTTACAGAATGCAAGGTCCTGTCAAAAAAGTTATACTACTCATACTCCTATGGTCAGGATTCGGCTTTGCTTTAAGTGAATATCTCGAACAATCACCAAGTAATCAAATCCAAAAAGATCAAACCCAAAAAGATCAACCCCTAAAAAATGGCCCAAGACTACAAACCAATGCTGACGGACGTTCGGATCCAGAGGATCTAGAGCAAATACAAGAACAAGCAGTAGAACGTTCCGACAACACAGTACAATCCCCAGTCGAAAAGCCTGACGAGCCATCGAAGCGCAATCAGGACCCTGACAATAGTGTTACAGAACAACCAGAGGCTAATTTGGGGTTTGGTGCAAACACTATCGCTATTGTGCGTGATACCCCAGAGCTCGTCTGGCAAGAAGGGTGGCGCTCATTTTCTGAGCTGTTAATCCAAAACGCTAAGGCTTATCCAGAGTTAGAGATTACTATAACAGGATACTTTGACCCTAATGAATCTATAGCTGAGCCAAATCTCGGGGTTCAGAGAAGTGTACGGGTTAAAAACGAGTTAGTTAAACGAGGCGTAAATCCAGATCAAATTAAATGTCGCGGCAGGCTAAATCGACTTTTTGACCAAAGTGAGCCAAAACAGGCTGTAGTTATTCAAGCTTCTCGCCCCTTAGAATCATTTAATCCGCCCGAAGCGCCTGCTAAAATATCAAGACTTAAGTCTAAACCTGAACCAAGGCCTCAGTCTGAACGTAAGGCCAGCATTCCGAAATACAAGGCTATTGAATACCAACCCACCTTTTCGGATCAAGGAATCGTTTTTGAGGGTGCTTTGACCCAGTTACTGCCAGGTGCCCAGCAATGGCTTAATTTAAATGCTCAAAATTACATTGAAATACTGGGGCATACGGATCACGTGGGACATGAACAGGACAATTATCGACTCGCCTTAAAATGGGCCCGTCAAGTACGCCAATTCATGATCCGTCAAGGATTTGATGCCAATCGCCTGAAGGCCAATTCGGCAGGAGAACAACAACCATTATACACCAATAACAATTCTCGTGGTCGACAAAAAAATCGTCGTGTAGAATTGATCCTAAAATTTTAAATCAAATGCAACTTACAGCGCTAGACTGGCTATTAATTGGCCTGTTTTTTTTGATATTTCTGATCATCGGTTGGCGGGTCGCTAAGCGCTCAGGAAGCAATACCAAAGAGTTTTTTCTTTCTGGGCAAGATATGCCCTGGTGGTTACTCGGGATTTCAATGGTGGCCACCACCTTTAGTGCAGACACCCCTAACCTAGTTACCGATATTGTTCGTCAAAACGGAATCTCAGGCAATTGGGTTTGGTGGGCGTTTTTGCTTACCGGTATGCTCACTGTATTTGTCTATGCGCGTTTGTGGCGAAGATCCGAGGTATTGACTGATTTAGCATTTTATGAAATGCGTTATAGCGGCAAAGCAGCTGCTTTTTTACGCGGGTTTCGCGCCTTGTATTTGGGGGTGTTTTTTAACGTAATGATTATGGCTGCCGTCTGCTTGGCCGGGATTAAAATCGGCGGAATTCTATTTGATTTAGCGCCTTGGGAAGCCGTGGTTTATGCCTCGGTCATTACAGTGCTGTACAGCTCTCTGGGTGGGTTGCGCGGCGTTATATTTACAGATTTTTTGCAGTTCATCGTCGCGATGATCGGTTCTATCTGGGCGGCATATTATGTTTTGAATTTACCTCAGGTTGGTGGTCTAGACGCTTTACTGACCCATGAAAATGTAGTGGATAAACTTAATTTTTTACCGGATTTTACTGATCGTGATACCCTTTGGACCTTGCTACTGATTCCCATAGCGGTTCAATGGTGGTCCGTATGGTATCCTGGTGCAGAACCTGGTGGCGGGGGTTATGTGGCACAAAGAATGCTTTCCGCCAAAGATGAGCGAAACGCTGTAGGTGCAACATTACTCTTTAATATTACGCATTATGCACTGCGACCATGGCCCTGGATTATTATTGCTTTGGCTTCTTTGGTGGTTTATCCCGAACTCTCTGATATCAAAGCGGCGTTCCCCAATGCCACGGAAGGTCATGATTTGGGTTATTCTGCAATGCTCACCTACTTACCTCCTGGCCTCTTGGGATTGGTCGTGAGTTCACTTATCGCCGCATTTATGAGTACCATATCAACCCACCTGAATTGGGGATCGTCTTATATTGCTCTAGATTTTTACAAGCGTTTTGTACGTCCCGAGGCGACCGAAAAACAACTCGTGTGGGTCGGGCGCTGGTCGACGGTACTTCTAATGATTCTCGCTGGTCTATTGGCCTTACAATTTGAAAGTGCCTTAGATACCTTTAATATTTTACTCCAAATTGGGGCGGGAACCGGACTTATATTCATCTTACGATGGTTTTGGTGGCGGATTAATGCCTACAGCGAATTAACGGGCATGATTGTTTCTTTTGTAGTGGCTTTGGTCTTTGAGTTTTTTGATTTTGGTTTTGACGCGACTCAAAAATTATTATGGGGTGTGGGTATCACTACCTTGAGTTGGATATTGGTAACACTGATCACGAGACCCACAGACGAAGCCACGTTAATTCAATTCTACAATAAGATCATTCCATACGGTTCTGGTTGGAATGGATTAAAGCATAAAATGAAGGCCCGTGGCGTTGCGCTCAACACCTCAAAAGAGCGTTTTTCGAGTGATCTCCTGCTGTTTTTACTCGGTGTGGTCGTGGTGTATTGCGTTCTTTTTGGGACAGGATATGTGATTTACGGTCAATGGCTCGGTGCAACAGTCCTGATAACCGCCAGTTTGATAGGCACTATTTTGATGTTCAAGATCTTTAAAAACCGAACAGCGCGTTAAATTCTTGAAACCGAAATAATGAATGCTAGGTTACAGCCAAGTGTATCCAATACTTAGGGTGGTCATGCGTGTACGCCCCTCTTGGATCTCCTCAAGAGATGGGATTTGAAGCGAATCATTAACCTTAGTGAGCCCAAAACTATACCTGGCCTCTGCGCGAAGACCCAGAGGTAGATCAAGACCTATGCCTATGGTTCCTAGCCAATCCACGGTATTGGTGCCAATATTATTGACCACCTGATTGACCACACTGATTTCATCGTTGAGCAAAATCCCGAGTTGTGGACCAGCATGAATGTTTAGGGACTCTGTAAAATAATATTTCACCACGACCGGAATTGAGATATAATCCAAATCAAAATCTGAAACAATATCACTGTATGTATTTCCTACCTCTGCCCCTTGTTGGCTGTAGAGCGCATCCAACTGAAGCCCAAATTTATCACCCAACCGCATGCCGGCAAACAATCCAGCTGAGAGTCCTTGCCTTTGTTGAAAATCTTCAATACCAGAGACATTTGTGTAATTTAAACCGAGCTTAACGCCAAAATCTAAGCCTTGGGCGATGGTGGTACTTATGCTCATGATCAACAAAAGTGCTAATATTTTTTTCATGGTTTAAAATTTTAGGTTGAGTCGAATTTAACGCAAATAATTTTAAATCAGGCCATCAAAAGTGTATTTTCATGAGCGAATTCAGGACTCGAGGTGATGAATAAAACAAAAATAGTTTGACTTAGTGAATTGGCTACAATCCATAGAATCCTTTACTCATTATCTGAAAATAGAGCGCGGTCTCTCCGAAAACTCAATTAAGGGATATCGGTCTGATTTAAATAAGTTAATGAAATGGCTCAAAGACATTAAGCCGATGCCAAAGCCAGTCACAATAGAATTAGACGTGCTTCAGGACTTTGTATATCAGCAAGCTAAAGTGCTTCACGCGCGCTCTCAGGCCCGTTTAATTTCGAGTCTCAAAGGATTCTTTAATTTTTTAATTTTTGAGGACTTGCGCGCAGATAATCCTTTGACGCTCATGGAGAGTCCGAAAATCGGTCGATATTTACCCCAAACACTTACCGTAGATGAAATAGACGCCCTTATTGGTGCGGTAGACCTCGGACATCCCCAAGGAGAGCGCAATCGGGCCATGTTGGAAACGCTTTATGGGTGTGGTTTACGAGTCTCTGAGCTTATCACGCTTAAATTATCTGATTTACACTTTGATCAAGAATTCATCAAGGTCACGGGAAAAGGCAATAAACAACGCATTGTACCCGTGGCTCCTACGACGATAAAGTATATTAATATTTACGTTCATGAAGTGCGTCGATATTTAACGATTGACCCCACGCATAGAGACACGGTATTTCTCAATCGACGCGGTAAAGGACTGACCCGTGCAATGATTTTTAAAATCATTAAGGATTTATCGCAGCACGCGGGGATCAAAAAAAATATAAGTCCTCATACCTTTCGTCATTCTTTTGCGACGCATCTTTTGGAACACGGCGCTGATTTGCGTGCCATTCAACAAATGCTGGGTCATGAAAGCATTACCACCACCGAGATTTACACACATGTAGAAACTGCACATTTGACCAAAGTAATTCGACAATGTCACCCGAGAAAATAATTAAACCACAGCTTATTTATTTTTAAACCACACCCCTATAAATACACCTCTATGAAACAGATAACCCTCCATCAAGATATTGCCATGCCCGCATTGGGATTAGGAACCTGGAAAGCCCAGGGTGATAAAGTCGTCCAAGCTGTTTTAGAAGCCATAAAAATGGGCTATCGTCATATCGATACCGCCATGATTTATGATAATGAAGTGGAGATCGGTCAAGCTGTAGCGCGCGCTATCGATATGGGATTATGTACTCGTGAGGATTTGTTTATCACTTCTAAGTTGTGGAATGATCGCCACGAGCCCCATGAAGTATTACCAGCCTTAGAAGCGAGTTTAAATCGTTTGAAGCTTGATTATTTAGACTTATATCTCATACACTGGCCAATTGCGTTCAAACCGGGGATACTCATACCTCAAACTCCCGATGAATACCTACCCCTATCCAAAGCACCACTGGTCGATACCTGGAACGCGATGCAACAGGCCCAAAAAACAGGATTAACTAGAGCCATTGGGGTTTCTAATTTTACTACAAAGCACTTAGGTCTCCTCGAGGCATGTGCCGTAATCCCTGCCGTGAATCAAGTCGAGATGCATCCTCTTTTGACGCAAGAAAAATTGCGTAATTATTGCGCCATAAAAGGCATTGCCCTGACCGCCTATGCCCCATTAGGCTCCAAAGACCGAGCTCATGCGATGAAGGCCACAGATGAACCAAATTTGTTCGTCAATGAAGTCATAGAATCTATGGCTCAAAAGTATCGATGTACTCCGGCTCAAATACTTATTAATTACCATATTTCTCGGGGAGATTCAGTGATTCCAAAAGCTGTTCAGATTACCCATATTAAAGATAATTTGGCAGCGGTTGATTTAGTATTGAGTCCTGAGGATGTTCAGATGTTGAGCGCTATGAATCAGGACTATCGTTTTATAAACGGACATTTTTTTGATTGCCCAGAGCAAGGCTATGATTGGGTGTATTCCGATTAAATTATCCGAACGACGTTATTTAGCAATATTCACAGCCCGGGTTTCTCTAATAACAGTGACCCGTACTTGACCAGGATAAGTCATATCGGTTTGTATCTTTTGAGAAATTTCAAATGACATTTCTGAGGCTTTATCGTCACTTACCTTTTCGCTTTGCACAATGACTCTTAACTCTCTTCCGGCCTGAATGGCATACGCTTTTTCCACGCCACCAAACCCTAGGGCAATATCCTCGAGATCCTTAAGACGTTGAATGTACGAATCCAAGACTTGACGTCTTGCTCCAGGTCGCGCACCACTTATGGCATCACACACCTGAACGATCGGCGATAACAGAGACGTCATCTCGATTTCATCGTGGTGGGCGCCAATGGCGTTACATACTTGGGTTTTTTCACCGTATTTTTCGGCCCACTGCATACCTAAAATGGCATGTGGCGTTTCTGACTCTGTTTCAGGCACTTTTCCTATATCATGAAGCAGTCCTGCCCTTTTGGCCAACTTGGCATTCAAGCCAAGCTCAGCGGCCATTGTGCCACAAAGACGTGCCACTTCTCTTGAGTGATGCAATAGATTCTGACCATAAGACGAACGGTATTTCATTCGCCCTACGGCTTTGATTAATTCTGGATGTAGCCCGTGTATGCCTAAATCGATAACAGTACGTTTGCCCACCTCGATAATCTCTGATTCAATTTGTTTGGTTGTTTTGCGGACCACCTCTTCGATTCGCGCTGGATGAATCCGACCATCGGTCACGAGTTTGTGTAAGGATAAGCGCGCAATCTCACGGCGTACGGAATCAAAACACGACAAAATAATCGCTTCGGGAGTGTCGTCAACAATAATTTCTACACCAGTAGCCGATTCAATGGCACGAATGTTCCGCCCTTCCCGACCGATGATTCGGCCCTTGACATCGTCGTTTTCTAAATTGAATACCGAGACACAATTTTCTATGGCCTCCTCGGTACCGATACGCTGTATGGTATTGATGATGATTTTTTTGGCTTCCTGTTGGGCCGTCATTTTGGCCTCCTCTAAACTGTTTTGAATATAAGCCATGGCATCCGTCTTGGCCACACCTTTGAGGCTTTCTACAAGCTGCGCTTTGGCATCTTCGGCAGAAAGACTAGAAATAACCTCGAGCTGTTCTATTTGACGTTTGTGAGCACGCTCCACTTCGGTCATTTTTTTGTCCAAAGACTTGCGCTTTTCATCCAGTTCTGTGCGCTCATTTTCGAGGGATGCATTGAGCTTCTTTTGTTTGGAAAGCGTATTGGATATTTGAGATTCTTTATCTCGCGTGCGCTTTTCGGCTTCAGCGATCTTTTTGTCTCGGTTTAATATAATTTTTTCGTGTTCTGCCTTTAGTTCAATGAACTTCTCTTTGGCCTGAAGTATTTTTTCTTTTTTAATTGACTCGGCCTCGGTTTTGGCCTCTTTTAAAATGCGCTCTGCACTGCGTTTGGCCGAATTAAGGGCCTGTGTCGCGCTATTTTTTTCAATAAGTTTCGCGATTACAAAGCCTACAACAACGGCAATTATTGCAATAACGATACTGGGGATATATGATTCCATAATTAATTACTAAATAAAAAAAGCCTGTACCGATAATGAATTGAATAAACTCCTTAAAACACGTTTGAGGCTAATGTGTTGATCAAGGATCCGTGACAAAGACGGCATGCTTTAACACCACGAACTCACCTCTTTTAAAGAATCACTGTTGAGTTTACCAAATAATATATCAATACAGGCAGTTACCTAAATATTTAAAGAACGTCACTTGAGCACCTCTTGAACCAAATGATCCAAAGATTGAAGCCGGTGTTCTAAATCCACCATATCTTGCGCGCTGTCGAGCTCTTTTTGTTCTACTTGGGCGGCAAACTGTAAGGCACTCATGGCCAATACATCTTGTTTGTCACGCACCGCATAGCTTTGCTCAAAGCGTTTAATCATCTCTTCAATACGCTTGGCTGCTTTGCGCAGACCTTCTTCCTGATCGGCTTGTATCGTTAACGGATACAATCGATCGGCGATGGTCAATTTTATTTTGAGCGCTTCAGCCATTAATTCTAAGGTGCGATGTGTGCGATACATTGTTCGATATCGCGCACTAAAGCGTTTATTTTGAGTTTTGTTTCTCTTTTGTGTTGGTCGCTGCCGAGCATTGCATTGGCCATTTTTAACTCTTGGCTCGTTTCTCTCAACTGATTGAGTTCATTGGCCTGATTTTGATTGAGTTGTTCTAACTTCTTTAAGGCCTCCTTCAAAAGCTGATGGTCTTCTTGTAGCGCATTATGCGCCGTAATCAACTGACGAAGTTTGGATTCTAGTGAATCGACAATAGATTTGAGCTGAGTCATTCAATGAACATTACAACACTTGTAAACAAAGTTAATAAATCTTGTCCGAAGCCGAGTATATGCCTCTGTTATTTCTCTAAAAATTTGTAATATTTGTCAGTGTAGTCCCGTTACATTGCTAAACCATTTAATTTGACTTTACCCACAAAATTATCAACGCGCGCACCGTTTAAATTAAACGACTTAATCCCAGTATTTAAAGTGTGTTTTGTCTTGTTATTGTGTTCAAATGGTGTTAGTGCCCAAGATTCAAAACGTACCCTATTCACTCCGCCTCTGGAAGGAGCGCTGAGGCTCTCAGGAAATTTTGGAGAATTAAGAAGCAGACATTTTCATGCGGGTCTAGATATAAAAACGAACCTCACCATCGGTAAACCAGTATATGCCGCGGCAGATGGCTATGTGAGTCGCATCAAAGTGGCACATTTTGGCTATGGTAAAGCCCTTTATTTGACACATAATCAGGGCATGAGCAGTGTTTATGCTCATTTGGATCGGTTTGCAGCCCCGGTTCAAGCCTATGTCAAAAAGACTCAATACAAAAAAGAACGATTTCAAATTGAGCTTTTTCCCGACAAGGAGCGATTTGAATTTAAGCGTGGTGACCTGATCGGTTACACCGGCAATACAGGCAGTAGCGGCGGTCCACATCTTCATTTTGAAATTAGAGATGCACAGTCAAGACCACTCAATCCCCTTGATTACGGTATATCAATCGAGGATTCAAAGCGGCCCAGACCCACTGCCCTTAGATGGTATGCTCTGGATTCTAAAACCAATATAGAGTCGAAAGGAAGAAGTCTTTCACTGACCCCAATCAGCGATACAGAGTACTTGGCAGAATCTTTAGAAACCTCAGGTTGGGTTGGTTTTGGACTAGGCATGTACGATCAACAAGACGGATCGCGAAATAAAAATGGAGTCTATCGTATACGCTGCACACTCAACGGCAGTTTGACACAAGACATTGTTTTTGACCGTATTTCTTTTGACGAAACCAAATACATGAATCGATACATGGATTATCGTTATTATCGAGACAACAAACGGCGGATTCAAAAATTATTTAGGTCGTCTAATAACCCATTAGGGATTTTGAAAAATTTAGAGAGTGATGGATTTGTCAATATCAAACCTGGAGCATCCTACACCTTTATTATCGAATTGTACGATTACAATAAAAATAAAACAGTAATAACCGTACCGATTACTGGCAGTCAATTTGTGACTGAGTCCGCCCCAGGTAATGAAACGCTGAGTTCAAACGATGCCCCTTTAGATTGGTCTAATTTGACCGAAATACCACATTCATCGGCCACAAGTTGGAGTGAGGATCGATTCAGTGTGTTTTTTCCCAAAGGGTGTTTTTATGAATCGACGGCGCTAGAGCTTGCGGTGTCGGAGCAGCAGTTGGTTTTGGATCAAGATCAATACCCCCTGTATAAACCAGTAAAGATCACCTATCGCGCGGATCATCTCAGTAATCCCGATTTAAATCAAGCCTTTATTGCACGCTTAGATGCTTATGGTAAACCAGTATATCAAAGCACAAAGCGCAGCGGCCAAATACTAGAGGCCAATGTATCAAAATTAGGGACCTACGGCATTTATTTTGATGCGACCCCACCCAGTATTAGCATGACTAGACCGGCTGAAAATCAATGGTATAGTAAGGCCAAAAGGTTAAGGGTAACCATTAAAGACCGGGAGTCAGGTATTGCCGATTATCGGGCCACAATCAACGATCAGTTTATTCTTATGGAATACGATTATAAAACAAATACCCTGACCTATGATTTTAGTGATACTGTAATTAAGGAGGCGGCACACAATTTAAAAGTCGTGGTGTTAGATAATGCTGGAAATAGTGCTACTTTTGAACGACTTTTTTACCGTAAAGCAGATGACTAAGGCCATTCACTTAAAATTATTACTTGTTTTGCTCGTATTGCCTTTTGGGCTATTGAGTCAAACAGCTACCCTTAAAGGGATCGTTTTTGATGGCGATGGTAATACCGTATCAGGAGCGACTGTGGCTTACAACAACCAAGGGGTCGTTACAGATCGCAATGGAGTATATGTCTTAGAAATACCTGCGGAGACTAAGACCACGGTTACCTTCTCTTATTTATCGCTAAAGACGGTTTCTTTTGCGTTGACCCTTGCGCCAAATGAAGATTATGAGTTCAATCCAGTGATGCAGGCAGACATTGAGGTTTTTGGCGAACTTGTGTTGGACGTCAAAAAGCGAAAGCGCATTGAAGGGATACAAAGTTTTTCTCCTGAAATAGCGCGAAAAATGGTTGGGGGTAACGCTGGGGTTGAGGCGGTGCTTATGTCCTTACCTGGGGTTAGTGGAAATAATGAGCTGAGTACTCAGTATGCCGTGCGCGGAGGGAACTACGACGAAAACCTGGTCTATGTCAACGAAATCGAAGTTTACCGTCCTTTTTTAATCCGCAGCGGTCAGCAAGAAGGACTCAGTTTTGTCAATAGTCAAATGACCGCTAATGTCGATTTTTCAGCGGGTGGTTTTCAGGCTAAATACGGCGATAAGCTCTCTTCAGTATTGGATATCACTTATCGGCGTCCTACAGATTTTGAAGCCTCGGTAGACCTGAGTCTATTGGGAGGACAAATCACGCTTGGAGATAAATCACAAGATGGACGATTTACGGCCCTTGGGAGTATTCGTTACCGCGACAACAGTTTATTTGTCAATGCCAAAGAGACACAAACCAATTTTAGACCTCGATTCACGGACCTTCAATCCTACTTGACCTATAAAGTATCCAATAAGTTAGAGCTCGGCTTTTTGGGCACCGCGTCAATCAATGATTATCAATACGAGCCTTTGACGCGACAAACAAATTTTGGGACTATTCAAGACCCAAGGGCCTTACTCGTGTTTTATGAAGGTCAAGAGGTTGATCAATATCGCACCGTCTTTGGCGCGCTCAAAGCGACTTATGTAGTTTCGGATAATTATACCACCAAATGGATGGCTTCGGCCTATCAAACGGCTGAGCAAGAGTATTATGATATTTTGGCCCAATATCGTTTAGGGGAGGTAAATACCAGTATCGGTGATGAAAATTTAGGAGAAGTTGAATTCTCTGAAGGGATCGGGAGTCAATTGACCCATGCGCGTAATGATCTGGAGGCCCTCATAATTAACGTAAACCACAGAGGACAAATTCAGGCGGGACCCCATCAAGTGGAATACGGTATAAAATACACCAACGAACGTATTAAAGATCGTGTCTCTGAGTATGAAATTATCGATTCAGCGGGATTTTCTATTCGGCCCCCACTGGTTGATTTTCAGAATAATCAGCCTTATGAGGCCTACGATAGCCCCATTGTACCGTTTAACGCCAGCAGTGGCGAAAACGATGTTTCTATTTCTCGCATTTCTGGCTTTGCTCAATGGAGTTATCGCGATGAGTGGAATAATGGTGAACTGTATTTGAACGCCGGTGCTCGAGCTCATAATTGGCAGGTTAATGACGGGATAAATCCTGCCGTAACCCAAACTGTAATTAGTCCGCGTGCTCAAATGAGTTTTAAACCCTCAGGGCCAAAGGATCAATTGTTTCGAATCAGTGCGGGAATATACCATCAACCTCCCTTTTACAGAGAGCTCAGAAATCGTCAAAGTCAGGTAGTTCCTGAGGTCAAAGCGCAACGATCTATCCATCTTGTTTTGGGTCACGACTATAGCTTCAAATTATGGGAACGTCCTTTTACGTTGAATTCTGAGGTGTATTACAAACATCTTACTGATGTTAACCCGTACACTCTAGAAAATGTTCGTTTGCGTTATGCTGCTAATAATAATGCGGTGGCCTACGCTTATGGTTTGGACATGCGTCTTGCTGGAGAGTTCGTCCCTGGAACTGAGTCTTGGGTGAGTTTTGGCTATTTAAAAACAGAAGAAAATATTGACGATCGCGGATTCATCTTTAGACCTACGGATCAACGGTTAAAATTCGGCGTGCTATTTCAAGATTATGTTCCCGTTATGCCCGATCTGAAAATGTACCTCAATATGGTCTATAATACGGGTCTTCCCGGTGGATCACCAAGTTATGCCGACCCCTATGATTTTCAAACGCGTCTGCCTGATTATAAGCGTGCCGATTTGGGCATCAGTTATGATTTAGTTCATGATAATAAACCAGGAAACGGACTTTTTTCAAGTTTCAAGGACTTGTCTGTCGGGATCGAAATATTCAACATTTTTGATGTCCAAAATTCGATTACGAACACCTTTGTACGCGATGTGTACACCAAGGTTCAGTACGCGATACCCAATTACTTAACCCCTCGCATTTTTAATCTCAAGCTCAGCGCTGGATTTTGATCCAATTTTATTGACGCTTTTGTTTTGTGGGGCTTGGGTCTTAGGACGGGTCTGTTAACAGTGACTTCAGGGATTCCAGGGCAAAATCAATATCCTCTGGCGTGTTGTACATTGATAAAGAAAATCGAAGACTCGGCATCAATGGCACCCCGACCTTGTCTAGGGCCTCAAGAACATGAGAGCCTTTTGCACTTCCGCTTTGGCAGGCGCTTCCCTGAGAACACGCTACTCCTTTTAAATCAAGTTGAAACAACAACATTGCCGATTGAGCGGCGTCAATGGGTAAGCCAACATTGATAATAGTATAAGTACTGTTTTCTAAATCTCCACACCCTCCGTTTAAACGTACGCCTGGCAATGTTTTCAGCCCGTCGATAAACCTAGTTTTTAACGAGGCAACATATTCTGATTCATGCGTCAAATTTTCGTAGGCCAATTTTAGCGCCTTGGTCATACCTGCCACCGCATAAACCGCTTCTGTGCCAGCGCGCATTCCCCGTTCTTGTGCTCCACCGAGAATCAAGGGACCTAGGCCTGTTCCTCTGCGTACAAAGGCAAATCCAACACCCTTGGGGCCATGGAATTTGTGCGCCGCTACCGCCGCGAAGTCTAACGGCACATCTTTGAAATCAATGGGAAAATGACCAAAAGATTGAACAGTATCACTGTGCATTAACGCTCCGTAGGCCTTACATAATTCAGCGACTTTCTTGAGGGGTAAAATAACCCCGATTTCGTTATTGACGTGCATCAGACTTACAAATGTCTTTTTGCCTTGATGTTGCTTGAGCAAGGCCTCCAAATGAGTCAGGTCCACCATACCGCTATGGTCTATATCGACAAGCGCTAAGGTTGTTTTGGGTCCTTGGGTTAAAGCCTGAGCCGTATGGAGAACCGCGTGGTGTTCAATAGCACTGGTAATAATTACTTGTACCCCAAGATCACGCACGGCCGCAGTTAGAGCAAGATTATCTGCCTCGGTGCCTCCTGAGGTGAAAATTATTTCTCCGGGATGTGCGTTAAATAGTTCTGCAATGTCTTTGCGACATTGTTCTAAAATAGCCTTTGAAGACTGACCGACATTATGCGTCGAGGAAGGATTACCGTACTCCTTTTGCAATACTTCGGTCATGGTGGCAATCACTTCAGGTCTCACCTGCGTGGTTGCTGCATTATCCAAATAAACCATTGGCGTGTTATATTATCTGATTTCAAAATTAAAATATTCACCCAATATCCAATCATCAATTTATTCATTTTCTGTTACTTTGTTGTAATGAAAAGAATACTACGTAATATCCCCTTTGCTCTTGGGCTTTTTGGCGTCCTTTTATTTTGGGGCTGTGATGATGGAGATGTCTCTGTTCAATCCTTCGATTTTGAGAATCAGCAACTCTCCTATTGCGACAACGATCAAAGCATTTTATTTTATGTACAAAATAGCTCGGGTACAGAGGCTGTCCTGGCTGATTTAGTCGTTAACTTGGACAACTTGCTCGAGGCAGGCATTGTGAATTTTGAGCTTTCTAGCAGCACCAATAACGTTACTTACAGAATTTTTGATAATGCCCCCGGGGCTGAATATTTTTGTTCGGCCATACCCCCCACTTCTCCGAATGTGGTTGAGGAGTTCGGTGGTGTTTCGGGCCGCGCTGAGATGCTTGTGGTGGTCACCAAAGATGATTTAGATGGCCTCAGCACGGATGATGAATTGCCTCTAGATCAAGATACTGACAATGATGGTTTATTTGATTACATCGATTTTGATGATGACGGTGATAATGTGCCTACGGTTTTCGAACTCGATGTGTTTAATGCAGATGGAGATAACAATCCATTGACCAATCCATTAGATACTGATCAAGACGGTATTCCAAATTATTTAGACGCCGACGACGACGGCGATGGTATATTGACCCTTGATGAGGATTTAAATGGCGATTTAGACCCCACCAATGATTTCACAGACCCTGAGGTTGGTCCAGATTACCTGAATAATGAAGTAACACTAAGTACGGTTCAAGAGCTGTACCGCGAACACAGCTATAAAGTAGACAGCGCGATTGAATTGACGCTTTTGGATCTGGTGTTTACCAATGCCGGGCGTGAAGTAATTAAAGAAGTCTTGCCTATGGGCTCTTTACCGAATTTTTTGAGCAGTACTATCGTGCAAACCCCAACACGTGATTAATATTCACAGGCCTACTTTGTATTTTGTAAGCGATAGACTTCTATAGCCCCAGCCCCAAATTCAGCGGCATTAGCCGGATAAAAACGTATATTATCATATCGCCTGAGTAAGGTTTCGAGTTCTGCCTTGAGCACCCCTTGACCGATTCCATGAATAAAAACAATCCGTTGTTTTCGTTTATTGAGGGCCCATTCTAATTGATTTTTTGCCGAGTCGATTTGAAAATCCAAAATTTGCCAGGGTTGTAGTCTTCGCGGGTCTTTGACCAGCTTTTCGATATGCAGATCCACGATCATGGGAGGCATTTTATCCTTTTTGCGACGTTTGGGTCTCTTGGATTTGAATCCGGTCTCGTGATCAACTTTTTTTTGAGTGAGCCCGACAAAATCTTTGGTCTCAAGCCATGTTTTGGGCTCTATGACAAGATCCTTTGGGGCAAACGACATTGTAAAACCATCTGATGTTTCTAGAGTAATATCAGAGTCAATGGCTACAACCACTCCCGAAATTGCCTCGTTAAGGGCAGAAACGTAATCTCCAATTTCGATTGTTTTTAAACTCATGAAGTTCCAAATCTAATGATAATTTATCTTGAATTGTAGGATCAACAAAATTACAAATACCTCATTATCTGAATACTATATACCATTTAATTTGATGGGATTATCAGAATTTACTTACGAATTTTACAAGAGACTAGTATTTTTTAACTATTTTTGACTCTGTAACCCCAATAAACCTCAATGGTTTAACTTATAAATTTAGTTTGATATGAAATATTTTCTATCATTTTTTGGCTTGTTTATAGCCTCAACCGCCTTTGCTCAACTTACGGTAAAGCAAGACGGATCCTCAGAAACCTACCTTTACGTATCCGATGAAGTGCTATATGTTACCGATGATATTTCTGTGACGAAAGCCTCAGGAAGCACCGACGAAACCGCAAAAGCCGGTATTTATCTTCGCGATGATGCTCAATTGATTCAAGGATCAACGCAAAGTACAGCTAATGACGGAACCGGATTTATTTCAGTTTATCAGGATAGTCGGTCTGATTCGTATGATTACAACTTTTGGAGTGCTCCAGTAGCCTCAGCAAATGTTTCAAATAATTTTTCCATTACCAGCCAAATATTTAATCCCGGTGATTCAAATATTACTGCGGAGAGTTCAACGTTTACATCAGGTTGGAATGGTTCAGGACAAAGCGGAATTGAATATACTGATCGGGCGGCTTTAAATATTTCAACGGCTTGGATTTACAAATTTAATGAGGCAAACAACAGTTGGTCTTACTTGGGAAGTTCTGGCACGGTTAATCCGGGCTATGGATTTACTATGAAAGGAACCAATGTTACTACCGGAGGAACTTATAATGTAGACAACAATAATCAATACTACGAGTTTAGAGGTCGTGCGAACAGTGGCGATATTGCGGTCAATTTATCGGATACTGAAGGTAATGTGACCTTGGCGGGTAACCCTTACCCTTCAGCTATAGATTTAACAGCCTTTTTTAATGATTCGGACAACGATGGTATTTCGGCCATCATGT
The DNA here is from genome assembly GCA_965661835.1 of Flavobacteriaceae bacterium. Classification (GTDB taxonomy): domain Bacteria; phylum Bacteroidota; class Bacteroidia; order Flavobacteriales; family Flavobacteriaceae; genus BACL21. The sequence continues at coordinate 3,988 of CBFIFD010000024.1, read as the reverse complement.
ATTGGGATGAAGATCGTACAGTAAACTCACACTACTACGTGGATAATAAAGGAGGTTATGGCACATGGATTCCTGGTCCTGATGGTACAGGACAATATACAGTGCCGACCTTTATGAATTATGACAACAATGGTAATGCTACGACAACCACTGGATCAGAAGGTGAAAATATCGCCCGGCGTTATGCCCCAATTGGTCAGGGTTTAATGTTAAAGCGTGACGGGAATGGCTTCGGAACAGCAACAGGAAGCGGGACGGCTACCTTCAAAAACGAACATCGTGTGTACGTGAAAGAAGGGGCAACTTCTGTATTTAGAAATCCAGAAAATGACAATAGCTCACTCACGCGCTTTCATGTAATATTTGATAACTACAGCCACTATCGTGACATGATTTTAAATTATCACGAGCTTGCTACCCTAGGGTTTGACCGTGGAAGTGATGCTCCGCACCCTATGGATGGTGGACAAAAGGAGGCCTATTTTAATATCCAAGACGACGGAAATGGTCAAGGCCAAAGAAATCTAGTGATTCAATCGGTTCCATTCGACATGAATATGAGTATTCCTATTGCGTTTAAACTTGATCAACAAGGTCGCGTGCGAATCAAAGCAGCTGAGGAGCTCAATGTGCCCTACCATAAAGTTCTATTGTTAGATACTCAGGACAATATGCGCTACCCAATCTTGGGGCAAAGCAATACCATCGGTACAGGAGTTACGGCTCAATTAACATTACCTGCGGGGACCTATGAAAACAGATTCTTTATTGTTTTTGAAGATGTTCCAGAGGAAGACCCAGAAGATCCAGGACATCCCGATACGCGCAGTTTAGCCGATGACTTTGATTTTGTTCAAGACAATCGCGCGAAGAAACTGGAAGTCTCTAATCCAGAGATGTACCAAGTAAATGAAGTGAATATTTATGATATGTCAGGTAAATTGGTTTACTACGCTTACGGATTAGGTTCCGCATCGCGTTACTCCTTCCCTACCTACAATTTTGCCGACGGGGTTTATATGGTTCGATTAGTCACGGAAGATGATGGTGTGGTATCGTACAAAATGTCCGTCACAAATCGTTAAGCAATTCCGTTTTTCAATTGATTATAATGCAAAAGACCGCCCAAAAGGCGGTCTTTTTATATGATATCAACTGAGTAGTGATCTCTTGACTATATCATCACACAGAACTTAATTGGAGGTCACCCCCACCTATTCGAATTCTTTAAGTGTTTTGATTATTATATCGACGCATTGACGAAGTTCTGTTTCATTCATAATCAGCGGCGGAGCAAAACGTATGATATTGCCATGGGTTGGTTTAGCCAAAAGCCCATGATCTCTAAGGCGCATACATATATTCCAAGCCGTGTCACTCTCCGGGCTATCGTTGATCACAATGGCATTTAAAAGTCCTTTGCCGCGAACAAGACTGACGATGTTGGATTTATCGATATATTCTTGAATCAATGCTCTAAACAGGGTTCCTAATTGATCTGCATTTTCGGCCAAACGCTCTTCTTTTACCACATCCAAAGCGGCCATGGCTACTTTGGCCGCAACTGGGTTTCCTCCAAATGTGGAGCCATGTGAACCAGGAGTAATGACCTCCATAATGTGTTTGTTTGCCAACACCGCTGATACAGGATATACGCCCCCACTAATAGCCTTACCAAGAATCAACATATCAGGTTTTACTTCAGGAGTCTCTGCACAGTCTCGATTTGCACAACTACAGTTCCCGCAACTGGCCAATAATTTACCGGTTCGGGCGATACCTGTTTGAATCTCATCACAAATCACCAGCACATTATGGGCATCACAAATGGCGCGCGCTTGGGCTAAAAATCCTTCTTGAGGGACATTGACCCCTGCCTCTCCCTGAATGGGCTCGACTAAAAACGCAGCGATATTGGGGTTGGCCTTAATCACTTGTTCTAGAGTTTCAGCGTCACTGTAGGGTACTTGAATAAATCCATCGGTGAACGGGCCAAAGTTCTTCTTGGCACCTTCATCATTTGAAAATGAAATAACCGTGGTCGTACGTCCGTGGAAGTTGTCTTTACACACCACAATCTGCGCTTGATTTTCTGCAATCCCCTTTTTTTCATAGGCCCATCTACGCGCAATTTTGACAGCTGTCTCCACAGCCTCAGCTCCGGTATTCATAGGCAGCACCATGTCAAATTTGAAATAATCGGCCATGTAACGCTCGTACTCTCCGAGCACATTGTTATAAAAAGCCCGTGAGGTCAAGGTCAACAAGTCGCTCTGATCCTTTAAGGCTTTGATAATTTTTGGATGACAATGACCTTGATTGACCGCCGAATAGGCCGAGAGAAAATCAAAATACTGTTTACCGTCTACATCCCAAACATATACGCCCTCTCCTTTTTCTAAGACCACTGGAAGTGGGTGATAATTATGTGCTCCATATCGATCTTCCAAATCAATATAGGACTGAGCGTTAGCAGATTGTCCGTTTTGCATAAATTTTATGGCTTATAATGTTAAAGAAAGACCTTGCCCTGAGCAAGATTTCATCATCTGCAAAATAATGAAATTTGTCACGAAATTCTCCGAAAGAACCTACTTTTGTGATATGGGAAGACGTACAAGTCGAAAAATTTTTACGCAGATTTCAGTTATTGACGCTGGCGCCAAAGGCAAAGCCGTAGCCAAAGCGCCTGATGGGCGCGTGTTATTTATTGATAATGCCATTCCTGGAGATGTGGTTACGGTCCAGACGACCAAAAAACGTAAAGCTTATTACCAAGCCACAGCCATAGAGTTTCATGAGTATTCCAAAGATCGCGTGCCGGCCTTATGCGAGCACTTTGGGGTTTGTGGCGGGTGCAAATGGCAACACATGGCTTATGACAAGCAATTATTTTACAAAAACAAAGAAGTACAAGATCATTTGCAGCGCATCGGCGGCATTACACCCACTGAGGTATTGCCAATTTTAGGTGCGCCGGATCAGTATTATTACCGCAATAAAATGGAGTACTCCTTTAGCAGTCAAAAATGGCTCACCAAAGCACAAATAGAGTCGCAGGAGGTCATCCATAACAGAAATGCCTTAGGGTTTCACATTCCCGGCTATTGGGATAAAATTTTAGACCTGAAGCAGTGTCATTTGCAGGATTCATTGGGCAATGAGATTCGTGATCATATAAAATCCCAAGCAGAAGCCTTAGACTTGGTCTTTTTTGATCCTCGGGCGCAAACCGGACATTTACGCACTCTTATGTTGCGCAATACTACCCTCGGACAATGGATGGTTCTTATTCAATTTTATGATGATCCTGGAGCGCTCAAAGAGACACTGCTAAACTCTATCGCTGAACAATTTCCAGCGGTACACTCCCTGCTCTACGTGATAAATCAAAAGGCCAATGACACGCTCTACGATCAGGATATTCAGGTTTTTGCCGGGAATGACTATATCGAAGAAGCAATGGGTAATTTACGGTTTCGTATCAATGCTAAATCTTTTTATCAAACCAATTCCAAACAAGCCATTGGACTCTATGATGTTATCAAAGAATTTGCAGGACTCGACGGGACCCAAGGGGTATATGATCTTTATACCGGAACCGGTACTATCGCACAATATGTAGCCGCAGAGGCCAAGTGGGTCGTGGGTATTGAAGCCATCCCAGAGGCGATAACAGCGGCCAAAGACAATGCTCAGCATAACAAAATAGACAATGCTCAGTTTTATGTGGGCGATATGAAAGAACTATTTAATGAGGACTTTATCGCCACACATGGTAAGGCAGATGTCGTGATCACCGATCCTCCACGAGACGGCATGCACAAAACAGTGGTGGCCCAGCTCCTCGCTTTGGGTGCCCCGCGTATTGTTTATGTCAGCTGTAACAGCGCGACACAGGCTCGAGATTTAGCGCTCATGAGCGATCATTATGCTGTTGTAAAATCCCGTGCAGTGGATATGTTTCCACAAACCCATCATGTGGAAA
>CBFIFD010000023.1:0-23449 GCA_965661835.1 Flavobacteriaceae bacterium | reverse complement strand
CTAATATAATCCATAGCACACCAAGTGATTAATTGTCGATCAATGTGCGGTTAATACGAGGCGTTTTTCACTCCTTAGACCATAAATCCGGTCGCATAGTCTTGGTGCGCTCAATAGCTTGATCCTCCCGCCACTGATCGATTTTTTTCTGATTTCCACTGAGCAGTATTTCAGGAACGCCCCACCCGTTGTACTGTGCCGGGCGCGTATAAATGGGTGGCGCCAATAAGTCATCTTGAAAAGAATCGGTTAATGCACTGGTCTCATTATTGAGCACCCCTGGAATAAGCCTTATTACTGCGTCACAAATTACGCTCGCCGCTATTTCACCACCACTGAGCACAAAATCACCCACAGATATTTCTCGGGTAATTAAATGATCACGTACTCTTTGATCTACCCCTTTGTAGTGTCCGCATAGAATAATGAGGTTTTTTTTCAAAGACAATTCATTTGCAGTAGTTTGATCAAAACGTGCTCCGTCAGGCGTCATATAGATCAGTTCGTCATAATGACGTTCGTTTTTCAGTTTACTGATACACTTATCTATAGGTTCGATCATCATCACCATCCCAGCACCTCCACCAAATTGGTAGTCATCAATTTGCTTGTAGGCATTGGTGGTATAATCACGCAAATTGTGAAAATGAATGTCAACAAGACCTTTGTCAATGGCACGTTTGAGAATTGAGGCCTCGAACGGACTGCGCATGAGCTCAGGTAAGACGGTAATGATATCAATGCGCATAACGGTGCTGATTTACTGATTGCTTTGCAAAATTAGAAAATTAATAAGCAATTAAATGTACCCCCTATCGTTTACATTTAGTTTTTCTAAATGAGCAGGTTTTATATCGAATGAAGTTTGCTATCTTTATTACATCGACCAATAACAACGAACTCCATGAAAAGAAGATCATTTATTCAGAAATCAGCGGCCGCCTCTGCGGCATTTACTATCGTTCCGAGCTTTGTCTTGGGTAAAACACATGTACCACCCAGTGACACCCTATATATAGGTGCTGTCGGTGTTGGCGGACGTGGCGAGAGTGTCGTTCGCGAGCTTTATGAAACAGGTCATGTCAAGTTTGTCGCATTGTGCGATGTAGATGATGTTAGAGCGCAAAACGCTTACAAGGCTCATCCTAAGGCCAAAAAGTTCAGAGATTTCCGCAAAATGTACGATGATAATCAAGTACTCGAGAGTATGGATGCAGTCATGGTAGCTACGCCAGATCATACCCATGCCTCAATCGCATTGCCCTTTATGCGTGCCAAAAAGCATGCTTACGTTGAAAAGCCACTCACACACAATATTAATGAGGCCAGACTCATGGCTGAGGTTGCTGATCAAATGGGCATCGTCACTCAGATGGGGAATCAAGGGTCTTCTAGTGATGGAATTCGTACCGCACAAGAATGGATAGAGGCTGGCGTGATTGGAACAGTACACCGCGTGGATTGTTGGACCAATCGTCCTGTGTGGCCACAAGGATTCAAACACGTCACTACGGCAGATCCAATACCCGAGACCTTGGATTGGGATTTATGGTTGGGTCCTGCGGCCATGCGTCCGTTTAATAAAAATTATTTGCCCTTTAAATGGCGTGGATTCTGGGATTTTGGTACTGGATCAATGGGTGATATGGGATGTCACATTATGGAGACCCCGTTTAAAACTTTAGGATTAAAATTCCCTTACGAAGCAGAAGCCAGTTGTACTACAATTTGGTCTAATGATTTTGTGGAGGCTAATTATCCCGAAGCTTGTCCACCCTCCTCAATTGTTCGTCTAAAATTTAAGAACAACGGTGACAATGACATTAGCTTAAATTGGTACGACGGAGGGATCATGCCTGATCTACCGCCAGAGCTTAAGGATGGTGAATTACCAGGAGATGTAAGCGGTGGGAGTATTTTTCACGGGTCAGATGGAATCATGGTCACCGACACCTATTCCCGTAATCCGCGATTGTTGCCTTCAGAACGCATGATGGATTTCGTGGCCCCCCAGCAGCGATTGACTCGAGTCGAAACTTCTCATGCAGGTAATTTTGTCGAGGCCTGTCTGAGGGGCGGAGAAACATCTTCACCCTTTTCCTATGGAGGTCCTCTTACCGAGGCTGTTCTAATGGGTAACCTGGCGATTAAGGGCTTTCAATACAAAGTGCTTAAAGAAGGTAAAGGACCCAATGACTGGTCTCCCTACAATTATCCAGGACGCAAGACCATTCTATGGGACGGTGAAGCCATGCGGGTGACTAATTGGGATTATGCCAATAAGTGGGTAAAAGGAACGTATCGCGAGGGCTGGGACCTATAACCTTATCCGAACTTTTTCGTGGGCAGCCTATCGAAATACGATAGAACTTTTTTCTCCGTTGCGATCGTAAAATGTCAGTTTAAGGGGCCCGTTGGCGTAACCTTCAACAGCATTTTTTAAATCGTCAATGGTGTAAATGAGCACATCGTTTACTCTGGTGATTATGGCCCCATCCAGGCCCAAATTAAAAAGTTCTGTGTTATTGACCTTGGTGACAAGTACCCCATGTTCAACTTTGCGCTGATCACGCTGATCTTTGGAGGTGTTTTCAACGGTCAATCCTAAATCGCTAAGGATATATGTATTGAGTTTGGACAGCTTGACCTCTTTGGTCATCTCTTTGCCATTTCGATTGAGTGTCAATGAAACAATATCATTAGGCCTTTTGGCATTTAGGTATCCGGTCAGATCTGAAAATTTGTAGATACTAACACCGTCAATATTTTTAATCACATCACCCTCTTGAAGTCCGGCCTGTTCCGCACCACTATCCGCTTCGATACCAGCAACGTAAACGCCTCTTGTGTCGTCCACATCAAGCATTTTTGCCCGCTTTGCATCTAAGCCATTGCCTTGGATACCCAGAAACCCACGCTGTACGTTTCCGTACTCTAAAAGATCCTCGATTACTTTGCGTGCCGTATTAGAGGGTACAGCAAAGGAATACCCAACGTAAGATCCGGTCTCACTGGTAATCGCGGTATTGATCCCAACGAGTTCACCATTGGTGTTCACTAGGGCACCACCGCTATTCCCGCGATTGACGGCAGCATCGGTTTGAATAAATGATTGTGGATTGTTATCAAATTCGTTCAAGTCTCTGGCCTTTGCACTAATAATTCCAGCGGTGACCGTCGAGGTTAAATTAAATGGGTTTCCGACCGCTAAAACCCACTGACCTATTTTCACTGCATCAGAGTCGGCAAATGGAATATAAGGCAGGGCGGAATCTGCCTCAATTTTTAGCAGTGCAATATCAGTTTTTGGATCAGTCCCGATGACCTGGGCCTCGTAAATTCTATTATCGTTTAAAGTAACCTCTAAGTTGCTGGCTCGCTCTATCACGTGATTATTTGAAATAATGTACCCGTCTGGACTAATAATAACGCCACTTCCCGTACCGATCATTGCTCGGGGAGCGCCGCCACCAAAAAATAATTCCATCATATTACTGGGCTGACGCGACATGGAGGTGTTTTTCACGTGGACTACAGCATGGACTGTTTTTTCCGCAGCTGTGGTAAAATCAGTATCTAAAACTTCTGACGCGATGGGTCGAAAAGTTGTGGGTACAACATTGATCTGCGATGGTGTTCCCGCGATATTTGACTGATTATGGTCCTGATATTGATCATAAATAAACAGACTGACGATTGCGGTCGCTATGCTAATGCCTAAAGTGAAAAGAAATCGTTTCATAAGGGTTTGGGTTTTTTGTTTATTAAAATTAACGCGAGAACAAAAAATGGGATGTTAACAAAATTCTTAATTAACGCCGATTTAACAAAGCGTCAAAATATTCAGTGGGTATTGGATTTCTTACATTTGTAATGATGAGTTTAGATTTTTACAAATACCATGCCGTAGGCAATGACTTTGTTTTGATTGACAACACCTCTGGTCATTTCTCAAATCAGTCTCCCTCGTATATACAAGAGCTGTGTCATCGTCATTTTGGTATCGGCGCCGACGGATTAATACTCATAGAGCCCTCTTCTGTGGCAGACTTTAAAATGGTTTATTTCAATGCTGACGGTAATTTAGGCAGCATGTGCGGTAATGGAGGTCGTTGCGCGGTACACCTGGCCCATCAGTTAGGTCTTGTATCAGATCACGGAGTTTTTGACGGACCAGATGGGGTGCATCAATTTGAGATTAATGATACCCAAATAAGCATTTCAATGGGACAAGTAAGTGAGATAAAGCATTTGGATCAAGGGCTGTATTTGGACACCGGTTCTCCTCATTTAATTTGTTTTCGCGATGCTATAGAGCATTTGGAGGTCGGGATACTGGGTCGAGAATTAAGAGATCAATTTGGTCGCGCGGGAGTGAACGTGAATTATGTGTGTCAAAAAGATGGTCAGTTTTCCATGCGTACCTACGAACGAGGCGTTGAAGCTGAGACGCTTTCTTGTGGTACTGGAGCGACTGCAGCAGCCATTGCAATTATGGAATCAGAAAAGTCTCTAAAAGAGTCGATTGACCTAAATACTCTTGGAGGGACACTCACCGTATCGGCCCAACGGGACGGATCAGTGTATCGTAATGTATGGCTGTCTGGACCAGTTGTTTTTGTATATAAAGGAAAACTACAATGAATTTAGTGGGGTCTCATATCATGTTACGTGCTCTGGAACCGGAGGATTTAGACTATTTATACCGTACAGAAAACGATCCTGATTTTGCGTTTTTTGGTGATTCGCACCCACCGTACAGTCGTTTTTTACTTAAATCTTATATCGCTCAGGCGCATCAGTCGATTCAGCAGACCAAGCAACTGCGTTTGGTGATCCAACACAAAAAAGCCAATGCCCCCATAGGCTTAATCGATTTATTTGATTTCGATCCACGGAACAAGCGTGTTGCGCTTGGGATTTTAATTACTGAGAAAATTTACCGTGGTCAGGGCTTTGGACATGAAGCGGTTGGGTTGATGCTTGACTATGCTTTTGATCAATTAGATTGTCATCAAGTTTACACGCTCGTTGCTCAGGATAATAACGCCAGTATTGCCCTGTTTTCCTCACTTTCATTTCAAAAGGGAGGTGTGCTCAAGTCCTGGTGGAATCGCGATAAGGATGGTTTTCAGGATATGTTGATTTACCAAAAATTCAAAAGTGACCAATGAAGCGGGCGTCGACTTTGATCATAATAATATTGATCCTTCTTACAGCTTGGGGCGGTCGTTATATGTATCGACTATTCTTGAGTGACAATACTTCTGTGACTCAATCTAAAGTGGATGTGTTTATTCCTACGGGTACTGATTTTGATGCTCTATTAAGTGCTGTCGCGCCGCATATTGAACGCATTTCTGATTTTAAATTAATGGCCCAACTCAAGCGTTTAGACGAGTTTCCTAAAGCGGGGCGATACGTATTGAGGCCGAAGATGAATAATAGAGAGATTATCGATCTTCTGCGTAGCGGAAATCAACCAATTTTGTTGAAATTCAATAATCAAGAGCGTGTTGAAGATTTGGTAGGGTCGCTTGCACGTCAGATTGAGCCAGACAGTATTTCACTGCTCAAGGCGTTACAGTCTCCCGAATTTTTACAAGAGGCTCGGATAGATCTAGATCAACTTTTGACTATTTTTATTCCGAACACCTATGAAATTTATTGGAATACGAGTCCAGAAGCATTAAGACAGCGAATGCTCAGGGAATACAATTTGTTCTGGAGCGCCCAACGACAGGCAAAGGCAGCTGCCATTGGGTTGAGTCCCTCGGAGGTCTCTATTCTTGCCTCTGTAGTGCAAAAGGAGTCGGTTAAGGTGTCTGAGCGGCCCACCATAGCAGGGGTATATTTAAATCGACTAAAACGAAATATTCCGCTTCAAGCAGACCCTACGGTAATCTATGCAAAAAAGAAAATCGACGGAGATTTCCAGCAAGTGATCCGCCGTGTATTGTACAAGGATTTGTCTCTGGATTCCCCGTATAATACTTATAAATACAAGGGGTTGCCGCCCGGACCAATAACCATGCCCGATATATCATCTATCGATGCTGTTTTGGATGCAGAATCCCATACATTCCTTTATTTTGTGGCAAATCCTGATCGCCCAGGATATCATAGTTTTTCAAAATCCCTAAGAGAGCATAACACAAAGCGTCGCCAGTACATAAAATGGATCAGGGCGCAAGGCATCAAACGATAAGATAGGGTGTTGAATTGCTGAGCGAGTGCCTTTCTAGTAATACCTACTTAAAACATTGATTTACAGATAATTAAAATTTTTACTAGTTTTGCTGGCCAATCTTAATTAACCTACGTTATGATTGACCTAAGACAAAAAGTGCTAGCGTCCCACTGGCTCGTCGGTATTATTGCCGGCATTTTGGGTTTTATTGGAATATCAGGTTTTGATCAGGCTAATCAAGACTTTGAGCACTTCGACAGTGTTTCGTTGTGTTATGATGTTATGAACCAAATCGATCCGACATCAGAGGGTGTTTTGGATTATTTACCAGTGTTAGATGATGATTATCTCGCATTCAAGGAGGCTTTGGCGTTCAAGGAGTCTCGTGGAAATTATCAGGCGGTTAATCGTTTCGGTTATCTCGGGAAGTATCAATTCCATGTGAATACCCTCAAGTTAATGGGTATTGACGATAAGCATCGTTTTTTACAAGATTCTGAGTTACAAGAACAGGCATTCTTTTGGTATTCTGCTCGAAATAAATGGATTTTAAGAAAGGATTTAAAACGAAGTTTAGGCAAACGCATTAATGGGATTGACATCACTGAGTCAGGAATTTTAGCGGCAGCGCACTTGGCGGGAGCGGGTAATGTCAAAAAATACTTGCGTAGTGGCGGTACTTTTGCCTTTGAGGATGCCTTTGGAACAAGTATTGAAGAATATCTAAGTCGATTTGCTGATTTTAATCTCGCGACACTTCCCGCGAAGGACCAATGGGTTCGTCTATAAAGCGAATTTGACGCTTGCTTTAACTAGCCAGAAACAGAAAAATACTCGGATTTTTATGTAAATCGTGGGCCGAGGGTCGCCAACGAGCAACCTCTTGAGTTAAAATAAATTCATGCTCAAGCGTTAAATTACAAGCAACGCACAATTGAGTATCAGGTTTGAGGGTTTTTAACATTGCTTCTAACAGTTGACTGTTTCTGTATGGGGTCTCGATAAAGATTTGTGTTTGTTGTTCTTGTGCGGATTGTTTCTCTAGTTGTTTTAACTTTTTTTTGCGGTCCATCTTGTCTATTGGAAGATATCCATGAAATGCAAAATTTTGCCCATTGAGTCCGCTACTCATGAGTGCCAAAAGAATAGAGGAGGGCCCGACAAGTGGAATTACTCTAATTCCATGTCTATGCGCCAGGTGTATCACTTCGGCTCCAGGGTCAGCGATACCGGGACAGCCCGCATCACTAATTATCCCCATATTGAAACCACTCAGGCAGGGTTCAATGAAATCTGGTATATCCGACGGGTCGGTAAATTTGTTGATGGTCACTAATTTTAAGTCGGCCTGCTTTTTTTGGGGACAAATTGATTTGATAAAACGGCGCGCATTCTTTTCGTGTTCAACCACATAATGATCGATGGATTCAATCACCTTAGTGACGCTCAGTGGCAAAACATTTATGGGGGGCACATCGCCCAGGGGACAAGGAATGAGATATATTTGGCCCTTTTTTGACATTGAGCAATCGAACTTAGTGTTGGACTAATATTTTACCTATTTGTCGTTGCCCATGATCATGTATGGTTTTAATCAGGTAGAGTCCATTAGGCCAAGATCCAGTATCAATCCGGACCGTATGTTCATTAACCACTTTTTCTTCTATGAGTTTACCGTGTAGATCAAAGACTTGGTAAAGGTTCAAATACTCAGTTTTAAGGACCGTATGATCATCAGCAGGGCTGGGGCTCAGCTCTTGACGGACAGTGAACTGATCTGTATTTAAAACGACCTCAGGCTCAATTTTATAAACCACTCCATTAAAGGCGCAAACATAAAGTTCACCGGCAATGTCTTCCCCAAATGAGGCCCAGTTTTGACTGAAGTTTTGTTCATCTACCACTTGATTATTAGTTGGATCGAGTATGCCCATATAACCCGAGACAAAATCAGCAAATAGATAATGTCCTACCAGTGGTGAGCTTATGCCGCCTCGGTAGACGTAACCGCCGGTAATACTGCTGCCCAAACTATGGGGGTAAACGGCAACAGGAAATTCCATAGTGGAAGGATCTGCACAATTGTTGGTGTTATAGGCCGCATTTCCTTCATAACAGCGCCAGCCGTAATTGATGCCGGCCTCGGTTGAAACGACGTGATTGATTTCTTCATATGCGTTTTGGCCGACATCGGCGATCCATAAGTCTCCATTATCACGATCAAAGCTGAATTTCCATGGGTTCCGCAAACCGTAGGCCCATATTTCTTGAGCTTCGGTAGTGCTACCAAAAAACGGATTATCCACAGGAATGCTATAATTCTCACCTCCAGAGGGGGTGTCAATGTCTAATCGCAACATTTTTCCAAGGAGACTGTTGTTGTTTTGACCAAAATCCTGAGGATCACCACCGCTTCCGCCATCACCCATACCGATGTATAAATATCCGTCGGGTCCAAAGGCAATGCAGCCCCCGTTATGATTGCTATACGGTTGAACTACAGTCAAAATCGCCAATTCACTATTTGAGTCGGCTAAATCAGGATCTTGCGCATCAACGCTAAATCGCGAAATTTGAGTGTCTCCATTTGGATCTGTATAATTGACAAAAAAGTAGCCGTTATTGACGTAATCAGGGTGAAAGGCCAATCCTAATAATCCTCGTTCACCACCACTGGAAATCGACCCGCTTAAATTCAAGAATGGGTCTGAATTGACGGTGCCGTCAGGATTTAATATTTTAATCAGCCCCCCTTGCTCAACAACAAAAAGTCGCTCATCTCCAGCATGTTGTATGTTGAGTGGAGCACTGAATCCAGAGGCAAACGGGCTTAAGTCAAAGGTTTGCGATTGGAGTGTACAGCCAATCAAAAATATCAAATAGGTTAATCGAGTAATCATATTTATTAGGTGTATCAAGTAAAAATTAAACGAGTCGATAACTCGTGGTCATCGATTATGGTAAAACTAACTATAATTTTGCTGTAATTCATCGGCGATAATCTCACAAGCTCGATCAATTAGGTCAAAGACATGGACAAAGCCCGAGGGGCCTCCATAATAAGGGTCAGGAACGTCTACTCCTTCATTTGGAAATAACGAATCCAGCAGAAGCCGCAACTTTTTTTCGTCTACAGGACTGCGAGCAAGGTCTTTAAGGTCGCGAAAATTGCTCTGATCCATTGCGTAAATCAGATCGAATTCATCAAAAAATTCGGGTTTGAATTGTTCAGCCGTCTGAGTGCTGATATCCAAACCTTTTTGTGAGGCGATTTCAATACTTCTTGGATCTGGCGGATTGCCTACATGCCAACCCCCAGTTCCTGCTGAATGCACACTAAATAATTTGGGATCAAGTTTTTGTTGCAAAATCCCCTCTGCCAGTGGCGAACGACAGATATTGCCTAAACAGACCATTAAAATTTTAGTCATTTCCATAAAAAAGAAACCCCGAAGATTGGTCGGGATTTAAAGCGTTAATTTCTTGTTCAAGTCTTCCACATATTTACGGAATTGCTTGTCGGTACTGGAAAGGTTATCCACGGTTTTACAAGCGTGCAGGACGGTTGCGTGATCACGTTGACCGATTTGAGAACCGATGGAGGCCAAAGAAGCTTTGGTGAATTTTTTGGCAAAAAACATAGCGAGTTGACGCGCCTGCACGATATGGCGCTTGCGTGTTTTGGATTGCAAAGTATCTACATCCATTTGGAAGTATTCACTCACCACTTTTTGAATGTAATCAATTGAAACTTCGCGTTTGGTGTGTTTGACGTAATTGTCGACGATCTTTTTAGCCAGGTCGATGGTGATTTCACGTTTATTGAACGAAGAGTGTGCAATAAGTGAAATAATCGCACCTTCAAGTTCTCGAATATTCGTCTTGATATTGTTAGCCAAAAATTCTATAATCTCTTCAGGCATTTCAACGCCATCTCGATAGAGTTTATTTTTGATAATGGCCACACGGGTCTCATAATCAGGGTGATTGAGCTCTGCCGATAGACCCCACTTAAAGCGAGAGAGCAGACGTTGTTCGATATCCATCATGTCAACGGGCGCTTTATCACTGGTCAAAATAACCTGCTTACCGTTTTGATGGAGGTGATTAAAAATGTGAAAAAATACATCTTGTGTTCCGGCTTTACCTGACAACAATTGAATGTCGTCTACAATTAGAACATCGATAATTTGGTAGAAATGAATAAAATCATTTCGATTATTCTTTTTGACCGATTCGATGTATTGCTGTGTGAATTTCTCAGCCGAAATATATAAAACAGTCTTTTCTGGGTATTTTTCTTTGATTTCAACCCCTATGGCATGCGCTAAATGGGTTTTACCTAAACCAACCCCACCAAAAATAAGTAAGGGATTAAAGGACGTACCTCCTGGTTTATTGGCCACGGCATAACCGGCAGAACGAGCCAATCTATTGGAGTCTCCTTCTAAAAAGTTTTCAAAACTGTAATTTGGATTGAGTTGTGATTCAATTTTTACATTCCGAATACCGGGAATGACAAATGGGTTTTTAAGCTCCGGGCTTTTGTGCTTCAGTGGCACATCCACCTCTTGATCTTTGAGCTGACTGCGATTAGTACTTGGAATTTTTTCAGTAAATGGTTGCTTGTTGCCGTAGGTGTTTTCCATCTTAATGATATACACCAATTTGGCTTGAGTTCCGAGTTCGCGTGTCAGTGAGACTTTCAAAAGTTTTACGTAGTGTTCTTCGAGCCATTCGTAGAAAAATTTACTCGGTACTTGAACGCTCAAAGCATGATCGACTAGTTTAACAGCTTTGATCGGTTCGAACCACGTTTTGTAGGCTTGAGATGAAATGTTGTCTTCAATAAAAGACAAGCAATTTCCCCAGACTGATTCCGCAGTTTTCCCCATGATTAGATAAAGTGTTTTAGTCGGTTAAAAAATGGAATGAAATTAGCGGTCTTAAGGACTTTTGCTAACATTTTCTTAACAATACAAATATGTGAACAAAAAATCTAAAAAAAAAATAGAAAGCCTATTGAATTTTGATTTTTTTTTTCGCAATATTTAAGGGGTTAGATTAAGATAATACATCACCCCCCATAATTCCATTTATTAATGTCCTGTAAAACAATATGTAACATCCGTGTGCGCTACGGTGAAACCGACCAAATGGGCTTTGTTTACTATGGAAACTACGCTCTCTACCTTGAACAAGCCCGGACCGATTGGCTGAGAAAGATAGGTCATACCTACAAAGATTTAGAGGCACAAAACATTCTCCTTCCAGTGACTCAATTGAGTGTAAATTATCATGCCCCAGGACGTTACGATGATCTTCTAGAAATTGAGACGACCTTAGTTCAAACGCCGGGCGTAAAAATAGAATTTTCCTACAAAATTTTTAACCAAGATAAAAAGCACTTGGTGACTGCTCAAACTACCTTAGCATTCGTCGATAAAACCTCAGGTAAAATTACTGCGGCACCCGATTATCTTCTCGACTCAATAGAAACGTTTTTAGCGTCAACGGAGTAATGTACTTATTCTAATAATTTTAGATTGACGTTACGGTATTTCTTCCAAAATTCAATGGATGAAGAAATCAACGAAGTGGGAACAAGACATTGTATCTTACATTTTTGGTCGATATCTTGTTGTGTAATTTGAAATCCACCTTGCTTGAGCCAACGCATGGCCAAACCAATATCGGCATAATCGAAGTGCAATTCGGCCTTTTGATAAATCAAATGATTTTTAAACTCAGAGGCCTCCAGGGTTAATTGTGCGGTCGTCTTATAGGCTTTTACAAGACCGCCTACACCGAGTTTAGTTCCGCCAAAGTACCGCACGACGGCTAAAGCGGTGTTGGTGAGACCAAACGATTGAATTTGCCCCAAAATTGGGGTTCCCGCACTATGGGAGGGCTCCCCATCGTCATTGGCCCTGGTCTCTAGTCCTTCTGGGCCCAATCGATAAGCGTAACAACAGTGATTGGCATTTTGATGTTGCGTTTTGAGGGTTTCAAAAAAACTCAATGCCTCTTGACTGTCCTTAACGTGTTTGGCGTATCCAATAAATTTGCTCCCCTTTTCTTTATATACAAGATCTTTAGCCCCGGTCTCAATTGTTTTGAATTCGTGTTGGGTACTCATAGCTCATTATATCCGTGATACAATATATTGTCTTTAAATGAGGCGATGGGCTCAAGAGTAACCTTTACCTTGGGTCCAGCGAGACCCTGCGGCCACGAAGCTTGACTTTCATAACAATAACACTCGTCCCAGAGCTCCTGGTCAATAAAACCCTGCAGGGTTTTAGCCCCACCTTCGACAATTACACTTTGGATGTCTCCCTCGTGCAGTTTGTTCACTACCTTCTCTACAGAGTTGTGCGTTTTTGAATTCAACCAAATGACGTCCTCGCGCTCTGGCTTTTCCCCACTCAGAACAACAACCTTAGGATTGTGTTCATTCCAACGATAAGCAGATAATTTTGGCGTGTCTTGTTGCCACGTATTGCGACCCACCAGTATAGCGTGTTCGGCACTGCGCAGTGTGTGGGTGTGTTGGCGGGCATACGCATTGGTAATCCAAATGGGGCGTAATTCTGTTTTGGCCAAAGGCGCAATCATGCCATTTTTGGTTTGCGCCCATTTTAAAATCACATAAGGTCGTTTGCGTTCGTGTACGGTAAAAAAACGTTTATTTAGAGTACGGCATTCGTTGGTCAAAACTCCGACCAAGACCTCAACCCCATTATTTTTAAGATAGTCAATTCCAGAACCGTTTACTTTATCGTGGGTGTCGCCACTTCCAATGATGACTTTCTTGATTCCAGAGGCAACAATAAGTGGCGCACAAGCTCCAGTTCTTCCTACATGGTTGCACGGTTCTAAATTCACATAAAGGGTCGATTTGTGAAGTAATTGATGATCACAATTATTTATGGCGTGAACCTCTGCATGAGGTGTACCGGGGCTGTGATGCCAGCCTTCCGATATAATCTTATTGTCGTGCACTATAACAGAGCCGACCATGGGATTTGGCCTTGTTGTGCCCTGACCATTTTCTGCCAATTGAAGGCAGCGAGCCATAAATTTTTCATGTATCTTCACCAGTCAAAAGTACTGCGAATATTTTAGACGCTCAATGCTCGAAATTAGATTGATTTTGCCAAAAGATGATCCTGGAATAGGACGACTTATCCGTTCGATTTTGGAGGAATTCAATGTTCCTAAAGTTGGAACGGCTTACGAAGATGCATCTCTTGATTGTATGTTTGATACTTATCAGAAATCGAATGCACGATATTTTATTGTTGCAGAGGGGACAGATATTTATGGCGGGGGAGGAATTGCTCCTTTAGATAATTATTTAAATGAGTACTGCGAACTTCAAAAAATGTATTTCCATAAGAGTATTCGCGGCAAGGGGTATGGACGTAAAATGATGGATTTATGTTTAGCGTTTGCAACGACTCAGGGATATACACATTGTTATCTTGAGACTATGGAATACATGGACAAAGCCCAAAGTCTTTATCGTCATTCAGGTTTTGACTATATCGAAGGTCCTTTAGGAGATACAGGTCATCATGCCTGCGGGGTTCAGATGTTAAAATCACTTGTTTAAATGACTTTAGAACAGTGGCAAAAGTTTTGGTTTAAGACCCTAGAGGGAGAGTACACGCATCAAGAAAGTCGGAGTTTACTCCTCATGGCTCTGGCTGATCGATTAAACTGGTCCGCCATCGATCTCGTGAATCGAAAAGACACTGAGCTTCCCCCTCGGGAAATCGAGTGGCTTGATTCTGTGCTTATTAGATTGAACAATAGAACACCCATACAACAGATATTAGGCTACGTTTGGTTTTGCAATCATAAGTTTATAGTCACATCAGACGTTCTTATTCCTCGACCAGAAACTGAGGAATTAGTCGTGCTGTTACAGCAGCGGTTCAATAAAAAAGAAATAGCGGAGGCATTGGATATAGGAACTGGCTCGGGATGTATTGCCTTGAGCATGGCACAGTCAATGCCGCAAACACAATGGTACGCTTGGGATATTTCCGCTCGGGCTTTGGAGGTAGCCAAAAGGAATCAAAAGATTGTCAAACAGCAAGTGAATTGGCAAAATCAAGATGTTTTTCAGCATTGGCCCTCGCAGACTTATGATTTAATTGTGTCCAATCCACCGTACATACCACAGAACGAATTGCCTGATATGGATGCCAATGTGGTTGAACATGAGCCTCACCCGGCATTGTTTGTCCCTGATGATGAGCCGCTCAAGTTTTATCATAGAATACTAAATCAAGGCTTTGTTCATTTGAACCCAAAAGGATCATTGTATTTTGAATGTCATTTCAAATTTGTGACCTTGGTTGAGATTGCAATGCATGAGACTGGGTTTATTGACATTAAAAAGTGGAAGGATCAATGGGGTAAGTGGCGATTTGTCACTGGGGTTAAACCATAAGTATTGCCTATATTTGTAAGGATGAATGTCGCACAAAAAATAAAAGAGTTAAGGGCAGAATTAGATGCGCATAACCATCGCTATTACGTACTGGACGACCCAACAATTACAGATTATGAGTTCGATCAGTTATTGCGAACCCTCCAAGAGTTAGAACAGGACAATCCAGATCTTTTTGATCCAAATTCACCGACACAGCGTGTCGGGGGGACGGTGACGAAAAATTTTAAAACCATACGTCACGATCACCGCATGTATTCTCTGGATAATAGCTATTCAAAGCAGGATTTGTTAGAATGGGAAAAACGATTGTTCAAAGTGATTCAGCAACCGGTGCAGTATATGTGCGAATTAAAATATGACGGTGCCTCCATTAGTCTTACCTATGAGAATGGTTTTCTGTTGCGTGCAGTAACCCGTGGTGATGGCCTTCAGGGCGATGAGGTTACTGCGAACATCAGAACAATTAAATCAGTTCCACTGCAAGTCAATACTCCCGCCAATGGGCGCTTTGATATCCGAGGTGAAATCATCATGACTAAATTAGGGTTTGAGGCCTTGAATGCTGAGCGGCGTGCTAACGACTTAGAAGAATTCAAAAATCCCCGTAATACGGCTTCTGGGAGCCTGAAGCTGCAAGACAGTGCGGAGGTCGCCAAACGTCCGCTGAGTTGTCTGCTCTATACCATACAGGGGGCTAATTGGCCGATAAGAACCCAAGATGATATGCTCAATCAGGCTCGTTCATTCGGTTTTAAGGTTCCCAAAGAGGCGCGTTTAGCCCATGATATGGATCAGGTGATGGATTTTATTGATTATTGGGATAGTCACCGTCATGAATTACCCTATGAAATTGATGGCGTGGTGATCAAGGTAAATGACCTTGTGCATCAGGAGTCTTTGGGATACACTGCCAAGGCGCCGCGGTGGGCCATGGCGTATAAATTTAAGGCAGAAGAGGCCACAACTCAATTAAAAAAGGTGGTTTATCAAGTGGGTCGAACAGGGGCGATAACTCCGGTAGCCGAACTAGACCCGGTGCAACTGGCGGGTACTGTGGTTAAACGTGCCTCCTTGCACAATGCCGATCAAGTAGAAAAATTAGATCTGCATTTGGGTGATACCGTTGCCGTTGAAAAAGGGGGGGAGATCATACCAAAAATCACCTCAGTCAAAGTCGAGTTACGTCCTGAACATGCCCCGGGTATTCGGTTTATTGAGCACTGTCCAGAATGCAATACTGCTCTCATACGAAAAGATGGCGAGGCCCAACATTATTGCCCCAATGAACAAAATTGTCCGCCACAAATCGCGGGACGCATTCAACATTTTATTTCGAGAAAAGCCATGGATATTGATGGTTTGGGAGAAGAGACCGTGACCTTAATGGTCAAACAGGGCCTTATTGTTGATTTTGCAGATCTTTTTACACTGACCCCCGAAGTGATTATACCACTCGAGCGTATGGGCGAAAAAAGTGCTCAAAATCTGGTCCTTGGCGTTCAGGAGTCGATTAAACAACCCTATCACAAGGTTTTATATGCCTTGGGTATTCGTCATGTCGGGGAGACTGTAGCTAAGAAATTGAGTCAAGCCTTTCCGAATATCGATTTATTGCGACAGGCCAGCCTGCAAGAGTTACTCGAGGTGGATGATATAGGCCAAAAAATTGCCGAAAGCCTGCAAAGTTATTTTGCCAGTGAGGAACATTGGGCACGGATTGAGCGATTGAAAAATTATGGGTGTCAATTTGAAGTAACGAATTCTGATGAGCAGGTAGCTCAATCTCAAAAGTTATCGGGCCTGTCATTTGTCGTGTCGGGAGTATTTCAGTCGCTGAGTAGGGACGAATTAAAACAATTAATTTCGCATCATTCCGGTAAGGTGGTCGGCAGTATCTCTGGAAAGACCTCTTATATCGTGGCGGGTGATCAAATGGGGCCCAGCAAGCGCATAAAAGCAGAGAAACTCGGCATTCCAATCGTGTCTGAAGAAGAATTCTTAAAAATGATACAATAAGGGCGTTAGTCAATGGAGATATTGCATAATATACGGGAGTGGCTCAAAAAAAAATGGTTGAGTCGAGATTTAGGTCAAGCCCTGAAGACGCGCGACCGTTCTGGACTTAATGCAAAATGTCGTACGCTTGGTATTTTGATCGATGAAGGCGTCGTTGCGGACTTTGACCACCTTTACGACTGGTACGCTGATCTGAATATGGCCCCAAAAGACATTAAGGTT
This sequence comes from Flavobacteriaceae bacterium, assembly GCA_965661835.1. GTDB lineage: Bacteria > Bacteroidota > Bacteroidia > Flavobacteriales > Flavobacteriaceae > BACL21. The sequence continues at coordinate 6,554 of CBFIFD010000023.1, read as the reverse complement.
TTTTCCTTTATTGAGGTTAAAAAAAAGCTGCCGACCCTGCGCCAAAATCAAATGACCAATGCTGATTTTGATTGGCAAGGGCACATCAATAACCCTGGAGCCATCGAATTTATAAATACGCGATTTGATGTACTCTTAGCCTTATATAGGCCAGGGACTGATTTATTGGATTTAATCGTGGCCAAAAGTCAAAGTAAGTTTAAAGTAGGGAGTCAGGAATTAAATCAAGACTTATTTGATCTGTTGTTGGGCGTCGCCCCAGAGCGGTTGACTTTGATGCGTAGCGAATTTGTCAAATACATGGAGGTATTAAATAAAAAATTATGAAAGAATTAATCGGAACAGGAGTGGCGTTGATTACCCCATTTGATGCAGAAGGGGCAGTGGATCACAAGGCGCTAGCGCAACTTGTAGAGGTTCAAATCACACAAGGGATAAACTATCTTGTTGTTTTAGGAACTACCGCCGAAAGTGTAACCTTGAACTCGGCCGAAAAAGAGGCGGTGTTAGAGACTGTCCTCGAGGTCAATGCTCAAAGGGTGCCCATTGTTCTGGGCATGGGGGGTAATGATACGCAATCTATATTGGGGCAATTAGCCCAAGTCAATGCCGATCAAATTACGGCGATTCTTTCAGTATCACCTATGTACAATAAGCCGTCTCAATCAGGATTAGTTGCCCATTTTGAGGCTGTGGCCCAAGCCAGTCCAATACCAGTGATTCTTTATAATGTACCGGGACGAACCGCGAGTAATATGTTGCCTTCTACTGTGTCAGCTTTGGCTAAGAATCCAAATATTATAGGGATTAAAGAGGCTTCAGGAGATTTGGCACAAGCCATGGAAATTTTACGAACTGTATCCGAAGATTTTTTAGTTATTTCAGGAGATGACTTAATTGCTTTGCCAATGACACTCATGGGGGGGCATGGCGTGATTTCTGTTATCGCACAAGCCTATCCAAATAGATTTAGCCAAATGATACAATTTGGGTTAAGCGCTCAAATTAAACAAGCCCATGCGTTGCATTATGAACTTATGCCCATAATTGATATGATTTTTGAACAAGGGAATCCTTCGGGAATCAAGGCGCTCTTAGCGGCCAAAAATCTGTGTCAAAATATTTTGAGACTTCCTTTGGTATCAGTGGATCAATCACTCAATGATCGTATCGTGAGTTTTGAGGCCCAATATTGATATTTTAAGGCGTCAATGGGCCTGTTAGGCCCGCACAGTGATATTCTTTTTTTTGGTATCAATATTTGCGTACTTTTGCACGATGAATCGGTTTCACTACAATTTAATAGTCATTTTGGTGTTGAGTGCGTTACTCACTGGTTGCGGTGAGTACCAAAAACTCCTGCGATCAGATGACACCGCTGCCAAATACAGTATGGCAGACTCATTGTACAAGGCCAAAAAATATAAAAAGGCACTGCCGTTGATGGAGCAAATAGTTCCAATATATCGGGGTAAGCCTCAGGCAGAACCACTGATGTATCGATATGCCAACACATTTTACAATTTAGAGGACTACTACTTGGCCGGATATCAATTTGAGCGTTTTGTGGTGTCTTATCCAAGAAGCGACTCATTAGAAATTGCGGCCTACAAATCAGCCAAAAGTTATTACGAATTATCTCCGAGATATTCTTTGGACCAAAAAGATACCTACATCGCCTTGGAAAAGCTGCAACTCTTTGTAGACACTTATCCCGAATCGGTCTATCGTGAAGGGTCGAATCAAATGGTTCAAGAACTCAAAGTAAAGCTCGAAAAAAAGGATATTGAAACCGCAAAACAGTACCGTCGCATAAGTGACTATAAGGCGGCAATCAAAGCATTTGACAATTTTATACAAGACCATCCTGGTTCGAAATTTCGTGAGGATGCCTACTTTGGACGACTCGAGGCAGCTTTTGTCTTGTCTCAAAACAGCGTGAACTATTTGGTTAAGGAACGTCTTGAGACCGCCAAAAAATATTTTGATAGTTTTATGAAGTATTACAGTAATGGCACAAAGCGTGGTGCTGCTGAGGAGATACTTCTTCAAATAAATACACAATTACAAGAACAGTCTTTATCCATTAATTAATTGACCATCTTATGAGTAATATCAGAAATTCTGAAGCCCCGGTAAACACTACAACCATTGATAAAAATCAATTGGATGCACCCACAGGGAATATTTATGAGGCCATTTCGATCATTGCAAAACGTGCAACACAAATAAATGGTGATATAAAAAAGGAGCTCACCGAAAAGCTCGATGAGTTCGCGACCTACAATGATAGTTTAGAAGAGATCTTCGAAAACAAAGAACAAATCGAAGTTTCTAAATTTTATGAGCGTCTTCCTAAACCCCACGCCATGGCCGTACAAGAGTGGCTTGAAGAAAAAATTTACCACCGCAATACAGAAGACGAGGTAATCGACTAAAGCCTCTGTTGAGATGCTATCGGGTAAACATATTTTGTTGGGAATTACAGCGGGAATTGCCGCCTACAAGATTCCTGCACTAGTTCGCCTGCTTAAAAAACAAGGCGCTGAAGTCCGTGTTGTAATGACACCCGATGCTCGTGAATTTGTGGCTCCGCTCACACTTTCTGTGTTATCTGAGAACCCTGTTTACTGGTCGTTTACTGATCAGGAACATCCGGATCAAGGGCTTTGGAATAACCACGTTCATTTAGGGCGCTGGGCCGATCTCGTTTTAATTGCCCCAGCGACAGCGAATACACTAGCCAAAATGGTGCAGGGTACCTGTGATAATTTGCTTTTAGCGACCTATCTATCCTCTGAATGTCCAGTCTATTTTGCTCCAGCCATGGATTTAGACATGCATGAGCATCCTTCAACTCAATCAAACTTTGAACGACTTGAGGAGATTGGTCATACGATGATTCCATCTGAACACGGTGCACTTGCCAGTGGACTGGAGGGACCTGGGCGGATGGCTGAGCCTCAAAATATTATTGATTTCTTGACCCGCGACCTCAAAAACAAATTACCCCTAACAGGCAAGCAATATCTAATCACCGCAGGGCCGACTTTTGAGCCGATAGATCCCGTGCGCTACATCGGTAATTTTTCGAGCGGAAAAATGGGTTATGCCATAGCCAATGCAGCGGCCAGTCTCGGTGCTGATGTCATTTTGGTCTCGGGACCAACCAAAAACCTCGAGGCACATCCCAGCATTCAAAAGATTAATACTGTAACTGGGTCCGAGATGCTCGATGCAGTAATGAATCATTTTGATAAGAGTGATGTCGCCATTATGTGTGCTGCTGTGGCGGATTTTAAACCCAAAGAACGTGCGGTTAAGAAAATAAAAAGCAAATTGAAGTCGTTAACTCTAGAGTTGAGTCCTACCGTGGATATCGCCGCACAATTGGGCGGACGTAAAAAGCATCAAATCTTGGTTGGTTTTGCCCTTGAGACCCACGAAGCTTTAGTCCATGCAAAAAGCAAGCGAAACAAAAAGAATTTAGATTTAATTGTTTTAAATTCGCTAGAGGATCACGGCGTTGAATTTGGATCTGACACCAATAAAATTACCATAATCGATCGCCAAGACAAGGTCCACGAATACAAGCTCAAATCCAAGGATTTAGTTGCGAAGGATATCATTGATTTTATAAGAAAAATATAGGATGCGTAAATTATTATTACTTGTACTGTTTGGAATATTTGGTGCCGTGGTCCATGGTCAAGAGCTCAATGCAACAGTGACTATTGATGCGGAACAGACCGGCCAGCCCAACGCACAAGTATTTCGCACGCTAAAAGATCAGCTTACTGAGTTTTTAAATGAAACTCAGTGGACCAACAAGGTGTTTACCAATCAAGAACGTATCGATTGTAATTTCACTTTGATACTACAAGGTTTCGAATCCACCACCTTTTCAGGGAGTCTTCAAGTGCAATCGTCAAGGACGATTTACGGGTCCACATATGACAGTCCTGTGTACAATTACAATGACCGTCAGTTCGTATTTGAATATTCAGAATTTCAGCCGTTGGTCTTTAACATCAATAATTTTGGGTCCAATCTAGTTTCTATCTTAGCCTATCATGTATATACCATTATTGGTCTTGATGCTGATACGTTTGCGCCAAATGGGGGCGACCCTTATTTTGCCCAGGCAAGACAAATTGTGAATACCGCAGCATCGAGTAATTATCAGGGTTGGAAAGCTGTAGATGGTACCCAATCGCGCTACCGATTCAACGATGCTGTTTTATCCAATGTATATCAGGACTACAGACAAGCGCTATACGATTACCACCGCGCCGGTTTAGACCTTATGTCTTCGAACCTTAAAAACGGTAAAACAGGGGTCAGAGATGCCGTAATTCGATTGAAAAAAGTGAATGATAGAAGGCCCAATTCCTTTTTGATGCGTACTTTTTTTGACGCTAAGTCAGATGAAATCCAAAAGATTTTCTCAGATGGACCGACTATTGAAATTACTGAATTGGTTGAGATACTCAAACGAATAGCTCCGACCAAAAGCGATAACTGGAACAAAATAAAACTCTAACATTTTCCTTTCTGAATCGTGCGACGATTTACAGAGGACCTTAATTGATTTTTGTGCTCAAGTCATTAATCATAAAAAACTACGCGTTAATTGAAGATCTAAACGGATCATTTGACTCAGGCTTTACTGTGATCACGGGTGAAACGGGCGCTGGTAAGTCCATATTACTCAGTGCTTTGGATTTAGTTCTAGGGCGTCGTGCGGATACCAGAGTGATGCGTGACGCCAATAAAAAGTGTATCGTTGAAGCACATTTTGAATTATCGGCCTATCATTTGGCCCCGGTGTTTGAGGACTTAGAATTGGATTACGACAGTACTACAATTTTAAGACGAGAAATTTGGCCTAGTGGTAAGTCCCGGGCATTTGTGAATGATTCTCCTGTGAGTTTGAATCAAATTAAAGAACTCAAAAAATATTTGGTCGAAATCCACCACCAAGGAGACACACACAATTTAGATAATCAAAAGGTTCAATTAGATTTTATTGACACGATCGCCGGTCTAGAGGGATTGGTTCAAAAATATAGTTTGGATTATATGAATTGGCGGTCCGCAACAGCGCAATATGACGAGCTGTTAATCCGTCGTCAAAAATCAATTCAAGAGGCGGATTACCAAAAATTTATACTCGATGAATTATCGGCCTTGAATTTGGATGATTTGGATCAAAGTGCACTTGAATCAAGCAGGAACTTGGCGCAAAATCAAGAGCAGGTACAACATGTGATCAATGAGGTTTCTGGTATGATTAATCAAGAAGAAATGGGCCTATTGGATCGTTTGTTTTTAGTGCGACAGAGGATGAATTCAATCGGTTCTGTATCTGATGATTTTTTGAAACTAGCGGATCGTTTAGATGGTTTACGAATTGAGCTTCAAGACATTCAGTCAACCTTAGAGGCGCAGTTGGATCATGTTCATTACGAGCCCGAAGCGCTGATAAAAATGGAGCAAATACTCGATGATCTTTATCGAATTCAACGCAAGCACGGTGTAGATAATGTCGGGGAATTAATCACAATGCGCGATACATTAACTCAAGGCATTGAGGATTCTGGCAAACTCGATGATCAGATTACGCAATTAGAGCATGAATTGACTGCAATGAAGGATGACCTTGACCAACAAGCTCAATGTTTATTCGATAAGCGCACAGCTATCTTACCAGATATTGAGTCACGATTAAAAAGATTCTTTAGTGAATTAGCATTACCCGATGCAGAATTGAATTTTAAATTGGAGCGTACCCCAGAATTAAATGCCTTTGGAGGCATGCGTAGTTCTATAGAATTTTCTGCCAACAAAGGAATTCAGCTGCAGCCGATAGAAAAGGTCGCTTCTGGAGGAGAAATGAGTCGTGTCACCTTATCCTTTAAGGCTGTTATCGCTGAACATCAACAGTTACCTACGTTAATTTTTGACGAAATAGATACGGGTATTTCTGGGGATACGGCACAGAAAATGGCTGAAATACTTGCGCAAATGAGTACTCGAGGTCAATTATTTTGTTTGACGCACCTCCCGCAGACAGCGGCCAAAGGAAGATTCCATAAGCGTATTTTCAAACAGATTTCGGAGGGTAAAACAAGAACATTTATACGTGACCTCGATGCCCAAGAACGGGTTTTAGAGATTGCTCAAATGATTGGGGGTCATGAGCTGACAGATTCGGCAAAAGCTCATGCGCGTCAATTGTTGAATTGAGTTATATTTGCCAAACAAACCAATTAAAATAGATATGGCTTACAACTTACTCAAAGGGAAAAAAGGAATAATTTTTGGGGCGCTTGATCCAAACTCCATTGCATGGAAAACAGCAGAGCGTATTCACGAAGAAGGAGGAGAATTTGTATTGACCAATGCGCCAATTGCCATGCGTATGGGCCAAATTAATGATCTGGCAAAAGCGACCAACGCTGAAATTATACCAGCCGATGCGACAAATCTTGATGATTTGAATAATCTAGTGAGTCAATCCATGGAAATTTTAGGCGGAAAAATCGATTTTG
>CBFIFD010000022.1:0-26784 GCA_965661835.1 Flavobacteriaceae bacterium | reverse complement strand
TCATTGGCGCCGCTTCCGCTGTCTCCAGTTTCTCCCGAACAAGCCACAGGACCTGAATTATCAACGGGAACAAATGTATGATACCAAGCGAGCTGTGCCCCTGGTGGGTCGTATGGATCTTGAATACCGCGTACAACAAGCTCATCTGCTGTTAGGGAGATGATTTCATACTCTGCTACGCCAGCCCAATACGACAGAAAACTGTTGTTGAGGGTCAAAACGGAAGCTCCTGTAGCAGGATCGTCGAGCACAACAAATGTCGTGTCAAAAGAGACAAAGGGACTTAGGTCGCGACACTCGTCATTAAATTCTCCCGGAGTGTCATTAGGAAAAAATCGCTTTATCTCAGCCCAATTTATATAGCTTGCATCACTGGTCTCGAGCGTATAATTATAATCTCCCATGCCGTCATAGGTGAAGGTAAGGACATCATCATAGAGGCAAGGATTGAGCTGGTTGGGTGTCGCGCTAAAATAGTTTGCGAAATCAACCGCAGGATCACCCACACCAAAATGCCCCGTCGTTGCAGCGTCCCAAACCCAACTTTTGCCTTGATTTGGCGCGCCGGCAAGGTTTTGCAAGATTTCTTGGTCAATCATCAAAATGACATTTAAGTCAATGCTCAACGAAATTGAGCTGGCAGAACCCCCTCTTCCGTAGGCGATGACCACAATTTCTTGGGTGTATTCTCCAGTATCAGTGTATCTAAAATTCGCCGTTTCTCCGGGACTCACGACTACAGGATCTGCGTCGGGTTTAAAGTAAACGTGAAAGTTCAGGGCGAATTCTGCCGAGGGGACGATCGAAACATTCCCTGAAAGGTCCTCCGCAACATTGACCGAGGCGGTAAGATTTGTAGGAGCCATCACATCTCCAAAAGGCGTATCATCTTCTTGGCAAGAAACAAATACCACAGATAACGCCAACAAGGCCAAAACAAATATTTTATGGTTCATCAGAAGCTTTTTAGTTTGCATAATCAATGTTGTCATAATAGAATGTATCGTCATTACCAGAGTTGCCAAAATCGAAAAACACGACGACCTTGGCGTATTCTTGAGTTAAATCAAAACCGTTAAAGTCAAATTCGAGGGTCTCCCACTGACCTGATACTGTAGTTAGGGCATCAACCTCCATGGCGATATTCGGATTTGTCGCGTTTTCGATCTTTAATTTTACCGTGCTGCCCTCAATTGGAGACCAAACATCCATGGATATAGACGTGCTTTGAGAGAAGTTCAAGTTTTCTCCCAGAGGAATGGCAGTACCCGCATAAACTTCAGCACCGGCCTCTTTAAAGAACTCTACAACTGTAGCGCTTGTATTGATGCCTGATGGGTCAGGATTGGCTATTTTGGTATTAATAGCACCGGCAAAATCAAAAAATGTATAGTCTTGAGTGGCGTCCTCAAAAGTCAATGGAAGCACAATAGGATTATCAATAATAACCTCAGTAGTGGCTTCAATTGTTTGGCTTCCACCACTAAGGGCGATAACTAAAACTTGATAGGTTCCAATTTCAGCATAAGTATGGGTTACTGTGGACCCAACATCCATTGGTGTTGGGGTCTCGTTTTCTTGGTCGCCAAAATAAACTTCAAATCCAGAGGCCAAATTGGCTGTGGCTGAGACTTCTATTGAAAAACTATCTCCTGCGACAGGATTGATGTTAATTTCTAAGTTTTCTGGGGCGACAAAGGTAACCGAGACGGGCTGTTCCAGTGGCGTTGATTGCTCGCCGTTGAGGTTTTCAGCAATCAGGATTGCGGTAAAGGTTCCTTCGCCATAGGCGTGAATAGCGTTTGTACCTGGAACCACAGATTCAGGCTCGCTTCCATCGCCGTAATCCAAAATGAACTTTGAGGCGCTCAGTGCACTCGGCGTAAAAATTACATTACCAGAATTGTCACTGGTTGTGGTCACCAAGAGGCTCAAATTAGAGGGTACCTGAACAGAATTCAAATAATTGAAGTCCGTATCGTCAGAACTGCAACTCACGGACAGTAATAGACCTACAATCGCAAGACCGAAGGTAAAAATGCTGTTGAATGTTCGTTTCATGGTCGTTAGTTTTTAGTATCCAGGGTTTTGTGCCCAGCGATTTCCGGTTAGTTGTATTTCGATTTCTGGTATTGGGAACAACTCGTGTTTCCCTGTTTGAAAACCATTAATTTCTTGAGCCGCCTTGCCTTTGCGCACCGCATCAAAAAACTGATGTCCTTCGCCGACAAGCTCTAGGCGTCGCTCCAGATAAATAGCCTCACCTAAGTCACCCCCTGTAGTGGTAATATCGCCCAAACCAGCGCGTTGTCTCACGCGATTGACATACGATTGAGCTGTTGCATCGTTACCATCTTCGTGATGCGCCTCGGCGGCCATAAGCAAGACATCTGCGAAACGAATAGAGCGATAATTATTGGGGTTGGTCAAATTTTGATCCCCAATGTTCGCGTCGCCCTGGCGTGGAATATATTTTCGGTTGAAAAAGCCTGTGTGCTCATAACCTTCGACATAACTCACTCCGGCGCCACCGTTGTAGCCCTGATTATCGGTCGCCCACTGCTCGATATTAAGAATTCCAAAATCACGACGCACATCGTCTTCATCGTATAAATCGTAGGTTGCTTGAGTCGGCACATTAAAACTAAAGCCAGATTCAAAATTTGGCCCGTTGTATTGTCGTGGACCATTAAAACCAACGGCGACATTTCCTTCACTACATTGCAGACATCCAAATCCTGCCCCCTCTAAGTCCGTGTATTGTACTTCAAACACAGATTCAATATTATTTTCGTTGTCATTTTCAAAAAGCAAGCCAAAGTCTGCCATTAAATCATAGGGGCCAGAGTTAATCACTGCGTCTAAGGCAGTAGCCGCAACCGACCACTTTTCTTGGTAAAGGTAAGCCTTACCCAGGAGGGCCTGGGCCGCCCCTTTAGTGATACGTCCCTCTTGATCCTGCACTGCAGGTAGATTTGCGGCTGCAGAAATAAGGTCTTCTTCGATTTGGGCATAAACCTGTGCTTTGGGCGTGCGGTCGATTTCAAACTGAACACCAAAGGTGATTCTTCGGTCAACGACAAGCGGCACATCGCCGAACCATTTGACGAGCTCAAAATAGTAATAGGCACGCAAGAATTTAGCTTGGCCAATCACGTTGGCTTTGCCATCAAAATCTATCTTGTCCTGAAACTCTAAAATGTAGTTAGCGCGATTGACCCCAGCATACATCCAACTCCATATACTGCGCAGCTGCTCATTGGTTGGGGTGTGAATCATGTCGTCAATCTGTTGAATTCCGATGACATCAGTAGCACTTTCTCCACCAGCTAAGGTGTTTGCCGAAGCAATCTCCCCAAGCATAACATTCAGGTAAGATGATTGTAACATGTCATAAGCCCCAATCAAGGCGTTTTGATAGTCCTCTTCGGTATTGAAATAGGTTTCGCTATTCTGATTCTCAGAATTCACATAAACAAAGTCGTCGCTACAGGCTGCGGCAAAAAGCCCAGCGCATGTGGCTATGATTAGAACGCGTGAACGGTTGAATAGTCGTGTAGTCTTCATAGTTCTTAGCGATTTAAAGTTTAATATTAGCACCGAGCAAATACGTGCGCGGTGTTGGATAGAACCCTGGATCAAAACCGCTACCTATCGGCGAGCCGTTTGACGAGGTTGGATCGTATCCTCTATATTTTGTTAAAGTAAATACATTACTGGCTGATACGTAAACACGTAACTTGGAGATCTTGAATTTTTCAAGCAAATCATCGCCAAGGGTAAATCCAAGCTGCATGTTTTGAGCACGCAAGAACGATCCGTCTTCTACGTAAAAGTCAGAGAACACCAAATTAGAAGTGGCTGCAGTGGTCACACGAGGAAACTCGTTGCCGGTTCCGGGCCCAGTCCAACGATTTAGGTAATACGTAGTTCGGTTGGTAAAGCGATCGTTTCGCTCGTAGTTTCTTACGATTTCGTTACCCAATGAGGCAAAGAAATACGACTGAAAGTCAAAATTCTTGTATTCAAAAGATAAATTCAGACCCATTGTAACATCGGGAATTGGATCCCCGATATAGGTTTTGTCTTGGGTGTTAATCACTCCGTCACCGTTGAGATCAGCAAATCTGATATCTCCAGCACGGGCCAGTGCACCAAGGGCGATTTGACTTGGCGCATTATCCGCTTCTTCTTGGGTCTGGAAAACACCCTGTGTTTGGTATCCGTAAAAATATCCGATAGGGAATCCTTCTTCCATTCGTGCTGGTGGATCTTGACCAATACCAAAACCACCACCAACTTCATAACCGACACCGTTGTTTACCGACAACACCTCGTTGTCCAAAGTAGTGAGGTTATAATTCACCCCAAAGGAGAAATCGTTGCCAAAGTTTTGTTTGTAGCCCAGTGAAAGTTCAAATCCGCTGTTGCGCACAGAACCAGCATTAGCAACAGGGTTTCCTGAACCAGGTGCTGTCGATCCTGTTGTGCCAGAAGTTTGCACTACCAACAAAAGGTCTCGGGTTTCACGATTAAAGTAATCGGCTTCAAAGCTCAGTTTTCCGCCGAGGAATCTCGAATCAAGACCAACGTCCAAGGTCACTTGCTCTTCCCATTTGATATCTGGGTTGGAAATAGCCCCTATGGCCGTGCCAAAGTAAAGCGTGTTGTCAAATACATAGGTTCCCTCTCCACTGAGTAGCGATTCAAATCGAAACGCCCCGATTCGGTCGTTTCCAATAATTCCATAAGACCCTCTTAACTTTAAGAAATCAAAGATTTTAGAGTCTTGCATAAATCCTTCGTCTGAAGCAATCCATCCCATCGAAAATGATGGGAAAAACCCGAATTTGTTGTTTGGGCCAAAGTTTGTTGATCCATCACGGCGCAGCAATGCTGAAAACAAATATTTCCCCTTGTAGTCGTATTGTAGTCTTGTGAAGTATGACAATAATCGAGAATCAAATATTCGATTACTCACATTGACGTAGTTGTCAAAGACTGTTTCAGCGTCATCGATTGACAGGTCTTCAAATGGTTTGTCAGGAAGGCCTTGTCCGGTAAAACCATAAAAGTCTCCTGTAGTTCGGAAGATAGAAGTTCCCAGAAGCGCAGAGACATTATGCGTGTCCTCAAATGTGTTTTCGTAAGTCAAAAAAGCATCAAAGGTATAATCTCTAAAAAACTGTTCTTGCTCGACAAGTGTGCTGACATCGAGTCGGTCAAATACTTTGTCTGCGATACCCTCCACACCAAAATCTGCAATAGGCGAATAGAATCGGGTGTCTACCTCAGCATAATTCCACTGATAATTTGTTTTAAAGGTCAAGTTAGGGACGACCTTGTATTCCAATCCAGCGACACCACTGAGCTTGTGTACTTCTGCATTGTTAAACGTAGTTTCGATTTGTGCTAGCGGGTTGATCACTTCTATGGGGAGATTTTCGGCCCGTGAGTACCCGAAATTATTACCCTGGACAGGCAAAACAGGGTTCATGTTCAAGGCATTGTACAATACCGAACCAATTCCGTTTTCTTGAAGCGTCTTTCGTTGTGTGCCTGTGTAAAGCAGAGACCCTCTCAAGGTGAGTTTGTCAAATTGCTCAGTGCTAAAATTCACACGCCCATTGTACCGCGTAAAATTTGCTTTGTCTCCACCGACGATTCCATCTTGACTCAACACGGAAAACCCTCCAGAGTAGGTTGATTTTTTTGAACCTCCATTAAGCGAAATACTTTGGTTAAAAACTGGGGCTTTGGAAAAGACTTCATCTTGCCAGTCGGTTCCTTGCCCAAGCGCGGCAACACTCGGATATACGATAGGAGATCCGTTGGCGACAAAAGCCTCGTTAATAAGTAGGCCGTATTCTGTGGCATTTAATGCTGGAAGTTTTCTGGTGGTTTCTTGGAATCCAACGTAGCCGTCATACTCTATGCTTAGAGGAGTCGCTTTTCGACCTGTTTTGGTTGTGATTAATATCACACCATTGGCTGCACGAACCCCGTAAATACCGGCGGTGGCATCTTTGAGCACATTAATGCTTTCTATATCTGCAGGGTTAACCACACTCAAATCTTCAATCACATTTCCGTCGACCAAAATGAGCGGCTGGTTATCTCCGTTGGTAGAAATTCCCCGAATACGGATATCAGATCGACTACCCGGCGCTCCAGATTGTGTAGTAATTTGAACTCCAGCTACTTGACCTTGCAGTGCTTGCTCAATACGCACCGGCTTGAGCTCCTCGATCGTCTCACTCGATATGATAGATACGGCGCCTGTTACTTCTTTCTTTCGCTGGGTACCATAACCAATAACAATAACTTCCTCAAGTGAGGCCGCATCTTCCGATAAGCTGATGGCAAATTCTCTTTGGGTGCCAACAGTTACCGAACGGCCCAAAAATCCAAGATAAGTTATGGAGAGTTGCGCATCTTCACCTTGGACAGTGATGGAGAAATTTCCGTCAAAATCAGTGGTGACTCCATTATTCGTTCCAACCTCCACAACGGACGCCCCGATCAGGGGCTCGTTGGCGTTGTCAGTAATTTGTCCAGAAATAATTATTTCTTGAGCGAACGCGGAAATGCTCCATAGGAGAGTAAGAGCAAATACAAAAAATTGCTTCATGGTCTGTTAGTTTGAGCACAAAATAGCAAAGTTTGCCCTCCCGTAGTGCTGCATGTAACTATACAAAAATGATACACGAGTTGGGGATTGGACAGGCAAACACCCTATAAATAGCCAATTATTTAATTTTCAAAGCATTAGCCAAAAATAACACCTATCAAAGAAAAATGGTGATCTTTTTAACAGGCACTAAAATACGAAAATTGTTGAGGTAATGATGTATTTAAATGAAACCTTGTAGAGGAAATCATAAATTGATGACGTACTCACTTAAATTTACATCTCGCTCTAAATCAAGTTTTTTGCGCAGTCGGTAGCGTTTTATTTCAACACTGCGGGCAGAAATGTTGAGTAATGGCGCAATCTCTTTGGAAGATAGATTGAGGCGTAAATAAACACAAAGTCTCAAATCGTTAGGGGTGAGACTGGGATGTTTTTCCTTGATTCGTTTAAAGAATTTTTTGTCTGCATTATTGAATGCTTGTTCAAAGAACTCCCAATCCTCATCATTTTTTAGGGCCGATTCGATTATGTTTAAAGCGGGAATAATCGATTCTGCAGAGTCACGTGTTTTGATGAGTTGAGACTTTAATTTATTAAGGGTCGTGTTTTTCTTAATCATGCTCATGGTAGAGATCGCTAACTCTCTATTGCGTGCCTCAATATCTTGCTGGAGCTGCTGATTCTTCAAGGTCATGATTTCTTTTTGTGCGGCAAGATCACGAAGCTCTAAATCAGCTGTTTGAGCCTTGAGCATGCGATCTCTTTGGCGTTTGTAATAGCTGTTATAAATTAAGTTTAGGGCAATAATAGCTAGGGCCCCAAGTATGATGTACAGCATTACGGCAATTGTGGAGCGGTACCATGGCGTATCAATCACAAAATTATAGGTCAGTGGCGCCCTCATTAGTTGACCATTGAGCATGGTGCGTACCTCAAATGTATACCCGTCCGGGGGTAAGTTTGAGATACTATAATTACTTTCTTGGGACCAATCGCTCCATTGGGTATAATAAGGTGAAATGCGATAGGAATATAGTACATGATGATATTTACCGAATTGAGGGAGATGAAAGTTAAAGTTTAAACTATTAAATTCATGGTCGAGTGTTGAGGAGGACTCCCAGGATAAGTCAATAGAGTTGCCTTCTGCATCGGTGGCTGAAATTCTATCAAATTGGGTCTTTAATTCAGTGGGTAAGGCCTCGTTCTTGGCTTGAATTCTTAAATAACCTTGAGCGTTGCCATAGATCATGTCCTGGGCTGAGATAAATGTCAAATTCTCATGCCCTGGGAGGTCCTGTCTTAAGTCTTTAGGTAGACTGAGATAATTGAACTGATATGAGCCGTCGATAGGATCTTTTGAAACGCCGACAAGGTTTTGGTCTGTAAACAACCAAAGACGGCCATAATCGTCAGCAATCATACGGCCAGTGGCGTAGTTGTGATTCTCCAATAAACTACTGAGCTTTTGATCTTTAATGAACTCCTGCGATTGATCGGACATTTGATAAACCCCGTGCTCTGAAGCGTAATATAAAGAGCCTTGATAGGTTTCTAAATCTGAGTGAAGCCCCTTTTTTAGCTCGTCGATCAATGTAAATGCTCGGATATTGTTAAAGTCTTTGTCTAGGGTCAGCCTAAAGACTCCTTTATATTCATGACTTACGATAATATCATTGGTGTTCGTAACTTCAAAGTGCTTTGCAGAGTAGTCAAACCCCTCAATCTTATGGTCTAAATTCCAGCGTCCCTCGGCGTTTTTGCGTAGGAGATAGAAACCGTCGTAATTGCCTTGAATTAATAAGTCCTCACGTTTATTAACGGGTTTAATATCCCAAGCACCTGGGATGTTAGAGATTTTGCGGACCTGACTGCCGTTGACCACAAAGGTTCCTGCATTGTGTCCACAAAATAGAGTATTGCCCAGAGAGACTAAATTCCAAACTTGACCAGCGGTTCCCGGAATTTTCCTAAATGGAATCTGCTGATCAATTGGCTTGTAAAATAATCCCTGATTTGTTCCTAGATAGAGGGTTCCGTCAAAAATAGCCGAGGCATATGTTGTACCCAGTTGACCATTTTGGACGACATATGGACGAATGTTGGAGGCGGCACTAAGACACGCAATCCCGTTATCTAGTCCGGCCCATATGTTGGACTGAGCATCTTCAAAAAGACTAAGTACAGTATTGTTTATAATACCATTGCTTCGGGTAAAATGAAAGTCGATGCTTTGATTAGACTCGTCTAAAGCAATGAGACCGTCGGCAATGGTCCCCAGAATTAAACGACCGCTCTTGGTGGTTGTCAAACTATAACATTCAAACTCGCTCAAGGTTTTGTTGAGTGTGTAAGACCACGGCTCTAAGCGATTGTCTTTTAGGACAAATAGCCCTTTGTCTTCATGGACAAATACGCTCTGTCCCTGAATCAACGCAGCACCGATTAAACGGCTATTGGTTACGAGTTCAGCGCGACTAACTATTTGCTTTTGACCATTTTGTACGGTGTATAATCCATGACCTATATCTTGGAAGTAGAGTGTTCCATTGACAACAAACGCTTTGGATAGGGTGCCTTCAGCAGCTACAATTACAGTGTTGCTCGTGGCCAAATCTAACATAATTAAACGCTGAAGAGACTGTACCACAAGCCATTTATCAAAGGTGAAGATGTGCCAAAACTGTTCGTCTTCAATTGGCTCTATGGCCTGTTGCTTCATTAACGAGGTATACGATAGACCTCCTTTAGTATCAGCCAACCAATAACCAAAATCCATATAAAACCCCGTGTAAATACGATCGCCAATAGTATTAACTGAGCGCATTACACTTTGATTCGGTGTAGGAAACAAGGTCCACCTGCTCCCGTTGAAACGCAACAAACCGTCATTGTTGGCCGCATAAATCTCTTGATTTGGGCCTTGGCTAAGCATCCAATTTTGATTGTTGGCCCCATACACATCAGAGGTGTAATTGATAATGGGAGGGAGCTCTTGGCTGTCACACGGCCAAAGAGCAAATAAAAAGAGTCCTACAAATAGAGTAAATCGAGGCATAAAGGATGGCTTCACAAGCCCAAATTAAGCGATATTATTCAACAACGCCAAATGGCAACGCCTGCCCGTTCTAAGGGGCTTATGGTAATTAAAGTACACGGGGTTTCCATTGAAATTAGCTGAAATAAGGTAATGAGTGCCTTGAAAAACCGCGCTTTGCACTTCAACCAAGAACGGAGTTTTGGCACTGGTTAGCTTGAGTTGGTGCGGTAAAAGATAAAGGGCGCTAGGTCCCAAAATATCTTTGGGAATAATTGAAAATGCTCCGAAAAATCCAGCGAGATATGGGTCATTAAGTGATTGAAAAAGGGTTTTTGGCGGGTCAAAACGAAGTAGGGTTTGTTTTCCTAACACTGCGATGTGATTGGCATAGCTCAGCGCTTCATAGGCATCATGAGTTGCCGTAAGCACAGTAATACCCTTGCGTTTAAGATAGTTGAATAGTCTTTGGCGAAGTGCGGCGCGGCGCGGCAAGTCAATCTGGCTAAATGGTTCATCGAGTAGTAATATTTCGGGCTTCGTCGCCAAAGCTTTGGCCAAGGCGACGCGCTGCTTTTGACCGCCGCTTAATAAGCGCACGGTAGTAGACTTAAATGCTGAAAGCCCCACTACTTCTAGGAGCTCATTAACGCGTTTTGAATTGGCGCTCAAATCAACGCGCGGTAAATCAGTAGCAATATTGTCGCCTACGGTAGTCATTGGCATCAGGGTAAATTCCTGATCGACGAGTTTCATAAATGGTGCACCGGGGATCAGCACAGATTCAGGTCCAGCAATGTCTTTGCCCAACCATCGAATATGTCCCTTATCTAAAGTAAGAAGGCCATAAATTAAGTGCAGAAGAGTTGATTTACCACCACCACTTTCGCCTAAAATCGCCAGATGTGTCCCTTGGTCCAGAGAAAAATTAACTTCTCGAAGAATGGCCTCCTCATGGTAGGCAAAATACTCAATAGCGACATCAAGTCCTTTATTTTTGGCCAATAGAATTAGGTTTTTAAATTATCACCTACATCTTCTGGCAAGACTTTATATCCCATATGAAATAGGGTAAAGCCAAATATATCAGAGTATTGTTCGATGGTTTTGCTTACCGGGGTACCGGCGCCGTGTCCCGCATCAGTTTCAATACGAATTAAAACAGGGGCTGCCCCGCTATGTTTGTCTTGAAGTTCCGCGGCAAATTTAAAACTGTGTGCAGGGACGACGCGGTCGTCGTGGTCACCAGTCGTGACCATAGTGGCGGGATAAGATACTCCGGGCCTTACATTGTGTACCGGGGAATAGCCCAGTAGGTATTCAAACATTTCTGGACTGTCCTGGGCTGTTCCGTAATCATAGCCCCAGCCAGCTCCAGCGGTAAACGTATGGTAACGCAACATGTCTAAAACACCAACTGCGGGAAGAGCCACACTCATTAAATCAGGTCTTTGGGTCATGACTGCGCCTACGAGTAATCCACCGTTTGAGCCCCCTCGTATAGCCAAATAATCACTGCTCGTGTAGTCATTGTCGATGAGGTATTCTGCCGCGGCAATAAAGTCATCGAAAACGTTTTGTTTTTGCATTTGAGTTCCAGCCTTGTGCCAGGTTTTTCCGTATTCACCACCACCACGAATATTGGGAACGGCATAAATACCACCTTGTTCAAGCCAAACGGCATTTACGATACTAAAAGAAGGGGTGAGGCTGATGTTGAACCCTCCATAGCCGTAGAGAATCGTGGGGTTTTTGCCGTTACGCTTGACCCCTTTTTTATAAGTAATGATCATCGGCACCTGGGTTCCGTCTTTGGACTGATAAAAGACTTGCTCACTTGTGTAGTCCTCTGAATTAAAGTCAATGGCAGGGCTAATAAATAACTCCGATACTCCAGAGGCGATATCCATTTTGTAGACACTCCCAGGCGTCGTGTAATTAGTGAACGAATAGAAGAGCTCGGTTTCTTCTTTTTTGGCGCCAAATCCACCGGCACTTCCTGGTCCGGGCAGATTAATTTGCCGTATTTGCGTTCCACTGTAATCGTACTGAAAGACCTGTGAAATGGCGTCGACCATATACTCTGCAAACAGATAGCCCCCGGCCGTACTTATGGATAAAACATGTTCTTGTTCAGGGATTATATCTTGCCAGTTATCAGATGTGGGTGATGATAGATCTGTTGTTACGACGCGTTTGTTCGGCGCGTTGAGGTTAGTACTTAAATAAAGTGTCGTGCCCTCGGTATCAATAACAGAGGTGTCACTATTGCTGTCACCGACAACGGTAATAAACCCAAGCTTCGGCTGCTCAAAATCCATGATATATAACTTGTTTCCAGAGGTAGCGTTGCTCGCACTGACCACTAAATAACGCTGGTCTTCGGTAACTCCACCGCCGACATACCTATATTTTTCTTCTGGATCACCGCCAAAAACCAACACGTCTTCTTTTTGAGGTGTTCCAAGCTTGTGATAATAGAGTTTATGGCGATCAGTTTTATCAGAGAGCTCACTCCCTTTGGGTTTGTCGTAACTCGAATAATAAAAGCCATCATTGCCCCGCCAAGAAAGCCCACTAAATTTGACATCCTTTAAGGTGTCTCCGACCAAAACCATACGCTCCGTATCCATGACTAAAACCTTACGCCAGTCGCTGCCTCCTTCGGATATACTGTAAGCGGCGTACCCACCGTTCTTTGAAAAACTCACCCCTCCTAAAGAAATCGTCCCATCTTCTTTAAACGTATTGGGATCCAAAAAGATTTCTGCGTCTTGAGCGTCGCCATCAGTTTTATAGCGATAAAGCACATATTGGTTTTGAAGCCCGTTGTTTTTATAAAAGTAACTGTAGGCCCCTCTTTTGAATGGAGCGGATACTTTTTCGTAATTCCACAATTCTGTGAGCCTTGATTTTAGTTTGTCACGAAAGGGGATCTCATCTAAATGATCAAACGTTACTTTATTTTGGGCTGCCACCCACGCACCGGTTTCTTCGCTGCGATCGTCTTCGAGCCAGCGATAGGGATCGGCAACTTGAGTATCAAAGTACTGATCTACTGTGTCTACCTTTTTGGTCTCGGGATAATTAAGTGGCGAGAATTGAGGATTTTGAGGGTTGTTGCAGCTCATTGCAAGTAATATTACAGAAAGAAGAATTAGATGTCTCATTTAGTTCTCTTTTGAGGGTGGAAAATACGGAATTTTTGTCTCATACGCCTTGGTGGCCGGTCCAAAATTGAGCATTAAAAAACCGCCTGGAGGGCGGTTTTTATTGGAAGGATCGTACTTAACCCGTGTTTATCGTTTGATAAATTTTTGACTTCGGACTCCACTAGATTGAGTCAGTCTCAGCACATAATTTCCTTGAGCTAGGGCTCCTACGTCAATGCGACCGCTAGACAAAACTCCTTGTGCGACTACTTTGCCTTGCATGTCAAAAACATCGTAAAGCGCGCCTTCAATACTTTGGGCACTACTAACCATCAGTTGGTTACGTACTGGGTTGGGTGTTAAAACAAGGGATAATGGATCTTTGTCCCCCACACTTAAAATGGTTGATCCTTCGACAATAACCAAAGTTTGATTTACAGCAACATCCTCTAGGGTGTCCACAATTCCCGAGGGCCATTGTACGGTAATTGTCGTGATTTCTGTATCCTGACCTAGGCCAAAATGAGTATTTAAGGTACTCATATATCTGAAGCCTTCGCCGCTACGCACCTCACGAATCTGATTTCCGAGTTGAGACGTCACTGTTATGCGCGCACCAATTCCATTGCGATTGCTTTCTACACCCACGGTATTAATAGTGAGATAATTGTTGTCATTGGCGTCGTTTATATGCAAGGTACTTCCGGTAAAAGAATCTACAAATCCATCGTTATTAAGATCTCCGAAACTTCCATTGTTGCTCGGCAATACATTGTTGTATAGAGTAAAGGTCATATCACCATTATTCAAGAAGATATTTCCATTAGACGCGATATCGAGAAATCCATCGTTATTGAAGTCATAGGTACAGTTTTCAATACCAGTAGCTTCTAAATCTTGTACCCCTGAGGTCGCCGAAATATCACTAAATGTTCCATCTGCATTATTGGTCATTAGCTTATGGGCAAAAGGGTCGGTACTGTTACCCACAAAAACGTCCAAATCTCCATCATTGTCGTAATCACCCCAAGCTGAAGACCACGTTTGCATTGGATCAAGAAGGCCGGCAGCATCAGCTACCTCGGTAAAGTTTCCAAACCCATCATTTTGGTGGAGTTCATCCTCACGCCGCGCTGGCTCACCACCGCATTTGGCATTAAACATATCTAAATCTCCATCATTGTCGTAGTCAATCCAGACAGAACCATAGTGCCCGCCTGAGGGATAGTCTCCAATCCCACCCTGATAGTAGGTGAGGTTTCCTTCGCCATCGTTAATGTAGTAGACATTGGGCTCAACATCATGACACACAAAAGCGTCTAGGTGTCCGTCATTATTAATGTCGATAAAATTAGAGCGTTGTGAAAATACATATTGTGGAAATGAAATTTCTTGAAAACCATCTCCAGCATTATTGGCACGCATGATTGTTACTCCGTTACCCCCTCCGTAGAGCAAATCGGTGTAGCCATTACCGTCGTAATCTGCCGCGGCGAGACTCCATGAGGGCATATTGTCTGCGGGTGAAGTAAAAATGATCTCTTCCTCAAATGTGCCATCAGCATTTTGATAAAAAACTTGGACGGAAGACATCGCTACAGATACAACATCGTCCAAAAAATCACCATTCATGTCCACAACAGCGCGATCGGATCGGTTCGTGTCAATGAATTCTGGGGTGAAAGAAACTTGACCTAATACTGTAGCGCTCGAGGCTAGGATGGTCACAAGAGTTAGAATTGATTTCATAAAAAGTAAATTTAAAGTATGTTTAATCACAAACGGTTGTTAAGTTTTGAATCCATTGCTCAATAAATTCAAGGGATTCGTCATGTCGTAAACTCCGGCCAAGCAATGGCATTCGGTATTCTTCTTCTGTGGTATGTAATCTGAAGAACAGCACAGACCCTTGGGCATTACCAGGCTCAATAATTTTGGCGCTTTCATAACCAGGAATAGGGGTATCAGGGTCGATACATACCCCGAGATTAGCTAGATCCACGCTGCTCGAGAACGTCATGCGCAGAGCGCGGTAATCACAATGACCACTGTCGCTATGACAATTAGCACAATTCATATCAAAATAAGAGCGCACCCGCATTTCGAGATCTTGAGTGTCATCAGCCCAGTCAACGACGGTGTTAATTTGACTTGGGTAACCTGCCTCAAGGTATCCTACGTCAGTCCATTTCTGTAGCTGGTTTGCCGTTTCATCAGCAAAATTTAAAAGGCCATTGAGGTTTTGTGGTTTTGGCCCAATCGGGGTTTCTTCCTGATAGGATTTATGACAGGTGTAGCATTGACTGGTTGAGGGAACGCGGTAATTAACAAAATTGGTTTGTCCATTTTCTACCCACTCAATAGGAACATTGGCTCCGTAACCATCAACATCGAGTAGCGCCTCTTGCTGCTCTTGATCCCAAATGTAGTCCGCAAAGACCCAACCTTCTTCTTTTCGTATCAAAAGGCGTGTCTCAACTATTTGTGTGGTTAAATCGGGAAGCACATTGTCGTAATAAAAGGTTTTGATCAGCACTGCGCCCACAGGAAAGTCCAACAGGACATCATCACTCACATAAGAAGCACTGCTTCCCTCGGGCATCCAAACAAATCGTTTCTTTTTAGCATAATCACTAAACAAGCTGCTGATTGGCTTATAAGGAAGCACGCCATAAGACGGGTCCTGAGCCGCCATTGGCCCTTCAAAAAAGTTATAGTCGGACAGCTTAGGATATGGGACAAGAGATAAGTCTAATGTCACAGGGGTCACAGGTAGAATATTAATGGTGATCAAGGCATTACTGCACTGATTACCCAGTTCATCACAAACGCTGTAGGTAAAGCTATCTTCGCCCAATGCTCCCTGATTTGGCGTGTAGGTAAGTTGTGCTTCACCTAAGTTGTTGTGTGCGGTAATACTTGCGGTCCCTTTACTTGGAGTATCTAATAGGATGATCCCGTCAATAGGAACATTGGTGTCGTTTTCGAGTATATCTAGGGTTAAAACGGCATTTTGAAAAACTTCTCCCTCATCGGAAACAGTGTTAATGTTCAACGGGGTATAGCCCTGGTCATCGTCACTACAACTCAAAAGCACACTCATAAGCAGTGCTGTCGCAAGATAACGCCCAACATTTCTTATACTTGAGGTGTATGTTTTTTTCGCGGATTCCATAGAAAGGCTAAAGTACTAAAAAAGTTCATTAAAAACCCTGGACTTATTTGTCGCGCATTTGTGCGTGCTAATGAGTAAATACAGCCGGGGTCAAAATCTCACGAAATAAGATGGTTCTCCACCAAATACTCAGCAATTTGAACGGCATTAGTTGCAGCACCTTTGCGCAAATTATCGGCGACAATCCAAAGATTTAAGCTATTGGGTGCACTGAGGTCGCGGCGCAAGCGCCCGACGAAAACCTCATCTTTTCCATGGGCATGAACAGGCATTGGATAACGATTGTTTGTGGGATCATCTTCAAGGACAACACCAGGGGTATTGGCGAGGACCTCGCGAATTTCATCCAACTCAAAATCGCGTTCAAAACTCAAGTTAACCGACTCACTATGTCCACCCTCAGTTGGAATGCGCACGGCCGTAGCACTAATATTAAAGCTGTGGTCTCCCAATATTTTTTGTGGTTCTGTGGCTAGCTTCATTTCTTCTTTGGTGTAACCGCTCTCTAAAAACTCATCACAATGGGGTAGGGCGTTTTTATGAATGGGATGGGGATACACCTTGGCCCCTTGGATTCCATTTAATTCATCACTGAGCTGACGCACAGCCTTCTGTCCGGTCCCGGAGACCGATTGGTACGTAGACACAAGAGCACGCTTAAGACTGTATTTTTTATGAAGCGGAGCTAAAACCATAACCAGTTGTATGGTTGAGCAGTTTGGATTGGCGATAATCTTATCTGCGGCGCTTAGAACATGTGCATTAATCTCAGGTACGACGAGTTTGATTTCTGGGTGCATCCGCCAGAATGACGAGTTGTCGATTACCTTACAGCCTCTGGCGGCAAATTTTGGAGCCCACTTCTCGGAAACTGAACCCCCTGCAGAAAATAGAGCGATTTCGGGCCGGAGGTCTAAGGCCTCATCAAGGCCAATTACTGGGTGCTCCTGGCCTTTAAAGATGATTTTTTTGCCTTTTGAGGCCTTACTCGCGACAGGAATCAGCTCAGAAACCGGAAAAGCCCGAGTCTCTAAAATTTGCAGCATGATTTGACCAACCATACCCGTAACACCGACAACAGCAACTTTCATAAGGCGTATTTAGCGTTTCAAAAATAAGATTAAAGACCGAGGTTTTTGGGAAATTGCCAAAAAAATACCCCTGGGCTCGACCAGGGGTTTGGTTAGAAATAAGCAGTGTAGCGGTACACTATTTTTTCAAAGCATCGCGTATTTCTTGAAGCAACTCTATCTCTGTCGGTCCTGAAGGAGGCGGTGGTGGCGCGGCCTCTTTTTTTCGCTCTAATTTGCGATAGCTTTTAATCACCAAAAAGAGAATAAAACCGACAATCAAAAGGTTGATAATGCTGTTAATCCAAGTTCCGTATAAAATGGCATTTTCTGCAGTGAGTAGTACCCCTTTTTCGTCATAAACAGCAGGAGACAAGACCAATTTGAAACCAGAAAAATCCATCCCTCCGGTAAATTGTCCTACTAAGGGCATCATAATATACTCGGTAAATCCTTTGACCACACCGCCTACGGCACCGGCCAAAATAACCGCTACAGACAATTCAATAACATTGCCCGTCATGATAAATTCTTTGAACTCTTTGAGCATAATAAATGGGAAAAGGTATTTAAAGTTAATAAATTTAGCTTAAGCTTGGCCATAAACATTACGCTTCACGATTTTACGGGTTGAAAATTAAGATATAGCCTTGGGCCTTAATTGGAATGGGGCTGACCCTAAATTACATGATTCCCCTAAGAAATGATCTCTCGTCGAATTCTTTTGGAAAGCCCCGTAAGGAGTTCGTAAGAAATGGTTCCTGCAGTCTGAGCTAAATCTTGGGCCCCGTGCTCTTGGTCAAAAATAATAGCCGTGTCTCCAGGGTTACATTGAATTTGGGTGACATCCACCATAAGCATGTCCATACAGACATTACCGATAATCTCCGCGCGCTGATTATTAATCCAAACAAATCCTTTTTGTTGTCCAAAAATTCTGTGCAGTCCATCTGCATGACCCAGTGGAAGGCTCGCCACAACGGTAGGTTTTTCAGCAATAAAGCCGTGATTATAACCCACGCTTTGTCCTGGAGCCACTTGGTGAATTTGAAGTATTGGGGCTTTGAGTTGCGCTACTGGTTTGAGCAACTGATCGTGCTTTGGGTCATTGCCATAACCGTATAGACCTATACCACAACGGACCATATCGTATTGTGCCTCGGGATAATTAAGCACCCCGGAAGTATTACACAGATGTTGCCAAGGGCGATTAAAATCAGGATTATACGTCTGCATCCTGTCGACCAGGGTATTGTAAAAATGCTGGTATTGGGCGATCTGATTTTGGGTAAATTCTTCAGCCTGCAAGTCATCACTTGCCCCTAAATGCGAAAATGCCGAAAGGAGTTTAAGAGCTTTGGAGTTCTGAAGTAAAGCGATTATCTCTGGTAAATCCTCTGGGGACACCCCCAAGCGATTCAGCCCGGAGTTAAATTTTAAGTGAACCGGGTAATCCACAATGTTTTTAGACTCTAAAAAGGCAATCCATTGGCGGATCAAAGCCACACTATAAAGGCTAGGCTCAAGTTTGTTCTGGAGAATTTGCTCAAAGTGGGCGGCCATAGGATGGAGCAATAAAATTGGGGTATCCACCTGGGCTGATCTTAATTCTGCTCCTTCAACAGCATAGGCGACTCCAAAATAATCTACCCCGAGCGCAACGAGTTTTTTTGCCAAAGGCCCAGGGGCGTGACCATAGGCCCCGGCTTTAATCACCGCAAGAAACTTAGTGTCTTTGTGGAGTTTTTGCCTCAAGACTCGGTAGTTGTGCGCTAGAGCCTTCAGGTCGATAAATAAGGTCGTTTCTGCTACCATATTAGATTAGGCACTGGCTGAATCTGAAGGACCAGTGGCCGCCTGGTCACTTTTATTTTTTCGCTCTTGCATGGCTTCTACAAATGCCGCTCTGCTCAGTGCTTGATATTCTTGAGTCTCGCCAAGTAAAACGAGATCATCATTTGGGTCCAGCCTGTAGCTGTATTGTGCAAGATGCCCTGTCTTGCTGCATATGGCGTGAACCTTTGTAACGTATTCTGCAGTGGCCATGAGCGCTGGCATTGGGCCAAAAGGAACGCCTTTAAAGTCCATATCTAACCCCGCGATAATCACGCGAATCCCACTATTGGCTAGGGTTTTGCACACCTCAACGATGTCTTGATCAAAAAATTGAGCTTCATCGAGACCGACGACCTCACAACCCTTTGCACGAGTCAAAAGCTCTCTCGCATTGCTGACGGCCATGGCCTTGAGCTCATTACTGTCGTGGGAAACCACGTTATTGTTTGCATACCGACGATCCAATTCAGGCTTGAACACTCCCACTTTTTGTTGGGCAAGTTCGGCACGCTTGAGGCGACGGATTAACTCTTCAGTTTTACCAGAAAACATAGACCCGCAGATGACCTCAATCCATCCACAAGAAGCATCGTTATTGGGAGCTTGTTCTAGAAACATATAATGCGCATTAGAATAAAATGGATTTCTTTGACGTTTCGTTATAGGATGTGTAAATTTAACAAAACAAAATAGAGTGCGACCCGCTTAGCCAAAAAGAATGATTGAATCAAACTATCAGAAACTCCTTGAGATTGCTCGCGACATAAGTGACTTGGAATTCGAGCTGGACCACTCTCATGACGCAAAATCGCGAGGAGAACTCTTGATTGCCCTCGACAACCTAAAAGATCATACACGGGTGCTTTACGAGGCTTTGGTTGTAGCGCGTCACGAATTAACCGCAGCCCAAGCGCTGAGTCATGAGTCGCGGAGCGCCGCTGAAGAGTCGCCTATTTTTGAGCCTTCGACCGAGAAAATAAAAGATATTGTCGCTCAAATGACCCCTGAGTCTGAGCAAGTAGACAACTTACTTGAGCGCATGACTGATGGCAGCCAAGAAGCACAAGAGGCCTTGTCTCATTATCAGGAAGACATAGAATTTGAGCCTGTCTCTAAACCACCTCCTTCGGATCTCAATTCCAAGACAGAAAAACCGAAGTCGGTCAATGACCAGTGGAGCCAAGTCAGTGTAGGGCTCAACGATCGGACCGCCTTTGTGCAACATTTGTTTCTGGGTGATGTAGAAGGGTTTAATCGAGTGTTATCGCAAATAAACACCTTTGAGTCTTTTGACGAGGCACAAGACTTTTTGACCAATCAAGTCCAGCCAGAGTACGGTGATTGGGAAGGAAAGGAAGCTGTCGCTGAGCGATTAATGCGTCTTATTCAACAGAGATTTAACGCCTAATCTAAGCACTATGGCCGGTAAGCTTTATTTAGTGCCTACACCAATAGGTAATTTACAAGACATGACCTTTCGGGGTGTTGCTGTGCTCGAGCAGGTGGATTTAATTTTGGCGGAAGACACGAGAACCAGCGCCAAATTATGCCAGCATTTTGATATTAAAACTCCGATGAAGAGTTATCATATGCATAACGAGCATAAGGTATTGCAAGGGGTTTTAAGCCAACTCGAATCAGGGGCCTCTGTCGCAGTAATTAGCGATGCGGGAACCCCCGCAATCAGTGATCCAGGATTTTTATTAGTCCGCGCAGCACTAGAAAAAAATGTGTCCGTGGAATGTTTGCCTGGGGCAACAGCCTTAGCTCCGGCTTTGGTCGTTAGCGGTTTGCCGTGTGATCGATTTATGTTTGAAGGTTTTCTGCCGGTCAAAAAAGGGCGTCAAACGCGCTTGAGCCAGCTTGCTGAGGAGACCCGGACAATGGTATTTTACGAATCCCCCCATAAACTCCTCAAGACTCTAGCCAACTTTTGTGAGACCTTTGGAGTACAGCGTCCATTGTCTGTGTCTCGAGAAATAAGCAAGCTGCACGAAGAGACTATCCGCGGGACGTGCCAATCCGTTTTGGACCATTTCACAGCGCAGAATCCGCGCGGAGAATTTGTGTTGGTCCTCGGGGGATTAAGTAAGCAAAAGGCCAAAGACAAGCAGACCACTGACAGCGTCTAAATCAACCAACTAATTCTTGAATAATCAACATTTTGAATGACTGAAAAACGATGGCAATTTAAACCTGAGCCAGAGGCTGAAATTATCCAGCGGTTAGCGCGTGAGTTACAGGTGCCCAAGGCGGTAGCAAAGTTATTGGTTCAGCGCGGGGTGGAGAGTTTTGACGAGGCTAAAGCGTTTTTCCGCCCGGATTGGACCCAATTGCACGATCCATTTTTAATGAAAGATATGGATCGCGCAGTAACGCGAATTCAACAAGAAATTGAGGCGGGGAGACCCCTTATGATCTTTGGTGATTACGATGTTGATGGAACTACTTCGGTTGCACTCATGACGGCTTATTTAAAGCAACACAATGTGCCGATCACACCGTATATTCCCGATCGTTACCAAGAGGGGTATGGCCTCTCAAAACGAGGCATTGATTTAGCCAAACAAAAAGGCATTGGGTTAATTATTGCTTTGGACTGTGGCATCAAGGCGCATCAACAAGTCGATTATGCCAAGAAGCAAGGGATAGACTTCATTATTTGTGATCATCATTTGCCGGGGGAGACTTGGCCTGATGCCGTTGCGGTTTTGGACCCAAAAAGACCAGACTGTGGTTACCCCTACAAAGAGTTATGCGGCTGTGGGGTCGGATTTAAACTTACACAGGCCCTGAATCAAAGCAATGGCAAAACAGCAATGGAACTGGTAAGTTTTTTGGATCTGGTCGTCACGGCTATTGCCGCGGACATTGTACCGATAACTGGCGAAAATAGAACCCTCGCTTTTCTAGGCTTACAACAAGTCAATAAAGATCCACGACCCGGATTGGCCGCGCTTTTATCAAGTGCCAAGGCCAAGCCCTATCGTATTCGCGATTTGGTATTTGTTGCTGCGCCACGCATTAATGCTGCAGGCCGTATAAAGCATGGCGTACACGCTGTTGACCTTTTGCTGGCAGAATCTTTCTCAGAAGCTGAGGCGATGGCCCAAGTGATTGAGGCGTATAACTTAGAACGCCGGAGCCTTGATCAAGAAATTACTCAGCTCGCTTTAGACCAAATTAAGGAACAGGGCGAACAAGATGCCGCCGCGACTGTAGTCTATAGCCCGGAGTGGCACAAAGGCGTCGTTGGTATCGTGGCGTCGCGACTCACAGAAACGTATTATCGCCCTACGGTCGTGTTTACCAAAAGCGGGGATCATTTGGCAGCCTCAGTGCGCTCAGTTAAAGGGTTTGATGTATACCGCGCATTAGAAGCCTGTAGTGACTTTATGTTACAATTTGGAGGCCACAAATACGCTGCAGGTTTGACTTTAGACCCTGAGCAATTTGAAAACTTTAAAAATGCGTTCAATCAAGAGGTCGCTCGAACCATCACGCCAGAACAAAAACAACCTCAAATTACCATTGAATTGCCATTACCACTGAACGAAATCACCCCAAAACTCTACAGGATTCTATCCCAAATGGCGCCGTTTGGCCCTGAAAACCCACGACCTGTTTTTGCCACAAAACAGGTTCATGTCGCGCCATATACCAAGGCCGTAGGTGCTGAGTTAAATCACTTGCGCTTGGTGGTTCATGAGGAGGGCGGGCCTAACATTTCAGGGATTGCCTTTGGTTATGGAGATTTGGTTGAAGCAGTAAAGAATCAAGGGCGGTGCGACCTCGCTTACGTGATCGATGAAAATCACTGGCAGGGTCAAACAAGCTTACAACTGCTGGTTAAGGATGTAAAAGTTTGAGCGCCTGGCCGTCGTAAGCCGCATAAGTGTAATGAGTAATCCAGTCTCCTAAATTGACATAGGTCGATCCACCACCTAATTCGATGGTCATGGGCAGGTGCCGGTGCCCAAACACGAAATAATCGTAATGGGTTTTTTCTAATTTTCGTTTGGCATACTGGGCGAGCCATTCGTGTCCATCCCCTAAAAATCCGCGATCCTCGTCGCCGGAGATCAGTTTGTTTTTAACCGAGAAATACTGCGCAATTTTGACGCCTATGTCTGGGTGAATCCAGCGGAATAGCCATTGGAAAAAAGGGTTAGTGAATACTTTTTTCATACGCTTATATCCCTTGTCTCCCGGGCCTTTACCGTCGCCATGGCCTATAAAAAAGCTATGGTCTCCAATACGAAAGTTTTGAGGCTGGTGAAAAACAGGAATGCCGAGCTCGGTTTTGAAATAGTCCTTCATCCAAAGGTCGTGGTTCCCTACAAAAAAATAAATTGGGATGCCTGAGTCACTGATTTCGGCGAGTTTTCCCAATACCCGGACAAAGCCTTTAGGCACAACTGTTCGGTATTCAAACCAAAAATCAAATAAGTCGCCGAGCAGAAAAATTGCGGCAGCATCAGATTTTATCTCATCAAGCCAAGCAACAAAACGCTGTTCACGTGGCCTACTCTGCTCACTGGTGGGCGCACCAAGGTGATTGTCGCTAGAAAAGTAAACTTTCTTGCCTTGGGGAACCTTGATATGTATGGATTTCTCTGGCAAATACTGTGGTTTATGCATCAGCATGCCACTCGGCATAACTGCTTTCTGTTTCTTGAAGACGTAACGAATGAAGGCGCACTCCTTGAGGGAGCCTCGGGCTTATTTTTTTTGCAAAATCAAAGACCATCATTTCGCTTGTGGGCTGATAGTCTACTAAGAGCACATTGTGACCGCGCTGCTGTAGTTCACGAGCCAGTTCCACATGAGGGGTATTTTTATTGAATACCGTGGCATGGTCAAAGACCGAAACTATTTCTTCTTGTACAATTTTTTTCAGGTCAGAAAAGTCGATAACCATACCAAACTTAACATGATTAGGGTCGTTGATCGGTTGACCAATGACCGTTACAGAAAGTTTATAACTGTGGCCGTGTACATTGCGACATTTTCCATCATAACCGTACAGAGCGTGCCCGGTTTCAAAAGAAAAAAGTTTGGTTATGCGTATTTCATCCATGAGGTCAAAGATAGGAGTTTTTGGTCTACAACCCATTGTCGATGCTACACGTAGTGTGGTGTCTATTGGCTAGTGTTATTTTGCTCTTGAATCGCAAGCGGGTAATAATCGTTCTTAAATTTTAAGATAAGAACTAGGGCACGACATATAAGCCATGCCAAAAGGGCCCACCAGATTCCTTTGAGTCCCCAACCGCAGTAGTGGGCGGCTATGATAAACGGCCCAAAGCCAAAAATAGCGGCGAGAAATAGTGAATTGCGCAAAAATGCCATTTCACCCAGCCCCTTGAAAATAGCATCTAAAGAAAACGCCAGAGCATTAAATGGTTGTATGAGCACCAACAAGAAAAATACGCTGTAAAACAATGGGAGCACCTGAGGATCTTGTACAAAAAGTCGACCCAAAGGGACATAGGTTAGCCCGCCTATAATCATGAGTAATGCCGCCACGATTAAATTATATCCATTGACTTTTTTGGTCAAAACCCAAAGATCATAATAGCGTTTAGCACCTAATAATTTTCCGCCGATTAAATTGCCAGCAGCGCCAAAACCATCGATGAAAAAGGCGGAAAATAGCCATATGTTAATGGCGATGGTATGAGCGGCCATAGCCTGAGGACTAATGGCATTAGCTTCACGCACGGCCAAAATCAATACGGCATTCAAGGCCAAAGAACGCCAAATGAGATGCCAGGTCATACTCAGCAGACGGCTGATTTCAAAATGGAACCCGCGGCCAAGATTTAGACTGAGTGATGTTTTGGAAAGAAATAGGATTAGGACCGCTATAGCCATTAGAATTTGGGCGATTAGACTGGCCCAAGCCGCACCCTCAATACCCATGGCCGGAATGGGCCCCAGACCAAATACAAATACAAAATCTAAAACGATATTGATCACCGCTCCTGAACTAGCGACAATCATGGGGTAAATTGTATTTTGAAGCCCTCGAAAAACACCAAAAACACCAAAGACAAATAAGGTAAATGGGAAGCCCCATACCCGGATATTATAATAGCGAAGACTGTAATCTAAAACCACCCCACTCGCATTGAGCATACCAAAAATTTCTTCGACAAATACAGACGTAATCAGCAGGACAATGATCCCAAGGCCTACATTAAACAGAATAGCTTGCCCTGGAAAACCAGAGAGCTCTTTGACTTTGCCCGCCCCGAGGTTTTGTGCGACTATGGTTGCAATGGCACTGCGGGTTTGTGCTAGAACCCAAATCAATGTGGAGAGCAATGCGCCCACGACACCTACGGCTGCTAATGCCTCTGTGGCGTTAACGGGAATGTTGCCAACCACTGCTGCGTCTGTGGCTGAGAGGATCGGCTCGGTGATTCCTGATACTATGGCAGGCAGTGCGATGGACTGTATATGTTTGAAGGAAAGGTCTTTCATTGCGCTCGACAAAGGTACACTAACAATTCATTGACTTGGCTATGAAGTGTGATAAGGATTTATTTAAAGACGTATCTTTAGCACTGAGCTTGGAGCACACATTATTCCAGGGCTCAATGCTATGAAGATTCGGTCACGCTTGTTAACGATAAGTCTGTTTTTTTTTGCCTCCGCTATCTGGAGTCAAGATTGCCCCGCCTTGCTTAATCCGATTGAGGGCGCAACCAATGTTCCTGTTGAGACCAGTATTAGTTGGGAGCCTGTCGCTGGGGTAACTGGCTATATTATCTCTGTGGGCACGAGCCCCGGAGATACCGATATAGTAAACGAGCAGCAAGTAGGGAACGACACGAGTTTTATTCCACCTCAAGGCCTACCTGAAAATACAACAGTATATGTTACGTTGACTTTATTTTTCTTTAACCAAGACAATATAATCTGTCCGAGTCAGGCATTTACCACCGAGGTCATTTCGGCCCCTCCTGGATGTACTGAGCTTTGGTCTCCTGCTCAAGGGGCCACAAACGTTAACGTGGGGACTTCCATCTCTTGGAATTATGCGCCCAAAGCCACGGGATATCGCCTGAGTTTGGGAACGACTCAGGGCGGTGTAGAGGTCTTGAATGACATTGACCTGGGTAATGTGTTTAGTTACACCCCTGCCACTGACCTACCTTTTGACACGACGATCTACGCCCAAGTGACCCCCTATAATACCGTAGGGGTTAATGATCAATGCCAGGGATCTAGTTTTACGACCGCGGGCCAGGGTGCTCCACCTGATTGTAGCAGTTTGATTTACCCACCCAATGGCGCGGTCAACATCGGCCTTTCACCTTTGTTGCAGTGGACAGCAGTTCCCGGAGCTTTGGGTTATCGCCTGTATATTGGGAGTTCGCCTTTTAGTTCAGATGTGCTCAATGGTGGGGTATTTACCGACAATTCCACCTTTGTTTTGAATTTTGAATCCAACAACACCTACTATGTTACTGTAATCCCATTTAATGAGGCTGGTGATGCGCTAGGGTGTGCTCAAGAGTCGTTCTCAACAATTTTGGGCTGTGGCCCTTATTATGATCCTGACACCGGAATACTAACGTCTCTTTACCCAGATATTGATTTTCCCGAGCAAGTAGGGATTTGTAACAATGAGCTGCCTTATGCCGTTGAGGTGACTGAGCCGGCTGATGGATTTCGATGGTACCGCGAACAAGGTTCTGACGAACTCTTGGTGTCTCAGGAAAGCAGTATTGATATCGAACAAGAAGGAAATTACAGACTTGAGGCATTCAATACCATCACCTATGAGGGGGA
The DNA here is from genome assembly GCA_965661835.1 of Flavobacteriaceae bacterium. Taxonomy (GTDB): domain Bacteria; phylum Bacteroidota; class Bacteroidia; order Flavobacteriales; family Flavobacteriaceae; genus BACL21. Next base: position 77 of record CBFIFD010000022.1, on the reverse strand, counting down.
GAGTATAGAGTGTACCTATACACAGGAATTTTCGGTCAGTTTTTCGGGCGTCGCTTCGGTTCAAAACACCAGTATTT
>CBFIFD010000021.1:0-30405 GCA_965661835.1 Flavobacteriaceae bacterium | reverse complement strand
GGCACTAAGTTCGCCGCCGCTAACTTCAGCTATGCCGCTAGTCCTACCCTAGATTTGAGCGGATTCGGAATTGCTTCAGAAAACAGCACCTCAATTGTCTCGAATACCATCAACCAATTTATTCTATCGGGAATCACAGAACAAACCCAGGTGCAATCCGAGCAGAATAATCAATTAGGGATGGTTAAGTTCAGCGGTGTGTACTCCCCTGATGCCAGCTTGCAAGTCGATTATGATATTTTACTCAAAGCTTCTGACCAACGTCAAGAGGACAATACGTTTTCGGCCTTTGTCGATCAAACAAACGAGATACAGGAGCGTAAAGAGAACCGCCCTGTTTCATTACAACAAAACGTCAATGCCTATTATACGGCCTCGGACAATGACATTTTCGCCGCCCAGATACAGCACTTGATTCAATCTGAAGACCCGTTCTATAATGCCATCACCGACTTGTTGCCATTTGCAGGAATTTTACCTGTCAGTCAACAAGGTGGGCGCTATGACCTAAGTCAAAATAAGGAAATTCAGACCAATAAAATTGATGGAAAGATTGATTATTATCGAATTCTAAACAAGACTAGCCATCTTAATATTACCCTGGGGGCAACACTGAGCAACCAGCAATATAATTCCAAAATTTTTGAAGGTTTCGATGGCAATTCGATTTTACTTGAACAAACACTCCCTATTGATGGGGTCACCAGTTCTTTGATCAATCAGGTCGATTATAATTTCAATGACTTATTCCTTGGGGTCCACTATAAGATAAAGCGTGGTGATTTTACTTTTTCGCCTGGTTTGACCTTACATCAATACGCATTATCCAATACCCAGCAGGGAAATACCCTCAAGCAGGATCAAGTATTACTCTTGCCGGATTTCTTTGCGTTGTGGGATATTAAAAAGAGCGAAAATCTACGCTTTAATTACAGCAAAACAGCCGAATACACCGATATTAATAACTTAGCTCAGGCCTATGTATTTAATAACTACAATCGTCTATTTGCCGGAAATCGAAACCTGAGCAATGCTATATCAGAGTCTTTTCGATTAAATTATTTCAGTTATAATTTGTTCAATTACACCAACATCAATGGTTCATTGAGTTACACCAAAAGATCAAAAGGGATTAAAAACAATACGACTTTAGTCGCCATCAATCAGGTCACCCAGCCAGAAAATTTTGATCCAGAGAATCCTGACCATATTTATGCAGCTTCAGGGCGCATGAGTAAGCGTATCAGTAAAATTGAATATCGACTCAGTGGTACAGTTAGTTATAGTGAACTTTTTTCACGTGTGAACGAGGCCTTGCAGCAAAGTAAGAGCCTGACTCAAAATTATCGTTTGAGTGCACGCAGTAGTTTTAAGAATTGGCCAAATTTTGAGCTTGGTTACAATTGGACCAGAAATAAATACAACAATGGTCGTGTGGATCAATTATTTTTTACCGAGCGACCTTACTTTTCGCTAGATATTAATTTTCTAAAATCCTTTTATTGGACTGTGAATTGGGATTTTTACGATTACCGTAACCAGGAAAAAACTGTACAAAATAATTATTCATTCCTCAATAGTACACTATACTTTCAGCAAGAGGAGAGCCCTTGGGAGTTTTCGATTCAAGGGACCAACCTGACCAATAATCAGGCGACCAATACGGATAGTTTCACCGAACAGTTTAATACGACGAGCCAATACTTGGTACTCCCACGTATTATTATGTTTGTTGTTAAATACGACCTGTAATAAGACTTGTCAATCGGCTGAGATCCCAACAAGAGGGCAAGGGCACTATTTTTAGTATCTTGCATCAGTCTAATCAATGTTTCAATTATCAACACCTTATAACTAATGGAGGAGTCAAACAATGACAAAGGCCATGTGATTAGCCAGTGTCAAGACGCGGTAATGACGATAGAATTCCATCATCCTGCGCATAATAGTTTGCCTGCTCATCTGCTTGATGAGCTTGTAGCTACTCTTGATCGGGCATCGGAAGATCCTGAAGTGAACGTGGTGGTTTTGCGCAGTCGAGGAAATCGAACGTTTTGTGCGGGGGCTAGTTTTCAGGAGCTAATCGCTATAGAAAATGAGGAACAAGGCCAAGTATTTTTTAGTGGATTTGCGCAGGTTATAAATGCCATGAGACGTTGCAAAAAAATGATAATTGCGCGAGTTCAAGGTAAGGCTGTAGGCGGTGGTGTTGGGATAATTGCCGCAGCGGATTACGTCATGGCTTTAGATACGGCGGCGATAAAATTAAGTGAGTTGACCATTGGCATAGGCCCCTTTGTCATTGCGCCGGCAGTCCTGCGTAAAATTGGCGTGGCGAACTTGAGTGCTTTGTCAATTGACGCCCACGAATTTAAATCTGCACAATGGGCTGAATCTAAGGGTTTGTATACCAAAGTTTTTGAAACAGCTTCACATCTCGAGTCGGAATTACACACCTTGTGCTCGCATCTCACTCAATACAACCCAGAGGCCATGTATGCTTTAAAGTCGGTCCTTTGGGACGGGACAGCACATTGGGATGAGTTGTTATTAGAGCGGGCCGCATTGAGCGGACGCTTGGTTCTTAGCCCCGAAACTAAAGTTCAGCTCGCTAAGTATAAACAATCCAACTCATGACAAAACATATTTTTCTGGCGATCCTTAGTCTATGGAGTGTGATCGCATCGGCTCAATGGACGACCAACACAGAGGAGAATACTTTGGTCTCTACCCTATCCAGTGATGACATGAAAAGTGTCGGCACCTCCAATGGCTTTACTTATGTCGTATTTTGGCATAGTGTTGCTGCTCCAGAAAATTACGAGTTACGCCTGCAAGTCTTGAGCCCTCAAGGAGAGCAAATGCTCGGAGATCAGGGGGTTTTAGTTAGTGATGATCTGCCCATGAGTACCTTTACCGTACTGTGGAATATTATCGTGGATAGTCAAGATAATTTATATGTTGGGGTTACAGGTACCGGCGGCGGTGAACCGGCCTATGTATTTAAAATGGATCTTGAAGGAAATCGACTCTGGGGGTCATCGGGTATTAATGTAGGTAGTGGTTACGCTGTCAAAATGCTACCGTTGGCCGGTGGAGAGGTCTTGGTTGCTTGGTGGCCATCTTCAGGTGTTGGACAAATTCAAAAATTTGACTCCTCAGGACAAGCGGTTTGGTCTAATTCTCAGCCGGTGTCACTGGGCTCCAGTAACACGGTAGTTGGCAATATGTTTGAATTAGACGATGGCCAGGTGCTTATTGTATTTCATCAGGTCCTCTCTGGAATTAATTCATTCTTACACGCTCAGCGATTCGACACTACAGGCGCTGCTGTGTGGTCAAGTCCTGTTCAGATGAGTGACCAGGCGACGGTATTTAATCGGGACTACCAAGGCACCATTATCGATAATACCATTTACATGGGGTATTTTGCCTCATCAGGAACTCGTTTTGACACATTTTTACAATGTATCGCTCCCGACGGAAACTTACCTTGGGGCATCAACGGAAGTTCTTTTGATACAACTCAGGCTTACTATGAAATGGAACCCTACATGGCCTATAAAGTGGGATCTGGAGTTATTTGGATGAGCAGCACATACAGCAACACATCCCAAAGCGCCAAAGGGACGTACCTCCAAAAGTATGACCGGATTACAGGGGATCGATTGTTCGGTGACGATGCATTTGAATTATTTGCAGTGGGATCAGAGGCAGTGCCAGTCGGAGGAATGAATATAGCTGAGCAAGGCCCTATTTTACTCATCAAAGAAGGGGTAGACAATGGAGCAACACCGACAGAGTTAAAAGCCATTTATTTGGAGGGTAATGGTCAAGCTGTTTGGCCCGAAGGGCTGAGAGATGTCGCGACATTTCAAGCCAATAAAGGGCGAATAAATCATACCCGCATGGTTGATGATCAAAGCGTAGTCACCTTTGTAGAGCAAAAATCTACAAGCACTCAGGTCTTTGCCCAAAACATCCTCTCCGGCGAGGTAGTCCTTAGCCAAAATACCGTTGACACCTCTATAGATATGATCTTCACAAATCCTTTTGATGGGCAGTTGAATTATCAGCAATTAAGCGCGAAGGGCGTAAATGCTGAGGTTTTTGAGGCCAGTGGTCGTCACATATTGGGACCAATAAATATAGAGGCGCTCCATACTTATGACACGAGCCTGTGGCCTCAGGGATTGTATTTTTTAAACGTCACAGACCAAAACAATCACCAAAAAGTATTTCGCCTAGTAAAGCAATAAAGGGGGCGAACAGGCCTTGCGATAACCAGGGATAGAGGGCTTATTCTTCAAATCCGGGCGGATATTCTGAAAGAATTTTATCGACTATCTTTTGAATTCTCAATTGCTTTTTCTCAACTTTTTCATTGGGATAAAGTTGGGCTGTACCCTTGCCTTGCCATATGAGTTGATTGGTTTCGGCATCTACTAAATTAATGTAAAGCTGTCCCTGTGTGCGTGTAGTGACGTTAGGTCCAAAGAATCCGCCGTTCCACCATGGTGACCAGCCCCAGCCCCAGCCGAAATTATTTTGAAAAACATCAACCTCTTTTTCCTCTTTGATGAATACATTGATCAAAAGCTGAGTGTCTTTTGATTTTGTGAGCCCTTTGCGAGAAAGATTGTCATCGATAGCGTGCAGTATTCGTTTTTTGTCTAAATCATTGACTTCCATCTTATCGATCGAGGGCTTAAAAAAGGCATAACTTTGGTATTGATCGAAAGAGACAGCAGTATCGTAGTCCACGGCCACACGTACCGAACTACATCCCGAGAGCATGAGACCGAGACCGATAATTAATAAGCGAAACTTCATAAGATTATAATTAAGATTATTTGACAATTCAGCCAGACAAACTGTGCGTTTAATGTTATTCAAATAGAGTGTCATCAACGATATTGGGCAAAGTAACCTTCAAATTTGGTTCCTGGTCCATGGCGCGTTTTATCGCAAAAATGGCCTCGTTATTTCGGGCCCAACTGCGTCGTGCGATTCCGTTATTGACATCCCAAAAGAGCATTGAGCTCAGTTTTTGTTCTGCTTCCTTACTACCATCAAGAATCATACCGAATCCGCCATTGATGACTTCACCCCAGCCGACGCCACCTCCATTGTGAATACTCACCCAAGTTGCCCCCCGGAACGCATCGCCAATCACATTTTGAATGGCCATGTCTGCCGTGAATCTACTGCCATCGTAAATGTTTGAGGTCTCTCTAAATGGTGAATCGGTACCGGAAACATCATGATGATCGCGCCCGAGAATGACCGGACCGAGTGTTCCAGCAGCAATGGCTTTATTAAAGGCTCGTGCGATCGCAATTCGCCCGTCACTGTTAGCATATAAAATACGCGCATGTGACCCAACGACCAAAGCATTTTCTTGGGCTCCTTTGATCCATTTTATATTATCGGCCATTTGTTGCTTTATTTCATCTGGCGCCTCGGCCATATGGTGCTCTAATACCGCACAAGCAATTTTATCGGTTGTCATAAGGTCTTTTGGATCCCCTGAAGCACAAACCCACCGGAACGGACCAAAGCCATAATCAAAACACATCGGTCCCATTATATCTTGGACGTAACTCGGGTACTTAAATTCTTCTGTACTGCCCTCTTTGAGCAAGTCACCACCGGCACGAGAGGCCTCGAGCAAAAAGGCATTACCGTAATCAAAAAAATACGTGCCCTGTTCGGTGTGTTTGTTGATCAATGCTGCGTGACGAACGAGACTTTTTTGTACGTGAATCTTGAATTCCTCTGGATTATTGGCCATCATGTCATTGGCCTGTTCAAAACTCAATGAAACGGGGTAATAACCGCCAGCCCATGGATTGTGTAATGAGGTTTGATCACTTCCCAAATCAACCTTGACCCCTTCCTTATCGAAGTGCTCCCAAACCGAAACAATATTGCCATGATATGCAATTGAAATGGCGACTTGTTCTTTTATGGCCCATTGAACTTTTTGCGTTAATGCGATTAGGTCATCGAAAACTTCATCAACCCAGCCCTGACTGTGGCGGGTGTCAATGGCTTTTTTATTGACCTCGGCACATACGGTGACGCAGCCTGCAATATTTCCTGCTTTGGGTTGTGCCCCGCTCATTCCACCCAACCCAGAGGTTACAAATAGTCCGCCCCGCGGTGAGCGCCCCAGTCGCCTAAAGGCATTGAGTACGGTAATGGTAGTGCCATGCACGATTCCTTGCGGTCCGATATACATATAACTCCCAGCGGTCATTTGACCATACTGCGAAACGCCCAAAGCATTAAAGCGTTCCCAATGATCTGGTTTAGAATAGTTGGGAATCATCATACCGTTGGTGACGACCACTCGAGGAGCATGGGGGCCAGAGGGGAATAATCCCATGGGGTGCCCACTGTACATAACAAGCGTTTGATCATCTGTCATTTGCGATAAATACTGCATGGTTAAACGATATTGGGCCCAATTTTGAAACACTGCCCCGTTTCCACCGTAAGTGATCAGCTCATGTGGGTGTTGGGCTACAGCGTGATCGAGATTATTTTGAATCATGAGCATAATGGACTTAGCCTGTTGACTCTCGCCCGGATATTCGTCTATGGGTCTGGCGTATATTTTGTGGTCAGGACGCAATCGATACATGTAAATGCGTCCGTAATCGTTGAGTTCTTCTTTAAACTCTGAGAGAAGTGACTTGTGGTCCTTGGCTGGAAAATAGCGCAAGGCATTACGTAAAGCTAATTGCTCCTCCTCTGGGGTTAAGATGGATTTTCGCTTGGGCGCATGATTGACTTTGCGATCATAGGGCTTGGGCTCTGGTAATGTTTCTGGAATCCCCAGAATTATTTCCTCCTGAAAGGTCATAAGGTCATTTTTGTATGTTGAGATTTCCTTTATAGGGGCAATGACGACAATTACTGTCACAACAATAGCCACGCTTGAGGTGGTATTGTTCCGTAAAACAACGATATCCTTCAGGCGTGAGGTAATAATCGCCTTCGGCTAAAGGAATGTGTTTTTTCGGAAATTGCATGGGTAAAAATACCACATAATCTTGCAATCCAAAAGAGCTTTAGATTCAGTTTCCCAAAAATTCAAATTCAACCGAGCAGGGAATATCATGACCGACATGACCTAAACCGTCTCCCGAGGCACCGGCATTTTGGAAAACTGAAGCACCCGTAACGATTTTATGACGTAAGTTAAAGGTATAGGGAGTGCCAGCGATTAAAGGTTTATAGTAGACCAATGTCGCATAGTGCGGCACATTGTAGCTTTCGATTGTGGTAGCTTCGTGATCACTTTGTGCAGAGTATGAATGGGTATAGGACCATCCCTGGGCGTAGTCATAGGTTGTTGATTCAGGATCAATTAAGATTCGGCCATTCCCTTCGAACTTGAAGAAAAATGCTCCCTCGCTCGTGCTGAGGGATATATAACTTTCATCGCCGGAGGTAAAGTCTTCAATCTTGCCTGAACCGTAATTAGTCTTTACTTCAATTCGATACATACCACTGTACTTAGGAATAAAAATTTCCTCAACAAGACCTTCGATACGGCGCGCAGTTCCGTATTCTAGAGCTCCAGATTGAATGGCAGTCCGCTGACAGCCAGCACTTTGTTTGAACAGGGCGTAATCCTCACGACTAAATTGTGGTTGCCAGCGCGTCCCATCATAAGTATACACACCGACCTGGACATCGTTATCCCCCCAAGCACTGTTATTGGTATTGAATATGGTAGTGCCAGGGGCAAGACTGCCACCGCTTGGATTTAAAACAGTAAGCGTATCTGTAGTACTGGTCAATGCAACCCGTGGAAATAATAGTCCTGCATTACTCCCGGCAACGTCAATGGCACCCTCGGGAGTAGTAGTCCCAATACCGATTTGGCCGTGACCGAGTTGGACTGTTATTACGACCAAAATGGGGGCCAATAACAGGCGATTAATTGAGTTCATAACGTCGTTATACATAATCATTCGTTGAGATAACTGATTTCGATGACACAGCCCAAATCTCCGTTGATATCGATATGGCCACTTCCGTCAGTTCCAATGGCACCGTCTGATATAAAGCCATTTGCTAGGAGCTGCTCGAATGTCAAACCAATATCATAGGATTCTCCGGGAATTAAATTAGTCTCCAAAATCGTGAATTGGGCCTGATTAAAGCTATTGTCATATTCGTTGATGGTTCCTTGATCAAAAAGAGTATCATCGTTGTTTCCAGAAAAACTCTTGATAGAAACCGTGTGATCAGTTCCGTTAAAACTAAACACAAAGGTTCCGCCTTGGGCACCGAAATTTGCATGTTGGTCATGTGGTGCTCCAGTAGAAGGGAGGTCTATTTTACCACCGCCAAAATGCAGACTTATTTTGATTTTGTAAGTGCCATAAAACTGGGGGACGAATGTCTTTTTATTGAAACTAATTCCCTGCTCACCGACACTGTGTCCTGTTCTCAAGGATCTATTTTGTATGAATATTTTGTTGTCTTTTTTATCAAATTGGGCGACCCATTGTGTGCCATTCCACTGATATAAACCCGGGTAGACTGCCGTGGCATCTAGCCCACTGTTTTTTGTATTATAAACCATGGTTCCGATCACAGGCGTATTACCATCTGGCGTGGTTATAGTCGCTGTATTGGTATTGATTAAGGCCACGCGTGGATAAACAAAACCTTGGGTCATTGAAATATCAAGAAGGCCCTCAGGAGTGCTTGTGCCAACACCAATTTGTGCCATTAAAGTGATAGGTGTTAACACTAACAAAAGAACGAATATGGGATACTGTAACCTCATAGACTATTCTCCCATGTAAATAAATTCAACCCGGCACGGTAAATCAAAAGCGATATAACCGCGACCATTTCCTGAGCCATTATCCACAAATTCTGGAGCTGAGTCTTGGGTGAATGATAGATTAAAATTGTATCCGACGCCAGCTTCAAGTGTGACAAAACTCGTGTAGTTGTATTCTTGCCAAATGGCATAAAATTTTCGATCCCCTCCGATAGGTATATCCACACTGTTGTCGTAATTGGTCGAGTAGGCACCCACAGGAATATAGCGATGCACCCCATCCAACTCAAAATCAAATGTTCCGGTTTGACGTGCAATATTTAAATCGCCATCACTGGCCGGTGCTCCATCTTCATCAGGTTGTTTGGCGGTACCGGCTCCATAATTTACTGAGCAAATAATTTTATAATTTCCGGTATATGAAGGAGTAAATATCTCATTGGTCAGTCCACCTATATCGACGGCCTGTAGACCGACTAGTGGCTCTGTTCTTATACCCAATACACTTTCGAAAAGCATCTGTTCTTTGCGATCAAATTGAGGGTCCCATTGGGTGCCGTTCCAAACATAAAGTCCTGGAGAGACGTCATTAAGGCCAGTACTTGTTGTTGCGGTATTGTATATTACTGTGCCCGCTGGAATCGTCCCTCCTTGTGGATTAGATACCGGGCTTTCATTAAGTGTTGAACTAAGAGCAAAACGTGGCATAACCACTCCATAGCTGTCGCTTTCAATATCAAGAGCCGCTTTGGGATTAGCTGTATTGATCCCGACTTGTGCCATTACAGACAGCAGGTTAAGGGCGCAAGCCAGGGTCAATATGTATCTCAAATGTGTCAATTGCAACAGTGTGATTGATTTTACAATTCAAAAATGCCAATAAAATACGATAAAATGCAAATTATTTCGATTAAACGCATATTATTTTAACATTTATGACTCGTTCCTAGGACTTATTCTAGATTCTACGGTTGTTATTCTACTTTTTGTCCGAATTACAATTTGCATTGTTGGGTTTCTTCTATTTTTACACATATTATTATTTGTGTGCTATGTTGGACGACTTGGATTATTGGGTAACACAAAAGGCGAACATTGATAAAGTTGATTGTAAGCCTTTTGGGATTCAAGGCAGTCCATTATCAATCTTGAGGGAGGATCAGCTTCTCGATGAGGTGTCGGGAAATAAATTGCGGAAGTTGTTGCCTAATCTAATGGCTGCAAAAGCTCAAGGGATAAATCGAATCGTTACTTTTGGGGGGGCGTATTCTAATCATATCGCGGCTACAGCGGCTGCTGGTCAAAGATTCGGTTTTGACACTTTAGGACTTATTAGAGGAGAAGAACTGAGCGAGCGAGTGAAGGATAATCCTACACTGCACAGAGCGCGAGAACGGGGAATGGAGTTAAAATTTTTGAGCAGAGCCGATTACCGCCGCCGGTCAGAGGAGGACTTTTTAAACACGCTAGAACAAGAGTTCGGCCCCTGCATGGTAGTTCCAGAAGGGGGGAGTAATGACTTAGCAAAGGAGGGTGTTGCTCAAATGCTGCGTGATTTGCCTAATAAATATCGAATTATTTGTACCCCAATTGGCAGCGGAGGGACGATGGCTGGGTTACTTAAAGGGGCCAATAAGGACCAAGAAATTTGGGGTTTTTCAGCCCTTAAAGGAATTGATTTTAACACTCAGTTATCGGAATATGGTCAAGGAATCCAGCGAAAAATATTTGATCAGTACCATTTTGGCGGATATGCCAAAGCAAATAATGATTTGATTCAATTTATTAATAATTTTAAGGCGGTAACAGGAATTCCCCTGGACCCCATTTATACCGCTAAAATGATGTTTGGGCTCATCGATTTTTTACTCAAAAATCCAAAGATAGACCTGGCTGATATTTTGGTAATTCACACTGGAGGGTTACAAGGTATTTTGGGATTTAACAAGGGGAATGAAACGCTAATAAACATTCAATAGAGTTAATAATAAAAGTATGAGTTTACGATCATTGTTACGCCTAACGGGATTAGCTGGCCTCTTTTTTTTATCGTCTTGTGGTGCCAAAAAAAATATCAAAAACAACCCAGGAGCGGGTCAAGTGAACTCAGAGCAATCATCAACAGCCAAAGAGGAGCAAAGTCCTGCCGATACACAGATTTCAGCGCCAACCTCAGTGCAGCAACGCATTTATGGATACATTGAGACCTATGCGCCAATTGCGGTTGAGGAAATGCGCCTTTATGGTATACCAGCGAGCATTACCATCGCTCAAGGTATTTTGGAAAGTGGATCAGGGGTTGGTCAATTGGCTGTTAAAGCCAATAATCACTTTGGCATAAAATGTCACAGAACATGGACTGGTGATCGTGTTTATCACGATGATGATGAGCTCGGTGAGTGCTTTAGAAAATATACCGATGTAAAATATTCTTATCGAGACCATTCACTCTTTTTGACCCAGCGCTCACGTTATTCGGATTTATTTTCCTTAAAGGTCACTGACTACAAAGGATGGGCTCGAGGCCTAAAAAAGGCAGGTTATGCCACTGACCCTAAGTACCCCGATAAACTTATCAGTCTTATTGAACGATTTGAGCTCTGGCAATTCGATCAAGAACACAACCGGGTAAGGCGACCAAAAAACCGAAACTCAGATTCATCTGTAAAAGATACGCGATCGAGAACGGGAAAGGGCCGTATTTATATTGTCGTAAAAGGGGACACCTTATATAGCCTTTCAAAGCGCTTTGGCCTTACTGTTGATGATATAATGAAGTACAACAGACTAAATTCTACTGATCTGTCTGTTGGCCAAGAATTAAAAATACCGCGATAACAGGATTATTGCGTTACCTACTTTTTATTTGGGTTCTTCCACTTGCGAAATTGCTCCGGTGTGAGAATGCCTTGAACGGTTTGCAGAAAGGCTTGATTTTGATTTTTTGAAGCGTCACTTAAAAGTTTTTGAGGACTTTGACCTGATCGGGTAGCTTCGGAAACTAGTGCACGAAATAACGATCGTTGTTGCGCCCCTTCAAGATTTAAGGTTTGAGACAGTTGATCAACTTGTATTTTGGCGGCCTCATCTGGGCGTGAATTGTCTTGTTGAAGTCTTTGACCAAAAACGGGCTGAGACATTAACCCAAGAAATAAACAAAAGGTGCTAATCGCTTTGAGATAGGTTTTCATACAATCATAAGTTTATAGAGCTAAGCTACATAATATTTTCTTACCATCCTACGTTCAGTTTGACCCGCGGGCTAAACTTGATCAAACGGCAACACCCATAAACCATGGTCATCCTTCTCAACCTTGGCCAACTTATTTTTAGTCAATGCCTTAATCGACTTATCCCATTTTTTATTACTCAAACCGCTCAATTCCTTTAGGGAAGTGAGTGCCATTGGTCCTTGAGCCTTCAGCGTGTCCAGTATTGATTGTTCCTCCGAGGTCAGAGCAACCTTAATTTGATTGCGTTCTGGCTTCATTTGTGGAAAAAACAACACCTCTTGGATGGAAGGGTTGTTGGTCAAAAACATAATGAGGCGATCCATACCTATCCCCATACCTGAGGTGGGTGGCATGCCGTATTCCAAGGCACGTAAAAAGTCATGGTCAATATACATGGCTTCATCATCACCGCGATCTGCGAGTTGAGCCTGCGCTTCAAAGCGTTCCCGCTGATCGATAGGATCATTCAATTCGCTATACGCATTGGCAATCTCTTTACCACAAACCATAAGTTCAAAACGCTCGGTAAGTTCGGGTTGATCTCGGTGGACTTTTGTCAGTGGACTCATCTCTTTTGGATAATCCGTAATAAAGGTGGGTTGTATAAACTGCCCCTCGCACTTAGCCCCGAATATTTCATCGATGAGTTTTCCTTTACCCATAGAATTATCCACCTCAATACCCATGGACAAGGCGGCAGATCGAAGCGTGTCTTCACTGGCTCCTGTTATATCAAAGCCTGTATATTTCTTAATGGCCTCGGTCATAGTGACTCTTGGATAGGGCGCTTTGAAATCAATTTTATGATCGCCAAAATGAGCCTCTGTCGTACCGTTGACCTGTAATGCGCAATACTCGAGCAGGTCCTCACAAAATTCCATCATCCAATGGTAGTCTTTGTAAGCAACATAAATTTCCATTGCGGTAAATTCTGGATTGTGGGTACGATCCATGCCCTCATTTCGGAAGTTTTTTGAAAACTCATATACGCCGTCAAACCCACCGACAATGAGCCTTTTCAAATACAACTCGTTTGCAATACGCAAATAAAGGGGAATATCCAGGCTGTTGTGATGTGTGATAAACGGTCGCGCCGCAGCACCACCAGGAATAGATTGAAGTACCGGGGTTTCTACTTCAAAATACCCTCGTTCGTTAAAAAAGTCACGCATGGCATTGAACAATCGCGTCCTTTTGACAAATACTTCTTTTACATGAGGATTAACGACAAGATCAGCATACCGCTGACGATAACGTAGCTCTGGGTCGTTAAATTCATCATGGACATTTCCCTCACTGTCTGTCTTGGGTAGGGGCAGTGGTTTAATCGCTTTTGACAACACAGTGAATTCTTGAACTTGAATTGTTTTTTCACCCACTTGAGTGGTGAATAATGTCCCCTCAAGACCTATAAAATCTCCAATGTCCAGAAGCTTTTTATACACTTCATTGTACAAGCTTTTATCCTCACCAGGACAAATTTCATCCCGATTGAAATAAACTTGAATTTTACCACTTGAATCTTGGAGCTCCGCAAAAGAGGCTTTGCCTTGGATTCTTCTGGACATCAACCGACCCGCTACAATCACGCGCTTGCCTTCTTTGTAGTGCTCTTTTATTTCGTGGGCAGTCGAGTCTACAGGATATTGAGCAGCCGGATAAGGGTCAATCCCTAAGGCGCGTAATTGATTGAGTTTTTCCAGACGAATTAGTTCGAGTTCTGTGCGTTGCATGATATCAAAGTATGGCGCAAAAATAATTAATTATTCGCGGTTTGGGCATTGGAGTCGTCTTGAAAATATGCTGTATTTTTGCGTTATGGGATTTTGGCGTGTATTACTCTCATTATTATTTCCTCCATTGGCGGTGGTTGATAAGGGCTGTGGCTCTTTTATTATCGTTTGTATTCTCACCCTGTGCGGTTGGGTACCAGGGGTGATTGCGGCACTCATCATTCTGAATAATCCAAATCGATAACATGAGTAAGCACAAAACGATTTTAGTTCAAGACTTGGGTCTGATGGATTATGCTGAATCATGGACGTATCAGGAATCTCTTTTTCAAGCTATTGTTCAGACTAAGATTGACAATAGAAGAAATAACACTGCGCTGCCCACAAAAAATCACCTCTTAATCCTGCGTCATCCGCACGTTTACACACTCGGAAAAAGTGGTGATCAAAACAATTTGCTTATCGACGAACCAAAACTGGCCTCTATTGGGGCTCAATTTTTTAAAATTAATCGCGGAGGTGATATTACTTATCACGGCCCAGGACAAATAGTGGGCTACCCAATACTCGATTTAGAGAATTTTTTTACCGATATACACAAGTACCTGCGCCTATTAGAAGAGATGATCATACTCACTTTGGCTGATTACGGGATAAAATCTGAACGATCACCGGGTGAGACCGGTGTTTGGCTTGATGTGGGGACCCCGTTTGCCCGAAAGATATGTGCCATGGGCGTTCGAGCCAGTCGTTGGGTGACCATGCATGGTTTTGCCCTCAATGTGAATACAGATCTCGGCTATTTTGATCATATGATTCCCTGCGGAATCCGCGGAAAATCTGTGACTTCGATGCGTGTTGAACTCAAAAAATCTCAGGTAGATGAGTCAGAGGTACAACAGAAATTACTGTATCATTTTGAGCAACTTTTTCAAGCCCAGTTAAAATTTTCTTGAGCCTAAAACAAGGGGCTTAGTTGCTTAATTTAAGGTATAGAGAAGAACCTCTTGGTCTTGGCCTTGAACCACGAGTTCGAGTGAGCCGTCGTTATTGATATCCGCAAGATCAACTAAAGACCGACCAAAAACAGGTAAGTTCTCCAAAAGACGCCCCTCACTATTGTAGAGGTAAACATTTTGGGTGTCGTTATCTATCATCACTGTGCGCAGCCTCTTGCCAAACTTAAATACTTGTGGACCCGAGTAATTTCCCAAAGGCAGTTCAATTAAATGTTGGTCAATGCGCAATAATGGGTCATCAAATTCGATCGTATGCACCCCTTTGTAAACCAAACGATATTGACTCGGAGATTTCGCGGTGAGTTTGACGACTGTACCACTCTGGCTAATTTGGATTTGACTCCCCTGGCGAGTCCAGAATACAATTTTGCCGTCGTGTTTAATGGGTGCTTGATCACCAAAGTCAAATTGTTCCGAGATAGGGATGCGGATTTTCCCGGTACGACTTAAAATTTGAAGACGCCCGTCCTCGAGCAAGAAGAGCAGATAGTCCTTGTTGTTAATACGAATATGCGTGGGTGCTTGGATGACTTGTGAAGGTGCTTTGGTATACGTGAATCCTTTGACACGCTTACCCTTGGCATCATACATGAACACTGAGCGATCTTGGATTATTACAAAACGATATTTTCTATTATTGTCGTAGTCAAAAATGGCTAATGGTTGGGTTATGTCATCTCTAAATTTTTTTGGGAACGCGTTGACATTACTTCCATTGCGGTCAATGACATACCACTTGGAACGGGTCACAAAGGCTAATTGCTTCTTGCCATTGCGCAGAATGTCTACTTCTTGAATCGGTCCTAGAATAGATTCCTGTAGGTCTCGATACCATAATACTTTACCACTAGGCGCGATGAAATAAAGCCTGTAATTCTCATCCTGAACGACAATATTTTTACCTCCTGTTTTGTGATTGGTGAAGAATTGTGGGGCTTGGGCTAAAGGTGCATTGAGTTGAATGCTTCGCATCAGGGCACCTTCAGTTGAATTTACCACTTCCTGGTCTCCTATTTGCTGAGCATAATTGATATGCGTAAACCCTCGATCCTCGACAAGTTGCAGCACCTCCGTTGCTTTATTAGGGGCATCAAAATTCCAAGATAACAGACTGCTTTCTCGTGCTATGTTCTCCTCGAGTGCGGTCCAAATACCGCTTCTACTTAACGTATTTTTATTTTGTAATTGCGTGATGTACTCTTGCGCGATTTCTCGAGTGGGGGTTAGGATTAAAAATGTATCCCATACGAAGAACTGAGTCATTTTGGGAATATCATCAAACATAAAAGATAGCGGATATATAAGGTCACCTTCATTCTCAAAAGATTTTATCTCAATACCTCTAAAATTATCGCTGCTTTCCCAGTTTGGGATCATTGTGCCGAGGCTCATATCCAAATCAAGACTTTTAAACACAAGGGCTTTTGATTGTTCAAGTTCAACTAAACTGACCTCATTGACGGTTTCCAAAAAAGGATTAAGGACAAATGATGAGTCGGTTGTCTGCATTTTTGATGAAAGTGCCTGCGGATTATTTAAAGCAAGACTCAGGCTTGAACTTATGCCCAGCGGAAAAACCTCGGGACTCATGAGGACATTCGGTTTTTGATTGAGTTCAAACGTCTCAAGTAAATGTTTTTGTGTGACCAAAGAATCTGTTTGAACCGCTATGATGACTCCGTGAACGGCCCGTTCTACTGCGTTGAATTGGGGCTCATAAATGATCCAAGAGGGTTTATTGAGTGAAATTTTAGGGGTGGATTGCCGTAATTTTTTAGCGATGAGTAATGGCTTGTTTTCATTGAGTTCAAACATTTTCACCAGACTATTCGCCTCTTGATTTGGGTCCCGTTTAATTCTGGTTCCTAGATTATTTCTATTACTGTATAGGGTGTACTGATTTTTTGACAAAACAAAAACCGTATCCCCGTGGTGAATAAATGTTCCAACTGGGGAGGCTTGGACTGAGTCCATCGATCGAGTAATCAATACATAACTTGCAGCTGCAGCCTCAGTAGGTTCAGTTTGAGCGTCTGGGCTGTCGATAATGATCAGACTATTGCCGCGTCCATTGGATGCCATGACTAGGCTGTCAATGAATGCGGGAAATTTAGGTAGAGTGAAAACGGGGTTTATGTTTTTTTGTTGGCGGAGGCCTTGGGGAAGCATTGAACCGCTACTCAGTGAAATCACTTGAGTCGTTTCAGGACCAACGAGATTCAAGGGGACAAAACTGTTGTTGCGATATTCATGACACGAGGTCAGAACCATTACCAACAATAAAGGGATACAAAAAAGGGCCTTCTGCATACACAAAAATAGAAAGGATCGATCAATTGTCAATGACATATTAAGGATTGAATTTCAAGTTTTTTCTCATTTTGATCAATGTTTAATTATTGCCTACAATGAGAGCTTTAGTTGAGTGGGGAGCAGACGAAACGTCTTTCGATGAAATGGAGTGATACCAAATTCTGCAATGGCCGAACGATGTCGTGAGGTTGGGTACCCTTTGTTGTTTTGCCAATCGTATTGGGGATGCTCTAGGTGTAATTTTTTCATATGACGATCCCGCTCGGTTTTGGCTAAAATAGAGGCTGCAGCAATATTTTGATATTTACTATCTCCCTTGATAACACATTCAAAGGGAATTTCATTGATCGGTTTAAACCGATTTCCATCAACGGCGATATATTCTGGGCAAGGGTCCAATTGTAAGATGGCCCGATGCATGGCCATAATTGACGCATTGAGAATATTCATTGAATCAATCTCTGACTCGCTAACATGAGCTATGGCCCAAGTAATAGCAGATGATTCAATAACATCGCGGAGCTCATTGCGCTGGGCTTCATTGAGTTGTTTAGAGTCATTGAGCCACGGATGCGCAAAATCATCCGGTAAAATACAGGCTGCAGCGGTCACAGGGCCTGCCAAGCAGCCCCTGCCAGCCTCGTCTGTGCCACATTCTAAAAGATTAGGGTTGATCTTGGGTTTGAGCATGGGTTTAAAATACTCAATTCCACCCAAAATAACGTAACTTTACCTGGCAAAATGAACCCATGAGTCGATATTTATATCTGCTACTTTTCCTTTTTTTATCAGGCAATCTGCAGGCGCAAATCCCTTCGGGCGTGCCGACTAAATTTCAGAATCAAAGTGATGAAAAGCCAGATATAAAGCTTTATCAGCGCATTACGCTCAAAGGAGATACTATTGCCTTAGATACAACACTTGGATTACACAAACTCAATAAATTCAATTATCTACGGAAAGATGATTTAGAATATTTACCACTGGCCAATGTGGGTCAAGCCCAGAATAAATTGACGTTTCAGGTCCCCGCTTTTTCTTTTCTGCCGCAGTTTGCTGCAGGGGCAAGGCAGGTCACACAAATTAATTCGGATCGAGTTCGCTATTATCGCGTACCGACTCCATTGACTGAATTGTATTTTAAAACGGCTTTTGTTCAAGGACAACAACTGGACGCCTTTTTTACGTCAAATGTCTCAGATAATTTAAATATTTCTGTGGCGTATAAGGGGGTGCGCTCCCTAGGTCAGTATCAAAATATTTTAACGAGTACTGGTGATTTTAGGGCCACAGTGAATTACCAATCACCAAATGAGCGTTACACACTCAAAGCGCATATCGTCAACCAAGAATTACTCAATAGAGAAAATGGTGGGCTCACAGAGTCGGCCTTAGTTCTCTTTCAGACCGCCGACCCTGAGTTTGATGATCGCGGTCGACTTGATGTTAATTTTGAGGATGCTCAAAACGTTTTGCACAGTGCGGGCTACTTTGCCCAACAAGAATACGCCCTTAATCCTCAAAACCAGGGGATACTTCGGTCGGTCGGCCTTGAAATGGCGCACCAAGCCAATTCTTATATTTATACGCAAAAGTCTGCATTTGAAGGGTTCGGTGATGCTTATAAACCAGATGACCTTTACAATAAATCAGAGGGGTATAATACCAGAATTAAGGCGTTCGGGATCGTTCATTTGGGTGAGGGATTAAAACTCAAACCCTACGTATCTCATGTAAGACAGCGCTACGGGTATAACCGAGCGCTTGATTTGAGTACGGGATTTATTCCCTCTGAGATTTCTAGTCGTTTTCTGGTTTCAGGTCTCAGTGCCCAAGGATTATGGAATAATTGGCAGTATGAGGGCAGTTTTGCTCAGGGGTTTGGTCAAGGAAAGGGATTGGGTAATGTTGAACTCCATTTGCAAAAGACTTTTGGCAAAGGATTTGACTTTAAGGCCAATATAGCCAGAGCTACAGCTCCTGTAGCGATAAACATGCGTTTAAATCAAAGCGATTACAAGGCCTATAATTGGTTCAACAGTTTTGATCCTGTAACCACCTCCTTAATTGATCTCAAAATGACTATTCCGTTACTGGGCTCACTTAAAGCCCGTATTACGGATATAGATAATTACGCCTTTTTTGGGCTGGATGAAGCTGGGCAACAGCCTACACCCTTGCAGTACCAACAAAAGGTACAACATCTAAAAATCACTCATGATATAACTTGGAGACTGGGTTCATGGGGATATCAATCCGAAGTGATTTACCAAAATGTATATAACGGAGCTGATGTATTGCCTTTGCCTGATCTATTGACCCGTCAAACTTTATTTTATGAAGATGAGTGGTTTAAAAAAGCTGCTAAAATTCAAACAGGGCTGCGTTTAAAATACTTTACTGAGTTTAACCTACCTGCTTATGATCCGGTTTTGGCTGAATTTTACGTACAATCTGCGGAGACACTGGGCGGATTTCCTTTAGTCGATTTCTTTTTTCAAACCAAAATAAAACAGACCCGAATATTTTTGATTTACGAGCACATGAATCAATTGTTTCAAACCCAAAACAATCATTTTAGTGCTCCGGGCCTCCCTTATCGAGACGCTGCATTGCGATTTGGTTTAGTTTGGAACTTTTTTAAATAGCCGTTGAGGTGCTTGAGGATTTAGGGCGCGCGCGATATTAGTCATTGAGCAGGGCTCTGGAAATAACAATCTTCTGAATTTCAGAAGTACCTTCATAAATCTGTGTAATTTTTGCATCGCGCATGAGTCGCTCCACGTGATACTCTTTGACAAATCCGTTTCCTCCATGGACCTGAACGGCCTCGACTGTTGTATCCATGGCAACCTGGCTTGCGTATAGTTTGGCCACAGCACTGCTGCGATCGTAGTTTAGGCCCTGATCTTTTTCCCAAGCCGCTTTGTATACTAAATTTCGAGCCGCTTCGATTTGGGTGTACATATCGGCCAGTTTGAATGAAATGGCTTGATGTTTGTAAATTTCCTTACCGAAAGCGGAGCGTATTTTGGAATAATCCCTCGACAGTTCATAGGCGCCTGCGGCAATTCCCAGCGCTTGGGCGGCGATCCCGATTCGCCCTCCACTGAGGGTTTTCATGGCAAATTTGAAGCCGAAACCATCCTCGCCAATACGATTTTCTTTGGGGACTTTGACATTGTGAAACATCAGACTGTGAGTATCACTCCCGCGAATACCGAGTTTGTCCTCTTTTGGACCGATTGAAAATCCATTCATGCCTTTTTCGACAATAAATGCATTGATTCCTCGATGACCCTTGTCTTTGTCGGTTTGAGCAATCACAATATAGTAGTCGGCAGACCCTCCATTGGTAATCCAATTTTTTGTGCCGTTGATTAAATAATGGTCACCTTGATCAATCGCTGTTGTTTTTTGAGAGGTCGCATCACTTCCAGCCTCTGGTTCACTCAAGCAAAAGGCACCCAGGGCCTCACCCGTAGCCAGTGGCCTGAGGTATTGTTCTTTTTGGGCCTCTGAACCATAGGCTTGAATACCATAACACACCAGAGAGTTATTCACTGAGACAATGACAGAGGACGAAGCGTCAATTTTACTCAGCTCTTCCATAACCAGTACATAGGACATGGTGTCCATCCCGCCGCCGCCGTATGCCGGGTCTACCATCATTCCCATAAATCCCATTTCGCCCATCTTTTTAACTTGATGTGATGGGAACTGCTGTAAATTATCGCGTTCAATAACTCCGGGTAGAAGTTCATTTTGAGCGAATTCTCGCGCCGCGTCTCTGATCATAAGGTGTTCTTCGGAAAGGCTAAAGTTCATGGTTGGGTGGTTTTATTATGGGTCAATTAAGTTAGGCCAAAAACGTTTTCGTGAGGGTACAAAGATATCTTATTGAGCATTGAATATCAATAAAAGGAGTTAATTTAACACGGTGAAAAATAGGCAATATAATGTTCTGGGTATTATGAGCGGAACCTCCTGCGACGGGATAGATTTGGCCCATTGTCGGTTTACCTATTCCCAGGATAATCAATGGGAATTTGCCATTAATGAAGCTGAGACTATACCCTATGATCGTCAATGGAAAAAACGCTTATCCGCAGCGATTAATTTAAATCAAAGGGATATTGAGCCATTAAATATGTCCTATACAGCATTGCTTAATAGGGTTATTTTGGAATTTATCGACCGTAAAGAGATCACTGAGCTCGACCTAATTTGTAGCCATGGCCATACTGTATGGCACAAACCTGAACAGGGCCTTACATTTCAGATCGGTAATCTATCTCTTGTTGCACAAAATATGCCTTGCCCGGTAGTTTGTGATTTTCGCATTCAAGATGTGGCCCTAGGGGGACAGGGCGCCCCATTGGTCCCGATTGGCGATCAGTTATTATTTAATGATTTTGACGCCTGTATTAATTTAGGAGGATTTGCTAATATTTCTTACTCTACCAAAGAAGGCTCAATGATTGCATTTGATTTGTGTCCCTTTAATATTGTCCTAAACTATTGGGCTCAAAAGCTCGGAGAAAATTTTGATAAAAATGGTCATTTTGCCAGTTCAGGGGTGGTTCATGAGGCGTTGTTAAGCGAGCTCAATTCATTGGCCTATTACACTCAAAAACCACCAAAATCACTTGGTCTTGAGTGGGCCCTATCCCATATTTATCCGCTTTATCAAAAATATAAATTACGTCCGCAAGACTGGCTCGCGACGGCCGCCACTCATATGGTTACTCAAGTGCAACAATGGGCCAAAAACTTTGATCGTATTTTAATTACCGGAGGTGGCGCGTACAATGGATTTATTTTAGACCGTCTTGCCGAGGTAGCCCCGGGAAAATTTACCCTACCCGAGCCTCAATTGATCGATTATAAGGAGGCGCTTGTTTTTGGGTTACTCGGCGTCTTGCGGTATCGCGACGAGGTCAATACGCTCGCATCGGTGACCGGTGCTTCAAGGAATCACAGCGCGGGTGTCATTTGGATGCCGTACTAGAAATTTTAAGTTAAATTAATCTTAGGCCCTTTCAATTTTCTATATTTGTGACACGTGCTGTCTAGGCCTTTAAGGTCACCTAACTTAAGCATTAAAAGACAAGATACTTCCGCAACACATGAGGGAATTACTTAAGAAATTTGAAGATAAATCTGCTGAAATAGTTTTTCATTGGAACGATGCCGAAACCGAGGCCGAGGGCTGGACCGTGATCAATAGTTTGCGCGGAGGTGCCGCGGGTGGTGGAACTCGAATGAGAAAGGGTCTGGACCAAAACGAGGTTTTGAGCTTGGCCAAAACCATGGAAGTTAAATTCACCGTTTCTGGACCTGCTATTGGCGGGGCTAAATCTGGGATAAATTTTGATCCTCGTGACCCGAGGAAAGCTGGTGTTCTTAAGCGCTGGTATCAAGCTGTATCACCATTGTTAAAGTTTTATTACGGGACCGGGGGTGATATGAATGTCGATGAAATTCACGAGGTGATACCGATCACGGAAGAGTGCGGCGTTTGGCATCCTCAAGAAGGGGTGTTTAACGGGCATTTCAGCCCAAGTGAGGCGGACAAGATAAATCGGATTGGGCAACTGCGCCAGGGGGTCATCAAAATTGTCGAAAATTCAGAGTATTCGCCCGATGTCTCGCGAAAATATACGGTTGCTGATTTAATTACGGGTTTTGGGGTGTCTGAGGCAGTCCGACATTATTATCAAATCTATGGAGGAACCCTCAAAGGCAAACGAGCAATCATTCAAGGCTTTGGTAATGTGGCCTCGGCTGCAGCGTATTACTTAGCTCAATCGGGAGCAAAAATTGTCGGAATTATCGACCGTGCTGGAGGAATTATCAATGAACAGGGTTTATCTTTTGATCAAGTCAAAGCGTTATTTCTGACGAAAAACGGAAATGCATTGGCTGGGGATAATCTCCTGAGTTTCGATGAAGTGAACCAGCGCATTTGGACTCTAAAGGCAGATATATTTGCACCCTGCGCGGCCTCTCGTTTAATTACCCAGTCGCAAATCCAATCCTTAATTGATTCAGGGCTGCAGGTCGTGAGTTCAGGAGCGAATGTGCCTTTTGCTGATCAGGAGATATTTTTTGGGCCCATCATGGAGGCAACAGATAAACAAATCAGTCTTATACCTGACTTTATTAGCAATTGTGGTATGGCCCGTGTGTTTGCTTACTTTATGGAAAAGCGCGTTGCCATGACTGATGAGGCTATTTTTAACGATGTATCGCTTACGATTAAAAAGGCGCTAAAACAAGTTCATGACAAAAATTCTCAGGGACAAAATATCAGTGCTGCCGCCTTTGAGATTGCCCTGAAACAACTTATTTAAAAACACTATAAATACTTATGGAATCATTGATCATTCTAATTTTTGTTATTGGTTATCTGGCCATAACCCTGGAGCATCCTTTGCGTTTAGACAAAACTGTGCCCGCGTTGATTATGGCGGCTGTTATCTGGGGACTGCTGGCCGTTGGGTTTAGTATTGGCTGGTTCGACGTGATCGATACAGAGGGATCAATTTTTAGTATGCTTACGGGAGACCAACACGCCATGCATGGTTTTGAACAAACCTTATTGCATCACCTGGGTAAGACCGCAGAGATATTGATCTTTTTAATTGGCGCCATGACTATTGTCGAGATCATTGACCTGCATCGCGGGTTTGAGATTTTGAAAGGGGCAGTGAAAACAGACAGCAAGAAATCTCTGCTCTGGATTATAGGAGTTTTAGCGTTTATCTTATCGGCCATTATTGACAACTTGACGGCAACCATAGTGTTAGTGACCTTACTGCGCAAATTAATCAGCGATAAAGGAGACCGAATATGGTATGCGTCAATGGTTGTAATTGCTGCAAACGCGGGTGGTGCATGGTCGCCTATCGGTGATGTGACGACAACAATGCTTTGGATTGCCAAAAAAGTTTCTGCTGGAGGATTAATCGAATTTGTAGTTTTGCCTTCTATATTGTGTTTTATTTTACCCTTTTTCATCGCCTCATATCTCAAACCGTTCCAAGGTAAAATGAGTATCCCAAAGTCTCAAGATGAAGCGTCTGGGCGATTGTTGAGCAGCAAAGTGATGCTGTATCTGGGGTTAGGAATGATTGTTTCTGTGCCAGTGTTCAAAACCCTTACTCATTTGCCACCATACGTCGGTATGATGTTAGCCTTGGGGGTAGTTTGGCTCGTCTCAGAATATATCCATCCAGAGGAACCCTACACAAAAGAAAGACGTCATTTTTATTCAGTGCACAAGGCATTGGCCAAAATAGAAATGTCGAGTATCCTATTTTTCTTGGGGATTCTTATGGCTGTAGCAGGTTTGGAGTCTTTAGTCTACGGGGCCACCCAGTCTGGTGAGCCTGTGGGTACGCTCCGCTATTTGGCCGAATCCCTCCAAGAAGCCATTCCGAATCAGGACGTTGTCGTTATGTTATTGGGAGTATTCTCAGCTGTGATTGATAATGTGCCATTGGTTGCCGCTTCAATCGGGATGTACGACGCACCCATTGATTCAGTTTTGTGGCATTTTATTGCCTATTCTGCGGGAACTGGAGGAAGTATGCTTATCATCGGTTCTGCGGCCGGGGTTGCCGCGATGGGAATGGAGCGTATCAACTTTATCTGGTATCTAAAAAAAGTGGCTTGGTTAGCTTTTGTTGGATTTCTTGCCGGCGCCGGCCTGTTTTTGTTCATTGAACGTGTCCTTTTTCATCACGTTTGACAATTTCGGTACCGCCTGAGCGTTATCCTAAAAAAGTTTCTCTTTAATATTATTGATGCTCATGTCGTTTATGTTACAAAATGATGGTTCTGCAGATCAAGAGCCCGTTGAACAAACCCTTTCCTTGATGGAACTTATCCTCAGTGGAGATCTTGGTGGTCAGATAATTATAGGTTTGTTATTTGCCCTCTTACTTGTCGCCCTTTATATTTATTTTGAGCGGCTATCGGCCATAAAAGCAGCCGGAAAAACAGACCCAAATTTTATGAGTCAGATCCGGACCTATATTATTTCGGGTAAATCTGAAGACGCTAAAGCCCTGTGTCGACAACACAAGACCCCGGTGGCACGATTGACCGAAAAAGGAATTTCTAGGATCGGGCATCCGCTCGAGGATATAAACTCAGCTATTGAGAATGCTGGACGTTTAGAGGTTTATGCATTGGAAAAAAACGTGAGTGTCTTAGCCACAATATCAGGGGCTGCACCAATGATTGGTTTTTTGGGGACCGTGATCGGCATGGTTTTGGCCTTTCATGAGCTGGCCAACAGCAGTGGACAGGCCGAAATGGGTGCTCTGGCAGAAGGCATTTATACAGCCATGACTACCACTGTAGCAGGGCTCATTGTGGGAATTGTTGCCTATATGGCGTATAATCATTTGGTCGTTAAAACCGACAAAGTGGTTCATCAAATGGAGGCAACCGCTGTTGACTTTATCGATTTACTAAACGAACCGGCTTGATGAATTTACGTGGACGCAATAAGGTCAGTGCCACTTTTAGTATGAGCAGTATGACCGATATCGTTTTTCTGCTTTTGGTCTTTTTTCTGCTGACCTCACCCGCGATTACACCTAATGCTCTGGACTTACTTCTTCCTGAGGCCAAAGGAAAATCTACCAATCAGCATCAGGCCTCTGTGAGTATTACCAAGGATGGTGCGTATTTTGTCAATAAAGAACGTGTGGCCAAAGGACAAATTGAGTCGATTTTAGCACAAGAACTTGAATCGGTATCAAAACCCACAGTAATCCTCAGAGCGGAACAAGGAGTTGCTGTGGAACAGGTTGTATTTATTATGGACTTGGCCAATCAAAGAAATTATCAAGTCGTTTTGGCGGTAAATCCCAAATAATATGTGGGGGACTTGGGACATTCATCAGCGTAGAGGCCTTGTTAAATCGACATTAATCGGTGTCGGGCTGATAGTATTATTGTTTTTATGGGGCCTGCGACATTACGACCCCCCTTTGGAACGCGGGATTATTATTGCTTTGGGTAACCTTGAAGGATCGGCAAAACAAACAACCAGTACGGCAACCCAAATTACAGAATCAGAGGACTTATCACAGATTCAAAACGAATCCGTTCCAGAGCTGACCGAGTCAGATATTGAATCGACTCAAGACAATGCCCCCCTGGAAACAACGACGGAACAGATACAATCTCAAGAAACAAAGATCGATGATCCATCCGAGGACAACGAGGAAATCGCGCTCAGCGAAAATTCCGAAGTGACTTTGGAAACCCAACCCGAACCAAAACCCGATGCAGCAACGGCTGAGGCTTTACAACGTATATTGAGTGGTCAAAGTTCAAACCCCAATAATACGAGTGATCTAAATACAGTTGATGTAGAGTCTGCCTCGGAGAATCAATCGGCTCAAGGAGATATCGATGGGAGTGTTATGTCAGAAAGTCCCTATGATTTGGGAATTGGACTCGATGGCGACGGTAATTATTTGCTCGGTGGGCGACGGGCTTTGTTCAAAGAAATTATTGTACAACAGTGTAACCAGGCTGGGCGAGTAGTCGTGAGTATCGAGGTCAATCAACAAGGTGAGGTCGTCACTGCGATGCCTGGTGTACGTGGGACTACCAATAATGCGCCTTGTCTGTTGGATCCAGCACGCCGTGCCGCGCTGAGGACTCAGTTTAATGCCGATTCTAAGGCTCCATCGCGACAGATCGGAAAGATAATCTATGTCTTTAAGCTTGCCCAGTAACTTTTGCCAGCGACAGGTGGGTTAAAAGAATTATCTTTAAGGCATAAAATCAAGTTATGCGTTTGTACTCTTTTATACTACTCTCACTCATTATACTGGGTTGTAACGGAACCTCTAATAATCAAACCGATCACGGGGCTCATAATCCTGAATTAAAACCAAACGATTGGATGCTCATGCAGCGGGCCTATCCGACTGGGCGACTTGATCCTCAAGCTCAGCGACAAGCGACAAGGGTCAAACGTTCCATGAGTATTACCGGAGGTAATTGGAATGCCGTCGGGCCAACTAATATTGGCGGGCGAATCAGTGATATAGAAATGATTAGTGGCCAGGAGTACTATGTGGCAGCAGCCTCGGGCGGTATATTTAAAACTGTGAATGCAGGTGCTGATTGGACTTCGGTGTTTGATGATCAAAATACTTTATCTATTGGCGATATTGCTATTGACCCTAGCAACACCAACCGAATTTGGGTTGGAACTGGAGAGGTCAATGCCGGTGGAGGTTCTTTAGCCTACGATGGCGATGGAGTCTATCTTTCTGAGGACGGTGGGCAAAACTGGACCAATAAGGGATTAACTCAGGTTGGCAATATTGGAAAAGTACTTGTCGACCCCAATAACGCCCAGAATATTTTTGTCGGGGCTATGGGGCCATTGTTTCGAAATGATCCCAATCGTGGGGTTTACAAAAGCCAAGATGGCGGAGATACCTGGACACAAGCCTTGTTTGTAAGTGATTCAACAGGAATAGTAGATATGGCCATTCATCCATCGAACGGACAAATAATTTACGCTGCCGCATGGCAACGTGTTCGTCGCCCGCAGTATCGATCCTATGGTGGTATTACCTCTGGACTTTATCGCTCGACCGATGGGGGTGAGAACTGGGAGGAGCTCACTAACGGCTTGCCGACAGTCGCAAATCAAAAAGGGCGAATTAGTATAGCAATTGCCCCCTCTAATCCCGATGTATTGTATGCGCGCTATGCAGACGCAATCGGAAGTATTCAGGGCGTTTACCGCAGTAATGACGGTGGAGATTCATGGACTACAATGAATTCGAGTGCTTTGAATAATGTCGGGTTTCATTGGTGGTTTCGTGGGATTGTTATTGATCCAACAGACGAAAACACAATTTATAACGTAGATTTTCAAGTCCAAAAATCGACCGATGGCGGTAGTAGTTGGTTTGGTGCCTTTAATAATGTTCACGTAGATCAACACGCTTTAGCCTTTGATCCTAATGACCCTGATAATCTAGTTCTCGGTAACGATGGGGGCGTTTATTTCAGCCCCGATGGAGGGAGTACCTGGACCAAAGACGAACAACTCCCCATTACTCAGCTTTATCGGTGTTATGTAGATCCATCTAATGCCAGTGGAATTTATCTTGGCGCTCAGGACAACAGTACCCACAGAACGCTGACTGGTGGATCTGATGATTATGAGATAATTTACGGTGGCGATGGATTTCAACCTTTAGTCGACCCCAATAATTCAAACATCATATTTGCGCAATATCAGTATGGTAATATTGCCAAGTCTACCAATAATGGAGCGAGTTTTACGGGTGCCACTGCAGGGATATCAGGAGGAGACAGAAAAAATTGGGATACCCCCATAGTTTTTGACCCTCAAAATGCAGCAGTGATATACACTGCGACCCAACGCGTTTATCGCACTGAGAATGGCGCAGGTCTTTGGAATGCAATTAGTGGTGATCTAACCAATGGTCCAGGGGGAGGAAATCTTAATTATGGAACAGTCGTAGCTTTGGATGTCTCCCCGTTTAATGCCGAAAAAATTCTGGCTGGCACTGATGATGGTAATGTTTGGATGACGCTCGATACAGGGGCGAATTGGGAATTGATTTCAGAAGATTTACCCGCAAGATGGGTCACTAAGGTGCTTCATTCAGTGACCCACCCGGGAACATTATTTGTGACGCTATCGGGGTACCGTTACGGAACGAATGAAGGGCATGTCTACAAGAGTTATGATAATGGTCAAAACTGGATTGATATCTCCACAGGACTCCCGGATGTTCCGGTAAACGATATCGTACAGGATAATAATGGGCGTATTTTTGTCGCTTCAGATATCGGTGTTTTTGGCAGCGGTGATGGAGGAGCCAGTTGGAGCGTTATCGGGACTAATCTCCCCTCAGTTGTAGTAAATGATATGCATATCCATCAAGGAACTCAAGAATTATTCATTGCGACATACGGCCGATCTGCTCATCGCCTCGCATTAAGCGAAATCATCTTAAATACCAATACTGTGCCCACGAGCCAGAAGACCAGTCTTTGGCCTAATCCAGCCAATGAAAAAGTTAATTTGGCCCTGACACAACACTTGAACGACCAGCGTGTGGTATTGTATGATGCACAAGGTCAAAAGATTCGCGAATTCACTTGTGCTACCATGGACTGTGTAATGGCTCTAGACGGCTTAGCTCCCGGTTTGTTTTTTGTTACGATCAACACACATCTGGGTCGTCAGACACAGAAACTTATAATTCGCTAAGCTTTTAAATTATTAAGCCGACCAGAACTGCTATGGGGCAAATCTTTACCAATTATGACGATGCCGTGCAGTGGTTATTTTTGCAGCTACCGCAATACCAGAGTCAGGGTACGAAGGCCTATAAACCGTGTTTAGAACGCACACATGAATTAATGACTTATTTGGGCCATCCGCAGCAAGGATTCAGTTCTGTTCATGTGGCAGGGACCAACGGCAAGGGGTCTTGCTCGCACATGTTGGCCTCTGTGCTCCAAGCTGTAGGGTTGCGTGTTGGTCTGTATACCTCACCGCACCTCAGGGATTTTCGGGAGCGGATACGAATTAATGGTGTTCAAATTCCAGAATCTGTAGTCCTTGAATTCATCAATAATCACGCCCCTGCGTTCACTAAAATGGGTCTGTCGTTTTTTGAAATGACGGTGGGTATGGCATTCGAATATTTTGTACAGTCTGATATTGACCTGGCCATTATTGAAACGGGGATGGGAGGACGCTTGGATAGTACCAATGTTCTTGTCCCTGTGTTGAGTGTGATCACAAATATTGGATTGGATCACACACAATTCTTAGGGGAAACCTTAGAGGCCATCGCTCGTGAAAAGGCAGGAATTATCAAAGCGGATGTTCCTGTAGTCATTGGCCAATACACCCCACAAACCTTGCCTGTCTTTGAGTCAGTTGCCCAGCGTCAAAACGCGCCGCTAATTAAAGCACAGGAACAAGAGTATCAGGAGTATTCATGTGATCTTAAGGGAGAGTATCAGACGCAAAATAAAAAGACAGTGCTCAGCGCATTAACCGTCTTAAGTGCTCAGGGATACAATGTGCAGAATCAACATATTGTCAAGGGATTGTCAAAGGTTCAAGCGTCAACCGGGTTGATGGGGCGTTGGCAGATAATCGGGCACACACCGCAGATCGTATGCGATACAGCTCATAATGTAGATGGCCTGACCAGCACGATGAAGCAGCTGTGCAACCTTGGGGCAGCTCAGTTACA
>CBFIFD010000020.1:0-31268 GCA_965661835.1 Flavobacteriaceae bacterium | reverse complement strand
AAACAAACCACCGCAAAGGCCTCGCCCACGCATAACATCACGTTTGTGTGGTATATAGCCATCCGCTTTTGATCCACTGTCTGTAAAGCCCGAAACACCACCGGGAAGTAATCGTAATCCTCACAAAATTCCAGAAATAACTCTTTATCAGCTCTAGGAGATAAGGCACAATAAGCCGTATGATTCACGCGATCTAAAATCATACTTCCGGTGCCCTCCAAAAAAACATTCTGTTGCTCAGCCTGGGTGTAATCCATGATATTGTCAATCGCAAATCCCCGTTGCTCGACAGCCTTCAATACTTCTTCGCGACGCTCTCGACGACGATTCTCAGCAAACATTGGATAAAGGGCAACGCTTCCATTACTGTGAAAACTTATCCAGTTATTCGGAAATATTGAATCTGGGGTATCCAAGGTTGGGTCGTCTTCAACAACAATAACGGCAACACCTTTAGCCTGAAGCTGAGCTACGAATACATCAAATTCTGCTTTTGCTAAATCATTGATATTTTGGGCAGAATGATCTGAAGAATTTTGAAAATAATTATTGACTGCAGTTTCTTCATTCATCCGAAAAACCGCCGGACGAATCATTAAGATAGTATTTGTTATTTGCACCATATATTTTGATTGCCATAGAACAAGTGAACTTGCCGAATGCAAAAATAGAGTTTTGAAAGGGCAATTAAATAAATTTTTACGAAATTGCCCAAACGATCAAAAACACCAATCTAATCAATCATGGCACTACACGAAGAATTTGAAAAACAGGGAGTTTGGTTATTTAAATATCGCAGCAATCTCCCGATTATCATTCTCGTTTTAGGATACGCCCTTTATTGTTACAAAGAATTACATCCTGAAGTGTATTTTTTACAAGGGGAACAGCTTTGGTTCGATCCTTACTTTGAAATGATTTGTTTTGGCGTATGTACTCTTGGTCTCTTGATTCGGGTATATACTGTGGGACATACACCAAGATTTACCTCGGGACGTAATACAGAAGAACAAGTGGCGGAGACCCTCAATACAACGGGACTTTACTCGACCCTAAGACATCCCTTGTATCTGGGAAATTTTTTGATGTGGTGGGGCGTAGGACTGCTGACAGGAAACATCTGGTTCAATGTCACATTCATTCTGTTTTATTGGCTCTATTACGAACGGATAATGTTTGCCGAAGAACAATTTTTACGTCGCAAATTTGGTGAACGATACACCAGCTGGGCCGAGGGTGTCCCTGCGTTTTTGCCAGCACTGGGGCAATTCAAAAAACCGAATTTAAGTTTTAGTTGGAAAAAAGTACTCAAAAAGGAGAAAAACGGCTTGTTTGCCATGTTTATCCTCTTTTGTTTATTTGACATAACGGGTGCCTATCTCAACGGCGGAACCTATACAGACGGTAATCTCTTTTTCCTTTATGGAACGATTTTAACAGGGCTGAGCTACGTGGTACTGAAGTTCTTAAAAAAGAAGACCAACCTACTCGAGCAAGAGGGTCGATAATCCACATATGATCGAGGTGTTACTCAACTGCCCGTTCACGCAAAAGGGGCATGGTACTGCATCGAAGTAGCCCTTCTTGTTTGGCAATTTCGGAATAAGAAACCTCTTCTACGGTAAATCCCTGGGATCTCAGCCATGTATTCAGGCGAGTAAATCCTCTTTCAGAAACGATAACTTCGGGGCTGATTGAAAATACATTACAGTTCATGTAATACATTTCCTCTTTATCCACATGGAAGAGGTTTTCTGGACCTATGAAATCGACCAACCATTGATATTCGCGCTCAACCAAAAAACCTTCCTTGTGTATGATTGCTTTTCCCTTACCCAGTGGCTGAAAACAACAATCGAGGTGCAAGGCGTTTTCAACGGGATCAAAATTTGATTTTTTTAATGAAAAAGAAACTACCTTTTTATGTGGGAAGAGCATCTGCAGGTGTTCTACAGCGGCCACATTTGTCCGGGCGGTGATATACTTACGGTAGTCATTTCGTTTATAAGTGCCCACAAAAATATAATTCCCCCAAGGCATTACATCACCACCTTCGATATGCGCGTCTTTAGGAAATTCGATAATATTCTGCTGTGGTATTTGTTCCATTAAAAACCCGAGTGCCTCGATCTCCTTGGAACGATCTTCGAGTATATTGGCGATAATCATTTTGTCTTCAATAACAAAAGCAATATCTCTAGCAAATATCTGATTGTAATGGTCGATGACCTCCGGTCGATAAACCGTGACTCCGTGGCGCTGAAGAACCTCGGCAAACGATTCGATCTCAGGGATCATATCTTGCTCTTTAGGATAGGTACCAGCCTTAATGTGTTCGGCAGACTTAGGATCATAGGCATCTTTCAAATCTGGTGTCGGACCGTTACTACGGGCAATACCTAAAACCACAGACTTGAGCTGTCCAATTTCATCATTAACGCTTAGATTAAATGCCATCGATTCTGTTCCCTTCATCTTGTGAGATAAGACAAAGTTAAGTCAAACATAACTAACGGTCGTCAACTTCTTTGAATGGGCGATGCGGGTGGCCTACATAAAGCTGTCGTGGACGACCGATTGGATCTTTACGTAGACGCATCTCGCGCCATTGAGCGATCCATCCGGGGAGACGACCCAAAGCAAACATTGGGGTAAACATTGGTACTTGGATACCTAATGCACGATAGATTATTCCAGAATAAAAATCAACATTGGGATAGAGTTTACGATCGACAAAGTATTGATCACTCAGTGCCTCCTGCTCAAGGCCTTTAGCGATATCCAAAACAGGATCCTCGATTCCCAAGTCACCCAGTACTTCATCGGCGGCCTTCTTGATTATTTTAGCTCTTGGATCGAAATTTTTATAAACCCGGTGCCCAAAGCCCATTAATCTGAACGGATCATTCTTATCCTTGGCTTTGGCCATATATTTTTTGGTATCACCACCGTCGCGCTTAATGGCTTCGAGCATCTCGATCACTGCTTGATTTGCTCCGCCGTGTAATGGACCCCACAAGGCGCTAATTCCTGCAGAAATAGAGGCATATAACCCCGCATGTGATGATCCGACCAAACGAACCGTAGAGGTTGAGCAATTTTGCTCATGATCTGCATGTAATATAAGTAGCTTTATGATGGCTGACTTAACAATGGGGTTGCTTTTGTAGTCACTATTTGGTTTTTTGAACATCATCTTCAAAAAATTATCCACATAGTCCAGGTTAAAATCTCCATAATCCAGTGGTAACCCAGCTATTTTTCGATAGGTCCAGGCCGTTAAAACCGGAAATTTTCCCATGATTTTCACAATGGCACGATACATTTCGTCTTCACTATCTACATTGACCGAACTTGGGTTAAAAGCTACCAAAGCACTGGTAAGAGAAGACAAAACCCCCATAGGATGGGCAGATGTTGGAAACCCTTCAAGTATTTTTTTCATGTCCTCGGCAACGAAGGACTCTTCTTTCAAATCAAATTGAAATTTTTGTAATTGTTTGCGGTTCGGTAAATCGCCAAACATCAAAAGGTAGGCTACCTCCAAAAAATCGGCTTTTTCCGCTAATTCTTCAATGGCATACCCTCTGTATCTGAGTATTCCCTGTTCCCCATCAAGAAACGTGATTTCACTTTGACAGCTCCCCGTATTTTTAAATCCAGGATCTATAGTAGTTATACCCTCTGTGGACGCGCGAAGGGCTGCGATATCAATAGCATGCTCATTTTCTGTTCCCTGAAGAAGGGAAAATTCAATCTTTTTATCTCCGACTTCAAGTGTTGCTTTTTGGGACATAGAACTAGAATATTTAGGTTGATGTAGTTATGTTACAAAAATACGAAAAATAGCACGATTTTGGGGTGCGTTATCCTATTTCGGGCGATAAGCAAATCTTAGCTCGCTCGAGTTTGTATTAAACTTTAAATGCGTTTGTTCCGGGATAATGTGCCGATTCTCCGAGCAACTCCTCAATACGTAAAAGTTGGTTGTATTTTGCCATTCGGTCACTTCGAGAGGCGGACCCTGTTTTGATCTGGCCTGTATTGAGCGCTACAGCTAAATCTGCAATTGTATTGTCTTCCGTTTCACCACTTCTATGACTCATAACTGCCGTATAACCGGCATTATGGGCCATATGCACCGCTGCAATGGTTTCACTTAAGGTCCCAATTTGATTTACTTTAATCAAGATTGAATTGGCAATACCTTGACCAATGCCTCGAGACAATCGCTCGACATTAGTTACAAACAAATCATCCCCTACAAGTTGTACTTTGTCACCGATTTGCTCTGAAAGATATTTCCAACCCTCCCAGTCATTCTCGTCCATTCCATCTTCAATTGAGATTATCGGATATTGTGCACACAATTCAGCCAGGTAATCTGCCTGTTGCTTCGAGCTGCGTTTCTGACCCTGTGCTCCCTCAAACTTGCTGTAATCGTACACGCCATTCTCATAGAATTCCGCCGAAGCACAATCTAGAGCGATCATCACTTGGTCTCCAAGTGTATACCCTGCAGCCTCAGTCGCTTGTGCAATTGTATTTAGGGCATCCTCAGTGCCGCCCAATGTTGGTGCAAACCCACCTTCGTCACCTACCGCAGTACTTAAATCACGATCGTGCAACACCTTTTTTAAATTGTGGAATATTTCTGACCCCATCTGCATAGCATGAGTAAAACTCTCAGCTTTTACAGGCATCACCATAAATTCTTGAAAGGCTATCGGCGCATCACTGTGTGACCCACCATTGATAATATTCATCATCGGAACCGGCAAAGTCTTCGCGCTCACCCCACCCACATATCGGAATAGTGGAAGGCCTAATTCATTGGCCGCCGCCTTGGCTACAGCCAAAGAAACTCCTAAAATAGCGTTGGCCCCAAGACGACTTTTGTTTTTTGTACCATCAAGGTCAATCATAATTTGATCAATGCCTTCTTGGTCAAATACAGAGAGTCCTAGTAGCGCATCACTTATTTCTCCATTGACATGATCCACTGCCTTGAGTACAGCTTTACCCATATACTGTTTTCCTCCATCACGCAGCTCAACAGCTTCGTGTTCTCCAGTTGAAGCTCCTGAGGGAACGGCTGCACGACCCATATATCCGTGCTCTGTAGTTACATCAACCTCAACGGTTGGATTACCTCTAGAATCAAAAATTTGACGTGCGTGAATCTCAATAATACTGCTCATAGTTAGGTTATTTTTCGGTTGCGAATATACAATAGTAAACGGTCGGTTGCCGCTAAGGTATTTAAATTATCGCTTCAATGAAGCGACGTACTGATCGAATAAATAAGTCGCGTCATTTGGTCCGGGACTTGCCTCGGGGTGATATTGAACTGAAAAGGCAGGCTTATTTTTTACGCGTATTCCAGCCACTGTATTATCATTTAAATGCAGATGAGTAATCTCCAGCTCATTATGGGTCTCGGTCTCCTCACGATTTACGGCGAATCCATGATTCTGAGAAGTAATTTCTCCTTTACCGGTACGCAGATTTTTGACAGGATGATTAATTCCTCGGTGTCCATTGTGCATTTTAAAGGTGGAAACACCGTTGGCCAATGCCAAAATTTGATGCCCAAGACAAATACCAAAAAGAGGTGCCCCTGAATCTAATATCGCCTGTGTTGTTTCAATGGCCTCTTTGAGTGGTTCAGGATCTCCGGGCCCATTACTCAAAAAATAGCCGTCGGGGTTAAAAGACTTCAACTCCTCGAATTTGGCGTTATAAGGGAAAACCTTGACGAAACAATCTCGATTGACAAGATGCCTTAAAATATTTTTCTTTATTCCAAGATCAAGAGCCGCGATACGATAACTGGCCTCGGGCTTACCCACAGTATACGGTTCGCGAGTTGACACCTTAGATGATAATTCTAATCCTTTCATGTCGGGAACCTGGGCGAGTTCTAGTTTTAACGCCTCAATATCGTCAACACGTGTTGAAATAACCGCATTCTGTGCACCATTGTCGCGTATGTAGGCTACCAAAGCCCGTGTATCGACATCGCTAATGGCGAATAAATTACTCTTGTCTAAAAAATCTTCGAGAGACTGGTCTGCTGAAACACGAGAGAATGGATAACTAAAGTTTCGACAGACGAGGCCTGCAATTTTTACACTATCAGATTCGATTTCATCTGGATGGGTTCCATAATTACCAATATGAGCATTGGCCGTGACCATAATTTGTCCAAAATAGGACGGATCAGTAAAGATTTCCTGATAACCAGTCATACCGGTATTGAAACAAACCTCTCCAAAAGCGGTCCCTTCGTTTCCCCCTACAGATTTTCCATAAAAAATAGTCCCATCGGCTAATAGGACTAGTGCATCTTTTCGTTTCGTATACTTCATTTTGAAAAAAAGGTTTA
Organism: Flavobacteriaceae bacterium; assembly: GCA_965661835.1. Lineage (GTDB taxonomy): Bacteria > Bacteroidota > Bacteroidia > Flavobacteriales > Flavobacteriaceae > BACL21. Next base: position 24,880 of record CBFIFD010000020.1, on the reverse strand, counting down.
ACAAAAATATATAAAAAAAGGGACTAAAAATTAATGTTAGTCCCTTTATTAGAATATTGTTTAAGAATCATATTATTATTCTTCTTCTTTTACCGTTTCAGCAGAAACAGCAGCTGGTGCACTTGAAGCAGAACCTCCAGAGCCACGACGGCTGCGACGTGTAGACTTCTTTTTAGTTGATTTCCCTGCGTTGTAGGTCTCGTTGTAGTCCACTAATTCGATCAATGCCATATCCGCATTATCTCCTAAACGATTACCCAATTTAATGATTCGAGTATATCCTCCAGGACGATCACCAACCTTTACCGCAACATCGCGAAACAGAGCTGTGACCGCATCTTTTTGACGCAATCGACTATACACTATTCGACGATTGTGCGTGGTATCTTCTTTTGATTTGGTAACCAAAGGCTCTACAAATTGCTTCAATGCCTTGGCCTTTGCCACAGTCGTATTAATACGTTTGTGCTCAATTAGTGAACACGCCATATTGGCTAACATCGCCTTTCTATGCGCTGTTTTTCTTCCTAAGTGATTATTTTTCTTCCCGTGTCTCATTACTTATGCTTTATCGACGTTTCCTAGGAAACTAGTCTTTATCTAATTTATATTTTGATAGATCCATACCAAAGTTCAATCCTTTGATATTGACTAATTCCTCAAGCTCGGTCAATGATTTTTTTCCGAAGTTTCGGAATTTCATCAGATCGTTTTTATTAAACGAAACCAAATCACCCAAGGTATCAACCTCAGCGGCCTTAAGACAATTCAAGGCACGAACTGAAAGATCCATGTCAATCAATTTAGTCTTGAGTAATTGACGCATATGGAGGGACTCTTCATCATAAGTCTCTGTTTGCGCAATTTCGTCGGCTTCCAAAGTAATCCGCTCATCACTAAACAACATAAAATGGTGGATTAGTGTTTTGGCTGCTTCAGTCAATGCATCCTTAGGATGGATTGAACCGTCTGTGATAATTTCGAAAACTAATTTTTCGTAATCCGTTTTTTGCTCTACACGGAAATTCTCAATGCTGTACTTAACATTTTTGATTGGCGTGTAGATAGAATCTGTAAAAATGGTTCCCAATGGTGCGTTCGCTTTCTTATTTTCCTCTGCAGGAACATAACCGCGACCTTTTTCAATGGTCAACTCGATGTTCAAATTAACCTTAGCATCCATATTACAGATAACTAATTCGGGGTTTAAGACCTGAAATCCTGAAATGAACTTCTGGAAATCCCCAGCAGTCAATTTATCGTTTCCTGAAACAGAGATGGTTACTGTTTCGTTGTCGATTTCATCGATTTGTCGTTTAAAACGTACTTGCTTTAAATTCAAAATCATTTCAGTCACATCCTCAACAACTCCAGAAATAGTTGAAAATTCGTGATCTACGCCCTCGATGCGCACAGAGGTAATTGCAAATCCCTCTAATGAAGAGAGAAGAACACGTCTTAGCGCATTACCGACCGTTAATCCATAACCCGGTTCCAAAGGACGAAATTCGAATTTCCCCTCCGAATCGGTTGAATTAATCATGATAACTTTATCAGGCTTTTGAAAACTAAATACTGCCATAACTTGAAGGTGTGTTTAAAATTATTTAGAATACAATTCGACAATGAACTGCTCGTTAATATTTTCCGGAATCTGAAGGCGTTGAGGAATACTGACATAAGTCCCCTCTTTTTTGTCTCCATTCCACGTGATCCATTCGAATACGTGACTGGCATTAGCCAAAGAGCTTTGAATAGCCTCCAATGATTTCGATTTTTCGCGAACGCCCACGACATCACCTGGCTTCAGCTGATAAGACGGGATATTCACTTTTTCACCATTTACCGTGATGTGTCTGTGCGAAACTAATTGACGCGCCGCACTTCGGCTTGGGGCGATCCCCATACGATAAACGACATTGTCCAATCGCGATTCACACAATTGGAGTAAAACCTCACCAGTAATCCCTGGTGCGGCGGTTGCTTTTTTGAACAAATTGCGAAATTGACGCTCTAGTATACCATAAGTATACTTGGCTTTTTGCTTTTCGGCTAATTGTATTGCGTACTCAGATTTTTTACCACGACGGCGGTTTTGGCCGTGCTGCCCCGGAGGGTAATTGCGTTTTTCGAATGATTTGTCTTCTCCGAAGATTGCTTCACCAAACTTACGGGCGATTTTTGTTTTTGGACCAGTATATCTTGCCATTTTGTGTTGTTTTAAGGAGGGAAAATCTAAATTAAGGTCTTCCTTTAGTTTTCGTTTTCCTCCGGTTTATACTTTATATAATTAGACTCTTCTTCTTTTGGGTGGACGGCATCCGTTATGCGGCATTGGTGTAACATCGATAATTTCCGATACTTCAATACCTCCATTGTGGAGTGTTCTGATGGCGGATTCTCTTCCGTTACCAGGACCTTTAACGTATACCTTTACTTTACGCAAACCAGCCTCATGAGCTACTTTTAAAGCATCCTCTGCTGCCAATTGAGCTGCGTAAGGTGTGTTTTTCTTTGAGCCTCTAAAGCCCATTTTTCCGGCAGAGGACCATGAGATCACATCGCCATTTTTATTCGTCAAAGAGATAATGATGTTATTGAATGATGCGGTAATGTGCGCCTCACCAGTTGATTCAATAACCACTTTTCTCTTTTTCGTATTCTTTGCACTAGACTTTGCCATATCTCTAGAAATTATTTAGTTGCTTTTTTCTTGTTAGCAACTGTTTTACGTTTTCCTTTTCTGGTTCTGGAGTTATTCTTGGTGCGTTGTCCTCTTAGGGGAAGTCCAGCTCTGTGTCGAATACCTCTATAGCATCCAATATCCATCAAACGCTTGATGTTCAACTGAATTTCACTACGTAATTCACCTTCGATCTTGAAATACCCGACCGCCTCACGAATGGCTCCGATTTCATCATCGTTCCACTCGTTGACTTTCTTGTCTTCACTGACCCCAGCTTTCTTTAGGATATCCTGAGCACGACTTTTGCCCACTCCAAAGATATACGTTAACGCGATTACACCCCTTTTTTGTTTCGGGATATCTACACCTGCGATTCTTGCCATAATTATCCTTGTCTTTGTTTGAACCTTGGGTTCTTTTTGTTAATAACATACAAGCGCCCTTTTCTGCGAACAATTTTGCAGTCGGCACTACGTTTTTTAATGGAAGCTCTTACTTTCATTTTCTTAGTATCTATAAGTTATACGAGCCTTTGTTAAATCATAGGGGCTCATTTCTAATTTTACCTTATCTCCTGGAAGCAATTTGATGTAATGCATCCGCATCTTTCCAGAAATATGGGCCGTAACAATGTGGCCATTTTCAAGTTCTACACGAAACATGGCATTGGATAGGGCTTCTACTATCGCTCCATCTTGCTCTATTGCTGCTTGTTTGGCCATTACTCGACTGATTTACGGTTTTTACCTGTTTTCATCAAACCGTCGTAATGACGATTTAATAAATATGAATTCACTTGTTGCATTGTATCTATCGCTACACCGACCATGATCAAAAGCGAGGTTCCTCCGTAAAATAGAGCCCATCCTTGCTGAATCCCTAATATTTTGACCATAAAGGCAGGAAAAACTGCAATTAAAGCCAAAAAGATAGACCCAGGGAAGGTGATTTGAGACATGATTCGATCCAAATATTCGGCGGTATCAGTACCAGGCTTAATCCCAGGAATAAAACCACCACTGCGCTTTAAATCATCTGCCATCTTATTGGTAGGGACCGTGATCGCCGTATAGAAGTAGGTGAAGATAATGATCAACGCCCCGAATACTATATTGTACCAAAGTCCAAAAATATCACTAAAGTTGGCTTGAATGGTCTGAGCAAATGCACTGTCTGAAAGTCCAGCCAAAATTGATGGAAGAAACATCAGCGCTTGTGCAAAGATGATAGGCATTACCCCAGAAGCATTTAGCTTCAATGGGATAAATTGACGCGCCCCAAAAATATTTTTCTCATAAGCTCCCGAAGCAGTCCGACGGGCGTATTGTACGGGTATTTTACGTACAGCCATTACCAAAAGAACAGAGAGTAAAATAATGACAAACCAAACTACGAGTTCGATAAGGATCATGATCATACCTCCATTAGATTCGAAAACTCTCGAAGCAAATTCCTGAGCAAAAGTCAGGGGTAAGCGAGCGATAATACCCACCATAATTAGAATCGAAATTCCGTTACCGATCCCCTTATCTGTGATTTTTTCTCCTAACCACATGGCAAAGACACAACCCGTAACCAGAATGGTGATCGAAGACACATAAAATAACGCCGATTGACCCAAGACAAATGCCTCTGAGGGGACTCCCAAAGCCGGTAATCCGGCGAGGTAACTCGGTGCCTGAACTAAACAGATTCCAATAGTCAACCACCGTGTGATCTGGTTAATCTTCTTACGACCGCTTTCTCCCTCTTTCTGAAGTTTTTGAAGATAAGGAATCGCGATCTGCATTAACTGGACGACAATGGACGCAGAAATGTAAGGCATGATTCCTAGAGCAAATACCGAAGCATTGGCAAAGGCCCCTCCTGTAAATGCATTGAGTAACCCACCGATTCCACCATCATCAAAGCGGCCAGCAAATTCGCTGAGCATGCCCGCGTCGATACCGGGCAACACAACCTGTGCTCCAAATCGGTACACCAATAGTAACCCCAAGGTCAAGGCAATACGATCGCGTAGCTCTTCAATTTTATAGGCATTTTTTAATGTCTCAAAAAACTTCATTCCTCTGCTTTATTATAGGGTTTCGGCTGTTCCTCCTGCTGCTTCAATTGCAGCTTTTGCTGTTGCGGTAAATTTGTGAGCTGTTACGTTAAGTTTTGCGTTCAACGCACCACGACCCATAATTTTTACCATTTCGTTTTTACCACAAAGACCGAGGACAACTAAAGTATCAAAGTCTACCTTGCCTTTAATTTTTTTAGCGTCTACAAGCCCCTGGAGCGTATCCAAGTTTATGCCTTGGTACTCTTTGCGGTTAATATTCTTGAATCCAAACTTGGGCACACGTCGCTGTAATGGCATCTGACCTCCTTCAAAACCTAGTTTCTTGGAGTAACCAGAGCGCGACTTAGCTCCCTTGTGGCCGCGTGTTGCTGTGCCACCTTTTCCGGAACCTTGTCCACGTCCAACGCGTTTCGCTTCCTTTTTAACTGATCCTTCAGCTGGTTTTAAATTACTTAAATCCATTTCTGTATCTCTTAATTAGTTTCTACCGAAACCAAGTGATTAACTTTATTTACCATACCCATAATTGTTGGGGTATCCTCGTGCTCTACAGTTTGACCAATTTTTTTCAGGCCAAGTGCCTTGAGCGTTCTTTTTTGGGTTTCAGGACGGTTGATGTCGCTGCGGACCTTTGTGATTTTGATCTTTGCCATAACTAATTGCTTAACCTTTAAATAATTTCTCCAAAGAAATCCCACGTTGTTTCGCCACCATCTCTGCACTGCGCAATTGAAGTAACGCGTCAAAAGTCGCTTTTACTACATTGTGCGGGTTCGAAGACCCTTGAGATTTTGATAATACATCGTGTACCCCTACTGCCTCCATTACGGCACGAACAGCACCACCAGCAATTACTCCGGTACCAGCGGCTGCCGGTAAAAGAGTCACTCGAGCGCCACCGTATTTACCTTTTTGCTCATGAGGCAAAGTCCCTTTGTTTAAAGGAATACGCACCAAATTTTTCTTAGCATCCTCAATCGCTTTGGCGATCGCACTGGCAACGTCTTTTGACTTACCCAGACCGTGACCGACCACTCCATTTTCATTACCAACAACGACAATTGCTGAGAATCCAAATGCGCGTCCACCTTTGGTCACTTTAGTCACACGCTGTACCCCAACCAAACGGTCCTTCAATTCGAGTCCGCCCGGCTTAACTAGTTCTACATTTTTATAATCTTGATACATATACTTAGAATTTTAAGCCGCCTTCGCGCGCGCCTTCTGCTAATGATTTTACTCTACCGTGATATAAGTACCCTCCGCGATCGAAAGTCACTTCTGTTACTCCAGCCTTAAGTGCTTTTTTAGCAACACTTTGACCTACAAGCTTTGCGGCCTCACTCTTATTAACCCCCGATGTGTCAATATCCTTGTCTCTTGATGACGCTGACGCTAAAGTAACTCCGGATAGATCATCAATGAGTTGAGCATAAATTTCTTTATTGCTACGGAATACCGCTAACCTGGGACGCTGAGCATTCCCGCTTACGGTTTTTCTAATACGAAAGCGAATGCGCTCTCTTCTTTGTTCTTTGGATAATGCCATAACTTTATGCTTATGCAGACTTACCTGCTTTTCTTCTAATTATTTCACCGACAAACTTAATCCCCTTTCCTTTGTAAGGCTCTGGCTTACGGAAGGCTCGAATTTTAGCCGCAACTTGTCCGACAAGTTGTTTGTCGTGAGAGGTTAATTTAACGATTGGGTTTTTTCCTTTCTCCGATATTGTCTCAACTTTCACTTCTGGAGCGATATTCAATACAATGTTGTGAGAGAATCCAACGGCCAAATCTAATTTATTGCCTTGGTTACTCGCGCGATATCCGACACCGACCAGCTCGAGTTCTTTGGTCCAGCCTGTCGACACTCCGTGAATCATATTATTAATCAAAGAGCGATATAAACCGTGTTTTGCACGGTGGTCCTTAGCATCCGATGGACGCGAAACCAAAACTTGACCTTCTTCAACGTTGATCGATACTGAATCAAATGCTTGAGTCAACTCACCTAATTTCCCTTTAACTGTGACTTCTTGGCCGTTCACCTCAACAGTAACACCTTCTGGTATCGCAACGGGATTGTTTCCTATTCGTGACATTTCTTGGTCTTATTTAGATTAATGAACGTAACACAGTACTTCTCCACCAGAGTTTTGGGCTTTGGCTTGCTTTCCTGTCATAACCCCAGCAGAGGTAGAGACGATGGCAATACCCAAACCATTCAAAACACGCGGCATTTCCTTGGCGCCAACATATTGGCGTAAACCAGGAGTACTCACGCGCTGAAGACGGCGGATTACAGGTTCTTTTGTGATTTTATCGTATTTCAAGGCGATTTTGATGGTTCCTTGAGGGTTACCTCCCTCCTCGAACTTGTAGCTCAAAATAAAACCTTGATCAAAAAGGATCTTGGTGATCTCCCGTTTGATATTTGATGCGGGCACCTCAACAACGCGGTGTCCTGCAAGACTTGCATTTCTAACACGTGTTAAAAAATCTGCAATTGGATCTGTGTTCATATTCTATTTATTGTGGATGTGGTTTTCCGAAAAACGAAACCTTCACCCGATTTATATTTTGTTACCAGCTTGCTTTACGCACTCCAGGTATTAATCCTTTATTCGCCATTTCGCGGAACATCACACGTGATATTCCAAATGTTCTCATATATCCCTTTGGGCGACCGGTTAACTTACATCGGTTGTGCATACGGATTGGAGATGCATTCTTAGGTAATTTTTGTAATGCCTCGTAATCACCTGCTTCTTTCAGGGCTTTTCTTTTAGCAGCGTACTTGGCTACCGTTTTTGCTCTCTTTACCTCACGGGCTTTCATTGATTCTTTAGCCATCTTAATTCTTTTTAAAGGGTAATCCCAATTGGGTTAGTAATGCTTTAGCTTCTTGGTCCGTCTCGGCTGAAGTAATGAACGTTACATTCATACCTTCAATTTTTTTCACCTTGTCGATATCAATCTCAGGGAAAATAATCTGCTCAGTGATCCCTAATGAGTAATTCCCACGGCCGTCAAATCCAGTCGACTTGATTCCGTTAAAGTCACGCACGCGTGGTAAGGCCGATGTGATTAAACGATCTAAAAACTCATACATGCGTTCTCCACGCAGGGTAACTTTTGCCCCAATCGGCATCCCTTTTCGGAGCTTAAACGAGGCAACGTCCTTTTTAGAAATTGTGGCGATAGCCTTCTGACCGGTAATCTTGGTCAATTCATCTACTGAGTACTCGATAAGTTTCTTGTCTGCTACTGCATTTCCAACACCTCGCGAAACAACAATTTTCTCGAGTTTTGGAACCTGCATTACATTGCTGTAGCTGAACTCATCCGACAAGGCAGAAATAACTCTACTCTTGTACTCTTCTTTAAGTCTTGGCGTATATCCCATAACTATAATACTTGATTCGATTTTTTAGCAAATCGGACTTTTTTGTCGCCTTCCATTTTATATCCCACACGAGTCGCTTCTCCTGACTTCGGATCCTTAATCGACAAGTTTGAAATATGTATTGGGGCTTCCATCTCGCTGATCCCACCTTGAGGACTAGCGGCACTAGGCTTCTGGTGTTTTTTTACGAGATTGACTCCTTCAACGATTGCTTTATTTTTATCCTTGAGCACGCGAAGTACTTTTCCTTCGCTGCCTTTGTGATCTCCAGCGGTTACCAAAACTAGGTCCCCTGATTTTATCTTTAGCTTCTCCATTTGGTTTTGCGTTAAAGCACCTCAGGTGCTAGTGATACAATTTTCATGAACTGCTTATCACGTAGTTCGCGGGCAACTGGTCCAAATACGCGAGTACCTCTCATCTCTCCTTGCGGATTCAAAAGCACACAAGCGTTATCGTCGAAACGGATGTAGGATCCGTCAGGGCGACGCACTTCTTTTACCGTTCGCACAACCACTGCCGTCGAGACGCTTCCCTTTTTGATGTTTCCGTTGGGTGTTGCTTCTTTGACAGTAACCACTATCTTATCGCCTATCGAGGCATATCGTCTTTTGGTACCGCCCAACACTCGGATACAAAGTACTTCTTTGGCACCGGTGTTATCAGCTACTTTAAGTCTTGATTCTTGTTGTATCATGATTACTTAGCTCTTTCGATAATTTCTACTAGTCTCCAACATTTGGTCTTGCTCATTGGACGTGTCTCCATAATGCGAACAGTATCACCTTCGTTGCAGTCATTTTTTTCGTCGTGCGCGACATACTTTTTGGTCTTCAACACGAATTTTCCGTACATCGGATGCTTTACTTTTTTAACCTCACTCACCACAATAGATTTCTCCATTTTGCTGCTGGTCACTACCCCGATTCGTTCTTTTCTTAAGTTTCTTTTTTCCATGTTCAGTGGCGCACAATTATTGTACTTCTCTTTTAGTTAGTTCAGTCGCAATTCTAGCTACAGCTCTTCTAAGACCTCTGAGTTGAATTGGATTTTCCAACGGAGAGATTGCATGGGCAATACGCAAATCGGCGTGTTCCTTTTTAATTTCTGCCAGCTTCTCTTCTAATTCCGCTGTTGATGCTTTTGTTATTTCTGATTGTTTCATAATGACAATGTCAATAAATTAAGCTTGATAATCTCTGGATACAACAAACTTGGTTTTCACCGGAAGTTTTTGAGCCGCAAGACGCAATGCTTCCTTAGCTACGTCTAATGGCACACCTGAAACCTCAAACAAGACACGCCCTGGTTTAACTACGGCGGCCCAATATTCTACAGCTCCTTTTCCCTTACCCATACGTACCTCAAGAGGCTTTTTTGTAATGGGTTTATCTGGAAAAATCATGATCCAAATCGACCCTTCACGCTTCATGTAACGGGTCGCAGCGATACGCGCTGCTTCAATTTGTCGTGCCGTTAAGAACTTAGAGTCTAATGATTTAATACCAAATGTTCCGTATGACAATTGATTCCCACGGCCCGCATTACCCTTCATGCGGCCCTTCTGGGTTTTACGAAACTTTGTTCTTTTTGGTTGTAACATCTTCTTTCGTCTTTAAAAAATTACTTTCTGTTGCGACGGGCCTTGTTTCCACCACGTCCAGAATTCCCTTTACCGCCGGATTTCTTGTTCGAAAGGCCTACTAATGGCGACAACTCTCTTTTGCCGTAAACCTCTCCTTTCATGATCCATACCTTAACGCCGAGTCGACCGTAAGTCGTATGGGCTTCAACCAAAGCATAGTCAATATCCGCTCTAAATGTTGACAAAGGAATACGTCCATCTTTGTACGCCTCAGTACGTGCCATTTCAGCTCCGTTCAGACGCCCTGAAATCTGAATTTTGATCCCTTCGGCGTTCATACGCATCGAGGCCGCAATTGCCATTTTAATGGCACGTCGATAAGAAATACGATTCTCGATTTGACGCGCAATACTTGCAGCAACCAAATGAGCATCTAACTCAGGACGCTTGATTTCATGGATATTAATTTGAACTTCCTTGCCTGTAATTTTCTTAAGTTCTTCTTTAAGCTTGTCTACCTCTTGACCGCCTTTACCAATAATGATTCCAGGACGAGCCGTCGTGATAGTAACGGTTACAAGTTTTAAAGTTCTCTCGATAATTACACGAGACACACTGGCTTTTTGTAAACGCGCGTGAACGTATTTTCTAATCTTATCGTCTTCGGCTAATTTATCGCCGTAGTCGTTGCCACCGTACCAGTTGGATTCCCATCCTCTAATGATCCCTAAGCGGTTTCCGATTGGATTTGTCTTTTGTCCCATTTACTTTCTAGCTTTGTGTGTTATCGTTAGCTCCTAAAACCAAGGTTACATGGTTGGAACGCTTTCTAATTCTGTGTGCTCGACCTTGTGGTGCTGTGCGCAATCGCTTCAACATACTCCCTCCGTCAACGCGGATTTCTTTGACAAAAAGATCGGCATCTTCAAGAGAAGCGTCTTCGTTTTTGGCTTGCCAGTTGGCAATAGCTGATAACAAAAGCTTCTCTAAACGGCGCGAGGCTTCTTTTTGACTGAATCTTAAAATATTCAAGGCGTGATTTACCTTTTCACCACGAACTAAGTCGGCAACTAAGCGCATCTTGCGCGGTGAAGTCGGACAATTATTCAGCTTGGCAAAGTATTGAGTTTTCTTTGCTTCCTTGATTTGTTCTGCTCTTTCTCGTTTACGAACTCCCATGGCTTATTATTTTTTTCCTTTGTTCTTGTTTCCACCATGGCCACGGAATGAACGTGTCGGGGAAAATTCACCTAATTTATGACCTACCATGTTTTCAGTTACATAGACAGGAACAAATTGCTTACCGTTGTGTACGGCTATCGTTTGACCTACAAAATCTGGAGTAATCATCGAGGCACGTGACCATGTTTTGATTACTGTTTTCTTGTTGGACTCAACATTAGCCGCGACTTTTTTATCTAGCTTATAGTGAACGTATGGTCCTTTTTTTAATGATCTTGGCATGACTTATTTCTTTCTACGTTCTACAATATATTTATTACTTGCTTTTGTCTTGGAGCGTGTGCGATACCCCTTAGCAGGAATTCCTTTACGCGATCTTGGATGCCCTCCAGAAGAACGTCCTTCACCACCACCCATTGGGTGATCGACAGGATTCATCACAACGGCACGAGTACGTGGACGACGTCCTAACCAGCGTGAGCGACCAGCCTTACCAGAAACCAACAATTGATGATCACTGTTAGATACCGCCCCAATTGTTGCAGCACAAGTGACTAAAATCATACGCGTTTCTCCTGATGGCAACTTCACCGTGGCATATTTTCCCTCACGTGCCATGAGTTGTGCAAACGCACCGGCACTACGCGCCATCACAGCCCCTTGACCCGGGTGCAATTCAATACATGAAATAATTGTTCCCAAAGGAATCTGCGAGAGTGGAAGCGTATTTCCGATATCTGGCGCAGCCCCCTCACCTGAAACTACATTCTGTCCCACCTGAAGACCGTTTTGCGCAATGACATAGCGCTTTTCACCATCTTGGTAGTTGAGTAGTGCGATAAATGCTGTGCGATTAGGATCGTACTGGATAGACGCCACGGTAGCTGGAATACCGTGCTTATCACGTTTGAAATCGATAATTCGATAACGCTTTTTGTGACCACCACCGATATAGCGCATGGTCATCCTTCCTTGACTGTTTCTTCCCCCTGAACGTTTTTTCGGAGCGAGTAAACTCTTCTCCGGCTTATCAGTCGTAATGGCGTCAAATCCATTCACGACTCTAAATCGCTGTCCTGGGGTGATTGGTTTTAATTTTCTTACTGACATTGTTGTCTCAATTAATCTAAATTGCTTTAGATATTAGCATAAAAATCTATTGTATCACCTTCCGCCACCTGTACGATTGCTTTTTTAATAGCAGTTGTTTTACCAGTTTGAACCCCCGTTTTCGTGTAACGAACGCGGCGGTCTGGGCGGACATTAATTGTGCGAACTGAAGTAACGGAAACACCATATGCAGATTCAACTGCATTTTTGATTTCGATCTTATTCGCCTTTGGGTTCACCACAAAAGTGAAGCAGTTTAAGTCTTCCGCAATACGCGTCGCTTTTTCTGTAATAATAGGTTTGATTAAGATATCCATCTTGTGTCTATTTACTTAAGTTTTCTTCAATACGTTCCAAAGAACCTTCAAACAACACAAGGCTGTTTGCATTCATAATTTTGTAAGTACTTAATTCTGAGTTATTTATAACCTCAGTGCCTTGCAAATTACGCGACGACAAATATACATTATTATTTGAGTCGCCCAAGACGAACAAAGATTTTTTGTTCTCAAGACCAAGTGACTGTAATAGAGCAGTGAATTCCTTGGTCTTTGGAGATTCCATTGTAAAGTCCTCCAGAATAACAATCGATTTATCCTTAGCCTTCATACTCAACGCTGATCGACGTGCTAAACGCTTTAAATTCTTGTTGAGTTTAAACCCGTAATTACGCGGACGTGGACCGAAAAAACGTCCCCCGCCTTTGAACAAACCGGACTTGATACTTCCCGCTCGAGCGGTTCCCGTTCCTTTTTGTTTCTTTAATTTACGCGTACTTCCAGTGATTTCAGCTTTCTCCTTAGCCTTGTGTGTTCCTTGGCGCTGGTTTGCTAAATACTGCTTTACATCGAGATAAACTGCGTGATTGTTCGGCTCAATACCATATACGTCTTTAGAAAGGTCTACCTTTCTACCCGTATCTTTTCCATTTCTGTCTAATACTGCTACCTTCATTACTTTGTAATTGTTAGATAAGCGTTTTTGTGACCAGGCACACAACCTTTAACCACGAGTAGATTCTTTTCAGAAACTACTTTTAACACGCGTAAGTTTTCAACTTTCACTTTTGTATTGCCCATCTGGCCTGCCATGCGCATTCCTTTGAATACACGTGCAGGATAAGATGCCGCACCGATCGAACCAGGAGCACGTAAACGGTTGTGCTGACCGTGGGTCGCCTGACCAACACCGCCAAATCCGTGGCGCTTTACCACCCCTTGGAATCCTTTTCCTTTTGAAATGCCCGCTACATCGACAAACTCACCTTCATTGAAGTGATCCACCGTTACGGTATCTCCTAATTTATACTCCTCTTCAAATCCTTGGAACTCGACGACTTTTCGCTTGACAACAGTCCCTGCCTTTTGGGCATGGCCCTTGGCAGCTTTATTGGCAGTCTTTTTGTCATCGAAACCAAGTTGAAGAGCTTCATACCCGTCAACCTCTTTGGTTCTGACTTGGGTAACAACACAGGGTCCAACTTCAATAACGGTACAAGGAATATTCTTCCCCTTCTCGTCAAAGATGCTGGTCATCCCTATCTTTTTTCCAATTAACCCAGACATAAATATTCTATTTAATTATTAATAATCTTTCAAAAAAACAGGACCAAAATAAATTCAGTCCTGAATGTTATTTTGTTTCCGTTTTTCCCTAGCACGCAGCTCGGGACATGTGCTCACCGTGGTGAACGGTTATTATACCTTAATCTCAACTTCAACACCACTAGGCAACTCTAATTTCATGAGTGCGTCAATAGTTTTAGACGATGAGCTATATATATCCAATAAGCGCTTATAGGAGCTCAATTGGAACTGTTCACGGCTCTTTTTGTTCACGTGTGGCGAACGCAATACCGTAAATATTTTCTTGTGCGTAGGCAATGGAATTGGCCCAGTCACCACAGCACCAGTACTCTTTACTGTTTTTACGATTTTATCAGCAGATTTGTCCACTAAATTGTAATCGTAAGATTTTAACTTGATTCTTATTTTTTGACTCATTGCTGTGAATATTAAGCGTTAGCAGTTCCTTTGGCTTCAGCGATTACCGCTTCGGCTATGTTTGAAGGTGTCTCTGCATAATGTGAAAATTCCATTGTAGAGGTAGCGCGACCTGAAGAAAGGGTACGTAAAGTGGTGACGTATCCAAACATTTCAGATAGTGGCACTTCAGCCTTAATGGCTTTGGCTCCTGCACGATCTCCCATGTCGTTGACCTGTCCGCGACGACGATTTAAATCTCCTACGATGTCTCCCATATTTTCCTCTGGGGTCAATACTTCGAGTTTCATAATGGGCTCTAGGATCACAGCACCTGCAGCTTTCGCAGCAGACTTGAATCCAAGCTTAGCCGCTAACTCAAAAGACAACTGATCAGAATCCACGGGGTGGAACGAACCGTCTTTTAAGGTTACCTTCATGCGGTCTATTTCGAAACCGGCCAAAGGACCATTTTTCATGGCCGCCTTGAATCCTTTTTCTACAGATGGAATGAATTCTTTTGGAATGTTACCTCCTTTGATTTCATTGACAAACTCAAGACCAACTGTTTTTTCGTCTTCAGCGGGTGATAGGGTAAAGACGATGTCGGCAAATTTTCCGCGTCCACCAGTTTGTTTTTTGTAGACTTCACGATGATCAGCTAATCGGGTTACCGCTTCTTTGTACTCAACTTGCGGCTTACCTTGATTAACCTCTACCTTAAATTCACGCTTTAAGCGATCACAAATAATGTCTAAGTGGAGTTCCCCCATACCTGAGATAATGGTTTGTCCACTCGCCTCATCGGTACGCACCTGGAAGGTAGGATCTTCTTCGGCTAACTTAGCCAGTGCCATACCTAACTTATCAACGTCCGCTTTGGTTTTAGGCTCAACGGCAATACCAATTACAGGGTCTGGGAATACCATACTCTCAAGGACAATCGGACTTTTCTCGGCAGTAAGTGTATCTCCGGTCTTAATGTCTTTGAATCCCACTGCAGCCCCAATATCACCGGCCTCGATAAAATCGATCGCGTTTTGCTTATTGGCGTGCATTTGATAAATTCTAGAAATACGCTCCTTGTTACCAGAACGATTATTCAATACATAAGAGCCCGCATCGAGGTGACCTGAATAGGCACGGAAAAATGCGAGACGTCCCACAAAAGGATCTGTCGCAATTTTAAAGGCCAAAGCCGAGAATGGCTCATTCACATCAGGCTTGCGCACTTCCTCTTGCTCTGTGTCAGGGTTCATCCCGATAATACCTTCTTTATCAACTGGTGAAGGTAAGTAACGACATACCGCATCTAAAAGGAATTGTACTCCTTTATTTTTGAACGCAGAACCACAAATCATCGGGATGATTGACATATCCATTACGGCAGCACGAAGAGCTGCGTGGATTTCGTCTTCAGTGATTGACTCTTCATCCTCCATGAATTTCTCGAGTAAGTTCTCGTCATAAGCGGCAACTTCTTCGATTAATTTTCCACGGTACTCAGCAGCTTCTGCTTTTAACTCGTCAGGAATTTCAATGACATCGAAGGTTGATCCCATAGATTCCTCGCGCCAGACAATCGCACGGTTCTTGACAAGATCGACAATTCCTTTAAAGTCCATCTCTTCACCGATGGGCAGTACAATCGGCACAGCATTGGATCCGAGCATGTCTTTAACTTGCTGACAAACAGCCATGAAGTTAGAGCCTTGACGGTCCATTTTGTTTACAAAGCCCATACGTGGCACTTTGTAGTTATCGGCCAATCTCCAGTTAGTTTCACTTTGAGGTTCAACACCGTCCACGGCACTAAACAAAAACACTAAACCGTCAAGTACGCGCAGCGAACGATTTACCTCTACGGTAAAATCAACGTGCCCGGGTGTATCAATGATATTAAAGTGATATCCTTTTGTGTCGGAAACTGGCTGACCATTTTCCGTTGGAAAATTCCAAGTACATGTGGTTGCTGCCGAAGTAATGGTAATTCCACGTTCTTGTTCTTGCTCCATCCAATCCATAGTTGCAGCACCATCGTGAACTTCACCAATTTTGTGACTCACACCTGTGTAGTATAAGATTCGCTCGGTCGTGGTAGTTTTCCCAGCATCAATGTGGGCGGCAATACCAATATTTCGCGTAAATTTTAAGTCTCTCTTTGCCATAACTTAGAATCTAAAATGTGAGAACGCTTTGTTGGCCTCGGCCATTTTGTGCGTATCCATACGTTTTTTAACGGCAGCGCCTTCTTCTTTGGCAGCGGCTAAAATTTCTGCGGCTAATTTTTGAGCCATAGACTTTTCGTTACGCTTACGTGCATAACCGATTAACCACTTCATCGCCGTTGAAATTTTACGATCTGGACGGATTTGCATTGGAATTTGGAACGTTGCTCCACCGACACGGCGTGAACGAACCTCAACATGCGGCATTACATTAGATAATGCGTCTTTCCAGATTTCTAAGGCAGTTTTTTCTTCGTCCTGATTTTTGCTGTCTACGATATCGATTGCGTCGTAGAACACTTTAAACGCGACAGATTTCTTACCATCCCACATCAGGTTATTTACAAACCGGGTTACCAATTGATCATTGAATTTTGGATCGGGCAACAGCGGTCTTTTTTTCGCTTGTCTTTTTCTCATGTCTTCTTCTTAATCTTAATTACTTCTTCGGGCGCTTTGCTCCGTACTTTGACCTGCGTTGTAAACGGCCTTGGACCCCAGCGGTGTCCAATGCTCCGCGCACAATGTGGTAGCGTACTCCTGGCAAATCTTTCACCCTTCCACCTCTAACCAATACTATCGAGTGCTCTTGTAGATTGTGTCCTTCACCTCCGATGTATGCGTTTACTTCCTTACCGTTAGTTAAACGAACACGCGCTACTTTACGCATTGCTGAGTTCGGTTTCTTCGGTGTGGTTGTATATACACGCGTACACACTCCGCGGCGTTGCGGGCACGAATCTAAGGCAGCCGATTTACTCTTCTTGGTTATTTTGGCTCTTCCTTTTCGTACTAATTGTGAAATAGTTGGCATATAAAATCCTTGTTATACTTATATAATTGACATAATTTGTCCCGTTTAAGGGCGGCAAAGTTAGGAATTATATTGGATTATCGCAATGACCTCAAAAAAATAATTTGTGCGAATTGAATTTCCGAGCCCTACCACACGAATATCAATATCAGCACGTTAATTTTGTGGGCGATGTATCACGGGCCGAGATAAAATATGAAGTACTTTATTTATGTCATATTATGTTGTAATTTTTTGATGTCTCATCAAATTATTGCGCAGGACGTATTGGCCCGATTTGTCAACGACGCTTCTTCAGATTCTCAATTAATCAAGCGCCCTGATAGTTTGCGTCTTTTTTCTTCTCAAAAAGCTCTTGAAAAGGCCGTTTCTAAAGAAATATCAAGGCTTCAAAAAAAGGGATTTATCAGTGCCAAAAGTTCAAAACCAGCCGTGTTAAATCAAGAGGGGCAAACAATAATTGAGATTCGATTTTCCCCAGGAAACCAATGGCAAGATATTGTTTTTGTATGTCCTAAATCAATAGAGACATACCTTAATAAGGAACGACTAAATGGCGTATTATCTATGGCCGAAACTGATAGTACGTCACAGGATGAGTCCAGACTCACAACATTGGGCCCAAAGCACAGTCTCACTAAGTTCAAAATTTCGATTGAAGAGGTCCCGGACTTTCTTAACCGCCTGAGTCAAGCCATAGCCCAAAACCACAGTCCTTTTTCTCAAGTCAGATTTTCCAATATTAAACCCATAGCATTTCCTGTGCTCTCTGCAGTACTCGAGGCTCAGTTAATTCCCAAACGCATCTTAGATAGTCTTGTGGTCAAAGGATACGACAATATTGGTCAAGGATTGTTAAAACATTTAGGTGGACTCAAATTTCCTATGGCCTTTGACCAAGAATTAATTAAACAGACTGAGCAGACCCTTTCCTCATCACCGTACGTTAATGTAGAACGTTCGAGTGAGACACTTTTTGAACAAGAGCGTACTACCTTATATATGTACCTACAAAAAAAAGAGGCGAATCAATTAGATGGAATATTAGGCTTTGGCTCGAACCCAAATGACCAATCGCTCCAGTTCAATGGCTACCTCAACCTTAAATTGTGGAATAATTTTGATCAGGGAGAACAATTTGACTTGCATTATAAGGCCGATGGCAATCAGCAAGAACGTCTAGAAATTCGCGGTGAACTGCCTTACTTATGGACGACCCCTTTCGGTATTCAATCTTCATTTGAATTGTTTCGCAGGGATTCAACATTCACGACTGTCACATCTAAAGGTCAGATTACCTACAAGCCGTTCGGGGCTATAGAATTGGCCGCAGGATTTAGTTCGATAAATTCTTCAACGGGGACGGGTGTCACAAGCAATCCGGATAATATTGCTGACTTTAGACAAAGTTTATGGGGCCTCATGGCCCAGTCAGAACAAGGTAGAAGGTCAGTTCTAATGCCTCGTAAATTTAACTTTAAACTTCAAACAGAGTTTGGGAGCATAAAAGAAAGCAATTCGCCGGACCCTCAGCAATCGGTTACATCGGGGTCAAAGGCCAGACAGCGCTTAGATCTAGAACTGCAGTACCTATTTCGATTATGGCAAAACCACTATCTGAATTTATATCACCGGACCGCATGGGTCAATGGAGAAAATCTTCGCCTAAATGAATTATACCGATTTGGGGGAACACAGAGTTTGAGAGGCTTTAACGAAAACATTATTGAAACTGCGCAATTACATTTACTTCAATCCGAGTACCGTTTGAGTTTTTCTGAGGCCTTCTACATTCACCACTTAACCGATATCGCGTGGCACAAATCTCAAGCCCAAGGGTCATTGATCACCAAATATTCAGTAGGTCTTGGAATAGCAGCTGTTACGCGCCCCGGTATTTTGAAACTCCAAATCGCTCAAGGATTTGGTGAACAATCAAATTTATCGGCAAATCGCACCAAAATTCACCTTGTATTTCAGAGTCAATTTTAAGGCTGTTTTTTCGTCTAATTTAGACAATATTTGATCCTGATTTCTAAGGTGTTTTTAAGGCTAATTTTTTAAGCAAATTTTAGGTTAAAATTATGTGTGATCCCAAATGCATTAATCGCCTCAAACCTTAATAATAGCGTAACTTTGTGTTAAATTAAATCAAAATTTTAAGTTTAAAAAGTTGTGTAATTAACTTTTTATTGTGATTTTTGGCATTGGCTAATTCAAATAAATTACAAAATGAGAACAAAGTTTAGTGGATTTTTAACGCTTTTATTAGCGTTTGTAGTGCAACTCACGTTCGCACAACAAAAAACTGTCTCCGGCACAGTGTTGGATGATACCAACCTTCCGTTACCAGGAGTCAATGTTATTGCCAAAGGAACGACAAATGGGGTTCAGACAGATTTTGACGGTAATTATACCATTGAAGTATCTGTAGGTGAAACACTCGTGTTTAGTTACGTTGGTTACAAAAATGTCGAGATGCCGGTAACTGCCGATTCATCAGACATGTCCTTTTCTATGGAATTAGATGCCGCCGTCTTAAATGAAGTGGTAGTGACTGGTTTCGCAGTAAAAAAGGAGAAAAAAGCTTTAGGGTATTCGGTTTCATCGATTCAGCAGGAATCGATTAAAGAAAGCCCGCAGACAGATTTAACTCGTGTGCTTTCAGGTAAGGCAGCCGGGATTAATATCACCACCCAAAACGGTATGTCTGGATCGGCAAATAAAGTTATTATTCGAGGGACGAATTCATTTACAGGGGATAACAATGCCCTTTACGTAATTGATGGTGTGCCAATTAGTAACGATACAAACGAATCCGGAAGTTTCGTTGATGGTAATATGGGATCGAGCCGTTCATTTGACATCGATCCTAACAACATCGAACGTGTGGATATACTTAAAGGTCTTGCGGCGACGACACTCTACGGAACTCAAGGACGTAATGGGGTAATCCTGATTACAACCAAGAGTGGTAGCGGTGCAGAGCGGAATACCAAACAAGAGATTGAAGTCTCTTCATCTTTGTTCGTTAATGAAGTCTCTGTACTTCCAGACTATCAAAACATGTATGGTGGTGGTTTCGACCAAGCCTTCGGGTGGTTCTACAGTAACTGGGGACCAGGATTTTACCGTGATGGTTTAGGCGGATGGGGTTCTGACCCTTCATTCGATGCCAATGGTACTGTCGCTCACCCTTATTCCACGTCAAACTTCTTAGCCACAAACTATCCTGACTATCAGGCCCAGTTCGAAGGTCAACGTTACGACTGGAAACCACGCAATAGTGTAAACGAATTCTTCCGTAAGGGTCTTGCACGAAACATCTCGGTTAACGCAAGAGGCCGCAGTGAAGATGGTAAGTTTGGATACGGTACTGTATTTAGTAATCTCGACGAAGATGGGTTTACCCCAGGAAACAACGTTAAGCGTACCAACTTGACGCTTTCTGGAGATGCTAAATTGAGCAATAAATTCAGTATTCGTGGTTCGATGACTTACACCAAAACGGATTTAAAAACTCCTCCTGTTGCAGCGAGTTTCGGTTCTAGTACCTTTGGTTCTGGTTCTTCTGTTTTCGGTGACTTATTTTATACACCAAGAAGTATTGATTTCTTTGAATTGCCATTTGAGCTTCCTGATGGAGGTAGTATTTACTACCGACAGGA
Source organism: Flavobacteriaceae bacterium (assembly GCA_965661835.1). GTDB lineage: Bacteria > Bacteroidota > Bacteroidia > Flavobacteriales > Flavobacteriaceae > BACL21. The sequence goes on along the minus strand of CBFIFD010000020.1, from coordinate 4,151 downwards.
TAACGCCATTCAGCACCCGCTATGGACAATTAAAAATGCAAGATTTAGTCAATTGGTCAATCGTGTGAATGGTTTCGCGAATATTTCTTATGACTTTTCGGATAAATTCAACGTCTTCTATCAGGCGAGTATTGATAACTACACCGAAAATGCAGTCAACAGACAAAATCGTGGTGGTGTTACTGGAGACATTAATACAGACCGAGGTTTTTATCAAACTACCTCAACCACGAATACAATTTACGACCACCGTATAGTCTTCTCGGGGAACAACTTCGCATTCTTAGATGACAAGGCGAATATGAGTTTTACGGTTGGGGCAACTTCTAACAGCATCGACTACAATAGCTTCGGTCTAAGGAGTACAGATCAACAGGTATTTGGATTCTTTGATCACTCAGGTTACACCGAGCGATTCCAATCGGAGTTCCACCAAAAACGTAACATTGTTGGTGTATTCGGTCAGATATTGTTAGACTATGACAATTACTTATTCGTAAACCTATCTGGGCGTAATGACTGGGTATCTAACTCCATTGAGAACTCATTGTTCTATCCATCAGCTAGTGTATCATTTGTACCGACAAGTGCGATTGAAGGATTGAGTTCTGATAATGGAATCAAATACTTAAAATTACGTGCTGGTTACGGAACATCAGCCAACTTTGTGACTGGTTATCCAACAGTAACTCTAGTTTCTCTTAATCCACAAGCGTGGAATGATGGTAACTCAGATGTTACTTCAAATACAACTACAAGTACCATTGGTAACCGTGCAATCCGTCCTGAGCTCTTCGAAGAAATAGAGTTTGGAGCTGAAGGTAACCTCTTTGGTCGCATCAATTTTGACCTTTCTTACTTCGAAAGAACAACGAATGACTTAATTGTAGAAAATCAGCCGATACCAACAAGTACTGGGGCTTCATTTATTGATAACAATATTGGTGAAGTACAGTCGCAAGGAATCGAGGCAGATTTAGGATTCAATTTAATCAAGGCGGCAAATGACGGCTTTGATTGGAAAGTCAACGTGAACTATACGACGTTTGAGAGTGAAGTAATTAGTCTTGGACAAGATACAGAGCAGGTTGTTTATGCTGGGTTTACAAACCTTGGTAACTTCGCTACTGTCGGTGATCCACTCGGAGCCATGTACGGATCGCGTGTTGCGCGTGACGCTAATGGAAACTTACTCGTTGATGCTGCTGGTAACTATATCCCAGAAACAACAACAGAAGATGGTTTAGTTCCAAAGATCGGTGATGCGAATCCAGACTACGTGATGAACTTTTTGACGACAATGACCTATAAAGGGCTTTCGCTTAATGCGCAAGTTACTCATGTGTCGGGTGGAGATATTTACTCTACATACGTTGCATCGCTTCTCGGTCGTGGTTTAACTACGGACACGGAAGATCGACTTGGAACTTACATTCTAGACGGTGTTAATGTAGATACTGGTTTACCAAACAATGTACAAATCAACAACTCTGATTTCTACTTCTCAAATGGTTTCGCCAGTCCTGCAGATGAGCTTTCTGTGTACGATGCTTCTGTCATTCGCTTACAAGAACTTTCTTTAGGCTATACATTAAGTTCGAAACTTTTGGAAAAAACACCATTTGGTTCAGTAACGTTCAAATTCAGCGGGTTCAACCTGTGGTATGATGCCTATAATACTCCAGAAGGGATTAATTTCGATCCTAATACAACCGGTCTCGGTGCTGGAAATGGTGCAGGATTTGAGTTCTTAACCGGACCAAGTAGTAAGAGATATGGATTTAGCGTTAATGCGACATTTTAATCTACAAAAACACGTAAAATGAAAAATATAAGTAAATTATTTACCTACGTTCTTCTAGCCGCAGGCTTGGTATTCACCTCGTGTGAAACCGCTGATCTAGATCTGTTAGACGATCCTAACAACGTAACACAAGATAAAGCGAGTCTTGACCGCTTTATGACCGCCATCCAATTAGATTTCACAAGCTTTATGCGTCAAATGGGTGGAAATGGTGCTGCATTAACACGTATCAACTACATGTTTGGCCGCACTTATACAAACAATTATCAACCAGTTGCACTCAACGGTGAGTGGAGTTTAGCTTATCGTGGGATGTTTTCCGACATGGCCTCTGCAGAGAGTATCGCAATGAGTAATGGAGACAACAAGCACATAGGAATCATGCGAATCCTAAAAGCTTACACGCTAATTACTCTAGTTGATGCCTTCGGTGATGTGCCATTGAGTCAAGCGACAGACCCTTCTGCTTATCCTGCTCCTATTGTTGATCCAGGATCAGAAGTGTATGCTGCAGCAATTGACATGCTGAATGAAGGTATCGATTATTTAAGTCAACCAGGAGATAATTTAGAATACGATTTCTTCTACGACAATGAATTCGGTAAATGGACTAAGTTAGCCAACACAGTTAAAATGGTGGCCTATCTCAATACCGGAGATACAGGAGCCTTTAACAATATTGTGAACTCTGGTAATTTCATTAATTCTACAGCGGATGACTTTCAATTCAAATATGGAACGAATGAAACAAACCCAGACACACGTCACCCGTCGTACAATGGAAACTACAACGTAACAGGTACTGGACCATATCAATCTGTTTGGTTGATGGGTACCATGCTAGATCTTGGTGATCCACGTATGCGTTATTATTTCTATCGTCAGAGCGACTGTTGTCCAGGAGCCTCGTGTAACCCAGGAGGAAGTCAAACTACTTTGACTTGTTCTGTCGCGCCACGTCCAAACCACTTCCCTTCAGACATGTTGTTCTGTTCACTCGAGGAAGGATACTGGGGTCGTGATCACGGAAATGCTGAAGGTATTCCGCCAGATAGTTTTCAAAAAACTTCAGGTGGTGTATACCCCATCGGAGGTAGTTTCGATGATGATCGCTTCACATCTGTAACCGTCGGTGGCGGTGGTGGTGGAGCTGGTATAGTTCCAATCATGCTAGCGAGCTGGACTGACTTCATGAAAGCTGAAGTTGCTCTTGCAGCTGGAAGTGCCGGAGCAGCATCTACTGCAATGAGTGCTGGTATCAATAAGCATATCAATAAAGTGTTAGAATTCGGAAGTTTAGATCCGGAGGCAGACTCTTCGTTCTTTGCAAGTTCATCTGATGTAAGTAACTATGTGAGTAGCATTGTTAATAGCTTTAACAACGGTTCCAACGAAGATAAGTGGGAGGTTCTTGCGACACAGCAATTCATCGCTCATTACGGAAACGGAATGGATTCATACAACTTCTATCGCAGAACAGGATATCCTAAAAAATTACAATTGAATATCGATCCTAATCCAGGAGCGTTTGTTCGTTCGTTCTTTTATCCTGCGAATGAAGCCAATGTGAACAGTAATATTGTACAAAAACCAGGAGTTGATGTACAAGTATTCTGGGATACTAATCCTCCTTCACCTGGATTCCCCGTTGCTAACTAAAAAATACAAACAACATGAAAAATATTTTAAGCATATTTATTTTAGCACTCACGTTAACCTTCACGGCGTGTAGTGATTCCGATGCACTGATCAACCAAGTCCTTGACACAGTTGATACTGAGACTGGCGTGGTCCTGCGTACCATTGGCGACTTACCTGATTTGGTAACAGTAACTAATGAGGCGAATAACTTCATTAATACCACGATTGAGGTTCAACAAGGTGATGGATCATTTCAGCCTGATTTTCAAGAAGTAAATCTTTACATTGAACTGTTTAATGACCAAGATTTATTAGATCCGTTACTCACAGATAATGGTGAAGCCATTGGCGAATTGTTTTTACAAACATTTGAGCCAGGTGACTTCAGTATCTCGAGCAACGGTCTACCGAGAACAGATGTCAATATCATCATGCAGGATGTAGCTGACTTATATGTCGCTCAAGAATCAACCCCAGCCGTTCCTAGTTTTATGGCTTTACGATTCGAAATAATCATGAATGATGGTAGAATAATTTCAACAGATAATGTTGGAGCAACTATTTCTGGTGGTATTTACTTTAATTCACCGTTTCTTTTTAAAGTAATTTTCTTACCAATCTAATTGGGTCAAGACATCATTTTTAAATAAAAGGGGGCCGAAGCCCCCTTTTATTTTTAGAGCTTATATTTTTTATGTCAAAAATC
>CBFIFD010000019.1:0-31703 GCA_965661835.1 Flavobacteriaceae bacterium | reverse complement strand
ATAGAGCGCTGAAAATCATGGAGACACCCGCCGAATAATAGCGCGTGTAATGCTGCAATCTCCTTAAATTCTTGATTGATCAATCGTAATGCTAACCCAATTAATTCCATGGTTATTTTTGGTTATCTAAAATAGGCCCAGTCGATGGTTAATGAAAAAATATTACTGTATAACGCAGTGCTTTGGTCGCCGATATCTGTCAATGCATAATCGATTTTGATTCCCCTGTATTTAAATCCTAGACCCAGATTAGGCTGAAATTCGGTGGTGGTATCTCCAAAAATATCCACTCCATTTTGCAAATTTCCGGCTCCGAGCCGCGCATAAACGATATCGAGGTAACCAAATTCTAACCCAAGGGCAGGGGTCATACTAAAGCCTTGGGTAGCGATAATGTCGTTAGTTTGTGTAAAGCGCATATTTAGATCCAGTTCGGCGCGCAGGCTCATATCGTTGCGAAATTCCCAGAGACGGGCAGCACCGAGTTGCGCTTTAGGCAAGGTGAGCTCTGTAGTCTCAGGAGCTTCTTGGTTTTGTCCAAACACGGCCCCTGAGATTGTACTAAACGCCTCTTGATTGACCTGCCAGGTGTTAAAGGTCGTCGTGACATCGCGAAGCATCAGTCCAAATTGCCAGGTATCCGCAATTTTATATTGCATCCCCAGATCAAACCCAAATCCCCATGAACCGGCAAAATCTCCAATAACGCGCCGAATAACTTTGGCATTACCCCCGACCTCTATGCCCGAGAGTTTAAGTCTTTTGGCAAAAGAAAAGGTCAAAGCATAGTCAGCCGCGCTAAATAAAGTGATATTATCGTAATTGATATTGCCCTGACTGTCGATCAGCTGCGTGGTATTTAAAATATTATCCACCCCGAAGCGAATCAAAGAAATTCCTATGGCACGATCCTGATCCAAGGGCATAGCAAACGCAGCATAGTCGTAATTGGCAATATTGGCAAAATATGAGGCATGCATCAGGCCCATCTGCTGATCTTCCAGAGATAAAAGTCCCGCAGGGTTCCAATATCCCGAATGCACGTCGCCGCTAGAGGCAACCACAGCACTGCCCATGCCTAATGCAGCCGCATCGACACCAATATTCAAAAATTCATTTGAATATTTTCTACTGGTTTGAGCGAGCATCGTGGCACTCAAAAGGGTCATGATCCAAAAAAGATTGGGTTGTATCATAGCTCAAGCAAATATCACACTATTTTTATGATTAATAAACTACATTTTAGGGGCCTTATTGCAGTAGGCCAAAATATCTTAGTACTTTTATATCAGTCAAGTGTAGTTTATGTTGAAACACCTTCCCAACACCATCACGGCATTTAATCTAATCTCTGGTACTGTGGCCGCTCTTTTTGCCATATCAGGAGACCTGGTCATCGCTGTATGGTTTATCGCTATTGGGATGGTTTTTGATTTCCTCGATGGCTTGGTGGCCCGTGCTTTGGGGGTTCAAAGTCCCCTGGGCGTCCAATTAGATAGTTTAGCCGATTTAATTTCTTTTGGTCTGGCTCCCAGTCTGATTTTACTGCAAATGATGCAACAGGCATTCTATGGACGCATGCGTCCGCTCACTGATGTCTTTTCAGCCCGCACCTGGGAGGTGGGCCTCGAGACGTACTATCCGTTTTTAGCCCTTTTAGTACTCATTGCTTCGGCAGTACGTTTGGCGCGATTCAATATCGATACCCGTCAAACAGAGCAGTTTATTGGCTTACCGACTCCAGCTAATGCCTTGCTTATTTCGAGTTTACCCTTAATTTTCGAATACCATTACACTCCGATGATCGCCGAACTGTTGTTCAATCAGTGGTTTTTAATTGGGGTCACGCTGCTGAGTGTTTATGCCTTGAATGCCCCGTGGCCGCTGATGTCCCTCAAGCTTAAAAATACCTCTTGGCAAGAGAATAAGCAGCGTTATATTTTGGTGCTGACCACCCTAGTAGGGTTTTTTACTTTGGGTTATTTGGCGATTCCTTTTGTGCTGTTGAGCTACGTGGGGCTGTCTTTGTTGTGGCCTACATCAAAAGCTTAATTAAAGAGGGCTTGTAGGAGGGCTAAAAATGCAACTTCTTTTTGCGGAGCTCAAAGTTCTGTCCTAAATACACTTTACGCACCATTTCGTCTGAGGCCAACTCCTCAGGGACGCCGTGTTTTAGAATGCTCCCCTCAAACATCAAGTAGGTTCGGTCTGTAATGGCTAGGGTTTCTTGGACATTATGATCGGTGATCAAAATGCCTATATTCTTATTTTTTAGTTTGGCCACAATGCGCTGAATATCTTCCACAGCCACTGGATCCACCCCGGCAAAGGGCTCATCTAGGAGTATAAAATTAGGATCGGTAGCCAGTGCTCTTGCTATTTCCGTGCGACGGCGTTCACCCCCACTGAGTAGATCACCTCGGTTTGTGCGAATGTGTTCCAGGCCAAATTCTTCAATTAAGGACTCCATCTTTGCCTCTTGCTCGGCTTTACTGAGTTTGGTGAGTTGTAAGACACTCAAAATATTGTCTTCAATACTGAGCTTGCGAAAGACTGAGGCCTCTTGGGCCAAATAACCAATTCCATTTTGGGCCCGCTTGTACATCGGGAAGGTGGTAATGTTTTGATCGTTTAGATAAATACGCCCGCCATTGGGTTTTATCAGTCCAACAATCATGTAAAACGAGGTGGTTTTACCCGCTCCATTTGGCCCCAGTAGGCCCACAATCTCTCCTTGATTTACCTCCAGGGAGACCCCTTTTACCACCGAGCGACCACGGTATACTTTATTGAGTTGTTCAGCGCGAAGTTTCATAGGGGTTCATGCATGTTGAGCGGTTAAAGCGAAGGTAGCAATTATTTTTCTATGACGTTTGCTCGCTGAGGTCATCCCAAAATTCTACAGCGCGACGCAAATGTGGAATGACGATAGTTCCGCCGATAAGTAAACTTATACTCATGGCTTCCATAACTTCTTCTTTTTTGATTCCGAGCTCAAAACAAGTTTGTAGATGATATTTCACACAGTCATCGCAGCGCAGGACCAGTGAGTTGCCCAGGCCTAATAACTCTTTTGTTTTAACCGGAAGATGACCTGGTGAAAAGGCGTTGGTATCCAGATTAAATATGCGCTTGAGGATTTTTTGGTCTTCTTGCATTAAACGCTCATTCATGCGCTCTCGATACACATTAAATTCTTCGACAGACTGTCCCATAGGCTTAATTATTCTTTTTTTGTAGGCGTACCACTCGCTTGGCGATCAAAATACTTATTTCGTATAAAATTAAAACAGGAATCGAAACAATCACTTGACTCGCAATATCTGGTGGGGTAATGACCGCGGAGATGATCAAAACAAGAACCAAAGCAAATTTGCGGTATTTTTTCAGCCATTCTGGGGTAACCAATCCTACCTTGGTCAAAAAGTAAATTACTATTGGTAGCTGAAAAATCAGTCCAGAAGAAAGGGCACAAGCTCTCACAAGTGCGATATAACTGCTCAAATCAAAGTCGTTGAACACTTGGTCACTGACCTGATAAGATCCTAAAAAGTTTATCGAAAGCGGCGTCACCACATAATAGCCAAATAGAACACCCAAAAAAAACAGAACGGAAGCGACAAAAATGAACCCTCTGGCATTTCGGCGCTCGTTTTTATGTAACCCAGGAGCAATAAATTTCCAGACTTCGTAAAGGACGTAAGGAAACGCCACGATAAAGCCGGCGGTAATCGAAGTCCAGATGTGTGCAGAAAACTGACCGGACATGGTGCGGCTTTGGATACGAAACGGTAATTCTGTGAAACAAAAACTATCTAATCCTAGCGCCTGTGCAGAGCTACACAGTAATTGATAAGTTGGAAAACTGGCGCGCTTTGGACCAAATATAATGCCGTCAAAAATAAAGTCTTTGAGCAAAAAGGCCACAAATCCCATGGAAACCACCGCCAGTGTTGCACGAATCAAATGCCACCGCAGTTCTTCGAGATGGTCCAAAAAGGACATGTCTTTCTCTGAATTAGGGAGTGCCTTGGCCATTAGATGATGCCTTCTTTACTTAAATTGTGGATGTGCACCACCCCCGTGTAACGCCCGTTTTCGTGGGCCAGTAGTTGGGTGATTCCATGGCGGTCCATTAGTTCCATGGCTTCGATTGCCATGGCGTCGTTTGCGATGAGTTTTGGATTCACGCTCATAATATCTTGTGCGGTCAAGCCGGCGATATTGTCTACTTTGCTTAGCATGCGTCGTAGATCTCCATCGGTGATAATCCCAACAATTTGACCATCATGGACCACAGCGGTAACCCCTAGGAGATTTTCTGAAATTTCGACAATGATCTTTTTCAGATCAGTATCAGGACTCACTTCTGGGCGAGAATTCAAGGCGGTTAGATCGCTGACGCGCAAATACAGTTTTTTACCCAAGGATCCTCCTGGGTGAACACGCGCAAAGTCGTTACTCGAAAACCCGCGCAAATTCAGTAGCGCCATAGCCAGAGCGTCTCCCATCACGAGTTGAGCCGTCGTCGAAGTGGTCGGGGCCAGATTATTCGGACAGGCCTCTTTGGCCACATAGGCGTTCAAGACAAAATCGCTTTGCTGGCCCAAAAAAGAATCTTTGTTGGCCGTGAGCCCAATGAGTTTATTGCCACTGGCTTTGATCAGAGGAACCAGTACTTTGATTTCTGGAGTATTACCACTTTTTGAAATACAAATGACGGTATCATTTTCTTGAATGATCCCCAGGTCACCATGAATGGCATCGGCGGCGTGCATAAAAATGGCGGGCGTTCCTGTAGAATTTAGAGTTGCGACAATTTTAGTGGCGATATTCGCACTCTTGCCAACGCCGGTAAGAATGACTCGGCCTTTGGACTGAAAAATATAAGCTACGGCCTGGGCAAATTCTTCATCGATAAGTTCCGACAGATGTTGAATTGCTTTAGCTTCAGTATCTATGGTCTGTTTAGCGACCTCAATTATGGGGTTTAAGTCCATCAAAATTTAACTTATTTAGTTGGCACATAATTTAGATTTTGCTATCTTTAGTTAGGGTTATGGCCCTGCTATGAGCAATACTCCCATAAGATACATCGCACCTCTAATGGTTGCAAAATTACAATTGTTCTCGAGTTCCCGCAATTTATTGCTATAAACTCTGGAGATAAAGAGAATGAATAAAGAATACAGCAAAGAAGAATTATCCGCTGCGCTCAAGAATTACTTTGGATTTTCGGGGTTTAAAGGATTGCAAGAACCAGTCATACACAATGTACTGGCTGGTAGAGATTCCTTTGTTATTATGCCTACAGGAGGCGGTAAGTCACTGTGTTATCAGCTCCCTGCACTCATTAGCCCAGGAACGGCTATCGTCGTTTCTCCGCTAATTGCACTGATGAAAAACCAAGTTGATTTTCTAAAGTCTTTATCAGAGACTGCGGGGATCGCCCATGTTTTGAATTCCTCTTTGACCAAAGCTGAAATAAAGCAGGTGCGCGCTGACCTGCAATCTGGCATCACTAAATTACTCTATGTTGCCCCTGAGTCCCTGACCAAAGAAGAAAACATTCAGTTTTTAAATCAGGTGACCATTTCATTTGTGGCCATTGACGAAGCCCATTGTATCTCGGAGTGGGGCCACGATTTTCGACCTGAATATCGAAACTTGCGTAAAATAATTCAACGTCTAGGCACCGGCATCCCGATCATTGGGCTCACCGCTACAGCCACCCCTAAAGTCCAAGAAGATATTTTGAAGAATCTCGGGATTCAAGACGCAAGGACCTTTAAAGCTTCTTTTAATCGGCCAAACTTGTATTACGAAATTCGTCCCAAGACTAAATCAGTTGACGCTGATATCACCCGTTTTGTCAAAAACAATGAGGGTAAAAGCGGAATAATTTATTGTTTGAGCCGAAAGCGTGTCGAGGAACTGGCCCAAACACTTCAGGTTAACGGCATACGTGCCATACCTTATCACGCAGGCCTGGATCCAAAAACTCGTGTCAAAAATCAAGATATGTTCTTGATGGAAGATGCTGATGTTGTTGTGGCGACCATTGCTTTTGGTATGGGTATTGACAAGCCAGACGTGCGCTTTGTGATACACAATGATATTCCCAAGAGTATAGAAAGCTACTACCAAGAAACCGGTCGAGCAGGACGTGATGGAGGAGAAGGCCATTGTTTGGCATTTTATAGCTATAAAGACATAGAGAAGCTCGAAAAGTTTATGAGTGGCAAGCCCGTCGCAGAACAAGAAATCGGGTTAGCCCTACTCCAAGATGTTGTCGCCTTTGCAGAAACATCTATTTCTAGACGCAAATTCATTCTCCATTATTTTGGGGAGGCCTTTGATAACGAAACTGGAGAAGGCGGCAATATGGATGATAATATGCGCCATCCAAAAACCAAAAACGAGGCCAAGAATGAGCTCGTGATACTGCTCAATGTCATTGAGCAAACCAATCAAAAATATAAGGCCAAAGAAATAATTCACGTCCTGGGTGGTACGGTCAATGCGCTGATCAGATCTCATAAGACCGATAATTTAGAGATTTTTGGTGCAGGAACTGAGCGTACCTCCGAATACTGGATGGCCTTAATTCGACAGGCGCTTGTGGCCGGTTTGCTGACCAAAGATATAGAGACGTACGGGGTCTTAAAATTAAGCGATTCGGGTCGTGCCTTTCTGAACAGTCCGACGTCGTTCATGATGACCGAGGACCACAGTTACAAGGACGCCAATGATGACTTGATTATCAATGCGGGGACCCAGGCGGGAGCTGTGGCCGATCAAACTTTATTTAAATTGCTCAAAGCTCAGCGTAAGGCTCTAGCTGATGAGCTTGAATTACCTCCATTTGTTATTTTTCAAGATCCCTCACTTGAGGATATGGCCTTGAAATACCCAATATCAATTGAGGAACTCTTCAATGTACACGGAGTGGGTGAGGGAAAAGCCAAAAAATACGGGGCGAGTTTTGTGGCCTTGATTGAGGACTACGTCAATGAACATCAAATTATGCGGCCTGATGATTTTGTGGTGAAATCCACAGGGTCAAATAGTGCCTTAAAATTGTACATCATTCAGAGTATCGATCGCAAACTACCGCTGACGGACATTGCTCAGGCCAAAGGACTTGAAATGGAGGATTTCATCAAAGAAATGGAGGCCATTGTTTACAGTGGCACTAAGCTCAATATTGATTATTACCTCGAGGATATGATCGATGAAGATTCCCAAGAGGAATTGTACGATTACTTTATGGAGGCCCAAAGCGATCAAGTGGATCCGGTAGTCGAGGCCTTTGATGGGGATTATGAGGAGGAAGAAATTCGCCTATATCGCATCAAGTTCATCAGTGATGTCGCTAATTAAGCCCTGAAAACAAATTCCAATCCTGATCTAATTCTGGATAGTGATAGGGGGCAGCCGCATCAGTTGCTCTATGATCATGGAGCGCTTTACCTTTAAGTTTAGAATTAGAGTGCTGTAACCCTGTAGATCGTTTTTTTCTTAGCGGAGCGACGGTATGCGCCTTGAGCTCAATATCCCTGCTTTGACTCATAAAGTGTTCACTGAGTTTTAGTGCGTTTGAAGTATCCGATGGAACATACTCAAAAGCCTTGGAGCGTTCCGTTTTCGGTTCAAGCCACTGCGCCTGCATATCATGGTCCAATATCAGAGGCATTCTGGGCTCTTTTATTTTAGGGTTATTATGGATAGTGCTGATCAGTTGATTGGCTTTGATGGTCACGATACTAAAGGTCAAAGCAACCGAAGCGCTGATCGTTTTGTGCGCTCTTGGCTCAGCTGTATCATGGTTGTCCCCGAGTAATCGACGTTGGCAAATACAGGCGACGGCTAGTGGATTTTTATCTTGACGATAGATGAAATGTGGATAGATCCGCGAATTGCGGTGCTGATGTTCATAAAAACCATCAATTAATAAAATCCCTCTGTATTGCTCAGCCGCCTGACTAAAGGCAGCCTTTTCAAACATGCTTTCCCCGCGCGCATTCAAGGTGTTAAACTTGAGTTCGGGGTATGAACCCTCAAACCAATGCGGAATGAGTCCCCACTGACCAAGACTCATTTTTTCAGGATATTCACTTGTATACAGACCCAAGACTGGATGTTTAAAGCCATTGAGGTGTGACTGGGGGAGGGTTGTATTTTTGCGCAGTAGCATTTCTATTTCTTGTGCGGCGCTTAGATCCCCCGAACGCTCAGCTCTCGATTTTTGAGCCGCTAAACTCGCTTTGATATCGTAACACATAACTTAGTCGTCAAGAGGTTGCTCGATGGCATTTTCATTGAATGCCGAGGGGAGTAATGTCGGAATTAACTTAACCATAATTGGGAGAAGCAGAGAGCCTCCTGGAAGCAAAAACAATGTCAATGAAGGAACAGTTTTACAAATATCCAGCAGTTGTTCCTTGACTTTTTGCTTTTCTTTTTTGTTGAGGTCACGCACAGTGGATAGAGTCAAAAGTTTGACCAGTTCGCCGCTTTCAGCGAGCTCTTTAATCAACCGATTCTTATTGCGTAAGATCAGAGTCTTAACCATGGCGCTGGATTGTTTGTACAAGAGCTTCACGGGATTCGCATGCTCGAATAGTCGGATCGATTGCGCGTGGGTCTGTGAAAACTGGTCCAAATCGCCAATGCCTGATAGTGCGCTCCCTTTTTTGAGGGTCATGGCTTGTTCAAAATCTTTAATAAAGTTCAGCTCAGCGGCCTCCAAGACGCGATCATCCCAAACAGCCAGACAACAGACATCCATGAGAAACCCTCTAAACAGCGGTGAATAATGAGCCATTGTATCAAGGTGTGCACGAACTGAATGTTCAGAATATTCCAATGGTTTTTTCAAGGCGTTCTGCAGCATTTCAACAAACATATGGTCGTATTTATTGGGCTTTGATTTGTGTTCCAAGGCCCAAGCGCACGACTGAATGCACAATTGCTCCATGTGATCAGAGACCCCTTGGAGGTCTTGATTACCGCTGAGGTACTCCTCAAAAACCAGAATGTCAGTAAACAGCAAGACATAAGTGATCAGCGAACTAACCTCCGGATTTTGTCCTAAATTATTTTCGTGCAAGCGCGTCTTTATGATCCCTTCCAGATTATCACTGGGGTTTTTAGCAAAACTCAGCTTGTGGAGTAGTCCGGGCTTCGCCTTGCCCATGTGCTCATAAAAAGAGACGATAGCCTCGATACAGTCGCTGTAAGCTTTGTCGGATTGATGCTTAAAGTATACAAAGCACAAAGCGTGTAGAAGGTTGATTTTAGTGTATTCTTCAACAGTCAGCGTTAAGGTCGTTTTGGCCTTTGGTTTTAGACTATCCAAAGACAGACCATAAATAAATCCGATTGATTTTAACCCATTGTAGAGTTCATTGACCCCATCGTAGGCTTCTAAGAGCGATTTTTGGTCAATCTCTTTGATAAATTTTCTAATCCAACCTGCTGAAGATGGGTTCATTTGTTATTTTTGTGACACTAAGCCATTGTTTGGTTTAAATTTAAAGAAATCATTTACCACAACTCAAGGTTATGTCTAAAATTTATACCCTTATCACAATATTAAGCCTGGGCGCTTTGTGGTTACTTTTGTCCAGCTCTGAGCAAGGTGATGGGCCATCAGTGGCGTATACCTCGGCTGATATTGCCGATTTTTATGCGTTTCGTGGAGCCCAGGCTGATGAAACTGTATTTGTGGTAACCCTACAAAGCCCTCTAAGTCCTGGGACCGTCTCAGAGGAGGCGCGTTTTGACCCAGAAGTCGTGGTTGAATTCAATATTGACAATGATGGAGATTTTAAAGAAGATTTTGTAATACAAGCCATTGCTCGTGATAGTATTATGTATTTTTTCGGACCAAGTACCGTCTCACCACAGCAACAAGGATTGACTTCCGAAATAAACGTAGACGATTTGATGGGGTCTGTAGCCTTATCGAGTCTTGACGAAACGTACGTGGCAGAAATCGATTCAATTAGTCTTTTTGCTGGACCAAGACGTGATCCATTTTTCTTTGATCAAGAGCGTTTTACACAAATACAAAACGGAAGTTTGGCGCCCGAGGGATTCAATGCTGGCTCCGAAGCGAATGATGCATTTGCCCAAACCAACGTGCTGACCATAGCTCTTTCTTTGCCAACAGTGCTTCTGGGAGATGCTCCTGGGCACGTATTGAACGAATATGGAGATTTTAATTTACCCGACGCTTATAATGTATGGGTAAGCACTAAAAGAAAATATTGATATGGCCCTACTGAACCTAAAACTTTGGTGGATTTTGCCAGTTATTGCACTGTTGATTGCCTGCGAGGACGCCGATGACTTTAATAATGTCATTGAACAGATCAGTTGTACTGATGGCATTCAAAACGGTGATGAAACTGGTGTCGATTGTGGTGGTTCTTGTACCCCATGTATTGATGGGTTAGATTTCAGTGGTATTTACATTCAACAAGATGTTGCCGGTCGTCCTGGTATTAATACGGTGTTTAATTTCAATGGCCCGCTTCAAGACGTCTTCAACACTGCTGAAGTCTCAATGCGTTCTAGTCAAGACACCATTATAGGAATGAGCGATTTGACTTTTCCTCAAATATTCAAGGACAATATTGACCTTTATTTTGTGGGTTATCCATTCAATGAGGCCCCAACAAGTTTTCAGACCAATGTTTTAGGATTTGATGCACAGGAATTTGCAGCGTTTTTAGCCACGAGCGATGCATTACAACTGACCGCCGATGGCCCTACGAGTTACCGCAGTACAGATCAGTGGTTTACTGGAAGAAATTTAACGGATGACGTCATGGATACCACCTTGCTTCTGCTCTTCGGAGGGCCAGAGGGAGATCGTTTTGATGGCGTTAATGGTCCGTTGCTTATCAGCGATGACGTCGGAATCGGTGATCGCGTATTTCAAACAGAATTTCCCTATCTAGAAGCGCCGCTGGGGCTATAATTAGAGATTTTTTATGCTTCTCGCCTTTGTTGGATGTGGTGGCTCACCAAAGCCACGGTCAGCAACATGCCCAGGTTGTATATTGTATCCTCGAGCGGAATAGTCCATAATCGAATGCCAAAGTTTTGTGCGTCATTGTACCAAACAATGGGTTCAGGAAGCCCTGCACCAGTGAGCACACCATTAACAATAAAAAATGGGATCAAGATTAAGAGGTAACTCATGAAAAAGCTTGGTAATATTTGGGGTGCTGTATTTTGCGTGAGCCCTAGAACAAGTAAGGCAAAAGTAAAAGCGCTCGCTGTGTACCATTGCTCAAAGCCATACCATAGCCCAATAATGAGGGCAGAGGCCAAGAGAAGATAAATTCGGTTGGTGTTATTCTGCTTCATGGGCCACCAAGGGACCAAAGAGTCCAAAACATGGTGAGTAAATAAACAGGCGTAGGGGATACAAAAAAAGAACAGCCATTCCTCTAGGGGCAATCCGAACCATTGGATGCCGGTTAGGTAATTTGGATTAAACCCCCAAAATCCTTGAGCGGTAAAATAAATATCCCACGGAATGAAAATCAGAGCCATGACCGCGATGCCTGGGAGCACACTCGGCCATAATCGGTAAAATTTAATTTTAGGATGAAATGAAAAAATAAGCGGTAACGCCAGTGATCCAAGATCAAGCCACAAATAAAGGCGCTCCATAATTACTTTTTAAAGTACTTGAGTGGCGGCACTAACATACCGTAACACTCGCCCTTATCTTTACCCAAATGTTTGTGATGGATTTTGTGAGCTCTCCGAATACCGCGAGTGTACCAGTTATTCGCGTTACGAAACATCTTAAATCGTTGGTGGATGAAAATATCGTGCACGAGAAAATAAGTCACTCCATAGGCAAAAATACCCAATCCTATGGGGAGACCAGCCCAAAAGTTGTACTTATCCCAGCTGATGAAGCACAGTATACTGACAACGGCATAAAAAATGAAAAAGGCATCATTACGCTCCCACCAACTGCTGTGGTCTTTGTGATGATGGTCCTTATGCAAGACCCATAAAAATCCGTGCATGACGTATTTATGAGTGAACCAAGCCATAAATTCCATAATGGCAAACGTGGTCAAAAAGACTAATATCCAATAAACAATCTCCATTTTAGCGAACTAATTTTAATTGGTATTTAACATAGCTTCTTGTCAAAAGACTAAATTTCTCGTAATTAGGCACCCTTATCCGTGTATTGACGATATCCAAAGCCGGGGTGTTGTTCAGTTTTTTAAGCAGACGACGATAATAGCGATAGGCCATAAAGACACCAAATTTCGCCTCTGGTGGTAGCGCCACAATCCCCGCATATCCTTTACTGAAGTCTGCTTCAATATCTGCGATAATTTCTTGTTTTGCCGATTCATCTAATGCCGCAAGATTTGTATTCGGGAAATAGGTCCGATCAAGTTCTTTAAAATCTGCTTTGAGGTCGCGCAAGAAATTAACCTTTTGAAACGCAGACCCCAGGGCCATAGCGGGTTCTTTGAGTGAATCAAATTGCGTTTGATCTCCTTTGACAAAAATCTTAAGACACATTAAGCCCACAACATCGGCAGAACCGTAGATGTATTCTTTATATTCAGCTCTGGTCTTGTATTGTTTTTTAGTGAGATCCAAACGCATACTCTTCATAAAGGCGTCTATAAATTCTTGATCAATACCGTACTTGTGGACCGTGTGTTGAAAGGCATTGAGTATGGGGTTGAGGCTTATTTTTTCTGTCAGTGCTTGCTCTAGAGCTTGCTCAAAACGGCTAAACAGTGTTTTCTTGTCATATTGGTGAAATGAATCGACAATTTCGTCGGCAAGCCGAACAAAACCGTAGACGTTGTAGACGTCCTGCCGAATACAAGGTGTTAGCATGTTTGTGGCTAGAGAAAAAGAGGTGCTATATGTTTTTGTTACGTTTTTACTGCACGATTCAGAAATATCGTCAAATAAGGCTTTCATTATTTTATGCTTTGATCCATTAATCCTGAGACAATTTTACCAGAGATAAGTGATGGAGGTACTCCAGGACCGGGAACCGTTAATTGTCCTGTAAAAAAGAGGCCATCTACTTTTTTACTCTTCAATTTAGGTCTCAAAAACGCCGTCTGCATTAGTGTATTCGCCAGACCATAAGCGTTTCCTTTGTAGGAATTATAGTCGTTAATAAAGTCGTTGAGACAAAAACTCTCGTTAAAGATAATACTTTTTTTGACGCTTTGTCCGGTAAGGGTTTCAAAGCGGGTCATGATTTTTTCGAAATACGTTGCTCTAAGTTCGGGGGTATCCTCGATGCCAACGGCCAAAGGAATCAAAAATATTCCGGCCTCTTTGCCTTTTGGGGCAGCACTGTCGTCAGTCTTGGAGGGAAAACTGGCATAAAATAGCGGTTCCTCAGGCCAACTGGGATTGTCGTAAATACTCTCGGCGTGTTTTTCAAACGGCACATCAAAAAATAAAGTGTGATGCTCCACCTTATCTATAGGTTTGTCAAAACCGACATAAAACAAAAGAGAGGAAGGAGCAAACGTTCTTTTGGCCCAATAACGCTCAGAGTATTGACGATATTTCTTAGGTAAAAGAGTTTCCGTGTGATGGTAATCGGCACCACTGAGTACTTTGTCAAACTGGAGCTCAGTTCCGTTGACTACAATACCTTTAACCTGTCCATTGGTCACCAAAATACCCTCCACATTTTGGCTACTTTTAAGCGTGACCCCGAGCTCTTCTGCCAGTTTAACCATGCCTTGGACCACACTGTACATACCGTTTTTTGGATGAAACGTACCGAGTCCAAAATCTGCGTAATTCATAAAGCTGTAAAATGCGGGAGTATTGGACGGCTTCGCACCCAAAAATAAGACTGGAAATTCCAGTATTGCTACAAGCTGAGGATTTTTAAACGTTGCTCGAACATCCCTGGCAATGGTGCTAAAAAATTGGCCAACCTTGAGCGCTGTTTTTGGGGTGATCAGTTCCAGAGGTGAGATCCCGGGTCGATAGACCAAGTCTTTGATGGCGATATTGTAATTGTCCAGTGCCGCATCGATAAACTTTTGGAGTTTGGCGCCACCACCTACTTCGTGCTTCTCAAACGTTTCTTTGATTTTTTCTAATGAATCGGCAATGGTAATGGCTTCGTTTACACCAAAGTATACACTGTAGGCTGGACTGAGTTTAATGAGCTGATAATACTCTTCAGGTGTTTTACCAAAATCACCAAAAAAACGCTCAAAAACATCAGGCATCCAGTACCACGTGGGGCCAATATCAAAGGTGAATCCTTCTTTTTTGAATTGACGGGCTCGTCCCCCAAAGGTTTTATTTTTTTCAAATAAAGTCACCGAGTGACCCGCTTGAGCGAGGTAACTTGCTGCGGCAAGTGAGGAAAACCCTGACCCGATTACAGCGATTGATTCAGCCATATATTAAAGGTAGTTATTTAAAACGGATATTAGGAAGATTTGCGGCTCTGAATGAAGCTGCGTAACGACTTGAGTTCGTGTATGATTTGTATATTATCACCCAGGTCTCCTACAGCAATATCCTTCATTTTATGTCCCATCAACCACAAGGGATAATTGTCCATTGGGGTAACTTGCTCATAAAAGTCCTTAACATAATTCGCAACACTTCGATCATCCGGTTTTACGGTGAAATAAGAGAAAAACGTAATTTGATCGTAGTGTTTAATAAGATGTTTGAGATTATCCATAGGTATGTTGCTACCCAGATAGAGCGTTTGATATCCTTCACTCATAAGGATATAATTGGCGTACAATAATCCAATTTCATGGATTTCTTCATAAGGTAAAAATAGTGCGAAACTAGGCGTAGTTTCCTTGGCCATGGCTTCTTGAGAGCTCACGATATTTTCTATGATCTTCTGCTTCATCAGCTCAGAAATGAATCGTTCGTGAACTGGATCTATAGTTCCCGTTTGCCACAACAACCCAATTTCATTTAATAGTGGCATAAATAGATCAAAAAATATAAAGTCAAAAGACTCTTTCTTGGCTAGTTTCTTGTAGGTTTTGTTGAATAGGTGATGATCAAATTCAAACATGGATTGTTTGAATAGGTGGAGCGCGTAATGATGTGTCTGGTCAAGCTCAGACTCGGTAATCAGCCGCTCAATTTCATCCTGTTGTAACTTCGCTATTTTGGAAATTTTGAACCCCTGACGATACAGAAATGTGGCATTGAGCAACTTTGTGAGATTGCTCATATCATAATTCCGGATATTGGTGTCCGTCCGATTGGGTTCTAAAAGTGCGTAACGCTTTTCCCATATACGTATGGTATGCGCCTTCACGCCACTCAGGTTTTCCAGATCTTTAATACTAAATTCTGTTTTAACCGCCATGCAAATTTTTTGGAAAGATAATCAAAATATGCCGTTTTAACCTAAAAAGTGTTTAATTTTTTCATCAAAAGTATAAACAAAATAACACCCAAAGTTGAGACTCAAGTCGTGTCTTGAAGGTTAAGTATAACGACAAAAGTCACTCGATAAGAGTGACTTTAGTACCGAGGATGGGAATCGAACCCACACGCCCTAATGGACACATGGCCCTCAACCATGCCTGTCTACCAGTTCCAGCACCTCGGTAAATGCGGCGTTAAATTAAAAAGCCGATAAGATTATCGACTTTTTATGGTGACCTGGCTGGGGCTCGAACCCAGGACCACCTCCTTAAAAGGGAGGTGCTCTACCAACTGAGCTACCAGGTCTAAAAAACTATTTTAATGGAATCGATGATCCATCAAATACTCCCCATCATTAATGGTTTAGCGGCTGCAAATATAATATCATTATGTTGATTATTCAAAGTAAAATCTTTTAAAAAATATTAAATGAGAATAACTCCTGTACGGCCTCTACTGGGCTGTAAAATTTGGTTCAATTCTCCTGTAAAACATATGGGTTTTGCGATATTTGTAAGATGAATATTGTGCTTCTTGGGTATATGGGTAGCGGCAAGTCCTCAATAGGATCTTGCGCAGCAGATTTATTGAATCGAGAATTTATTGACTTAGATGTGCGTATCGAGCAGCATTTGGGAATGCCAATTTCTGAAATATTTAATCACAAAGGAGCAGTGTATTTTCGTAAGCAAGAGTCAAAAATACTCGATGAGGTCTTAAACGCTAAAAATTCTTGTGTCATTGCCTTGGGTGGGGGTACACCGATTTACGGGTCTAATCTCAAGTCCATCAATAACCCAGACAAAAATTTTAGTATTTATCTTAAAATGGGTGTTGAGCCATTGGTTAGGCGCCTCTGGTTAGCACGGGAACAGAGACCATTAATCGCTGAAATAAAAACTCCGGAGTTGCTAGAAGAATTTGTCAGGAAACATCTATTTGAACGCACCCATGTCTACCAACAAGCGCATGGTCAAATTGAGGTCAGTAATCTCGATCTTCACTCGGCAGCCCAGGGGGTCATAGAATTATTCAAGGCACGTTAAAAAAATCTTTAGTGTTACGCTTAAAGACGCTTAGGCCATTTTGGCACTAAAGGCACCAGGACTGAAATCAACCACCACCTTTTCATTCATTGATGTGGATAATGAAATACCTTTGAAATCAGCTTTTACGGGATATTTTTTGTGATTGCGATCAACCAATACAGCCGTTTTAAACTTTTTTATCGGAACCTGTAAGAAAAATGAAACGCCATAAATCAAGGCTGTTCCAGAGTGTAACACATCATCAACCAAAACCAATGATTGGTCTTTAATCTGGTCCATCGAACAATCGCATGTGACATGACCGATGGGATTTGTCTTATCCATTTCTACTCGGCAAAGCCTTACCGATAATGGCGCTATTTGTTCGACTTCTTTTTTGAGCAGTTCTGCTAAGTAATAGCCATTATTGGCGATACCAGCGATCACGATCTCATGTTCGTTGACATTGGCCTCATAGATTTGATACGCCATGCGTCGAATTTTATGCAATATTTCTTGATGATTGAGAACCATAGTGATAATTGAGTCAAAGTTATTAAAAATCTTCCTCAGGAGCTGTGCTGAACTCGTCTAAATCTCTGCGCTCTTTTTTAGTGGGTCGACCGCTTCCACGATCCCTTTGCCCATCCTTTCGACCGCGAATAAGACTCATTTGATCATGCAAATCTTTTGGTGTGCGGTCCACCCGATACAACTCGACGAGTTTTGCACCCACGCGAGATTTAGGGAGATCTAATACTTCAATTTGGTAATTGATTTGATTGAGACGGTAGTTGATTTGGTCGCCCGGAAACACCTCTTTTGACGGTTTTACGACGGCGCCATTGATACGTACAGCCCCCTTTTTTACGGCTCCACTGGCTTGGTTGCGGGTTTTATAGCAACGAATGCTCCATAAATATTTGTCAATCCTCATTTGTGCAGCTTAAAAGAGCGTTAAAGCCCGCACAAAAATAAGGGAAAAATGGTATCTTGCGCCATCAAATTTTAGGGAATGACGGATCGGCTAAGACCAATAAAATATTTAATTTTAGGATTACTCACCATTCTGGCGTGTAATAAAGAAGACGACGGTTTTACCTTTGTGCCTGCTCGCGACCGCGCTGAAGAGGCCCCCGTATCGACAAGTATTATAGAAGAATATTTAGGTACGCATTTTTATAACTACGAGGAATTCCAAAATCCTCCTGCTGATTTTGATTTTAAAATTCGTTTTGACACTATTGCTGGGGATAATGCAGACAAAACACCGTTAATCGAACAAGTTGAGCATAAAATGGTTCCCGATCGAGTGGATGAGGGTGTAGAATACAAACTCTACTATTTATCTGCCGTTGAGGGCGGTGGTTCGACACCAGAATTTCCAGATGTGGTGACCCTGACCTATGAAGGACAGTATTTAAATACTGAATTTACCGCTTCGGCTTACACCAAGCTCTTTGATAGCGCGACTACGCCTGTTAGTTTTGATTTGACCAGTGTTGTCAATGGTTTTCAGGATGGTATTATTACCGCCAAAACCTCTCCTTTTGCGGCGATAGAAGCCCCGGACGGAAGCGTGTCTTTTGAAGATTACGGAGTTGGCGCAGTATTTATTCCTGCAGGCCTCGGTTATTATGTTAGCCCGCCAAATGGTTCAATTATCCCATTTTACGCCCAGCTCATTTTTACGTTTCAACTCTACTCTTCCCGAACAGGAGATCAGGATGACGATGGTTTACCCACGATTTTTGAAGATCTAAACGGAAACAATTTAGAAGAAGACGATGATACAGACGCCGATGGTCTTCCGAACTTTTTTGATGCGGACGACGATGGAGATGGACGCCCGACCTCAGAGGAAATAATCGTACGTACTTATGTATTTTTAGACGGAGAACCAGAGCCGACGTGGCCGAGTACCGAGACCGAGGTTAAGCGTGAGTACAATGCGCAAACCATGGAAACGACTATTTATACCGTGGAATATCCCGATGAGGACAACGATGGAATCGTCGATTACCTTGATTCCGACAGTTAAATTCTAACTTTTTCGCGCGACTACTTTTTGTGCTTTTGCGACAATCGCGGCAGCACTTAAGCCGTATTTTTCCATAAGTTGGGCTGGAGTTCCAGATTCACCAAATGTATCTTGAGTGGCCACAAATTCCTGTGGTGTCGGTTGATTCAAGCTCAATTCTCGTGCGACAGATTCGCCTAATCCCCCGTAGTAATTATGTTCCTCGGCCGTCACAACACATCCAGTTTTGGCCACACTTGCCAATAAACACTCTGTATCTATAGGTTTGATGGTATGCATATTGATGACTTCAGCGCTTATATTGTGTTGACTCAGTATTTTAGAGGCCTCGAGAGCTTCCCATACTAAGTGACCTGTGGCAACAATAGTGACGTCATTACCCTGAGTCATGGTCTGGGCTTTACCAATGAGAAAGGGCTCATTGACCTCCGTAAAATTTGGTACTGATGGACGGCCAAAACGCAAATATACGGGCCCTTGGTGTTCGGCGATTGCTATGGTGGCTGCTTTTGTTTGGTTGTAATCACAAGGATTGATAACAGTCATGCCCGGGAGCATTTTCATAAGGCCAATATCTTCCAAAATCTGGTGAGTGGCACCGTCTTCTCCGAGTGTCAGTCCTGCATGCGAGGCACAAATTTTGACATTTTTGTGACTGTACGCCACACTTTGTCTGATTTGATCGTAAACACGTCCGGTCGAAAAGTTGGCAAAGGTCCCAGTAAACGGAATTTTTCCGCCTATGGTCAGTCCCGCAGCCAGACCAATCATATTGGCCTCCGCAATCCCAACCTGGAAAAATCGATCTGGGTGATTTGCCTTAAATTGATCCATTTTTAAAGAGCCTGTAAGATCGGCGCAAAGCGCAACGACGTTTGGATTGCTTTTGCCAAGCTCTGTGAGTCCTGCGCCAAAACCCGAGCGCGTATCTTTTTTTCCGGTATCGATATATTCTTTCATGATGGTCTGATTGTTAGTAGTCTCCTAGAGTTTCTTCGTTCTGTGCGAGTGCCAGGTCAAGCTGTTCGTCGTTGGGTGCTTTTCCATGCCAAGCATGGGTGTGCATCATAAAATCCACTCCATTACCCATGACCGTGTGCATCAAAACACAGATTGGCTTACCTTTTCCGGCGTGCTCTTTGGCGCTATTGAGGCCAGAGACTACGCTACTTAGATCGTTGCCGTTTTCAATATCGATCACCAGCCATCCGAATGCTTCAAATTTAGCGCGAAGATTACCTAAACTAAGCACGTCATCTAGAGCTCCATCAATTTGTTGTCCATTGTAATCCACAGTGACAATCAAATTGTCTATCTGATTACCTGCGGCGTACATAATGGCTTCCCAATTTTGTCCCTCTTGCAATTCTCCATCACCGCAAAGCGTGTAGACCAGGTGGGGGTCATTGTTGAGTTTCTTGGACATGGCCGCACCAGCAGCTACAGAAATACCTTGTCCCAGCGACCCTGAGGCCACCCTGATTCCAGGCAGCCCCTCATGAGTTGTTGGGTGGCCTTGAAGTCGAGAATCCAGTAATCTAAAGGTATTGAGTTCCTCTACAGGAAAATACCCTGAACGTGCAAGAACACTGTAAAAAACAGGAGAGATGTGCCCGTTAGATAAGAAAAAGATATCTTCTTGGTCACCATTCATGTCAAAGCCGTCTTTACGGTGCATGACTTCTTGGAATAGGGCAACAAAAAACTCAGCACAGCCCAGAGAACCTCCTGGATGACCCGAATTTACTTTGTGTACCTGACGTAAAATATCTCGACGAACTTGGGTTACCAGATCTTCGAGTGCGTTAATGTTAGGCATAATTAGTCAGAATTAGTGGATACAAAAGTAATCGATTGGGGGAGCTGAGACAAGGTGAGAAAAATGCACTTATTAACGATTTTGACGTTTTAGTTAACACTCAAACTTATAATAATTCAGTTCTTGTTAAATCAATTACCTTTAACCCGGTCATATAGGACTCACAAAATTTCGCAAATCTAATTCATGAAATTTACCCTCGAGGCTAAAGATCCTCATTCCAGCGCGCGAGCCACCACTTTAGAATTAGCCCACGGACCGGTGCGAACACCCATTTTTATGCCCGTGGGGACTGCGGCCACGGTTAAAGGGGTGCATCAGCGGGAACTTGAACAAGAAATTAAGCCAGATATCATACTGGGCAATACTTATCACTTGTATTTACGTCCTCAAACGCCAATTCTACAAAAAGCGGGCGGGCTCCATAAGTTCATGAATTGGTCGGGAAATATACTTACCGATAGTGGTGGGTATCAAGTTTATTCCTTGTCAGGACGAAGAAAAATCAAAGAAGAGGGTGTAAATTTTAAATCGCATATCGACGGAAGTTCTCATTTATTCACCCCCGAAAATGTGATGGATATTCAGCGCCAGATCGGTGCCGATATAATTATGGCCTTTGATGAATGCACCCCATATCCTTGCGATAATAATTATGCAAGAGAATCCATGCATATGACTCATCGTTGGCTTCAGCGCTGTTTGTCCCAACTTGAGATTTCTCCTGAACTGTATGGTTTTGAACAGGTGTTTTTTCCAATTGTTCAGGGCAGTACGTATACGGACCTCAGAAGAGAATCTGCCGAATATATCGCTTCTGTTGGGGCTCAAGGAAATGCAATTGGTGGTTTAAGCGTTGGTGAGCCTGCCGAAGAAATGTACGCCATGACCCAGGAGGTAACGGCCATTTTACCCGAAGATAAACCCCGCTATTTGATGGGGGTAGGGACTCCTATTAACCTTTTAGAAAATATTGCATTAGGCATTGACATGTTTGACTGCGTGATGCCTACAAGAAATGCTCGAAACGGCATGCTATTTACCGCTCAGGGTACGATTAATATCAAAAATCGAAAATGGGCCGATGATTTTGATCCCATTGACTCCATGAATTTGACCTGGGTCGACACCGCCTATAGCAAAGCCTATTTGCGTCACCTTTTTACGGTGAACGAAATGCTCGGTAAGCAAATCGCGACGATCCACAACTTGGGCTTTTACCTTTGGTTGGTTCGTGAGGCTAGAAAACATATCTTAGCTGGTGATTTTGTTTCTTGGAAAAACACCATGGTCCGACAAATGGATACAAGATTGTAATAGACACTAGACAAACAAGGTGAGCATACTCGATCGCTACATTATTGGTAAATATTTGGGAACCTTCGGGTTACTTATGCTTCTCTTTGTTCCTATCGGAATTCTCGTAAATTTAGCCGACAAAATTGATAAAATACTGGCCAACGAGGTGCCTTTTATCGAAGTTGCAAAGTATTACGCTCATTTTACCGTTTATTTTGCCAATTTACTGTTTCCCTTGTTTTTGTTTTTATCAACGATTTGGTTTACCTCCAAATTAGCCAACAACACCGAAGTCATTGCTTTTTTGAGCAGTGGTGTTTCCTACACGCGATTTTTGCGCCCGTACCTCATTGGCTCGACAGTGGTTTGTATTTTGGCATTTTTCTTGGCCAACTATCTGGCACCGTATTCGAGTAAAAAATACAATGAATTCAGTTACGAATACCTGAATAAACGTCGTGGAAGAGATCGTGAGAAGACCAATGTTTACAGGCAAATTAGCGATAAAGACTACATTTATGTCAGTTATTTTAATGTCAAAGAAAAATCGGGCAACAACTTTACCTTAGAACATTTTGAAGGGACGCAAATGACCTACAAAATTTCGGCCAGTCGTATCAAATACAATGAGGAGCAAAATAATTATTCGTTGTACAATTACAGAAAGCGATATGTGGGTACAACTGGAGATTCTCTTGAATATTTTACTAAAAAAGACACAATTTTTTCCTTTGAAATGGCAGATCTAACTCCTGTTGAATACATCGCAGAAACTCTAGATTTTTCGGCATTGAACAAATTCATATCTCGAGAAAAGGCCAAAGGATCCAACTTTATTAATCGTTATGAAGTGGTGCGTTTCAAGCGATGGAGTCTTCCTGTTTCGGCTTATATTTTGACGATTATTGCCGTGGCTGTTTCGTCTATTAAAAGAAGAGGGGGTATGGGGGTCAATCTTGCTATCGGGATCGGTGTTGGCATGATTTATGTCTTTTTCGATAAGATTTTTGGGACTATGGCCGAGCAGAGTACGTTTTCGCCGTTTATCGCTACTTGGTTTCCCAATTTTGTTTTTGGTGTTTTAGCGTACTTTTTACTAAAAAATGCAAAGCGATAATCTCAAACATCACTTGCATCTGCACTTAATTGTGCTCATCTGGGGGTTTACCGCTGTTTTGGGGGCTTTGATATCACTCGAAGCGATTCCCTTGGTCTGGTTCAGGATGACCATAGCCGCCGCGGCGGTTCTTGTCTTTATGATTGTCAGTGGTCGTTGGAAAAAACCTGACAAGCACTCATTGATTAAAATGTTGGGATTGGGGTTGGCCTTGGCCTTACATTGGCTCACATTTTTTGGGGCGATCAAAATATCTAATGTTTCGGTCACGCTCTCGGTTATGGCGACAGGCGCATTTTTTACTGCCTTTTTAGAACCGCTGATTTACAATAGACCGATGAATTGGCGAGAGGTAATTCTGGGACTCTTTGCCGTTTTGGGACTTGGAATAATTTTTCATGCTTCGACGCAGTATTTTTGGGGAATTCTCATGGCGTTATTATCCGCCTTTTTGAGTGCCTTATTTTCAGTGTTCAACGGACGACTTGTTCAAGAAAACTCGGCGACCACTATTTCATTTTTTGAGCTATTTTTCGGGGTTTTAGGAATCAGTATTTACTTGCTGATTACCGGTAGATTTGACGCTGAATTTTTTGTGCTCAGTGGAAGCGATTGGCTTTATATAACAATTTTGGCGACTATTTGTACGGCCTATGCCTTTATCGCCTCTGTCAATTTAATGAAGTGGCTAACCCCATTTACCTTAATGTTGACCATCAATCTTGAACCGGTCTATGGGATCCTTTTGGCCTTGCTCGTTTTTGGAGACGCTGAATACATGTCAGGAACGTTTTATCTGGGTGCGGCTATAATTTTGTGCACGGTTTTAGTCAATGCCTATTTTAAGACCAAAGGCCGCAGAAATTATCCACAATAGATCAAACCGCTTGACTCAAATCGCTATATTTGTTTTTCATTTTATGATATTAAATACACCGGGTTATGGAGTATCTTGATTTTGAATTACCCATCAAAGAATTGCAGGAGCAATTTGAAAAGGCTTGCGAGATTGGCACTGAAAGCGAAGTAGATGTTAGCGCAACGTGTAAACAAATTGAACAAAAACTATTGTCCACGAAAAAGGAGATTTATAAAAATCTAACTCCATGGCAGCGCGTACAATTATCGCGTCATCCCAACCGTCCTTATACTATGGACTACATCAACGGAATATGTGGGGATAGTTTTATGGAATTGCACGGAGATCGATCGTTTAAAGACGATAAAGCTATGATTGGCGGTTTAGGTAAAATTGGCGATCAAAGTTTTATGATTATCGGCCAGCAAAAAGGATTCAATACCAAGACCCGTCAGTATCGAAATTTCGGTATGGCAAATCCAGAAGGATATCGCAAGGCATTGCGCCTAATGAAGTCGGCAGAAAAATTTAATGTACCGGTCATTGCCTTTATCGATACCCCTGGAGCATACCCCGGACTTGAAGCAGAAGAACGCGGTCAGGGCGAAGCCATTGCGCGTAATATTCTAGAAATGACCCGTCTGAAGGTACCTATCATTGTGGTGATCATTGGTGAGGGAGCCAGTGGTGGGGCCCTAGGAATTGGTGTCGGAGATCGTGTATTGATGCTGGAAAACACTTGGTATTCTGTGATTTCTCCAGAAAGTTGTTCGTCAATTTTATGGCGTAGCTGGGAATATAAAGAGCAGGCTGCAGAGGCGCTTAAGCTAACCGCTACAGACATGAAAAAACTCGCCCTAATCGATGAAATCGTCAGAGAACCTCTGGGCGGAGCACACTTGGATCGAGAGAAAACTTTTAAGACCGTGGCGACTAAAATTCTGAATCATTATCAGACCCTCAAGAACTTATCCCCAAAAGAAATGGTCGCGGCACGTATGGATAAATATGCAGCCATGGGTGAGTTCGAAAGCTAAGTCCATCATCAACAGGACTTTTCGTTTTTTTGACTCAATTGACCGACGGTCATTTTTGAGTTATGAACTTTTTTTTTGACTTATCAACACCTTGGTTGTTGATGACCGGTTAACATACTTAGCGTGGTTCTAATCTGGAAAAACGCGTCAAATGACTATTTTCGTTCACTATGGAACCACTAGCCAAATCATCTTCTTTTCCCACCCGCACAGGTCAAGTAATTGCTTTAGAAAAAGGCAAACTACCGCCCCAAGCTATTGATTTAGAAGAAGTTGCGCTAGGAGCAATGATGATTGACAAAAAAGGTGTTGATGAGGTCATAGATATTCTAAATCCCGATGTTTTTTACAAAGAAGCGCATCAACTGATATTTGAAGCCATTGTGGAGCTATTTCAATCAAGTCAGCCGGTGGACTTATTAACTGTTTCGGCTGAACTTAAAAAAGCCAAGCGATTGGAACGCGTGGGTGGTGAGTTTTATTTGATTCAATTGACACAGAAAGTCTCCTCGTCGGCCCATATTGAATTTCATGCGCGCATCATTCTTCAAAAATACATTCAGCGTAGTCTGATAAAAATATCAAGTCAAATTATTGAGGACGCCTACGACGAAGGAACCGATGTATTTGATTTATTAGACAATGCAGAATCTAAATTGTATGAGGTAACACAAGGTAATTTAAAACGCAGTTCAGAAACTGCTCAGAATCTTGTAATTCAAGCAAAAAAACGCATCGAGGAAATAGCCAATCGTGAAGGCTTATCGGGTATTCCTTCGGGCTTTTCAAAAGTAGATAAGCTCACCTCTGGATGGCAACCGAGCGATCTGGTGATCATTGCTGCGCGTCCTGGTATGGGTAAAACTGCGTTAACCTTATCCATGGCTCGTAATATCGCTGTGGAGTACGAAATACCTGTGGCCTTCTTTTCTTTGGAAATGAGTTCAGTTCAGCTTATTACACGATTGATTTCATCTGAGACCGGGCTTTCATCGGAAAAATTACGTACCGGTAAGCTCGAAAAACACGAGTGGGAGCAGCTCAATGTCAAGGTGAAGAGTCTCGAGAAGGCTCCGCTGTATATTGATGATACTCCGGCCTTGTCTATTTTTGATCTCAGAGCCAAAGCACGTCGTTTAGCTTCGCAACACGGGATAAAACTGATCATGGTGGATTATTTGCAGTTAATGACCGCTGGCGGATCTCAAAAAGGAGGTAATCGGGAGCAAGAGATTTCGATGATTTCCAGAAATTTAAAGGCCTTGGCCAAGGAACTCAACGTGCCCGTGATTGCACTGTCGCAATTATCTCGTGCGGTTGAAACGCGAGGAGGGAGCAAGCGTCCGATTTTGAGTGATTTGAGGGAGTCAGGAGCCATTGAGCAAGATGCTGATATCGTTTCATTTATATATCGCCCAGAATACTACAAAATAGACGAATGGGATGATGAGGAGCGTTCTCCAACAGAAGGACAGGCCGAGTTGATTGTCGCTAAACATAGAAATGGTGGTTTGGATGAGATTCGATTGAAATTTGTCGGTCATTTGGGTCGATTCGAAAACTTAGAGGTTTTTGATTATCCCACGGAGATTCATTCTAGAATGAATGATGCCGCCAATGATGACACGCATAAATCCACAAATTATCCTTCGGCAGATGAGGCTTTTGGGAGTACACTAAATGATGACCCCAATGGTCCAAACGACGATATTCCGTTTTAGGCCAGCGCTACCTTCCAAAGTATAAAAGCACAGGCTAATTTCTCATCAACAACTGAAATTACTACCTTACTTGCTATGATTATTCGCTTATTTGTCATTCTATTTTTGAGTATTCAAGGGCAGGCCTTTTCGGGTCAAATTTTAATTCCTATGGACCCCGGGTCGCAGTCCCAACACCTCAAGGCTTACGGGATCACCTATTGGGTCATCGAGCAAGATATAAAGGTGCAGTGGCTTTTAAATTACCGTGGAGGTTCATTTCTTATCCCAGATGGTGAAAATATTCGTCGAGAGTGCCGTATTCGCGGTGTAGATTTTGAATTAATTTCAGACCAGCAAGCCACTCAAATAATTTCTTATATCGGTAGTCCTTCTCAGAATATGGAGGCTGTGCAATTAGAAAAGGCACCCAAAGTAGCTGTATATGCCCCGCCAGGAATGCAACCATGGGATGACGCTGTTACCATGGTTTTGACCTACGCTGAGATTCCATTTACGACAATTTATGATACTGAGGTTTTAGGGGATGAACTTTTGCTATACGATTGGTTGCACTTACATCACGAGGATTTTACCGGTCAATATGGAAAGTTTTATCGGTCTTACAGAATGGCCCCTTGGTATTTGGAGCAAAAAAAGAGTGCTGAGTCCTTAGCGCAGTCTTTGGGCTACCAAAAGGTAGCCCAAGCCAAACGAGACGTTGCCGTGAAAATCAGGGATTATGTGATTGGTGGTGGTTTTATGTTTGCCATGTGTAGTGCTACGGATAGTTTTGATATTGCCCTGGCAGCACAAAATACAGACATATGTGAGTCCATGTTTGACGGTGATCCAAGTACGCCAAATTACCAAGCTCAAATTGACTTTACCCACAGCTTTGCGTTTACTGATTTTTTACTCGAACGCGACCCCATGGTTTACGAATTTTCCGATATCGACATGACCCGAAAACGACAAATCGATCGAGAGAAGGATTACTTTACACTGATGGACTTTAGTGCCAAGTGGGATCCTATTCCTTGTATGTTGGTTCAAAATCATACCGCTATTGTTAAAGGATTTATGGGACAAACCACAGCTTTTGATCCTTCGGTAATCAAACCTAATGTTCTGGTCATGGGACGTAATGAAGTTAATGGCGAGGCTCGTTATTTGCACGGGATACGTGGAAAGGGCTTTTTTACTTTTTACGCCGGACACGACCCAGAGGATTATCAGCATCGAGTAGGGGATCCCAAAACTGAACTGGCATTACACCCAAATTCCCCGGGTTACCGACTCATCTTGAACAATATTCTGTTTCCAGCAGCCAAAAAGAAAAAACAAAAGACATAAAAAACGCCTCCGAATAGGAGGCGTTTTAGAAATGCGAAATACGATGATTATAAGGCCTGCGGGCTATTTTATTTTCGCCACAATAGCGGCGAATGCCTCAGGGTGATTCATTGCTAGGTCTGCTAGAACCTTACGATTTAGCTCAATATTATTGGCTTTTAATTTGCCCATAAATTGTGAGTACGACATACCGTGTTGGCGCGCCCTTGCATTAATTCTTGTAATCCAAAGTGCGCGGAACGTACGTTTCTTGGTGCGACGATCTCTGTAGGCATATTGCATTGCTTTGTCTACAGCATTTTTTGCTACCGTCCATACGTTTTTGCGGCGCCCAAAGTAACCTTTGGCTTGCTTGAGCACTTTTTTACGCCGTGCTCTTTTGGCGACTGAGTTTACTGATCTTGGCATAATTTTTAATTTTTTGTAGCAGGCGGTTTAAAAAACACTTTTGTAGGCCTGACTCCAGGGTTTATAATTTATTTAACCGAGCAAGTTTACTTCATGCGAAGCATTTGCTTAATGTTGCTCTCATCGCTCTTGTCGACTAATGCATCGTGCGTGAGGGCGAGCTTACGTTTCTTAGACTTCTTAGTTAAGATGTGACTCTTAAACGCATGCTTTCTTTTGATTTTACCACTACCCGTAAGCTTAAAACGCTTTTTGGCACTGGATTTTGTCTTTTGTTTAGGCATCGTTTCCTAGGTTTATTAGTATTTCGCTTTCTTATTTACTTTTTTTCGGCGCAATGAACATGGTCATGCGCTTTCCTTCTAACTTTGGCATTTGTTCTACTTTACCAAACTCTTCGAGTTCTTGGGCTAATCTCAAGAGGAGTATCTCTCCCTTATCTTTATAAATGATAGAACGCCCTTTAAAAAACACATAAGCTTTTAATTTTGCTCCTTCTTTCAGGAACTTTTCACCGTGCTTCTTTTTAAATGCGTAGTCGTGGTCATCGGTATTTGGACCAAATCGTATCTCTTTAATCACCACCTTGGAGGCCTTGGCCTTCATGGCTTTTTCTCGTTTCTTTTGTTCGTATACAAATTTCTTATAATCCATGACCTTACACACTGGGGGCACGGCATTGGGCGAAATTTCTACAAGATCTAACCCGAGATCATCGGCGATACTCAAAGCCTGCTTGAGTGGATATACATCAATTGCTACATTATCACCAACAAGGCGCACTTCTTGAGCGCG
Source organism: Flavobacteriaceae bacterium (assembly GCA_965661835.1). Classification (GTDB taxonomy): domain Bacteria; phylum Bacteroidota; class Bacteroidia; order Flavobacteriales; family Flavobacteriaceae; genus BACL21. The sequence continues at coordinate 2,791 of CBFIFD010000019.1, read as the reverse complement.
GATTTTTCCGTTGATACGGTGTTTGTCCTCTTTGATTATCCGGGCAGGTCCTCTACTCCTTTTACGACGTATTGCTATGGCTTTCTAATTTTTATTAAACTTCCTTAAACTCTTTTATATCTTGACGAACAGCTTCATCGATTTTGGCGATGAAGGACTCGACATTCATACTGCCTAAATCTCCCACTCCGTGCTGTCTCACTGAGACCGTTCCTTCTTTTTCTTCCTGCTCACCGACAATCAACATGAACGGAATTTTATTCATTTCTGATTCACGAATTTTTTTTCCGATCGTCTCGTTGCGATTGTCTACAAGGGCGCGAATGTCGTGATTTTCGAGCAAAGTTAAAACTTTTTGGGCGTATTTTTCGTATTTCTCACTGAGTGATAAAATGCTCACTTGTTCTGGAATAAGCCACAAGGGAAAATTACCTCCAGTATGCTCAAGTAAAATGGCGATGAATCGCTCCATACTCCCAAAGGGGGCTCTGTGAATCATAACTGGGCGATGAAGCTCGTTGTCACTTCCCTTATAAGTAAGCTCAAATCGCTCCGGTAAATTGTAATCCACCTGTATGGTTCCTAATTGCCAACTTCGCCCTAAGGCATCTTTGACCATGAAATCAAGTTTTGGCCCGTAGAATGCAGCTTCACCTTCTTCGATAACATAATCCAGATTTTTTGCTTTGGCCGCATTGATGATTGCCGACTCTGCTTTATTCCAATTCTCAAGATTACCAATGTATTTATCTGGATTTTTTGGATCGCGAATAGAAACTTGTGCTGTAAAATTGTCAAAACCAAGGGAACCAAATACATAGAGGACCAAGTCAATTACATTCATGAATTCCTGATCGAGTTGATCTGGAGTACAAAAAATGTGAGCGTCATCTTGGGTGAAACCGCGGACCCTTGTCAGACCGTGGAGTTCACCACTTTGTTCGTAACGGTACACCGTGCCAAATTCTGCAAATCGCTGCGGTAGGTCTTTATAAGACCAGGGTTTGCTATTGTATATTTCACAATGATGCGGACAGTTCATGGGTTTGAGCATGAATTCTTCGCCCTCGTTTGGTGTTTTTATTGATTGAAAACTATCGGCTCCATATTTGGCGTAATGTCCTGAGGTAACATAGAGTTCTTTATGTCCGATATGTGGCGAGATCACCATCTCATACCCTGCCTTTTTTTGTGCTGCTTTCAAAAAATTCTCCAGACGTTCTCTAAGGGCAGTACCTTTGGGCATCCAAAGGGGAAGACCTTGCCCGACTTTTTGGGAAAATGTGAAAAGCTCGAGTTCTTTTCCGAGCTTTCTGTGATCTCTTTTTTTAGCCTCTTCCAAAAGTGTTAGGTGCTCGGTAAGTTCCTTTTGTTTTGGAAAACTGATGCCATACACCCGAGTTAACTGCTTATTGTTTTCGTCTCCTTTATAGTAAGCTCCAGCAACACTCAATATTTTAACTGCCTTGACGATACCCGTATTTGGAATGTGTCCGCCACGGCACAGGTCGGTAAAACTGTCATGATCACAAAACGTAATGGTCCCATCCTCTAGGTTGGAAATTAGATCAACTTTATATTCATTTTTACCGCGATAATAGGACAGGGCTTGCTCCTTAGAAACCGAACGCATTTTAAAGTCGTGTTTTCCGCGCGCAATCTCTAGCATTTTGTCTTCGATGGCCTTAAAGTCTTTTTCTGAAATACTCTCGTCTCCAAGATCAACATCGTAATAAAAGCCGCGCTCGATGGCTGGACCCACCCATAATTTAACTCCGGGATAAAGATCCTCAAGTGCTTGCGCAAGGATATGGGCAGAGGAGTGCCAAAACGCATTTTTACCCTCGTCATCTCGCCACGTGTGTAGCGTTAGTGCACCATCCTCTTCAAGAGGAGTCGTGCTTTCAATCACGCGATCATTAAAGGTTGCCGAAATGACATTTCTGGCCAGTCCTGCGCTGATGCTGAGCGCAACATCCATGGGCGTGCTTCCAGTGTTAAAATTTTTGATGCTGCCATCGGGCAAAGTAATTGCGATCATTCGCTTGAATTTAGGTGGCAAAGATAAGGTTCATTCTATGGTTTTACAAAAAGTAAAAATCATTAAAGTACCGTCCAAAAAAGAAACCGATTAAATATTGAATGACGTCAGGGTTAACTGCATCGTTTGGTGGGCTAAATAAGATGACACATATATAGGAACAAATTATTTTTTACTTGATTATGCCCTAAGTTAATCGTCCTGAGTCCCTTGAGAAAATAAGGGATCCCTAGTTTCTAAAAACTAAATGAATTTGTTTGTGAATGCAAAAAATCCATTTATATTTGCCTCCGCTTTGAAAGGGAATAAATCCTACGTGATTTCAGCCTATTTCGAATGGTTTAAAAAAGTTCTAAAAATTTTTGAAATAAGATTGCAGAGTAGAAATTATGTTCTATATTTGCAGCCGCTTAACGCAAGTTAGGCAAAAAGAACACGAGATGATTGGTTTTTTAAGCGGTTCAATTCCGCGCCATCTCACTGAAAAAGTTCATTGATATATTGAGAATAATAATTGACAGCGCGTTCATCATTTGACCTCGTTTTTACGAGTGAAATGAATGAAACAAACAAACACAAAAACACCTGAGATATAACCTTTGAGGAACATCTTTATTGGCATGAATATTTTTATGATTATACGATGAAGAGTTTGATCCTGGCTCAGGATGAACGCTAGCGGCAGGCCTAACACATGCAAGTCGAGGGGTATATAGTGCTTGCACTATAGAGACCGGCGCACGGGTGCGT
>CBFIFD010000018.1:0-31737 GCA_965661835.1 Flavobacteriaceae bacterium | reverse complement strand
ACATGCCATGGATTGGGGCCTTTAATTGGCGTATAGATACTCAGAATACATTCCCGCACGGTAGTGGTATTGCGAGTTCTGCTAGTGGATTTGCCGCATTGGCCGGTGCATTAATGTACCTTGAAGCCAGCTGGTCAGAAACTCCACACGATCAAGAATATTGGGTCAACAAAACCTCTTTTTTGGCGCGATTGGGTAGCGGAAGTGCATCGCGATCCATTGTTGGGCCGATAATGCATTGGGGGAAACACCCGGATTTAACCGAATCGAGTGATTTGTACGCCCGCCAAATGACCATGGGCGTGGATCCTGTTTTTACGGACTATAAAGACACTATTCTTTTGGTTGACCAAGGAGAAAAAGAAGTGAGCAGTACAGTGGGGCACAACTTGATGCATAATCATCCGTTTGCAGCCCAGCGATTTCAGCAAGCACAAGACAATCTAACAAAGCTCCTTGGTATAATGTCTTCGGGTGATTTAGAAGGATTTTGTGATCTAGTTGAGAGTGAGGCCCTGTCCTTACACGCCATGATGATGACTTCAAATCCTTCTTATGTGCTGATGAAACCCAACACTCTAGCCATTATAAATGAAATCAGAGGATTTCGTGGCACGCATAATATTCCCGTGTGCTTTACCTTAGATGCAGGAGCCAATGTGCACCTGCTCTATCCAAAAAAGTATACCAAAGAGGTTATGCCTTGGGTTCAAGCTGAATTAAGTCCACTTTGTGAGGGAGGTCAATTTATTGAGGATCAAGTTGGTCACGGGCTCAAAAAGCTGTAATTTTACCACTGAGTTTGTTATGAAAGGTCCTCTATTTTATTCTAAAATCTTGCTCTTTGGAGAATATGGTATTATCAAAGATTCCAAAGGCCTGTCTATTCCCTATAACTTTTATAACGGCGCACTGATCATTCCAGAGGAGCAAACCGCCAAGACCCAGCAATCCAATAAACACCTTAAAGACTTTTGTGATTATCTCAACACTTTGGCGAATAATAAAAGCGATTTAGTGCATTTTGATCTTATCCAAATGGCTCAAGACCTAGCCCAAGGTATGTACTTTGATTCTAGTATTCCTCAAGGGTACGGTGTGGGAAGCAGTGGTGCTTTGGTTGCAGCCATTTACGATCGTTATGCGGTAAATAAAATAACAGTTTTAGAAAATTTGACGCGAGAAAAATTACTTACCCTAAAGTCTATATTTGCCCAAATGGAGTCTTTTTTTCACGGTAAATCCTCAGGTCTTGATCCATTAAATAGTTATTTGAGTCTGCCGATCTTAATCAATTCGCAAGAACACATTGAACCCGCAGGAATTCCATCACAAACGAATTCTGGGGGCGCAGTGTTTCTTCTTGACAGTGGTATGACCGGAGAAACGGCGCCAATGGTCCAATTATTCATGGAAAAAATGAAACATGACGGATTTCGCAGTATGCTCAAAAACGAGTTTGTTGCCTATACAGATCGTTGTGTTGAGGATTTTCTCAAAGGAGATGTAGGCTCTCTTTTTGGCAATATTAAACGCCTGTCAAAAGTAGTTTTGGATCACTTTCAGCCTATGATTCCCAAACAATTCCTTGAGTTATGGAAGCACGGAATAGAGACTAACGCTTATTATTTAAAGCTTTGTGGCTCAGGTGGAGGAGGTTATATGCTTGGATTTACCCAAGATATAGACCACGCTAAAACGGTTCTCAAGGACTACAAGCTAGAAGTGGTTTATCAATTTTAGCCCATAAATTACGGGCCTATGCTTACACGCCCTACTAAAATAATAGTTTTAAAACTTTTGAGTGTCGTCTCTGTGGTCAGAGGGTATGCCATTGCTTTGATGGTTGCTGCTCAATTATTCACTGCAGCCTTTATATTGGCCCCTGAGGTTCCCCTTAAACGCGTCTTTTTATCTTGGGACTTGTGGCTCTTAATTTTCGCCTCGTCTTTATCCATAGCGGGAGGCTATATCATCAATAATTTTTACGATTGGGAGAAAGATTTGATCAATCGTCCACAGCGGAGCAAATTGGATCAGATGTTACGGCAGCAAACCAAACTCTCAGGTTATTTTATATTGAACTTTGCCGCAATATTAGCCGCCAGCGCTGTGTCATTTAGGGCTGCGTTGTTTTTTTCTGGATTTATATTTCTTCTGTGGTACTACTCTCATCGACTTAAAAAAATAATCTTCCTGGGAAATTTGACTTCGGCGATACTCTCGGTAATGCCTCTTTTTATTTTGGTCGTTTACTATCGGTCATTTTCGTCTATAATATTAGTCCACGCGAGTTTTTTATTATTGCTTTTGGCTTCTCGCGAATTACTCAAGGATTTAGAAAACCTCAAGGGAGATTTAGTTCAGAATTATAAAACCATTCCTGTTGTTTTTGGAGAACGTGTAACTAAAATTTTGGGTATAATTTTAATAATTCTCACATTCATCCCCTCGCTTATATTGGTTCTAGACTATGATATTCACATGATGCGGTATTACTTTTTTGTGACGATGATTATTTTACCCATTGGTGCCCTTTTGCTGTGGCGGGCGTCTACTCGACGAGATTATTTGGTTATTCACGCCCTTCTTCGATTGGGTATTATCATAGGCGTCTTTAGCATAGCATTACTAAACCCAGAACGCCTAATTGGTGGTTGGTTTTGACTCCATGCTCAAAAGAAGTCCTTATGGACAAACCACGAGCCGTCTTTTATTGTCTATCTTTGCGTTGTAATTCTATACCCCCACCTTATGGTCAACAAAAAAAGCGGATCCTCCTCGGGAAAATCTGTTCGAGGTAAGTTTGAAGGAAATCGCTCGACTTCACGTAACTCAAAATTTAGCAGGCACAAAAAAAAGGGTGCCTCGGGCACACAGAAAAAGAAAATAGCGTCCAAAGGTGAGGGGACTCGTCTTAATAAGTTTATTGCTAATAGTGGTATTTGCTCAAGACGAGAAGCGGATACGTTTATTGCCTCAGGACTGGTCACGGTGAATAATAAGGTGGTCAATACCATGGGGTATCAAGTGCAGCCGGGCGATGAGGTTAAGTTTGACGGACAAAGACTTCGGCAAGACCCTCCTGCGTATATTTTACTCAATAAACCTAAGGCTGTGGCGTCGACTACAAGTGAGTCAAAAGGCCTGACAATTATGGATTTAATTGCCAGCGCGACCAAAGCTCGAGTCGCTCCTGTAGGCCGATTGGGTCGTAATGCTACGGGTTTGTTTTTGTTTACCAATGATGATCAATTGATGCAAAAGTTGCACAAAAAAGGACTACCTCGCTTATTTCACATTGAATTAGATAAAAATTTAAAAAATAGTGACCTCCTCAATATAAAAGAGGGGCTGAATATTGCTGGAAAAGAAATTACTGTCGAAGAAATCAGCTACGTGGCTCACGCAGCTAAAAAAGAAGTAGGCCTTAGGATTAAAAATATGGGGAGCAGTGTCATTAGAGAGTTATTTGAACATTTGGGTTATCAGGTGGTTCGGGTAGATTGTGTCGCCTTGGCACACCTGACTAAAAAAGATCTCCCACGTGGGCGTTATCGTCATTTAACTGAGGATGAAATTAGCCTATTTTCGATGCTTTAACTTTTATGTCAAAGGAGTTTATTCCCAGAGATTATTATATCTGATTTTGTTTCGGGGCCTTAGAATTACTTACCTCCCACAATCCATAGGCGATCAAGAGGAGGTATTCAGTAAATAGCCATATCGTCTGCTCTTGAACGGGGTCTTGGCCATAGGCGGTATAGCTCAGAAACATCAGGAAACTTCCCAAAATACCGATTCTACTTTGGGTGAAAACACTCAAAACGAGTACATTTATCCAATACCACGGGTGGACTGTTGTTGCACAAAGTAGATAAACGATAAGCGACCACATCATAGCGGTCCAGAGATCAGTTTTTTTCTCAAAGACGCGATAAGCCAAATACAAAATAATCATCAAACTGATTAGGGATAGTCCTGGTCCTATTTGGGCGATAAGATTATAGCCTTTGTATTGGAACCCTATCCAGCGAAGTACGTAATACAGACTTGCATTAAATTCAAATTTTGTAAACCAAAGACCTGTAGTGGTCTGATAATGAGCGGCGGTTTCAGAAGTAATAAAGGGAACAAAAATAATACCTAGAGTCGTTATGATTGCGATGCTAAATTTCAACAAAGGAATGACTCTATTGCCCTTACTTAATTGACGGGCAATAAAGGCCAATACAACGGGGATGAACATTAGGGGAATGAGTTTAATCCCCACACCGATGGCAAAGAAAATACCCGAGATTAAGTACTTTTTGTTGATCAAAAGCAAAAGCACTCCTAAAAGACTCAAGGCCATAATTCCTTCGAAATGACAATTGCCTGTAAGTTCTAGGATAACCAATGGATTGAGGTAATACCAGTTGATTTTTTTTTGGTTCAGTCCTAAGGTCAATAGCAATCGTCGGCCAAAGAAAAATACCCCAACATCGCATAGAATAATGACGAATCTCAGGATAGAAATGCGATAGAGTAATTCTTGTATATTAAGCCACTGAGGTAAGGCAAAAATAAGCTGTTTGATGGGCGGATAATTACTGAAATTACTCGCACTCAACGAGCCCATTAGCCTGAGCATTTGGTCGCGACCGGGAAGGGTTATATTCAATACATCTTGCACCCCAACTAACGCCTCTGGGGTGAAGAGATAAGGTGATACACCTTGGGCAAAGAGGGCGCCATCCCAAAGAAAACGATAAACATCTTGGGATAAATTAGGCCCAGAAAAAAGTAATAGAACCCTGAGGATTATGCCAGTCAGTAAATCACTTTTCCAGGTTTTGGAAAATGCCGAGCAGCCAGTTGTTTTTGTTCTCAGCCACGGCCAACTCAGGAGCCAAAGCCCCGAGTAACCCAAAAGTAGTAGTGTCGTCTGACTCCGACCCAAAAAATTCCCAAAGCTATAATAACCCAAGCACAACAGCAGGAATATTCCACCCACTACGATACTTTTTTTATGCGCCAGGGCCTGCATGGCCTAATATCTTAATCTTGCCATTCGGCGATAAACATATTGGTATCACGTGTCCCTCCATTATTTCTATTCGATGAGAACACTAAATATTTACCGTCATTACTAAACACTGGAAAGGCGTCAAAAGTTTCACTGTGGGTGATTCGCTTGAGGTTTCTACCGTCGGTGTCTATCATGTATAGGTTAAAAGGGAATCCGCGCTCAGCTTCAAAATTACTTGAGAATAAAATTTTGTCACCACTTGGATGAAAAAACGGACTCCAGTTTGCATTACCCAGTCGGGTTAACTGTCTTAAATCAGATCCGTCTGCGTTACAGATAAAAAGTTCCATTTCTGTTGGTTCAACAAGACCTTCAGCCAAAAGTGATTTATATTTTTCTATGGCCTCAGGAGTTTTTGGACGGGATGCTCTAAAAATAAGTTGTGTACCATCAGGAGAGAAAAACGCTCCGCCATCATAACCTAATTCATCGGTTATTTGAACCACATTTGACCCGTCGATATCCATGGTGTATAATTCTAAGTCACCGCTTCTCGTTGAGGTAAATACTATTTTGTCTCCCTTAGGAGAGACCGTAGCTTCGGCATCATAGCCTGGCTCATCCGTCAGTTGCCCGGTAATATTACCTTTTAAATCAGCGACAAAAATATCAAAGCTATCATACACAGGCCACACATAATTACCGTTCTTTCTCAAGGGCACCTCTGGACAGGCTTCGTTATCTAAATGTGTCGAGGCGTATACAAAATATGAATTATCGGGTAAGAAATAACCACAAGTGGTTCGTCCTTTTCCTGTCGAAATCATCGGCGGTTGCGTTGCTGAGAATTCCTGATCGACATTCATTAAAAACATCTGATCACAACCCACACCCCAGTCGGCGTTATTGGATTGAAATAAAAGTTGCTGATCATCAAAACTCCAATAGGCCTCGGCATTGTCTCCGCCGAATGTCACCTGACGTAACGACTTAAAATGAGTCTCTTCTGGATAGATTAGCGAGTTTTCAGAAGTCGCCTTATTGACTTCAGGAGTTGACGATTGTTGATCTTTTTGCTTCTCAGCACAAGAGGCGAAAATCAAAAGCACTAAAGCTAGGTGTAGGTTTCTCATTTTTGAACTATTTTTGTGCAAAAATAAAGATATGAAGCAAATTAAAGCCCTTTTTTGTGTACTGATTTTAGCCTCTTGTGGTGCCCCATCAGTAGCACCGATTGATCAACTCAAAACAGATGTAGCTGCCTTAGCGGCTGACCAAATGCAAGGGCGTGAAACCGGAACCGAAGGAGAACAAATGGCAGCGAACTATTTGGCCAGTAGATTTGCCGATTTAGGCCTGTCGACCAAAGGTGCCGAGAATTATTTCCAAAAATTTAGCTTCAAGCCAAGTTCAAATCCACACGAGCAAACTAAAGTTAATGCGCCCACAAACGAGGATTCCCCTCAGGGAACTAACGTCATCGGTTATCGAGATAATGGAGCGAATAAGACGGTAGTTATTGGCGCCCATTTTGATCATTTAGGTTGGGGCGGTGAAGGTTCGTTATATCGTGATAGTATCCCCCAGATTCATAATGGGGCTGATGATAATGCAAGTGGTGTTGCTTTACTTTTGTACTTAGCGGATCGACTAAATGATGAAGTTGCCCCGCAAAGCAATTATCTATTCATTGGTTTTTCAGGTGAAGAAAAAGGCTTGTTAGGATCAAATTATTTCGTAAAAAACCCGACAATCGATTTGGCCAAGGTAAACCTTATGATCAATATGGATATGGTCGGGCGTTTGAATGAAGAAAACACCTTGGCGGTACATGGCGTGGGTACATCCCCTAAATTCAAGCAATTGCTTTTTGCCAATAATAACTTTGGGTTGAATATTGCGGAACACGAAAGTGGTGTTGGGCCATCAGACCATACCTCTTTTTATTTAATGGATTTACCGGTACTTCATTTTTTCACCGGACAACACGAGGATTATCACAAACCATCCGATGACGCTGACAAAATCAATTATCAAGGATTGGAAACTATAGGACAATACATATCTACCTTAGTTACTGATCTGGACGATGACACCAAGTTGAGTTTTCGTAAAACGAAAAATGAAAGTGAAGAAACCCCGCGTTTTAAGGTGGGTCTCGGGGTTATTCCAGATTACCTATATACGGGGATTGGCATGCGTATTGACGGCGTAAGTGAGGATAAACCGGCACAAAAAGCTGGTCTTCAAAAAGGAGATGTGGTGATCCGTCTCGGGGACAGTACAGTGACTGATATGATGAGTTACATGCGTGCACTATCTGTTTTTGAGCAAGGCGACTCGACAAAAGCAGGTATCGAGCGTGGTGAAGAAACCCTCGAGGTGACTATTGAATTTTAGGTCTTGCTAGTAGCGACGACAGTAGGATAGTGAGACATATAGGTGCGGCTCAACAGTGCGGTTTCGGGCTGACTCAAAGTGGTATTTCAGATAAATATCATTGCGTTGATATCGCCAAAAAAATCCAACATTAAAAAAGTACATCATTCTGTAGGGGTCCACGGTAAATTCTGAATCATCGCCGAGCCAGTTGCCCTGAAGCATGGCATCGTGTAGCACATATCGATAACCAAAGCGTGTAGAAAAAAACAACTCAGTTTCTCGTCCCAATAATTGACCATAAGCCATGGTCTTTTGCAAAGACGACCGGCGTCCAAAATAAAAGACGGCGTCTTGCTCAAGGTATACATCTTTAGTCCCGATTGATGCCTTTGGATTTAGGGCAAAGTAAACGGCGAAGGGTTTAGGCTGCCATTGCCATTCGCGGACATATTCATAATAGGCATTGAGATGAAAACTGTTGTCAATTTGGGAGAGCCAAGTGGCAATTTTTGAATCCACTGTCGCCGAGTTGTGAAACGCACTTTGTACCGTCTCTGAACCGGACCATGGACCGGCAATACCCATTACGAAGTTATATCGATTTAAATGAAACCCGCGGGTTACAGTCAACCCATTACTCAGGCCAATAAATCCTGCGTAGGGCCGATCCATAAATTTAATTTTATCGGTCAGTAGGTCGGTCGGGGTAAATATTTCCTGATACAGTACAAGGCTGTATTGGCGTGTTTTCTTTTGTGCGAGTTGTTCGCGGGTTAATGGTAACCATCTATGAAGTCCCAAAAAAGTTCCCGTAGAGTAATAGCGATCAGTAAAATGCAAGAAATCGTTGTCTTGTCGCAATTCAAATTGATTGAAATACTCTGGGTACCACAATTCTACTGCGACAGAATCAATCGCCTGTGATGATTGAGCCGTGCCTTTTACAAAAGTAAAGGCCATCGACAAAAGCGCAATATACAGAGAGGTTTTGATCATGTAACCCTTAATGCTTTAATCCCTCAAAAATACCCTTTATAAATAGATAACCGAAACCGAGAACACACAGCATATGAAACGGGGTTAAACCATAATCTCCTTGATCGCCTAATCGGGCGGCCACAAATATTCCAAATACGGCATAAACCATCAGCAGAAATTCAAGAACTGCCGCAAAACTGACGCCCCTGTGGGCATAATTGACTCTGGAAAAAGGGGTTTTATGGCCCGTCTTTAGGGCCTTGGCATTGATTTTTGGGGTCCTTACAAATGGCGTGACGATCCCAAGGTGTCCTTGTATTACGGCAACGGCATTATTGGCAGAAAGTCCAATAGCCAAGGTGAAAAAGAATATAAAATCAAACACTGCCGCGGCCCAAGAACGATTACAATCGCTATTGATCATTTTATACGAGCCGGTGTAGGCCCAAAGCAAAAGAAGTGTCGTCACCCCAAATGATTGTAATAAATAAAAAATATAGGTCCATTCAGGATGACGATTTTTTATCCATAGCAATGGGATACTCAAGAGAATTAACACAAGAACAAGAAAAAACAGCGAGCTGCTGAATAAATGGGCAGTACCAAATATTTTTTCTTTTAGACTCAACTTTTTTACCTTCCATAATCGGCGCCAAAGTTGTTTGAAATTCTGAGCACCGCCCTTATTCCATCTAAATTGTTGACTTCGAGCAGCACTGACTGTTTGAGGGAGCTCCGAAGGAGTTATAATATCTGGACGATAGGTCATTCGCCAACCCTTTAGTTGAGCGCGATAGCTTAGATCGAGGTCTTCGGTCAACGTGTTGCCAGACCAGTTTCCCGCCTCAAGAATACAAGATTTACGCCAAATTCCAGCGGTTCCATTGAAATTCATAAAAACCCCGAGGCCCTGGCGTCCCATTTGTTCAAGGCTAAAGTGCAAGTCTAGCGCAAAGGCCTGAACGCGTGTCAAAATTGAATGATTTCTGTTTGAATGGCCCCATCGCGTTTGGACAATACCAATTTTTGACTCAGAGAAATAGGGCATAGTTCTCAACAGCCAATCACTTTGTGGTAGAAAATCTGCATCAAAAATAGCGATGAACTCTCCCTTGGCTTCCTTGAGTCCTTCTTTGAGTGCTCCAGCCTTAAATCCTTTTCGATGTGTTCTGTGACGATGTACTATTAATAAACCTTGACTACGGAGTTTGGCCACTAATACTTGAATAATTGATGTGGTATTATCGGTCGAATCATCGAGTACCTGAATCTCTAATCGATCTTTTGGGTAGCTCAATTGAGCCACCCGTTCAATCAGCGTATGAACTACGTTTTGTTCATTATATATGGGTAACTGAACCGTGACCATAGGTAGATTGTCCCTGAGTGTATAGGGTGAACGCCTATTGCTGATGAGTTCATATCTCGAACCCAGAAACTTATAAAAGAGGATGACTTGGGTTATCGCAAAAAGCAATAGGGCCAATAAGCACAGGGTATATAGCAGTATAATGAGGAGTTCCAAGATCATTTCGATACAGCGTGTTTGGTAATCCAGCCAAGTATTTTCAGACCGGCAAAGATGACCCCTTTAACCGTGCCAGATACTTTAGATACTCCGATCCGGTTTCTGTAGGGGACCTTAATTTCGGTGTAATTTAAATTCATCTTTAGGGCCTTGAGTTGCATTTCGATGGTCCATCCATAAGTCATATCAGACATATTCATCTGCATGAGTTGCGTGTAACCAATGGCTCGAAAAGGTCCCAGATCAGTATAGCGTGCTCCGAACAGGTGACGCATCAATCCAGTGGCTAACCTGTTCCCGAATCGCTGCGGAAGGGTCATGGCTCCATGCTCCATGAGTTGAGGGTCGCGTGCCCCGATGACTAGATCCATATTTTGATTTTGGATGGGTTCGACCAGCTTGTTGAGATACTCTGGGTAGTCACTGTAATCTCCATCGAGAAATACGATAATATCAGGAATTCTTTTGGGAGAATCTTCTTCTCTTTTTTTGAGGAATTCTAGGGCGTGCTTACACGCATACCCATAGCCTTTTCGTGGTTCATGGAGCACAATAGCCCCTTGATTTTGCGCGACATGGACTGTATTATCCACAGAACCATTGTCTACGACAATTACCTCGGTCGCTAATTCTGGAATATCATTTAGGACATGTCCAATAGCCTGAGCCTCGTTAATCGCGGGAATGATAACGCTTATTTTAACGCCCAAAACACAATATTATTTAGCCTGTAATTCTATTTGTTGCTGCGGGACAATGTAGGTGTCAAAATACCAGGCAGAAAGTTGTTCAAGACCAATAAATAAAAGAACTCCGAGAATGAGAATCAACGCCCCAACCAAAATTAAATTAAGCTGCTTTCGCTTTGGGTCGATTGAGCACTGGTCCTGGGTGGTTTTATACTTGTAAATTCCATATCCCCCGATAATTACCGCAATGACACGCAAAATAATTGCACCAGTGCCCAATGAACCGTCTTCTTGATAAAAAAAGTCGGCAAAAGAAATTGCGAATACGCCACCAACAAGGCCTAACATAAATAAAATGGCAGGAGCCACACAACATATTATCCCTGCCATAGCAGACATAACTCCATACTTGAGGGTCCATTTGAAAATACTGGGTGTTTTCATAAAAATTGGTTGAACGACTAAATTACTGATTTTAGTACACAGTGGCTATATTTCTTTGATAGTAAGCCCAAAGTTGTTCAGGAGTGTGGCCCTTTCGATAGTTGAACTGGATAACCCAGAAGTGCCATTGCAAATACCATATGCCCAGAGCACGATACTTGCGTGCGGAACTAATGACTTGATGTGGTAATACAATAAAATGGGTTGCCCTGTACAAGCGGTCAATCAAATTTAAGTCCTCACAAATAATATGGCGCTGGTCATAGCCACCCAATTGATTGAATAAATCTTTTTGGACAAAAAGACTCTGGTCTCCTCCCCTGCAAAAACGCCAATTAAATCGAGTCCCCCAAGCAGCCAATTTTAGCCACCAATGATTGGTGTCAAAGGCCATGCGAAAACAGCCTGCTTGCTGCGTAGCATCAAGGTTGCAAGCGATGAGTTTATCGTAGTTCTTCGGGGGCTGCGTATCGGCGTGTAGAAAATAGACAATGTCGGCGCGGGCGTGTGAGGCGCCCAAATTCATTTGACGGGCCCGACCAGCGGGACCCATTAGTAGGGTTATCGCTTGCTCGGGATGATTCATTTGCCACTGTTCCAACAGGGCCACAGTGCTATCAGTACTACCGCCGTCAACAACAATCAATTCTATGTCCCGAGGATTTGACGCGTATTCAAAGATACATTCGAGCGTCCTTAAGATATTCTGTTCCTCATTTAAGGTCGGAACCACTAGAGAGATTGATCGCATAAGACTTTGGGGTGCTGGGGTTAATTGTTAAGAGACCAGTCATACGGTAAAAAGCTGATCGAGGTATCTTCATTAATGCTCATATCTGTATTGGCCATTATGAACTTAAATAGATCTTGGGTATTGCCAAAATCCCGTTTGAACCACAAAAAAATACGCGAGAGATAAAGTCTCTTTGAGGTATATCTATTTTTGGATTGGTCCATCAAAAAAACTGAGGTTGACCGCCTAAGTTGCTCCTCTAAATCTTTGGCGCGATAGGCCTCATTGGATAAAACTGGACAGGACTTTGAGGCGCAATTGATCGCAAAATGGATGCGAGGCTCCCCTAATTTTCTCAGAATATCGTGCTCAATATCATTTAAGGTCCATGAGTCATTGCTATTCTTCAGCACGGTTTGCTTCCATGGACGGCTGATATCTTTAATACTGGTCAAGGGAAGATGGTCACAAATCAGTTTCACGGTACAGGCATTGTAGGCGTTAATCCAGAAAGCCAATTGTTCGGTTTTAGACAAGTCATTGATAGACTCAGTGGCCCTCGAAAGAGATTCAATATAGCCCTCCAATGCCTCCATATCCTTTAGAAATCCCTGATAATCTACCTGACCTAAATCACTCACATGTTTGTCGAGTAGCAGATCCCAGGTTTGATGATCGAATTCATCAGCTATGGATGCTGAGCTCCTCTGATTGGATTGCGCACTGAGGCTAAAACTGATTAAAAATATGGCCCACAAATATTTCATAATTCATCTAGCAACACCCACCCCCATCATAATGAAAGGTTGAAGGACTGATATAAATGTCATTTCTATTCAAGGCCCCCAGCGCTGCTGCGGTTTTGTCACAAATCGCCAAAGGCTGATTGGGCATCAGGACATGCCCTTTTTTATCGTCAAAATATGGCTTATCTCCGTAGTAAATAGCAGCCTTGCCCGTAAATACGCAGGGACCGTCATCAGGCATTGGATCTTTTATGGCAGCAACTTCGATTGATTCGATATAAATGAGTTCTTGTGTCGGATAATGAACTGGATCTAAAATACGATATGGTTTTCTGGCCCGTATTTCAATGGTTCCAAAACCACAATCGGTAAGGGCTTTGACATACTGATCTATCGGTAGACTTCCACTCAGACATAATGCGCGGAGCCGGTCATCTTCACGCAGTTCATCATTCATTTCTTGTTCACAGGTCGGGTCACTCATGACCAAACGCCCATGGGGCTTGAGAACACGATACATTTCAGCAATTGCTTTTTTTAGTTCCTGATCTTTAAAAATGTTGAACAAGCAATTTTGTGCTGCGACATCAATACTTTCGTTGTCTACTGGTAGATTCAGGGCATCTCCTTTATGCAACGATACAAAATCTGAAGAAAACCACGGATTAAGCGCTTCGGCTTGTTTAAAATTAGTCCGAGAAGCTTCAAGCATTTCATCGACGACATCGACACCGATTACATTTCCTTTTTCTCTTGAGAAATAGGCAAATTGAAGAAGTTCCATGCCTCCACCGACCCCGACATATAGAATTTTTGGACTATGGGTTAAATCGCGAGGATGGACGGTTGAGCCACAGCCGTAATTCATTTCTTGCATGATTTTGGGAATGGTCAGACCGGGCAATTCCCATATTGGATTTGTGGTACAACACAATCCAATATCGGGTGTCTCGGCAGCTTTTTTATAGACATCTATGGTTGTTTCTAGGTAACTCATAAGGATAAACGCTCAATTAACATTGTAAATAATTCGACCATCTTAGGTTCGGCTTTTTTGGCACAGGCAATGATATCTCCTATATCCACTGGTGCTAGATTATCTGGATCACATTCATCGGTTAGGACAGAAACAGCAGCAACGGGAAGGGTTAAATGATTGGCTACAATAATTTCAGGAACGGTGCTCATTCCTACAGCATCCCCTCCAATTAATTTTAAATATCGATACTCTGCTTTGGTCTCAAGTTCGGGACCACGAACGCCAATATACACCCCTTGGTGTAATTGAGTTCCTCGTTCCTGAGCGATCCGCTCGATCATACCAGACATTTCTGAATCATAAGCCGTGTTTAGGTCTACAAAACGCTCGCCCATTTGCTCTACTCCTTTAAACGCCAAAGGGGAACTTCCTTGTAAGTTGATATGGTCTGTAATCAGCATCATTTCTCCTTTGTTGAATGCTAGATTAAGCGCTCCAGAGGCATTACTGACCAGTAAGCGTTTGATCCCCAAGGCGTGCATTACGCGAATTGGAAAGGTGACTTCCTGTGGCGTATAGCCTTCATAAAGATGGAATCGACCTTGCATTACCACAACTTTTTTCCCGCCTAGGATTCCATAAATGAGTTTACCTTGATGAAATTCAACTGTGGCCGTTGGAAAATGTGGAATATCACAATAGGCAACTTGTTGCTCTATGGCGACTTCTTCGACCAGTGCCCCAAGACCAGTACCCAATACAATCCCAATTTCAGGGTCCATAAAGCCGCAGTTCTCCAAGTAACTTCTAGAGTCTTCAACGTGTTCTAAAAGGATTGGTTTCATTTTATAAATGGTTTAAATAGTTCTTCACCTGACAAATCGTCTATGGTATCAATATCGTTTTTTTCTGGCAGAAGACTTGTTAAATCGGGGTTTAAATTATGTAATGTATCGGTCAAAACAGTATCAGTCCCCCAATCTTTATTTTTAAATAGATCCGTATTTAAGGTACGCATTCCGATCAAATAGTATCCTCCATCTTGAGCAGGACCGATCACCGTTTCATGGGTGTCCAATTCATCAAAGGCCATTTGAATGAGCTCAGGAGATACATCGTATAAATCACTCCCAACAAGCACTGCTTTTTTTGCACCCAGGAGAAACGCATTATTCAAAGCATGCCTCATGCGTGTTCCAAGGTCAGAACCGGACTGACAATCTTTGTGAAAATACTGGGGATCAAAACAATCTTTATGTTCGATGTGCTGACTGTAAAAAACGGTCCTTCTGGCAGGAACCTGAGCCATGACATTTGCTGTATGCTGCAGTAAAATCTGGTAGACCCTTAGTGCATTTTCGGGGCCAATACTGCGCGCCAAACGGGTTTTACAGTGTCCCAAAATTGGATTCTTACAAAATATAACAAGGTGATGGTCTGTGATGGTATTCATGGCTTAGAAAGTGGGGGTGCCACCCTTTATGTATTTGGCCCAGTTTTGGTCATAACCGTGTATGTCACGAGTGGGTAAATTATCCGAATCAAAAAGATCTTTACCTTGATTGTACCAAAGAAAAATTCCACCGTATAGATTGTAAACTTGCTTAAAACCTAATTGGATTAACTTATGCCCGATTTGTTCCGAACGAACGCCAATGGAGCAATACACCACAATAGGTCTTGTATCTTGCTGCTTTGATCGCTTTATTTTGGCAGTATCAAATTCGTCGTAACCAACGAATTTAGCCCCTGGGATATGAGATACTTGAAATTCTTTAAAAGCACGAGTATCGAGAAAAATGACACTGTCTTTTTTTTGCCACTCAAGCGCTAAGTCTGTGCTAACGTAAGGAACGACTCCCGAATTATAGCGCTCTAGGGCCTGATCAATAGGAGATTGACCCCATAACTCTAGAGTCAAAATCATAAGAGGAGTAAAGAGTTTGACGATGTTCATGTTACCGCACCTTGACAACTACTCCCAGCTCCTGCCGTGCAACCATAACAGTGTTGTGAGGTTCTGATACGGCGCCCATACATAAGGTCATCCTCATATTGCGAAATATGTTTTCGCTGATCATCGATAGGCATTTCAAGCATTTGATTGAAGTCACAATCAAAGAGAAATCCCTGCCATGACACCGAGAGGGTATTCAGGCACATGACTGCCCTGGCCGCGGCAGGATTGAATGAATCTACTAATGCCCACATATATTCTTCATAGTTATCTGAAGCAATCAAATAATCCAGAAACCTTGAAATAGGCAAGTTGGTTAGGGCAAATAGATCATTAAAACTAATGCCAAAGGTTTGCCTCAGACGCAACTTAAAATCGGAACAGAGCGCCTGTTGATTGGCAGGTAAAAAAGCGCCGCTTGGATTGTAAACCAAGTCAAGAATAAGGCCGCTCCCTGGCTGGCCGTATCCCACTGTGTTGAGCATTTTGAGGGCGCTGATAGAGTCTTGAAAAACACCAGATCCTCGTTGACGATCTGTTTTTTCTTGGGTCCAATGGGGCATACTGCTTACTACATGGACCTTGTTTTTTGCAAAAAATTCAGGGAGATCGTTAAATTTTTTATTGGCGACAATGATTGTCAAATTACTTCGAACGATAATTTCTTGAACACCGCACTTTTTGGCTTGTGATACGAACCAACGAAAATTTGGATTCATTTCTGGAGCACCACCGGTAAGATCAATCGTTTTTACATCACTGTTTTTGATCACTTTAAGACATTGCTCCATAGTCTCTCTAGTCATAATTTCTTTTCGATCCGGTCCGGCATCTACATGACAATGGGCACATACTTGGTTACACATATAGCCCAGATTAATTTGAAGAATATCGAGCTGTTTTGTTTTTAAGGGGCTGCCTAAAGTATCTTGTATTTTTTGATTGAATTTAGGAGCCTGGCCATCAGAGAATATTCCTTGATCTAGTATTTTTAATTGTCGCTCGGTCTGAGCAAGAGGACTTTGCCTCTTTTTCAAAGATTGCAATGATATTATGCGCGCCATACGGGTTTTAGGAATCTAATTTATTGACTTTATTCATCATCATTACTCCGTGGACCAGACTGGCACCGCTTTTTATCGCCGCACCAACATGTACGGCTTCCATCATTTCCTCTTTGGTAATCCCACGCTCGAGTCCGTCTTTGGTATAGGCATCAATGCAGTAGGGGCACATCTCCGTGTGGGCTACCGCCAGGGCAATAAGTGATTTTTCTCTTGGGGTCAAGGCCCCATCTTGAAACACGCTGTTGTAGTAATCAAAAAATTTTTCTCCTAGAGATTCACTCCAGTCGGTAATGCGTCCAAATTTGCGCAAGTCCTTAGGGTCGTAATAAGACATAATTTATGAGAGTTAATAGAACTAGAGTTAAAAACACTCTTGCTTTAAAGATACAATTTCGAATTTAAGAGGGGCGAGCCTGCTTCTTATTTAACGTCTGATTAACGCATTATATGAGCCAAGGCTTGGGCTACTTAAAGTAAATATAAATGGCGGTGACCAAGATGATAATGAGCGCCCCTACCGGTTTGGTGTAAGACCAAGGTTGGATATCGACTTGATTGGTGTATTTCTGTATGTATGCCTCTTTGCGCGGATAGAGTCTACCTATCAAAAGCATAATTCCTACATTCAAAATAAACAAAATAGCCATTACATCGAGAAAGTGAAGGCCAAAATATCCCTGTGATTCAACTGCCGAAAGCACAGCCGGGTCGGTTATGCCCTCAGCTTTTGCTTTGGCTATTGCCTCACCGACAAAATGAGGTTTTAATATAAACTGACTCAGGATGTACAGTAAAGAACCCGAAAGCAGACCAATTTTTGCCGCAATTGCGGGCACTCTTTTTGTGAGGAATCCAACCACAATTATGGTCAAAATCGGAATAGAGTAAATCCCGTTAATTTCTTGTAAATAGTCAAAAAGGCTACCGGCATTGGCAATAAACGGGGCAATGACCATAGCGCCGAGTGCCAAGATTACGCCAAAGATTTTCCCTTTTTTAACGACGGTGGCCTCATCGGCCTCGGGGTTGATGTGTTGTTTGTAAATATCGATTCCGAATAAGGTCACCGAACTGTTCAGCACACTGTTAAACGAGCTTAAAATTGCACCGAAGATCACAGCGGCAAAAAAGCCGAGGAGTGCAGGTGGGAGAACAGCGGAGACCAGCTCAGGGTATGCCTGGTCTACAGTGGGTAAGTCCGGAAACATGTGGTAGGCAATGATTCCAGGAAGAACCACAATGATCGGCCCTAATATTTTAATGAATGATCCCAAAAGCAGGCCTTTTTGACCTTCTTCGAGATTCTTTGCCCCTAAGGCGCGTTGAATAATTTGTTGATTTGTTCCCCAATAAAATAACTGTACCAACATCATCCCTGTGAATATGGTATAAAAAGGAACGGGATCGGTCCGCTCTCCCATGGATTTTAATTTTTCAGGATGTTCTGTAGCCAATACTGACAATCCTTCTAAAATACTGCCATCCCCGATAGCCATTAATCCCAAAACAGGAATCATTAGCCCTCCCACCAAGAGACCAATAGCATTGATTGTGTCTGAGACAGCGACAGCTTTTAATCCACCAAAAACGGCATAAACAGAACCGATAAGTCCTATACCCCAAACACAGAGATAAATGGCTTGAGTATTGGATACGCCCAGGGCCTCGGGTAGATCAAACATGCCACTGATGGCCACAGAACCGGAGTATAAAATAACGGGTAATAAAACCACAACATAGCCAGTCAAAAATAGAGCAGAGGTAATTGTTTTGGTGGTTGTATCAAATCGATTGGCCAAAAATTGAGGAACTGTGGTTAGTCCTCCTTTGAGGTAGCGTGGCAGAAGGAATAAAGCCGTGACGACCATCGCAATGGCCGCGAGACTTTCCCAAGCCATGACCGAAAGACCACTTTCATACGCAGAACCATTCAGCCCAACAATCTGTTCGGTTGATAGATTTGTCAGCAGTAAAGATCCTGCGATAACTCCTGCCGTGAGACTTCGTCCTCCCAAGAAGTACCCGTCTGCACTGTTCTCATCGGTTTTTCTAGAGGCAAAAAAGGCAATAATCGCTACAAGGGCTGTAAACGAAATAAATGAAAGAATAGTCATGTTTTTGGTTTTGCTGTTGGCGGTTAAAGTTAATCATTTAAAATATCAGTAATGACATCGGAATAATCGGGGATGCGTCCGACATTTTGTAGTTTAATCGCTGCCATTTTTAAGGCGATTGATAAGCAACTTTTGGGACTTTTACCTTTGATATGCCCGTAAAGAAATCCACTCCAAAAAGCATCACCTGCGCCGGTTGCATCCATTATTTTCTCCACTTTTAATGCCGATAATTCTATTACATTTTGATCTGGTAGACTGAGTTTTGCTCCGTCCTTACCTAATGTAAAGCAAATTATTTTAGCTCCGATTCCGTGAAAAAAGTCGAGTATTTCATCGTGACTCAGTCCGGGACCTAATAATCGATCGACGTCATCTTGGCTAATTTTTACAAGAGCACCACCTCGGCAATACCGTTTAATGCAGGCCAAAGCCTCTTTGCGATCAGGCCATATTTTTTCACTGTAGTTAATGTCAATACTCAGCTGCACGCCCAGTGCTTTGGCGCGCTCTGCCCCCGATAGAATAGTCTCTCGTGCAGGCTCAAGGCTCAAAGCAAAACAGGTGGTATGGTAAATCTTACTTTGACTCAGCAGGCCTTTTGTAATTTGCCCGGGGTAAATTTCTTTATCAGCACCCCGATAGGGTATAAAATCTGGGGTACCGATGGTATTATTGATAAAAATAACAGTACTCGGCACATCGTGAAGGCGATTAATATAACGAGTATCAATACCCGCCTCCTGAAATCGATTGAGTATATAATCACCAAATCCGTCGTGACCAATACCAGAAATCATCGCTACATTCAGGCCTAATCGAGACATATTCATCGCTACATTAGTCGGAGACCCCCCTAAATATCGGTGATAATCTTTTGTCTCATTAATCGGCACTTCAACTTGTGTCCCGATGAAATCAATCAGGGTTTCTCCGATACAAATAAGGTCAACAGTAGGCAAATCGTGATTGTGATTGGCTGAATGTGCAGTCATCTGAGCATTTATAGGGTCACCCCATTGGCATTTGGCCTAAGTCTCAAGGTCAGTAGTGCCGAGATTATAAAAAATACACCACCGAAAAGTATTGCATTTATGGCACTTCCTCCCAAGAGATATTTCATAATCGGTCCAAATGTGAGCGTCTCAATACCCATTGGGATCACTATCATCATATTTAAAATACCCATATAGACACCACGACGCTCTTGTGGAACAATTTTGGAAACCATACTGTACGGGATACCCATCATCGCGGCCCATCCTATTCCGAAAAATATCATTGGAAATAATACGGTTATTGGATCGGTAATAAACGGAATAACCAGCAGCGCTCCGCCGGTTCCAAGTAAGCTAAGTGCATAAGTTTTCTTTCCTCCAAAGCGCAGGGTAAGTGGTACAAGCAATAGGGCCACAATCGTAGTGGTGATATTGTACGTGGTACTCATTTTTGCCGCCTGACCTAGGGCCTCGGGTCCACTGTACCCCATTGATTCTTGAAAAAGTGGGGTGATATATTGAAAGTAAATAAACAAGGCATACCACTGAAACATATAGACGGCAGAGAGTTGCCACATAAATTTCGGCATGAGTTTTACGGCCGATATAATTTCATTGAATGGGGCTTGAAGCCTTTTGATAAATGGCTCTTGACGGTCTTTTTGAATTCTCTCCAATTCTTCATCGCTGGGTGGTATTTCGGGTGTTTTGAAAACGGACCATAAAATTGTGACCACAGATAATACAGCGCCTAAGAAAAATGAATAATAGAGCCAGGTTGGAATTCCTTGAGCCTCAGTACCGACTGGTTCAGCAAACCAATCCTGAAAAATAAAGATAGACGCATTGGCCAAGACAATTCCTGCACCGACAAAAAGACTTTGCATTTGGTACCCCATCGATAGCTGTTTTTCTGGCAACTTATCTCCCACAAATGCTCGGTACGGTTCCATAGCCATATTGTTCCCAACGTCTAAAATCCAGAGTAAACCAACAGCAAACCAAAGACTTGGACTATAAGGAAACGCAAAAAGACAAAGACTTGCAATCACTGCGCCAATTAAAAAATATGGCTTTCGGCGTCCCCATCGGGGAGACCAGGTTTTGTCAGAAAGTGCACCGATAATTGGTTGAACCACGAGTCCTGTGACTGGACCGGCTAAGTTTAATAAGGGTAACTCCTCAGGCAATGCCCCCAAAAAGGAGAATATAGGGTTAATGGCAGTTTGCTGCAGTCCAAAGCTAAATTGAATACCTAAGAAACCGATATTCATGTTCCAGATATCCCAGAACGAGAGTTTAGGTTTTGTAATCATGGTTGTTGGTCGTTTGTTAGTTGGTTGAATCCACTTGTGGTCTTTACGGCGTACTCACACGCTCAGATACTTACGAATTCACTAATTGAAGATGCATAAAAAATATCAGAATATTTAGTTTTCTAAATGGATATTGCGGATTAAAGAACGAAATCGTTTTCGATTTTTTGCACTAATATATTCCGTGAATCGATATTCTATTCGCGATCTATCGATGAGTCAATAATGGGCATCAATATCTCTGCGACCCATTCCATGCTGTCTCCGCCTTGATGGGGATCATTCCGATAGATTTCTATGAGGTCCGTACCTAATTCTATGTCGTTTCGATGGGCGTAATCCATTAAGGTATACCATCCTTGTTGAGAAATTCGATAATTGCCATTAAACATTGTTTTGAGATACCGCTTTGGGCTGAGGTTCCCGAATTGCACTTTAGGGTGACTCGGGCGTGATGCGAGTGAATCAATCGGGAAACAAAAATCAAAACTTAAATCTCTTGTCGTTGGATCCCACGAGGTGACCTGAATAAAAGGATCTCCGCTCAGTGGAATGTCATTGCCTTTGATGTAATCCATGACAGTACTTATTTCTCGCAGCATACTCTGTGCCTTTTGTGCCTCCTTGGTTTTAACAGGGATATAGGCATAAAATACTGAACTGACTACGGTGTCTCTAATTCCGTGGGTTCGAAAATTTTTACCGTTTTCAATTAAACGTTTCGCCAGGGATTGAGTGAGGGAGATACTGCTCTCGGGCACATAACTCAGCCCAAATGGAACGGCTAACTTTTGTATTAATGCGTTATCTTTTGCGGAAAATCTGCCCTCTACGCGGGTGGTGCTGTCGGATTCACGAGTGATTAGCCAATCTACAGAGATCCTTCCTTGAGCTTGTTTTATATCCTGAACAAGCCGCTCATACATGAGTATATCAACATTCGAGACAAATGCTGAATCTCTTTCATCAAATTCTGGCCAACTGCGTAGGTGGTCAAAAACAACACCAGGGGGCTGTTTTGTATCGAAACCGACTTTGTAATGATAGGGAAAAATAAAAAGATACCCCATCAGTATAATGGCCAAAAATAAAATTCCTAGATAGATATTTTTTTGCGATGAGTACCGACTCATATGGAGAGATTTTTTTAGGGGAATAAAGTTTTAACTGCGGCCTGTCCGACATTATTGCCCTGACTTAGGCCAATATCAATTGCGGCACGGTAGTGAATCCCCCCGTACATTCTCGAGAGTGCAGCCTCTTGCGCTGCTTGTTCAAATGAATTAAATGAACGTATGGGAAGACCATAAGGCACTTCTGTATCATCGTCAAAGGCAAAATCAGACCCAAATATTTCAGTCAAAACAGTGGACGCAGCACCAGAAACTACCGAATGACCGGAGCTATATTCAGGAAATGGAGGAGTCTGTAATACAGGCTTCCAGTTTTCATCAATATATTGATTGATTAGGGTTTCAGGGCGAATTAAATTACTGCGATATTTTTCGTCCCAACAGCTGATAAAGGCATCAAAAATCGCGATGGAGGTCCGCGTATATGCCGAAATGGTTTGGTTATAGTCTAATTGAGCTTGATTACACGCGATTTTGGTAATTCCCATCCAATGTGCCCCGGGCGTGATTTTTTTGGTCGCAAACATCAGGTGTCCTCGGGTTACAGAGACATAGGGGTTACAATCCCAAAATTGAGCCATTTTGATTTCATCGGAGGAATCTCCTTTGGCCTCAATGCGCTTACTGGTGTCATATACTTCTAAAAGTTCTTTGTAAAATGCACTGTTTTTTTCCAGTGAAAATGCGGGTGGAGGAGCTGGTTTGAATTGACTGGCCGAATCCAAAATAAAGGGTCTAATTTTATTCCAATGGGGTTCGATACCGTCCATATAGGCTGGGGGAGTGGGCTGCCAGCGCGAGGGATCCTCGGTAATTACCGTAAATTTGGGCATCGTTCGGGTTTGATTGTATTGATCGTTATTCATCCATAATTTGATGTGCTCTGCCACGGTTAAACCATAATCTCGCGCTTGAGTGAATTCAGATTTATTTTGCCTTGCCCATTGTTGATAAAGACTATCGCGATAGTGCTGCATCCGTTCCTCAGAAAACACGAGTACCCGACTCAAATCCATATGGGCAATTAATGCCGCCAGCGCTAAATTAACGGTGCTGTCTTGGGCTAAAGGAATAGGTTTGAGATGTGTTATCGATCCAGTCAGCGTTGGCATCGCTTCATCAGCTTGTGCTAAAATCTCATAAGCAGCAATATTGGGATAAGCGTAGATACGACTGGCGACTGGTGGCGAAAAGATATCGTGAACCATGATATCAGTTACTTGATCAACACTGTTCTGAAAATCTCTTGCGTCCACTTCTATCGGTTGGTCCGGAGCACAACTCATTCCCAAAAAGACTAGGGCTAGTAGGCTTAAGTTTTTAGGATTCGATGCGAAAAATTTCTGTAGTTTCATTATTGTAAATTACGATTAAATAAGGTTTATTATTATGGTCTATAAGGTCAAAATGTCGGACCGATTTATTCCAAAAGTCAAGTCCTAAATCGGCCGTGGAAATGATCTTACCTCGATGATCGATGATGGCTCCAGAAAATGAATCAAAACGTCCATGAAAGGGAATGACACCAAAGTAGTTTCCGCCGATCAAAATTTCATTGTATTGATCTCCATTTAAATCAGTGACCAAAAATGTGTTGATCGGACTTTGTTGAAGTAATTCATCAAATGGTACATATCTGTAGGTGCCGTTTGTGTTTTCAAAATAGCCACTAGCTAATTCCTGTACCTCCAACACCTGACTGTTTTCTAAGTTCAGTCCTCCAATATCATTGATGGGCTGATCAGCAAAGTCACTGTATCGGGTATATTCTTTGCGCAATACGACCAATTGACTTGCTAAATCATCCAATCCGAGTAATGGATAATCCTCGCCTTGATGATAAGTTGTGAGTATGGTTTCACTGGCGCCGTTGTTATCAAAGTCATTGTACCAAAGCTTCATAGGATGGTCCTCAGAAGCCGTGAATTTGCTATTGAGCCCCCAATTACCCATGAGTAAATCCATATCGCCGTCATGATCTATGTCGTGCGGTACAACCGTTTGCCAAAGGCCTTTTATCTCGGGGAAGGCATAATAATCTTGTTCAAACCCGGTTGCCGTCTGAATAAAGAGCTTGGGCGCCATCCAATGACCAACCACCAATAAATCCATAAGGTTGTCCTGATTGAAATCAAGCCATACGGCATCTGTGATCATTCCTAGGTCCTCAAATGTCACGAGTTTTTCATCATCTCGAAAAATATAAGACGGAGTCTTTTTGCCAAAGTCTTGAGGGGCACAAAAGTTCCCCACAAACAATAAATTTTCATAACCGCGCACAACATGTGTATTGGCTAAGCTGCCCTCAAGCGCCCTTCCTTTTTGATCAAGCGAATCTGCAGACCATATTTTATTTTCAAACACTGAGGCAGATGGTCGTACAGAATTACCTCCAGACGCCAATACTAGATGTGGTTGACCATGAACATCGTAAACCGTCGCGTCTACAAATTCCTGAATACTGTCTAACCCAGCTGCGATAGTCTTTGACTTTTCAAAACCCCGTGCATTGGCTAAATAGATTTGGGTCGCTTGATTTTTACCGCCGCTGATTAATAAATCATTTTGCTTATCCTGGTTGAAGTCATAGGATAGGTATGCCGGGCCATAATCTGAAATTTTGTAAGGAATTAGTTTTTGGGCATTAAAATCAGAATAGTCATCTTCGTGGTGGTTGAACTCAATTCCGAGAGATCCGGGTACCGCTGTAAATCGAAATGATGGATTTATGCCTGTGACCATGGTACTGGAGTCTGCTTTGAATTTATTTTGGCCAGAGGTGGTGTTGGGGTTTACACTATTTTCTGAGTATTTAATCCTTTGGAATCCAGCACTTATTTTTGAGTTTACCCACTGATGCGCACCATTGGGCCAAATCAGTTTTAATGCGTCAATGGTATCATCGCTTGGCACCCCAAAATGAAGCATTGGTTCCGAGTAAGCTTGAAAGCCACGTACTGGATACAGTTCACGGTACTGCAGGCCCTCCTGGGTATATAAATAGGCTTTTGTCCCAATCCCAAAGGGATTTTCTTTGGTGTAGGACAGCTGGATACTCAATCCTTTATGATTATTTATATGTTTTGTGTGCACTGCGTCCCCACTTTGGCGGTCCGAGGGTTTTGTTACCTTTTGATTTACGTATAAGTTGGCATGGGCATTGGTATTGTTTGTCACCAAATCCAAATCTCCATCACGATCTAGATCCCCGACCACGGCAGCTCCAGAGAGGCTCAGTTCATGGCTGCCCCAAGCTGTACTGACATCGTTAAATTGAATTCCCTGTTGGCCCTGATAAAAGAAATTGACCGCTGCACCAGAGGGCATCATCTCGATTGCTGACTGATCGACCAGTCGACTTTCATTAATTTGTTTGTGTATTTCTTGATTTGAAATAAACTTGATGTAGTCTAGGTTGTTTGGTCGGCGACTGATACCGTTAGAAATGAAAAGATCTAAATGACCGTCTAAATCATAGTCTCCAAACAAAGCACTCCAGCTCCAATCTGTAGCGGCTACCCCACTGTACAGTGCTGTTTCTGTAAAATTTTTGCCATTTTGATTTACAAAAAGCATGTTGCGACTATATTGATAGTGATATCCATATCCCTCAGTTCGTAGTTTGAGAGTTTGAACAGCATCATCCCCTTCACTGGTTTTAAGCAGTGCTTCGCTCTGTGGGAGCATATCGAGTGAAATCAGATCGGGCCAACCGTCATTGTTGATATCAGCCACGTCATTACCCATAGAAAAACGCGAAATATGACTGAATGCCGAGCGTAGTGCTTCGGTAAAGGTACCATCCTGATTATTGTGATAGTAATAATCATCTTCATGAAAATCATTCCCCACATAAATATCGGGCCAGCCATCTTTGTCTAAATCTGTAATACTAATTCCTAGTCCATAGGCGTTAACTCCTCCCAGTATACCCGCCTGTTCGCTCACATCGGTAAAAATATTGCCATCATTGCGCAGCAAGCGATCACCAGTCTGGGGATGACGTGAGTAGCGCAGGTCAACACGACCAAATGATTCTTGAGTATGGACTGCATGATTCAGGATATATAAATCTAGATCGCCATCCTGATCGTAATCGATCACAGCAGACATAGTGCCAAAATCTTGCAAGGCTAAACCAAATTGCTCAGCGGATTCGGTAAAGGTCAAATCACCGTTGTTGATGTAGAGCTCATTATGACCATGAAATCCATTAATGCCAACCACTGCACTGATGTAAATATCTTGAAGCCCATCGCCGTTGGCATCAAAAAAAATACAACCAGTTTGCCAATCGCTGTGACCTAGGACTCCTGCGGCCTGAGTTATGTCCTCAAATTTCATATCTCCCTTATTGATATAAAGAGCATTAGGGCCCTGATTGGCAGTAAAGTACAAATCAGGAAGGCCATCGTTGTTGAGGTCACCCATAGCGAGGCCACCACCATTGTAATAATAAAGGTAGTCTAGGATACTGAGACTGTCCGTTGGGGTCAGAGTATTCTGGAATTTTAGTCCGCTGTCCTCTGGCTCTGGAAGAACAAAGAGGGTGGTCTCTTTTGTTGTGCATCCTAGAGCGCTAAAAAGCACAAAGATCCAAATAATATGATATGTATTTCTTACAATGGGCATCAACAGCACAAATTTAAGGAAGGGCATAAACCATGGGTTTACGATCGTTTATGGCGACAAAAATATAGGTCTTGCCCGAGGCATCATAGAATGGTTTAATGTGCTTGATTTCATCTCGGATATAAAATCCACTTTCAGCGTAATTCTGCCAATCAAAATTTTGCGCCCCATCATTGATCAATACATTCCCATAATTTGAATCGAGACGAGAAAACTGAGGTCTAAACTCATGATTATTCCCACCTGCAATAATATCGAGCGCCCCATCTTGGTTAACATCAACACAAGCAATGCCACAAATACAAGAGAGTTGTGACCGGGCTGGTAAATCCTCAAAAGTAAAAACACCATTACCTTGATTATAAGCAATTACTGAGTTGACATACCGCGCCTCGAGAATGGTCGTGTTTTTCAAAACAGATGGGGTAAATAATTCTTGAATAGATTTTTTGGCGTATTCAGAGGCCTTTAAATTCTGTTTTTTTAGAGAGACCAATTGAGTGGTCATTTCTTTTTTCTGATGAACGGGCATATCGCGACCCTCAAGATTTTGAGAAATGATCTGTTCGTAGGTTCCATTATTGTCAAAATCATTAACCCATAGCCTCATGGGCGCGTCTTTAGCCGGTTTATAATGGATATTACCACCCTGATTTCCTAGAATTAAATCCATATCTCCGTCTGAATCAATATCGGCCGAAGCCAGCGTATTCCACCAGCCCGTTAGCTCGTCTAAAGAACTTGAGCGATGCTGAAATTTATTGTCATGCCAATGGTATAAGTGTGGAGCGCCCCAATCTGAGACCGTTACCAAGACAAAGCCTTGATCGAGTTGGACCCATTGGGCCGCTGTGACCATTCCCGCCTCTTGTAGTGCAATTGCTTTGTCTTGGGTGCGATCCACAAAGGCTCCTTGACCTGTATTTTCGAGGAAAAATTGTTTGGGTTGCATTCCGTAAACCCCAACAATACTCCGGGAGGTGACTACCAGATCTAGATCCCCATCCCCATCGACATCATGCGGGGCAATGGCTGAGATGTTATTAATATTACTCAAGGCAATAATTGGATTTTTGGTAAATCTACCACGTCCGTCATTGAGGTACAATCTCAGAGATTCTCTTGAGGCCTCATCGACTTGGTTCCCTCCAGAACCTATCAATAAATCTAAATCTCCATCTTGGTCAATATCGGCCAAAGCTGCAGCGGTATCCTCGAAACTGGCGTCTTTGGATAAGTCATCAATGTATTTTGGATTGAGTTCTCCATCGCCCAAATGCATTAAAACTTGACCTGATTGGCCTTTGGCTCCGCCCAAGAAAACATCTTGGTGTCCATCACCGTTAAGGTCTCCGACAGCCATGCATGGCCCCTCCTGAGAAATCAATTTACCCAACAGACCTTCATAATCAAAGTCGTTGTAGGGATTTTCCTCGTGAGCGATTAACTTAGGGTTGTCGACCACAGAAAGAAGTGATTTTTTGGTTGATTCTGTTTGTGTTATTTCTGTTTGAGTCACGTTTGCTTGTGCTTGACTTAAGGTAAGTTCTCGATTGACGTCGACATTACGCAATAGAGTTCTCGTGTCATTAGGCCAAAGGACTTCCAGGGAGTCAATAGTATTATGGGTTCCAAGCCCCATGGTCATGATGTAGTCCATAGAAGATTGAAATCCTCTCGAGGGCTGCAGCTCTTGTACAATTTGCTGGTCATCTATAAATAGTTTTACCGAACTGCCTACAGCGTACTTATTTTGTTTTGGCCCTTCGAGTTTGAGCTTGATAAAATTGTTTTGATCGATCTGATCAGTATTATTTTGATAAACAAAGGCCTGCATATTGACATTGTTTACCACTAAATCAAGATCTCCGTCATTGTCTAGATCACCATAGGCAGCTCCGTTAGAGAGACTAGGAACTCCGAGACCCCAATCCTGAGCTTTATTGTCAAAAGTCAAGTCCTTTTGATTGTGAAATGCGTAGTTGGGTAACGGGTAGACGGGCATTTTGTCGATGATAGAATCGATCGCCTCTTTTTTGCCGGTAAGCGCCATATCTTGTATAATTTCATTGGCAAAAAAATCGACAAAATCTAAATCAGTTAAGTCGTGATTGATTCCATTGGTCACATATATATCGCGATAACCGTCGTTATCCATGTCAAAGATCAGACCAGACCAACTCCAATCTGTGGCTGATACTCCGCTGAAATAGGCAATCTCCGAATAACTTCCATTTCCATTATTGAGTTGCAAGGTGTTTTGAATGTACTGCTGAAAAAAATCTTTGCTTTGCTTGAGCTTAAAGACATTATACCCCTCAAATTCCATAACTGATTTTACCCTTTGATCGCCATCGGGAAGCATATCGGTAATAAAAATATCATTAAGGCCATCATTATTAATGTCGGCCATATCGACACCCATAGCCGAAAGACAAAGGTGAGAAGTCCAGTTTTTGATGTCCTCTGTAAAAGTTCCATCTTGATTATTCAAATAAAGGTAGTCTCGTTCGTAAAAATCGTTTGACACGTAGATGTCGGGGTAATTATCTTGATTGACATCGCTGACCATAACTCCGAGTCCAAAACCGATAAGGCTCCCATAAATTCCTGCTTGTTCACTCACGTCAGTAAAGACCCCATTATCGTTGCGCAGCAGCATATCACCAACACCCCGAAACATTTTCGGGACATTCCAATCCTGGGCACGGACATCACGCTGATGGGCAAAACCAAGACTACTTACAGGAATGTTGCTATTGTTCAAAATATAGGCATCTAAGTCTCCATCTTTATCGTAGTCAAAGAAACTTGCGTGGGTAGAAAATCCAGTTTCGGCCAGATTATAAGATTTAGCTTGTTCGCTGAAGGTCAAATCGCCATTATTGATATACAGGTCATTGTTGTGATTTTCTCCATCCATATTACCCGCATTACTGACATAAATATCCAAAAGGCCGTCTTGATTAATGTCAACCATGACTACGCCTGTTGACCAAGGTTTATTTCCTTGAACCCCTGCAGCTTCTGAAATATCCTCAAAAACCCAATTTCCTTTGTTGAGGTACAATCTGTTCTCGCCCATATTGGCCGTAAAGTAAATATCTGATAAACCGTCGTTGTTTATGTCGCCTATAGCTACGCCACCACCATTGTAAAAATTCCGGTATTTGAAAATATTGAAGTCTTTTTGGTTTTCTACCTTGTTGCTGAACGTAATATTTGATTGTTCCGAGGCGACCAGACTAAATCGTTGTGGGCCTAAATCTTCGGTATTTTGCTCGCTTTGACAAGCCGTCACGAGTAAAGCAGCGATCCATAACGTACAATTATTTATTAGT
Organism: Flavobacteriaceae bacterium; assembly: GCA_965661835.1. Taxonomy (GTDB): domain Bacteria; phylum Bacteroidota; class Bacteroidia; order Flavobacteriales; family Flavobacteriaceae; genus BACL21. Next base: position 1,689 of record CBFIFD010000018.1, on the reverse strand, counting down.
CTCATATTTTAATTAATTTTTTTAATCATTAAAGGCGTGCTATTATTGCGCCCCATAACCCAAATTGTGTCTTGTAATCTTGGTACTGTAATCCAATCTCGACCAGCGCCCAACCATGGATCCTTTGTGATTTGTTCAAATCTCATCTCTCCTGAATAATTCATCAAAGCACCACCCTTAAATGCATCTAGACGCCCAAGTTGCGTACTGAGTTCATAATCGTTACCCGATATCAGTAAGTCTTGCCAACCATCTTGATTTAAATCGACAACTTCAAAATCACGAATACTAGAGTATTGGGTATCCGCAGGAAGACTGTGTCTAATGAAGGTGTTGTCCCCTGTATTTTCAAAATAACAACTCCTTAATTCCGTAACTGACTTAATCAGCCCGGCGTCCAATGCTTTGCCTCCAAATACCTCACTAACAGATGCCTGTGCGAAGGCGTCAAAGGATAAAAATTTCTTATTAATTATGGGAAGTTGTTTTGCGAGTTCCTCTTTGGAGGCCAAAGTAGTTTCTTTGCCTTGCAGGTAATAGGTAACTATGGTTTCGGGAGACTGATTTTGATCAAAATCATACCGATATAATCGTATGGGCTCATTTGCTGAGGCGTGCCAACGTAGGTTTGTGCCCCAATTTCCCGCAACGATATCTAAATCACCATCTTTATCGAAATCGGCAACGGCCAAAGAGGACCAAAGGCCATAGAGATCATCAAGTCCTGAACTCTGTAAGTGTTCCAATCCTGATCCTGTATTGATCCACAAAGAAAGTGTGTTCCATGGGCCACAACTTATAGCATCTTTGACTCCGTCTTGATTGAGGTCAGCCCAGATCAGGTCACTAATGGCGCCGCTATGACTGAAGGCATCGCCCCAATATTTTGTATAGTCTTCAAATCGACCCGCTCCAAGATTTTTAAGTACATAGTGATTTGGATCTACGCCAAATTCATGAGCTTTAAGTTTTGCCGTTAGTATGAGGTCCTTTAAACCGTCATGATTCAAGTCCATCGCAGAAAGAGTACTCGCAGTTAAGGTGAGTTCAGGTAATGCCTTGGAGTCATATACGAATCCTTGAGTGGTATTCAGATAGAGTTTAGGTTGAAGGGCTGGTCCATCTTTAAATTCATTACCACCGTAACCGATAAGGATATCGTCGCGATTGTCATTGTTGGCATCAAAAACAAGTACGGCAGTACCTTCTCCTATTCGGTCAATTTTATCTGAAAAGATCTGTTCAATGAATTCACCACTGTCTTTCTGGAAAAATACTGAGGTATTTTGACCTTTGGCTCCTGTAATGACTAAATCATAGAGATCATCGTCATTGAGATACCCGATAGCCATGGCAGGCCCCTCATTATTAAGGGCATAAGGTGCCAATGGATTTCTGTTAAAATCTAAAGCAATCCGCTCTTGGTGGCTCCACTTAATTCCAGAAACTAATGCTGCGATAGGGGTGCTAGGCGCTGATCTATCCTGGTTTAACGCGTTTTGGTCGGCATTAATCGTCAGATATTGATTTGTGGGAACATCGGCAATAACCTGGCGTTTGCCCTGGGGCCACTCAATTACGAGTGAATCGACTGATTGTATTGATCCTAATCCGAAATAGAGCAGTGGAGGGCTCGAAGAAAGAAAGCCACGTGTGGTATAATTTTCCCGGATAAATTTTTGGTCCGCG
>CBFIFD010000017.1:0-32183 GCA_965661835.1 Flavobacteriaceae bacterium | reverse complement strand
AATAGATACGAGACTTCGTCAGATTGAAAACTCATAAGGGGTAAATCGGGAATTAATCCAAGGGAAACCGCTGGAAAGTTTGCCTTGTTCTGATCACTGTTGACCTTTTGTGTGTCTTTATTAACCAGTGGCTTGTCCCTTACAGATACAGATTCAGTCTGATTCGAACTGTCTGATTTAGCATTTCTGGCAACCCGTGTCTGATCAGATTTTTTTTCAAGTGTTTGTAGCGTGCCTTGTTTGACCCCGAGTATTTCTATACTCTCAAACGCCATTCTAATCGATTCACTATAGGCTTTGGCATATTCCTTTAACTTGCTTCGCCCATTTTTGGTTTGATAAAATAAAATGCCATCACAGTCAAGGAGTTTAATACTCACCTCTGTCCAAATAAAGCCATTAACGCGATCAATCTCAGTATACAGACCATCACAACGACTTACATCGGGAAGCTCATCTTTAAAATATGCGTGAAACCCGTATTTATTAAATAAGAATTTTAGTAACGAATTCACTTGATATTGATCACGCTCAGATTGAAAATCGAATCGCTCAGGAATGACTACATAATCAAACCCACTAAGGCGTTCGCCTTGTGCCTCTGCCTTAAAAAAGCAGAACAGACTAAACAATATAATTACGAGTTGCTTCATCGTCTTTCTAGGGTTACATTTATTCCAAACTGCATGGATATACCTCGCGCTTTTGCCAAATTAGGATAGCGCAACAAGTGATCTGCTGCAAGATAAACATTTATCGGTCCCAAATCACCGACCATTGCCAAACCAAAGTTAGTCAATGATAAGGCATCCATCGTCCAGGTTGATTTAAGTGTTAAATTTCGTAATAAACGCCGAACATAAAATAAAGTCATGGCTGTTTGAATGGACTTTGGTCTTTTTATGGCATAAAATTGTACCCCAACCTCACTTTCGGTTTTATACGCATCACCTTTACCCGTGCAATTACATGCCACAGACCCTGGCGCCGTGGGACCAAAACTATAGCTTGCAGCGGCATTCATTTTTACAGGACGCCACTGAGTATAGGCCGAATAAGTGGTGTCAATGGGAACTGCAGCCTCAACTTCATTTTCAAAAATCGTATAATATGGCGGTGCACTTTGGCCTTGTGAGAGGTCTGGAAAATCGAGTTCAATACCCTCGAGTATATAATCTCCTGAAGCGCTGTAAGTTTTGACATCTGATGCGTGAACAATGGCTCCAATATCCAAAATACTCGCACTGAATCGCCAAGCATCATCATATTGATAGGTCGCTCCTAGATCAATACCCAAACCTAAATCACCACCAAAAAAACTCGACCCCATTATTTCCCCCGGTGATACATTTCCCTCAAATCGCGAAAAGCCCGAAGTTTGAGCGCTCAGCGAGGCATTATTGAGATCTTGAGCATAAATATTCTGACTGTCACCATCGGCAAGACGGGTTGTGAAACTTCCCGAATTGTTTAGGCTACTTCCTGAGAGTAAACTATTGTAAATCTTAAGACGTCCGCCCACATTCCATTTGCGTCCAATTTTCTTATTGATCCCAAAGTGAATAACGCTCAAAAGATCGGCGCGAGCACTAATGTGTTCAAACTTAAATGGATAATTGAGATAATCGGCATTGCCATACCATCCTAAGGTTGCCCAATCCTTTGGAAAATAGGTGATAAAATCAAATTCTTGATACAAACCCGCCGTAAAAAAGGTTCGCTCGTCCTTACGCCATCCAAAACTAATCAGTTCAAGCTGTTGCGTGAGGGTTATAAAATCTTTATCCGTAAGGTTGGCAATAAGACCCGAGATTCGTGTCGAAGGTAGTCTCCCGTCAGAGGCAGCAATATCGTACAACGAAAACCCCGAGGACCCCGCATTTAAATGAATTCCTGATAGCGCAGGAATGCCAAAAAATGCCCTACCCTCCGGCACTCCACCCGGATTTAGCATCAGGTTTTGCGGCACTTCGTCCAAACCATAAATCAATTGCTTATTCTGACCCAGTACCATCCCAATCTGAGTAAGATACAGCGCTATGAAAAAAAATATACCACGCCTCATTGTCCCGAAATTTCCAGATAAAAACGCGCTTTTGATTTCATTTGGAGACTCCCTTGGTCGGGTGGAGCCCCCTGGGCTGTGGCATTAATCGCAATTAAACCTGCTTGAGTTATATTACTGACATCGGGAGCAAAAACTTCCTGAATCAAAATCTGTTGCTCCGGCGCATTCAAGGTCCCCGGCCCCACGATCGTCTGTGTCGTGTAGGTTACCATTCCCGATAATGTGACAAAATCAATCACCACATCGTATGCAGTAGCTGTAGTGTTATCAAATTCAAATAAAAAATCTGCACGTACAACGCTGTCCTGGGTATCTGGGTCATCTAAAAATCTAATCTCTGTGGTATCACGAACTGTCCCTAATGGCAAATTCGCATTTGGATTATTAAATGCATTGGCCGTAACCTCCCAAAAAACCAAATTAAGATCCACTACAGGTTCTAATATGGTCTGATCAAATTGGTCAAAATCTGTGTCCTTGACACAGGAATAGAGCGTGAGCAGGAGCGCAATAGCACCGGCAAATCTTGCGATAAAATGAATCATAGCTGAGTAGGTTTAGAGTAAATTTGGGTCTATAAATATAACTTTATTTGTTGAATATTGTCAATTATCGCGTAATTCGGGGGCGTTTCTACAGACCAATAGTTAAAAAACAAAGTGTCCATTCCAACGGCCTCTGCCCCTAATATGTCTGCCTCAAAGGTATCTCCAACCATTACGCTAGTCTGGGGTTGAGCCCTGGCTTTTTCTAATGCCTTACGAAATATAATAGGATTGGGCTTTTTCACCCCTACCTCTTCTGAAGTCGTGACGGATTCAAAGTAGTCCTTTAAGCCACTTTTGCAAAGTTTATCGTGCTGTACCTGATGAAAACCATTTGTGATTATATGCAAACTGTAGCGCGCGTGTAACTCCTCTAGAGTTTCAATCACGCCATCAAATAGGTGATTATTTTTGGGTAATTCATCAATATAGGTCTCCGACATCGCGTCGAGTTCACCATCAGTAAACGTCAAACCAAATGGCGCAAAACTATCACGAAGTCGCCCTCGCCTTAATTCAGTTTTAGTTACCTGCTCAATTCTGAATCTAGCCCAATAGGCATAATTCACGGGCTCATAAACTTTTAAAAACTTAGACAGTTCAAGGCTAATTCCGTACTGAGAGAATAAGGCTGCTAGAGCCAACTTTGAATTTTTATCAAAATCCCATAAGGTATGATCTAAGTCAAAAAATATATGTTTTATGTTATCCCGCACGCTTTAATAGTTTAACTGACAACAGATATCTCCATATTTTATTGTCTTTAATCGGTTGAAAATCACGATTTGAAAAGACCATAATAAAGTGCCCTTTAACGTGCTCTACAGCGCTGTAAAATGAATTGAAGGTCTGCTCAATAGCTCCAGAATCACACTGCTGAAGAGCTAAAGTTTTACCGATAACAGGCATAAGCTCTAAAGGTGACTTCACTTCATATTCCAAATCGTAAAATAAAAATGGGGTGCACGTCCCTGCTCGAAATCCAAACTGATTGAAATAATACATACTGTAATCACGAACAATCTCTGCTTCAATGAGGTTTCTATACACTTGTGGTAATTTGACCAGTTGACGGTCATTAAAACTAGATTCTAAAACACTCCTAGTGTAAGATTCTAACTGTTGTTTTTCAGTGATTAATCGCGTTAAATCAGAGAGCCAGTGATACGACAAAATCAATCCGACCTCAAGATAGTCCCCAACGAGTTTGATCAAGTTTACATAACCTTGTCGATTTGTTTTAAGTGTCTCCCTGAAGGTATATCCCTCTCCGATTAGAAAAAACAAAAGCACATTGGCCTGACTTGATTTTGATAACTTAATCAGCCATTTAAAGGTGTCATACGGATCTTTACGCATTCCTAAGAGTACTTGTGCGCGCCAAACTATTCTGCCAAGACGCAATTTATACAGGTCGCTAAAAAACCCTATAAAAGTGCGTAAAAGCCCTCGATACAAAAATTCAAAAGGACGTTTCGCCTCCACAGCCACAGTTACTACTCCATTCTTTTTTATCGTTTGGATCTCGGGAAATACTCGCTTTAACCCCTCTAAAAATTTATAAGCCCAAATATCCACGACAGGCTGATCCAAAAATTTGTGCTTCCAAGCCAAACTCTCTGTATACGGGAAACGTCCAAGTTCGTCCTTCACATGGGGTAAATATTCCTCATATCGACTCAATAAATAAAACGATGCTGCGAATATGTCAAATGGCAAAACACCGTTATCACCCGTAGAAAAAAACCCTATCGTATTGTCCCATGGTCGAATGTGAATTTCCCAGTCTTCAAGTCCTTGACTAAAAAGAATATCATGACTCTGTACAAAATACTCCTTCCCTAATGGCGTTTTACCATAGGACATTTTGGGTCCATTGTATGCGATAAACTGTTCTAGGCTTGTGGTAAGATCAAATTCAAGGCCGAGAATGCGGCCACAGATATGTTTAAATACATAATCCAGACGCGGATTAATCTCGAACACATAAATCAATAGCATGCATTAAAGTAATTGGGCATCAGCGAAGCTAAAGTAATCTTTTTCAGCCACAATCAGATGATCCAAAACCCGTAAATCCATTTGCAAAGCTGCTTTGGTTATACGTTTAGTTAACTTTTTGTCAGATTCGCTCGGCAATACAGTTCCGCTGGGATGATTGTGAATTAATATCATGGCGACCGCTCTGTAGTCCAATGCTTTTTTAATCAGTAATCGCAAATCTACCACCGTAGAGGTCACACCACCTTTACTTAATTGTGATATTCCTTCAACACCATGAGCCGCATTGAGAAACAGCACCCAAAATTCTTCGTGCTCCAAGTGGGCCAAGCTGGGTCTGATGAATTCATAAACACATCGGCTAGAATCCATTTTTTGAGCGACACGGCGAGAGTCATGTCTGCGCCGACGTCCCAATTCAAAAGCTGCCAAAATTGACAGCGCCTTTGCCCTACCGATCCCTTTGATAGCGGTCAACTCAGCAAGGGATGTACGCTCGAGCGTCGCTAAATTTTGACCGACTTTGGCCATAAGTTTTGCCCCGAGCAATTCGGCTTGCCAATGAGGGACATTTCCCTTGATAAGCAGAGCAATAAGTTCTGAGGTTGACAAGGATTCGAAACCCTCATGCCAGATGGAATCCTGTGGACGTATCATAATTCAATGTATTAAGGCTGGAGAGCGTTCTACAAATCAATATGATTTTAGCCAAACAAGACCGCTATTTTATAAATTAAGCTGGTACTATTTAAAAATTAGGAGAAAATTTTGGACAAATCAAGACCTCCGTAATTACCGCTACTCATCAAGAGAAGCACTTGGGGCCGTGAAGTCTGCTCTTTTATAAATTGCTCGAGTTCGTCAGCCTTGGTGATCAGCATTAAATCCTGGCGATTAAAGGCCGATTTAATCGTTTCTGGAGCAATGGGTGGTCTGTTTTTTTGAATCAATGTCTCTGGCTGATAAAAAACCACCGCCCGATCAGCCAAATCAAGCGTATTGGCGTACTGTCCAATAAAATCTTTAGAAAGACTGCTGAAGGTGTGTAGCTCTAGGCATGCAACAAGTTGATGATCCGGATATTGCAGCTGTACGGCCTGCATTGTTGCCTCTACCTTACTCGGGGCATGAGCAAAGTCTTTGTACACTATATAATCCGACCGTTTTACCAGAAGCTCCAGTCGTTTACTCGCCCCCTTGAACGAGGCAATAGCCTCATAAAAATCATCTGTATCAACGCCCATAAGTTGACAGATCCATCGCGCCCCTTCGAGATTACTGAGGTTATGTGCTCCAAATATCTCAACCGGCATTGGCCCTTCTGGCGTTTCTAGGTAGGTGACTCCATCCTCAATATCGTACTGCGGCAAAGCATAGGGGATTTTTTTTATCGGATGAATTGATTGTTCTACCAATTCCTTCACCTTAGGGTCATCTGCGTTATAGACTAATGTTCCTCCGGGAACAATTTTGTCCAGGAAAATCGAAAATTGAGTGCAATACTCCTCAAAACTCGGAAAGACATTGATGTGATCCCAGGCAATACCACTTATTAAGGCAATATTGGGAGCATACAAATGGAACTTGGGTCTGCGATCGATCGGAGAAGATAAATACTCATCACCTTCCATGAGCATAAACTCGTTATTGTCAGTCAGATGAACCATAGTATCAAAGCCCTCAAGCTGCGCGCCAACCATAAAATCGGTAGGGCGATTGTGATATCCCAAAACGTGCAAAATCATAGACGTAATGGTGGTTTTACCATGTGATCCTCCAATGACTACGCGCGTTTTATCTCGGCTATGGCGGAATAAAAATTCTGGATAAGAATAAACGCTCAACCCAAGTTCTTTGGCGCGGAGAAGCTCTGGGTTATCAGCTTTGGCATGCATCCCTAAAATAATTACCTCGATATCCGAGGTAATCCGCTCTGGGTCCCAACCCATAGCACTCGGTAATAATCCACGAGCTTCAAGACGACTTTTGGATGGTTCAAAGATAACGTCATCACTTCCGGTTACCATCGCCCCTTGATCAGCCAATGCCAGGGCTAAATTATGCATTGCACTTCCTCCAATTGCGATAAAATGTACGCGCATTAAGCTCTAGAGTTTTAAAGGTTATAGTTAAAGATACAAAAGACACACAAGAATTAAGACCTCAGTCTATTTCAATAACTTCCTCAATATTTTTTGCTCCGATAAGGCCTCTTTAAAGTCTTGCTTTAGGGCTAAGGCAAGATTTACTTGATCTAAAGCTACCCCATTCTGACCATTAAGACGCAATAATTGAGCGTATCTTAACCGTACCCATTGTTCAGGAATATTTTTGAGGCTATTGCCCTTTTCTAGACATTGCTGAATATATTCTAACCCCTGTTGGACATGCATATTACTCAAAACAGAGAGCTTAGCCCACAGGTAATTCAGGCGTAAATCATCAAGTTGAATCATGGCTTGTTTTAATTGTTGAAATCCTTCCTCCCAGCGCTGTTGACGCTCGTAAAAACTAACTAACCCCATATAAGCCCAAACAGACTGTCCCTGGGTTACGGCCATTAGATAGCCATGTTCTGCCTCTGAAAAATCTTCGTCCTCCTCGGCGATCTTCGCGCGAGCCATCCATCCATCTACAGGTGAAATTTCAAATAATAAATCGGCCTGTTTCATTGCCTTGTCCGGGCCTCCCCCAATAATACCGGGCACTTTTAAATAATATTCAATCAACGCCCAATACGCCTCCACATAGGATGGATCGACAGTGATAGCGTCTTTAAAACTGGCCTCTATATCATCCAAATACATCAATGCTGTGAACTTATTTTTGGATAGAGCCATCATCCCTAAGGCTCCTCCATATTTAAAATAGCCAGAGGCATTATTGGGCTGAATGGTTTTGAGTTGCTCGTAATAAACCATGGCTGAATCCCAAAGTTTTAGTCCCCCATAAAGATCTCCGGTCATCTCAATAGCCTGGGCGCTGGATTGGAAATCGGAGGGCATTTTCAGCAGTTGATCACGGGCCTGTTGAAACTTTTCTTGCTCGATCAGCATTTTTATGTCCTCAGGGGTAGGCAGATCCGTCTGCTTACGCTCTTGACCCAAAGACGAACTCCATATCAGTCCAATACACAAACCTATGACAAACTCTCTTACCATATTATTGCTTGATAAATTTACTATGAACACGGCCAGAATCAGTCCCCACTTCTATAAAATATAAACCTGAGGCATAATCGGATACATCGAATTTTGCCATGGACTCATTCTGCGTCATTACACGGGTAGTTTTATCCATTAAAACACCTTGAGCATTAAAGATAGTGACAGATTGAATGGCTAAATCACCAACGGTAACATAAATTATGTTGTCAGCAGGACTGGGCCAAAACTTGAGATCGAAAGGAGCCATTTGATTCGACCCATCTAAAATGCAACGCGCCGCAACTTGAGGAACTGAATTACAGCCATTGGCGTTACCCTGAATTTCTTCATTAATTTCAGGATCGAAAATTACTTGACATACAAAATCATTATCGCACCCTGAGAGACTGCTATTGCGAGCGATCACAACTTGATTCATTCCTTGAGCACTCAGTCCGTTAATCGCACTAATATCATCAAGTACAGGATTGTCCATTAAGTAGAAGTTCTCTTCAATCACCTCTAAGGATTCAAATCCTGTGAGACTTGTTAGACTTTGATTTTCATAAATATCGAGATTCCCCACAGACGTCAATCCCATGAGCGGTTCTAGGGAGATTAATTCCGGGTTAAACCCAATCCTGAGTAAATCATTGACCTGCACTAAATTTTCCAATCCGCTTAAGTCGGTCAAGGACTCACTTCCTACAATCACAAGCTTTTCAAGATTGGTCACATTGGTCAAGGCCGAAAGGTCGCTTAACTCGGTATTATTTATAAAATACAAGACCCCAGAAAAACTGCTCAAAACATCGGACAATTCAAAAACGTTCGTTAATGATTCTCCAGAAATAAAAATTTCCTCGGCAACGTTGTTTAAATTTTCAAAACCAGATAATGTGTTGAAATTATTTCCTGACACTCTAAAGCTGACAAGATTAGTGATACCAGTAAATGAATTTAAATCAGCTAATTGCTCATTTTGATATAGGTTAAAATACTCGATAGAGGCTAAATTGTCAAGACCTTGAGAGGTGCTTAGTACATCATTTTGGATCGCGTTAAACGAAGTAACTTCTACAAGCGACTGTAGCCCGTTGAAATTTAAGAGAGAATTATTGCGAAAAAGTCTGAATTCGCTGACCTGTGCGAGATTATCTAGGCCAGTAAAATCTTGGATATGTGTATATTGAATATTTAATGACTCGATATATTCGATCTGAATCAAACCATTTAAATTATCAACAGGTCCGTCGAGTTCATCAATAAAAACAGGCACGTTAAGTTCGGTGCAATTTGGATAATTCGCAGAAAAATTATCTATGGCGTCTTGACTTCCAAGCACCAAGGGCTGAGTTGGACATTGCGCCTCTAGGCTGAAGGATCCCACGAGCAACACAAGCCCCAAAACTAAAGGCTTCATAACTTTTTTGCTACAAGATAATGAAAATATGAGTCCTATGGACATTTCAATTACAATGCTGGGGCATTTAAAACTTCCCAGAGTCGATCTTTGAGAACATCAAGGCCTTGCTGGGCTACCGAGGAAATGAACAAATACGGAATATCTCCGAAACTCTCGTCTAACAAATCGGTCATCTCAGCTCTGAGCTCCTCATCTAAAAGATCCGACTTCGAAATGGCTACAATACTTTGTTTGTCCATTAATTCTGGATTGTAACGACGCAGTTCATCCACCAAAATATCATACTCTTTCCGCAAGTCATCAGCATCTGCTGGGATTAAAAACAACAGAATTGAATTGCGCTCAATATGGCGTAAAAAATAATGTCCGAGGCCTTTGCCCTCAGCGGCTCCCTCTATGATCCCCGGGATATCGGCCATAACAAATGATTGGTAATCTCGATAACCCACAATACCCAAATTCGGTTTGAGCGTGGTAAATGGGTAATCCGCAATTTTTGGCTTGGCCGCAGACAGTACGGATAAAAGGGTAGATTTTCCGGCATTGGGGAATCCGACTAAACCTACGTCGGCCAAAACCTTCATTTCAAGTGTTACGTTTTTTTCTTCGCCGGGCAAGCCTGACTGCGCGTATCTTGGCGTCTGATTTGTGGCAGACTTAAAATGAGCATTGCCCAGTCCACCTTTACCACCCCGGACGGCAATATAAGTCTGCTTGTCTTCTGTAATTTCTTTGAGGACTGTCCCCGATGCCGTTTCCTTGATTACGGTACCTAGTGGAACCTCTACAATCACATCGTGTCCATTGGCCCCCGTACTGGTTTGTTTTCCTCCTGCGCCACCGTGTCCCGCGCTAAAGTGGCGCTTAAACTTCAGGTGAAAAAGGGTCCATAGATTTTTATTTCCTTGAAAAATAATATGTCCGCCTCGACCGCCATCGCCACCATCTGGCCCCCCCTTGGGAACAAATTTTTCACGACGTAAATGGGTGCTTCCTTGCCCACCTTTGCCCGAAGTGACATGAACTTTAATGTAATCAACAAAATTTCCTTCGGTCATGCTGAGCGCTTAAAGACGATTGAATACTTTTGTCAAGCGTAGGGTAATCTCGTCGATTGCGCCAACGCCATTTACCCCATGATATTTATTTTGTCCTTTGTAAAAGCGCTTTAAAATATCTGTTTTACGGTAATATTCTGCAATGCGCTCACGAATGACCGTTTCATTGGCGTCATCGGCGCGGCCACTCTCTTTTCCTCGAGCCAAAAGTCGCTCAACGAGCAACTCATCTTCAACCTCAAGGGCGACCATGGCATTAATTTGGGTCTTCATACCCGCCATAAGATCCTCGAGGGCTTGAGCTTGAGCTTCGGTCCTGGGAAATCCATCAAAAATAAATCCTTGAGCATCAGGACGTGCCTTGACCTCTGCAGCCAGCATGTCAATGGTAACCTGATCTGGGACCAAATGACCCTGATCCATATACGATTTGGCCAAAGCCCCGAGTGGTGTCTGGTCTTTGATATTCTTTCTAAAGACATCACCAGTACTAATGTGCACGAGGTCAAAATGATCTTTGAGAATTTGCGCTTGCGTTCCTTTTCCTGCCCCTGGCGGCCCAAACAACACTATATTTTTCATGATATTATTAAATTGACAATAAAGGCCGAGCCCTTGATTTTATGGGGCAAAGATACCGAAAAGGGTAGTCATCTGGCAAGTTTTTATAAGGGGACATTTTGTTGGTCGCGTTTTGAATCAAAGATTGTAACTTTGCATCATGAAACGCATGTTTTCATCTGAATTTTCTTTGGGCATCCTCGGTGGCGGCCAACTGGGCAAAATGCTATTGTCCGAGACGCAAAAATGGGATATTCACACACATGTTCTTGATCCAAGTCCAGAGGCTCCTTGTCGCACGGGTTGTCATGTTTTTAAACAAGGTTCTTTGATGGATTACGAAACCGTTTTTGAATTTGGCAAAAACCTAGATGTTTTAACGATTGAAATCGAAAGCGTCAATCTAGATGCCTTATCCGATTTGGAACAACAGGGGGTTAAAACCTATCCCAGAGCAGAAACCCTGCGATTCATTCAAGACAAAGGAGTTCAAAAGACATTTTATGCCCAACACCAAATACCCACATCTCCCTGTGAATTATACGAGAGTCGCTCGGCCCTGATCGAAGCCTACCATTCGGGAGCATTTGTATTTCCTCAAGTATGGAAAATTTGCCGCGGGGGGTACGATGGTAATGGGGTTCAAGTCTTAAGAGCTGTTGAAGACTTCGAAAAAATACCGGATGCACCATGTGTTTTGGAACGTCTGATTCCCTTTACCCACGAACTCGCTGTCATTGTCGCCCGCGCTCCAAGCGGTCAGGAAGTAACCTACCCCGTTGTGGAAATGGAATTTCATCCAGAGGCCAATCAAGTGGAATACGTTATCTGTCCGGCCCGGATCGATGACAACTTGGCCCACAAAGCCCAAGAAGTGGCCCTTAAAGTATCGCGTGCCCTCAAGCATGAAGGTCTACTCGCTGTAGAATTATTTGCTACAAAAACGGGAGATATGTTAGTCAATGAGGTGGCTCCAAGGCCCCATAATAGTGGACATTATAGTATCGAAGCGGCTTATACCAATCAATTTGAACAACACATCAGAGCCATATTGGATCTCCCCCTGGGCAATACACAGAGCAAGGTCGCTGGCATTATGGTCAACCTCGTCGGAAGTGAAGGACATACCGGGCCCGTACATTATGAAAACATAGAAGAAATTTTGGGCATACCTGGGGTAACTCCACACATTTATGGTAAAAAAGAAACCCGGCCGTTCAGAAAAATGGGACATGTCACCATCGTACATGAAGATATGGCTCAAGCCAGGTCAATCGCTCAAAAAGTTAAACAAAGGATAAACGTTATAAGTAAATCATGAGTAAAGTAGCAATAGTAATGGGGAGTAATAGTGACCTCACAGTCATGCAAGGCGCTATAGATGTATTAAAAGGGTTTGACATTGAAACCGAAGTCGATATTGTTTCAGCACACCGGACACCAGAAAAACTTTTTGATTTCGCAAAAAATGCCCATATGCGCGGTATCTCTGTGATTATCGCAGGTGCGGGTGGTGCGGCTCATCTTCCCGGTATGATTGCCTCACTTTCACCACTTCCTGTAATCGGAGTTCCCGTAAAATCTAGAAATTCTGTTGATGGCTGGGATAGCATACTCTCTATACTCCAAATGCCAAGCGGAGTCCCTGTGGCTACCGTTGCTCTCGATGGAGCTCAAAATGCAGGTATTTTGGCGGCACAGATCATTGGGAGCCATGATTCTTGTATTATGGACAAGCTAGTGTCGTATAAGCAAGGCCTAAAGGTCAAAGTAGAACAAGGCGCTAAATCTCTTAACAAGTAATGGCAAATCCCTTATTGGAATCCTTCGATATGGTCCCCTTTGATCGTATCGAGGTTGAGCATTTTTTACCCGCAGTACAAGACTTAATCACTCAGGCCAAAGATGAGATCGAGCGGATAACTCAAAATCAAGAATTGCCAAGTTTTGACAATACATTGCTGCCACTGGAACATTCAGGGGCACAACTTGAGCGCGTGAGTCAGTGTTTTTTTAATTTACTCAGCGCTGACACCAATGAGACATTACAATCTGAAGCTCAGCAAATTTCCCCCCTACTGAGCAGATTTAAGAATGATATCTTAATGAATAAGGCCCTTTTTGAGCGCATTAAGTCAATCTACGAGCGTCGAAAAAGCATGGATCTTAATCCTGAACAAGCACAACTTCTGGAAAAAACATATCGGTCTTTTTGTCGCAACGGCGCACTCCTAAGCCCAGAAGAGCAAGAACAAGTCAGGACCATTGATGAAGAATTGTCCAAGGCAACTCTGGCCTTTGGTAACAACGTACTTAGTGAAACCAATGCATTTAATCTAAATGTATCGCAAAAGGATGCCTTAGCGGGTTTACCCCCTTCATTTTTGGAACGTGCCCGGACCAAAGCACGCGATAACGATCGAGAAGGATATGACGTTGGATTGGAGTTTCCGAGTTATATCCCCGTTATGAAATTCGCTGAAAATCGTGAATTACGCCAAAAATTATGGCATGCTTATGGGGCACGTGGGGCACAAAATAACGAACAGAACAATAAATCAATCATCCAAAAAATTGTCAACTTACGTCAAGAACGCGCGACAATACTGGGGTATCAGAATCACGCCGAATTTGTTCTCGAAGAACGTATGGCTAAATCAGCGCAAACAGTTCATGAATTTCTCAAAGACCTAACAGATAAAGCAAAACCAGCGGCCATTGAAGAATTAGAGGCACTTAAGGCTTTTGCTTTAGAGGATTCAGGCTTAGCTGCTATCCAGCCTTGGGATACCGCGTTTTTCAGTGAGCGTTTGAAACAGAAACTCTTTTCATGGGATGAAGAAAAAGTAAAAGAGTTTTTTCCGCTCGACCAAGTGTTGTCCGGAGTGTTTGAGATCGCTCAAAAACTATACGGATTGCATTTTGAAGTGGATGAAGAAATTCCCGTATATCACAATGAGGTCAAGGCCTTTCGCGTTTTGGATCAAAAAGGCGCGCTCAAGGCGATACTCTACACCGATTTTCATCCAAGACCCTCCAAAAGGGGTGGGGCCTGGATGACCAGTTATAAAACACAATTCAAAACAAGCCAAACCAACCATAGGCCCCATATTTCGGTTGTCTGTAATTTTACTCATCCCGACAGTCAAGGTGTTGCGCTGCTCACGTTTCAAGAGGTTACGACCCTTTTTCACGAGTTTGGGCATGCCCTTCACGGTATGCTTGCCGATACGAATTATCCCAGTCTTTCCGGCACAAACGTCTCGTGGGATTTTGTTGAGCTACCCAGCCAAATGATGGAAAATTGGTGTTTTCAAGAGGAAAGTTTGACTCTATTTGCCAAACATTTTAAAACTCAAGAACCACTGCCTCCAGCTTATTTAGCCCAAATCAAGGCCATAAAAACGTTTCAGGAAGGCCTTCAAACACTACGTCAAATCGGATTTGCCTCACTCGATATGGCTTATCATGATGGATTGTTCAAGGATCAGGATATTGTCGCCTTTGAGCAAGAGGTTTTGGCGCCAACACAATTATTAAAGCATCAACATCCTTATGTAATGAGCACTGCATTTTCGCATATTTTTCAGGGGGGATATGCCGCGGGGTATTACAGCTATAAGTGGGCCGAGGTGCTCGACGCGGATGCGTTTTCTCTATTTGAGGAGCGTGGAATTTTTGATTCCGAGACTGCTGAGCGTTTTGCTGAGCATATACTCAGCAAGGGAGGAACTAAGGACCCCTTGGAACTATTTAAAAAATTTCGTGGGCGCGCACCAAAAAATGACGCACTGTTAAAACGAGCAGGACTGCTGGTTAATTCATCTGACTAAAAAGATAAGTCATCGTTAGCCAGAGTATGGGGATGGCTTCAATCCAAAACGCACTGTACCAAAAAGACTGGTTTGGTTTGGCCCTGAGTAAACCAAAAAGAGTGAGCGCCATTGTAACGCCAAATGGAAGGTCGATAAAAGACAATTGACCCGAAGTACCGAATACACCCCAACCTGCAAAATAGTGCAGCACAAGACTAAGAGTCCACAAAACAACACCAAGAACCTTAGTGCCCCTTAAACCGAGCTTTTGTGGCCAAGTAGGATGACGCAACTGATCTTTATTGGAATCTCTAATCTCAAACGGAATGGTTAAAACGATGATCCAAAGAGATTGCGCCACGCATATCATGGCTAATTTGACATCAAATATCAGCTGATTGTTCATGGGCAACAGCAGAGACACACCACACCATACAATGGCCACTATAATCACCTTGATCGCCCCATAATCCCGTAGCGATGACTGTACTGATACTGAATTCACATGTTTCAGGTTCTTTTTTATGAATATCGGTCTGGGCAAACAATAGCCCAAACACAGCAGGACCAAAGTAAGTAATATCAGTAGTTGCTGGATTTGGAAGCTCAATGCCAACCACAAACAAATTAAAGACAGCAGATGAATCCACCATGGACTCTTCGTAAACACGGTCGATATCACCATTTTTAAAGCAACTCCGCTCGGCACATTTTTGATATGGGTATAGGCAACGAGGGTCGAAAAAAATGCGAAGGCTACGTAATGCCAATCTACCGAAACATCCAAATAATGGTAGGTTATGATAACCAGACTGATTAGAGCAAGTGAGACGTGAACATTAAGGGCTACATATTGTTTTACAGTCCGAATTATTGGGCGCATAACCAAATATAACCAAATGTTAGTAAGTGTTGTAATTGGTTGAAAAATAGTCAGAAAAGAGGGTAATAAACACCCATTTTTACAAACATTTTATCGTAATTTTGACCAAAAATATACCTGCGTTATGAATACAAATTCGTTTGCATTACGGCATATTGGGCCACGTGAAAAAGAAGTAGAAGAAATGCTGGAGGCCATTGGCGCTGAATCAATTGAACAATTGGTTGAACAGACTGTTCCCAAAGACATCCGCCTAGACACGCCGCTCAATTTAGCTCCGGCTATGAGCGAACACGAATTTTTAAAACACATCCATGCCTTAGGGGCCAAAAACAAAAATTACAAGACCTATATCGGCCTTGGATATCACAATACGCACACGCCTTCGGTTATCAAGCGAAATATTTTGGAAAATCCGGGCTGGTATACGGCCTATACACCATACCAGGCTGAGATCGCTCAAGGAAGACTTGAGGCCTTGTTAAACTATCAAACGCTAATTACTGAGCTCACAGGAATGGAGTTAGCCAATGCGTCACTCTTGGATGAATCAACCGCTGCAGCTGAGGCCATGACACTACTTTTTGCAGTAAGGGCCCGTGAGCAAAAGAAAAATAACGTGGTTCATTTTTTTGTGAGTGATCAAGTATTGCCACAGACTCTGTCCCTATTAGAAACTCGAGCCAACCCACTAGGTATAAAACTTGTTGTGGATAAGGCGGAGTCCTTCAACTTCGATGAGAAGTTTTTTGGAGCCCTGTTACAATATCCAGGAAAAGAAGGGCAAATTCTGAATTTGGAACCCTTCATCCAGCGAGCACATCAGGCGCAAATCAAAGTTGCCGTAGCTGCCGATTTATTGGCTTTGGTACTGATGAAGTCGCCAGGTTCATGTGGCGCTGATGTGGTCGTAGGCACCTCTCAAAGATTTGGAATTCCTTTGGGCTATGGCGGGCCACATGCAGGCTATTTCGCTACGCGCGAGGAATTCAAACGCAGTATTCCAGGAAGAATTATCGGTGTAACCCGAGACATGAATGATGAGCCAGCGCTTCGTATGGCCTTGCAGACTCGAGAACAACACATCAAAAGAGATAAAGCCACCTCTAATATTTGTACTGCGCAGGTTTTACTGGCTGTTATGGCGGGCATGTATGCCGTTTATCACGGCCCTGATGGACTGAGGTATATTGCGAATAAAGTTCATGAGCATACATTGATCCTCGCTGATGGCCTGAAGCGCAATGGATACCAACTGGTGCACAATAGCTTTTTTGATACGATTACTGTGCAAGCCAATCGCAGTGATGTTGAGCCCATGGCCTTAAGCAAGCACATCAATCTTAATTTCATTGATGAACAGCACGTGAGTATCTCAATCAATGAGACTACAAATGAAGAAGATATTGCAGAGCTGATCAGCGTGTTCCCTGATAAAACTCAAGCCGACGAAAATACACTGAGTTTAGATGAATTTGGCATGGCCAATACGCTAAGACGCCCCCACGACTTTTTAACACAGGAGGTGTTTAATCGTTATCACAGCGAGACTGAGCTCATGCGTTATGTCAAACGATTAGAGCGTAAGGATTTGGCGCTCAATCATTCTATGATCGCCTTGGGTTCATGTACCATGAAACTCAATGCTGCTACAGAAATGCTCCCGCTGAGTGATCCCAATTGGGCAGGGCTGCACCCGCTTGTTCCATTAGATCAGGCCCAGGGATATCAAGAGATGCTCAGTGCCTTAGAAAATCAATTGACCGAAATCACCGGATTTGCTGCGACCTCGCTCCAGCCAAACTCAGGAGCCCAGGGCGAATATGCAGGACTCATGGTGATACGGGCGTATCATCATTCTCGAGGGGACCAACATCGAGATATTTGCTTGATCCCGTCCTCTGCACATGGAACAAATCCTGCAAGTGCGGTTATGGCAGGAATGAAAGTCGTGGTCACCAAAGCGAGTGACGATGG
Source organism: Flavobacteriaceae bacterium (assembly GCA_965661835.1). GTDB lineage: Bacteria > Bacteroidota > Bacteroidia > Flavobacteriales > Flavobacteriaceae > BACL21. The sequence continues at coordinate 14,703 of CBFIFD010000017.1, read as the reverse complement.
GAATATCGATGTCGAAGACTTAAGAGAAAAGGCCCTTCAATACAAGGATAATCTGGCCGCACTGATGATCACCTATCCTTCAACTCATGGCGTTTATGAAAGTGCCATAAAAGAAATTACCTCTATAATTCACGAGTGTGGCGGACAAGTATATATGGATGGTGCCAACATGAATGCTCAGGTCGCCCTGACCCACCCGGGAGCAATTGGCGCTGATGTCTGTCATTTGAATTTACACAAAACCTTTGCTATTCCTCACGGTGGAGGTGGTCCAGGTGTAGGGCCAATTTGCGTGGCGTCACAGCTCGCTCCATTTTTGCCCTCAAACCCGGTAATTCCGACTGGGGGAACTCAGGCGATTACTGCCATTTCAGGAGCCCCATGGGGGAGTGCTCTTGCCTGCTTAATTTCATACGGATACATTTGTATGTTGGGGGAATCTGGTCTGCGCAAGGCAACAGAAATAGCGATACTCAATGCCAACTATATCAAAGAACGACTCAAAGGTGTTTACGAAACCCTGTACACTGGGGAACAAGGACGTGCCGCACACGAAATGATACTCGATTGCCGACCATTTAAACAATACGGAATCGAGGTTACTGATATTGCCAAACGTCTTATGGATTATGGGTACCACGCACCGACTGTATCATTTCCTGTGGCAGGAACGGTGATGGTGGAACCAACGGAAAGTGAAAGTAAAGCAGAGTTAGACCGCTTTTGCGATGCGATGATTGCCATTCGTCGTGAAATTGACATGGTGAGCGCCGAGCAAGGTGACAATCCACTCAAAAATGCACCGCATACCTTAGCCATGGTAACGGCCGAAGAGTGGACTATGTCTTATTCAAGACAAGAGGCAGCATTTCCGCTACCCTACTTACAAGACAATAAGTTTTGGCCCGCAGTACGACGCGTGGATGATGCCTATGGAGACAGGAATTTGATTTGTACCTGCACCCCTATTGAAGCCTTCGCCTAAGATAAATAGGTGTCAATCTCATCATGACCATATTCTGGATAAATCCCTAGGTCCTAAAAAGTACTTTTTCAGTACCTTTAACAAAATTTAATTCATGAGTGTAGTCATAACCGGAACAGGGAGTTACGTCCCGGGCAATATCACGACTAATGGTGCGTTCGACAACCATCAATTTTTTGATGTGGATGGAACGCGGCTTGAGGACAACAATGAGGTCATAATTCGTAAGTTCAAGGCCATTACTGGAATTTCAGAACGGCGCTATGTGAATTCCGAGCGGGTGACCTCTGACATTGCAGCGATCGCGGCAAAACAAGCCATAGAAGATGCCAACATTGATCCTGAAACTCTTGATTACATTGTGGTGGCGCACAATTACGGGGATGTTACTCACAAACACCAACAAAGCGATACAGTCCCCAGTCTCGCCTCAAGAGTCAAACATCAACTAAAAATTAAGAATCCTCGCTGTGTTGCCTACGATATTTTATTCGGCTGCCCTGGTTGGGTGGAGGCCACGATTCATTGTAAGGCATTCATGCAAGGAGGTATGGCAAAAAAATGCCTGGTCATAGGTGCTGAAGCACTTTCGAGGGTTGTTGACCAGCACGATAGAGACTCCATGATTTACAGTGATGGCGCAGGAGCCGTGATACTCGAACTCGATCAAGAAAATAATAACCCGGCCCTATCGGGTATTATTCATCATCTCACAGCCACGTACACTCTGGAGGAAGCCAACTTTATTTATTTTGGTCCCTCTTATAATCACGACGAAAGCGGGTCAAGACATTACATCAAAATGCATGGGCGAAAAATCTATGAATTTGCCATTACACGCGTCCCACAGGCCATGAAACAATGTATGGATGAGGCAGGTCAAGAGATCGGCGCACTCAAAAAAGTGTTTATTCATCAAGCCAATGAAAAAATGGATGAGGCCATTATAAAGCGTTTTTATAAACTTTATAACCTCAGCGCCCCTGATGGAGTCATGCCTCTAACCATAAACACGTTTGGTAATTCAAGTGTCGCCACAGTTCCCACGCTTTATGACCTTGTCCGCCGGGGCCAGCTTGACGGTCACCAGGTGAACTCCGGAGACCTCGTCATGTTTGCGAGTGTCGGTGCAGGAATGAACGTTAATGCCATACTTTACAGAGTTTAAATGTATTCCAAACATTTTCCGCACAAACGCTATCGAATCACCCAAGAATTTGTTCATAAACACCTCAACTTCTCCGAAGAGATTTTAGATTTAGGGGTGGACAATCCACTGAGTGTACGACTGCGAGACGATGGATACATCGTGCACAACACTCAAGGCGAAGACCTCGATATAGATCGGCGCGTAGTCCAAAGCGACAAGTTTGATGCGGTCACAGCTTTTGAAATAGTAGAGCATTTACTCAACCCATTTAGCCTTCTCGGTGAAATAAAAGCGCCGAAACTTCTTATTTCAGTTCCATTAAGACTGTGGTTTGCTCGGGCTTATAAAAGTAAAACCGACGAGCGCGATCGACATTTTCACGAATTTGAAGCCTGGCAATTTAGATGGCTTTTAGAAAAAACAGGGTGGCGAATTATCGATGAGATTCAATTTACCAATCCAGTCAACAAAATTGGATTTCGCCCGTTACTCAGAAGAATTACGCCACGCTATATTTTGATTTACGCCGAAAAAGTATAAACCCTATGTTTTGCGCCATAATCATGCCTGTTTTTAATGAAGCCACTCATTTGGATGAGGCACTTCAGAGCTTTAAAGAACAAACAGATCCTTGTGATCTTTTGATTTTGGTTGATGATGGTTCGACAGATACAAGTCCTTACATCATGGAGCGCTGGTCCAATCAACACCCTTGGATTGAGCTTGTGTCATCCGATAAAAAAACAACTCATGCCCCTGGAGAAAAAGTTGTCTTGGCGTTTAATAGAGGATATGAATATCTCCTTGAATTAGCGACAAAGCGCTCACTTAATGTTTCGCTCATTGGGAAATTTGATGCCGATATAGTCCTCCCTCAAAACTATTTTGCCACCCTGAAAACGGCTTTTGGTAAAAACCGAAAGCTTGGTCTTGCTTCAGGACTCTTGTACATTAAACAAAATAAAACTTGGGTCTATGAACAAATCGCAAAAAAACAGAAAGTTCGCGGTCCCATAAAATTGTACAACAAGCAATGTTTTGATGAAATAGGCGGTCTAAAAGCCTGTTTAGGATGGGATAGTATCGATCAGTGGTTGGTTGGATATTGGGGTTGGGAAACCCAAACATTTCCAGAATTAAAGGTCAAACATCTCAAAGCTACCGGGCTTGCCTATGACCCGAGTCAACTCAGTGCTCAAGGCAGAGCGTTTGCCCATATGGGGTATGGATTTTGGCTGGCGATGTTATCCCTTTTAAAACTTAGTTTACACTACAAAAAACCAAGTCTTTTAATTGGTGGGTTACGAGAATATTGGCGCAGTAAACACATGTTAATGATTCAGGAGGATCAAGCGGTATTTATTCGTAAAACCTTGTGGAAAACAATATTAAATTATCGCTAAGTTTGAATAAATCCGTGCGTAGATTTCAAACGAATCCTACATTTGCACCATGAAATATCCCAGAGGGAAATACCTGCCTCTTGTTAGCCTATTATTGGCTTTTGCTTGCCAAAATAAACCGTCGATCAAACCGATTGACAAGGATCAACGCAATGTCAGTCATGAGCCTTTGATACAAACGTTTAGCCCCGATTCCAAGCCAAATAATATCATTTTGGTGATTGGAGACGGCACTGGAATCAATCAAATTTCAGCCCTCGAGTTTTATAAGGAAGGAGATGTTTTTTACGACAATTTTCCGGTAGTTGGTTTGAGTAAGACCAGTTCTATGTCCTTAATTACGGATAGTGCAGCGGCAGGAACAGCAATGGCCTGTGGTCAAAAAACATTCAATAAAGCCATTGGAGTCGATACATTAAACAACCCCATTCCCAATGTGACACACTTTATGGCACAGATGGGTAAATCAAATGGGATTATTGCAACCTCTACCCTGACTCATGCAACTCCGGCTTCATTCTACGCCCATCACCCTGACCGCAATGACCATGAAATCATAGCCGCATTTTTACCGCAATCGAATATTGACTTTTTTGCAGGACCAGGATTAAAATATTTCAATAATCGGAAAGATGGCGCAAACCTGCTGGATACCTTAACCAATTATGGGTTTACCATCGAAACAGAATCATTAAAACCGATCACCCAAACCGACAAGATTGGTTACCTCCTGGCCGATGAAGACATGCCTACGATATTAGAAGGTCGTGGTCCATTTTTACAAGATGCCTCTGCCCTGGCATTGTCACATTTGTCGAAAAATCAATCAGGATTTTTCATGATGGTTGAAGGGTCTCAGGTCGATTGGGGCGGACACGACAACGACTTTGATTACATGATCACTGAACTTATTGATTTAGACAACACTCTGGGTACGCTTTTATCATTTGCCCAGAAAGATCAAAACACCCTCATTATCGTTACTGGTGATCACGCCACTGGCGGGCTTGCACTTTCTGCAGATCAAGGAGATTACAACACCATAAAACCCAGTTTTTCCAGCCCAGGACACAATGCCGATTGGATTCCTGTATTTGCCTACGGACCAGGTGCAGAATTATTCAGTGGGGTTTATGAAAACAATATGATCTTCCATAAGATTATGTCCTTACTTCCTGTCGAGAATTAAAGATTAGGCCCTCAATTTTTATTAATTTAGCTCAATGAAGTTGTTCAGCGAGATAGGTACTTATTTCTTGATGTTGGGTCAAATATTCCGCAGACCTACCAAATCAAGTGTCATGCGCCAACTCATTTTCAAAGAAATTGAAGAGTTAATCCTGAATTCTATCGGAATTGTCGCCTTTATTTCATTTTTCGTAGGTGGGGTTGTATCGATTCAAACCGCCCTAAATATAGAAGACCCGCTTATTCCTGATATGCTTGTAGGTTACGCGACAAGACAATCAATTATTCTTGAATTTTCACCGACCTTTATTTCTATAATTATGGCCGGTAAAGTTGGATCATTCATTACCTCTAGTATTGGATCAATGCGGGTTACAGAGCAAATAGATGCCTTAGAAATCATGGGGATTAATTCTCTAAACTACTTAGTGTTTCCCAAAATAATTGCCTTGCTTTTATATCCATTTATCATAGGCATGTCAATGTATTTAGGAATATTCGGAGGATGGGTTGCTGCAGTCTACGGCGGATACACCTCCTCGGAATCATTCATACAAGGAATACAATCCGACTTTATTACCTTTCACTTGATTTATGCCTTTATAAAGAGTTTTGTATTTGCCTTTATTCTAGCTACGGTCCCATCATATCAAGGCTATTATATGAAAGGCGGGGCCCTTGAAGTAGGAAAGTCAAGTACCTACTCCTTTGTATGGACCAGCGTGCTAATCATTCTAGCAAATTATGTTATAACCACATTACTCTTGGGCTAATGATTCAGGTAAAAAACCTATATAAATCTTTCGATGGAGTAGCGGTATTAAAAGACCTCAATACAATCTTTGAACAGGGTAAGACCAACCTCATCATTGGGTCTAGTGGAAGCGGTAAGACTGTGTTTCTCAAATGCCTTTTGGGATTATTTACGCCGGAGCAAGGAGAGATTTTATACGGTACAAAATCCATAAAGACCATGACCAAAGCTGAAAAAAAGGAGTTGCGTCAGCGTATCGGTATGGTTTTTCAAGGCGGTGCTTTATTTGATTCTATGTCGGTTGAGGACAATATCATGTTTCCACTGCGCATGTATTCAAATCAATCTCAAGAGCAAATGTTGAACCGCGTGAACGAAGTATTATCTCGCGTGAACCTGATCAACGCCAACAAAAAATTTCCTTCTGAAATCTCCGGGGGAATGCAAAAACGGGTATCCATAGCCAGAGCAATTGTCAATAATCCAAAATATCTATTTTGTGACGAACCCAATTCTGGCCTAGACCCTAAGACAGCCATGGTCATCGATAATCTTATTCAAGAAATTACGACTGAATATAATATGACGACCATAATCAACACCCATGACATGAATAGTGTCATGGAAATAGGTCAAAACATTGTTTTCTTACAGGGTGGTTGTGTGGCCTGGGAAGGTAATGCGGACAATATTTTTAATGCCACAGAGCAAAGCGTAATCGATTTTGTCTACTCCTCCAATCTGTTTAAAAAAATACGCGACATTCAGCAACAAGGTAAGTCTTAATCGTGTTGCTGCCTTAATTGTCCGCCAAAACATGGACGGCTACATGTGGTTGAAACAAATAAGTACGGCCACTTGAGGCCTCTGTACATATAAATCGTTTAGCCCGTTTTGCCCCCCGGATGAATGTTCGCCCTTGCTGGGTCTTGAAGGACCTACCCTCTGGCACTTCAAAAATATAAGTCTTGTCGTCTTTTGGATCAAAGGACTTTAGTGCAAGGGTTAGTGATAAATCTGAGTCACTACTGGCCTTAGGATTCTTTAAATAGTGTGCTAAAGGCCTGAGCACGGTTTCTGGGAATATTTCTGAACGCAAAAATGGCAACATTAATTGCCTAAATGTATTTTTCCACTCAATCCCATGAGGTTTGATCATCCGGCCATAATGGCTAAAGGCCTTGAAATGGGCGAGCTCATGAATTAACGTCAATAAAAAGCGGTATGGATTTTCTCCTTCGTTAATGGTTATGACATGCGTTCCGTCGATTAATCGGCGATAATCTCCATGTCTTGTTCTGCGATGGGGGACAATATCGACCTTGAGGTGCTCTTGATTAAATAAATGTAACACCTGATCAACAGCCTGTTTGGGCAAATATTGGTGCAGTTTAACTAAATCCATAACTCCTTAAATTAACAATCAAGGTGTCGTTTGCGATGCGGGAAGTGTTTTGCCATTATATATGCGATGACCATTTAAGGCAAAACTCATAATATATTCGGCCATCTCTTGGGGCGTTAATGGGGCCTGATAACCCGGAAAAGCTTCGGCGAGCATCTCTGTTTGGACCGCCCCGATGGCTAGCGTATTAAACTTAGGACCACACTCTTTATATTCCTCAGCCATTACTTCGCTCCAAATGGTAAGCGCTCCCTTGCTGCTGCTGTAGGCACTCAGTCCGGGAAATTTTGCCGTACCGTTCACCCCACCCATACTGCTGATGGAAACCACATGGCTTGAGTCATTCATAAGCGGCAACAAAACACGGGTTAAAGCCATGGGGCCAAATACATTTACCTTATAGACACGCTCAGTCTCTTCGGTTGTAAGGCTCTCAAATGGCTTGTTGATCAGTAATCCTGCATTATGAATGAGTATATCAATTCGACCGAACTTTTGCTCAATATATGACACGACTTGATCAAAGGCTGATTCTTGTGTGATATCCATAGCGAATACACTACAGTTTTGTCCTTCTATCGCTTTTAATGGCTCAATATTGCGTGAGAGGGCAACCACATGATGATCCTGATCGATAAAGGTACGCGCCAAGGCATGACCTATTCCTCGACTTGCCCCAGTAATGACAACTATTTTTCCCATAGTTTAAAGGTACAAAATATACCGCGGCCAAGGGGTAGTGCCCTTAGGCAAACATGGTGACCGGTTGCTCTATATACTGACGTAAGGTCTGTAAAAACTGAGCCCCAGTTGCACCGTCTACGGTTCGATGATCACACGCAAGGGTAACGGTCATGGTATGACCTACCACAATATTTCCTTGTTTTACCACCGGTTTTTCAACAATAGCCCCGACAGAAAGAATGGCGGAATTTGGCTGATTAATTATTGACGTAAATTCACGTATGCCAAACATTCCCAAATTTGAAACCGTAAATGTACTGCCTTGCATTTCCTCAGGGGTTAACTTTTTAGCTCGCGCGCGGCCTGCAAGATCCTTGACGGATGCTCCGATTTGAGTAAAACTCATCTGATCCGCAAATTTGAGTACCGGGACCACCAAACCATCGTCCACAGCAACCGCCACACCCATGTGAATGTGTTTGGCAATTTTAGTTTCCTTTTGGTGCCATTGGCTATTTACCTTTGGATGTAATCGTAAGGCCATAGCACAGGCTTTAACAACCATATCGTTAAATGAAATTTTCACGCCTTCTTGGGCATTAATGGCACTACGTGCAGCCATCGCATGGTCCATATCTAACTCCACGGTCAAATAATAATGTGGTGCCGTAAATTTTGACTCCCCTAGGCGCTTTGCAATAGTCTTACGCATTTGCGAATTCGCCATGGATTCAAAAACTTCGGTTCCGACAGCTTGGAATGCTGGAGCCGCTGCAGCAACGGGAGCAGCACCTGGAACAAAATGCTCTATATCTCTTTTGATTATCCGACCCAACTCACCGCTTCCGGTTACCTGAGATAGATTAATACCTTTTTCTTTTGCTAATTTCCGAGCCAAAGGACTCACAAATCGACGACCCTGATCAACAACATCTGTGGTCGGGTTAGCCACCGAAGATACAGCCACAGGCGTAGAAGGCGCTGGCGTGGCAACGGGTGCCGGTGTACTGTGTGTCGAGGTTTTTTCATCCGCTTTGGCGCTAGACTCAGTTTCTGTTGTGGCCTCAGCCGGCTGGGTCATTGAATCACTGGGATTCCCTTGGTCAAAATTAACCCCAGAAAGATCAGTACCTTCCGGTCCTAAAACAGCCAATAACGCATCAACCTGAGCTGAGGCTCCTTCTTGAACGCCAATTTTGAGGAGAGTTCCGCTGTAAAACGATTCAAACTCCATTGTGGCTTTGTCTGTTTCAATTTCGGCCAAAATATCTCCTTCGGACACCGCGTCTCCTTCTTTTTTGAGCCAAGTTGCCACAGTTCCTTCCTCCATGGTATCACTCAAACGTGGCATGGTAATTACTAAAACCCCCTCGGGCATTGGTTTGGTAGAGCTATCTGCACCCTGAGATGCTTCAGTCGGTTCATTAGAACCCGAATCATGTGAATCTTGAGATTCTTCTTTCATTGGGGCAGCCGCCGCCGGACCATTTTGGGTCTGACCTGATATTAAGGCTGAAATATCCTCAGACGAGTCACCGATGATTGCCAAGAGCGCATCCACTTCTGCAGTCTCTCCCTCAGAGACACCAATATGCAAAAGTGTCCCTTCGTAAAACGACTCAAATTCCATGGTCGCTTTATCGGTTTCAATCTCAGCAAGTATATCACCTTCCTTAACTGTATCTCCTACTTTTTTCAACCAAGTTGCCACGGTACCTTCTTCCATGGTATCGCTCAGACGTGGCATTGTGATGACTTCAGCCATAGCTTAAATTTTATGGGGTAAAAATGGGTAATCCTCTTGCTGATAAACAGAATCATACATGACACTTTTTTCTGGGTAAGCTGACTCTTCAGCAAAACGCTCACATTCTAACACGCGTTCTTTTACGCGCTTATCTACTTCTGCAATTTGTTTTTCTGTAGCCCATTTATTTTCATAAATATGATCTAAGACATGCATAATCGGATCAATATCCTGCATTTTTTTCACCTCTTCTTTGGTTCTGTAATGTTGCGCATCACTCATCGAGTGTCCACGGTATCTATAGGTTCGGATTTCAAGAAACGTTGGTCCGCCACCTTTTCGTGCACGTGAAATGGCCTCATCGAGCTCCTTGGCAACCATTTCAGGCTTCATACCATCTACCGGGCGGCAAGGCATATCATAACCCAAACCAAGCTTCCATATTTCGGAATGATTTGCGGTACGTTCTACTGAAGTACCCATGGCATAACCATTGTTCTCAACACAAAAAACAACCGGTAAATTCCAGAGCATAGCCAGGTTAAATGTTTCGTGTAAGGATCCTTGCCGTGTTGCTCCATCACCCATAAAGGTGAGCGTCACAGCGTCATTATTTTGATATTTATCAGCAAAAGCAAGACCGGCTCCAAGTGGGATTTGACCCCCAACGATCCCGTGGCCCCCATAAAAACGATGTTCTTTTGAAAAGATATGCATCGAACCGCCGAGACCTTGTGAAGTCCCTGTCCCTTTACCGTACAATTCTGCCATAACACGCTTGGGATCAACACCCATACCTATAGGTTGAACGTGACAACGATAAGCGGTGATCATTTTGTCCTTGGTGAGATCCATTGCGTGCAAAGCTCCAGCGAGGACCGCCTCTTGCCCATTGTACAGGTGTAAGAAACCTCGTACCTTTTGGTTGATATAAACCTGAGCTAGTTTGTCCTCAAACTTTCTCCAAAACAACATGTTCTCATACCAGTCGAGGTACGTTTTTTTGGTAATCTTCTTCATGATTCAAAAAAAATTAGAATTCGGACGCTTTCGACGCCCCGCAAAAATACGTTATTCTGACTTTATACAAAACCTAAAAAGGCCAAAAAAAAGGCGCCCCGAAAGACGCCTAAAGTTCAATGTAATCCAGATCACTAAACTCGATCGGAGTCATAGGGTTTTCTAGTATTCTGTATAGGTATCTCCCAGGTTAAAAGTAAGCCCAAAACGAAGAGTACCCTCGAGTGGACTGCGCACTCGCGAGGTTGAAAATAAGTACGAAAGATCAATATTAATCGAGGTGTATTTAAATCCTGCTCCCAAAGACAAGAACTTTCGAGACCCTTTGTCCTCACTTTCATTAAAGTACCCTGTGCGTAGAGCGAACACATCCTGGTACCAATATTCTACCCCCAAGGCCCAAGTGAACTCGCTTAATTCTTCACTAAAGCCTCCCGGAGCATCACCAAACGATGAAAACATCCCTGAGATAAACCCAATATCATTATACTCATCGGCATCCTCAGCATCCAAGACACCATCTCCATTAAAATCCTTGGGAGTGGGGACTAATAATTTGTTGAGCTCAAGGTTTGCACTAACCATATTGTACTGGTCCAATATGAAATCAAAGCCACCACCTAAACCGAGCTTAGTCGGCAAAAAGTTTTCCTGACCCACATCGTCATATTTGATTTTAGGACCAACATTTGAAATATTAAATCCACCACGCCAGCGACCATTAAAATCAGAATAGGCCACTTCCTCACTCTGATAATACCCAGAAATATCAACCGCAAATGAATTGGCTGCCGAAGCATCCTCTGTAGAGGCCTGAATTTTTAAATCTGATCGCAGGTAGCGTCCTGTAACTGCCATAGAAAATCGATCACTCAAACGCAAGGCATAAGTAAGATCAAAAGTAAATTCATTAGGACTTTGGATCAGTGGTTCTTGGTCGAATGTATCACGTAATTCGATCTCACCTAGACTGAAATATCTAAAACTACCCGCAACCGCGCTACGCTCATTGATTCTGTTGAAGTAGGTTAAATTACCCAGAAATATGTCGTTTACCAGACTACTCAAATAGGGAGTATAGGTTACCCCGACTCCTGATTCTGCGATCGAAAAGGCATATTTTGACGGATTCCATTGTTGTGAAAAGGCATCGGCCGAAGTGGCTACACCTATATCGCCCATACCTCCAGCACGAGCATCAGCGGCAATAAGTAAGAACGGCACCCCTGTGGTAATGGGCTGTGGCGGTATTTCTTCTTGAGCGACTGCACTTTGGGCAATCATCAACATTGAAAAAGCAATTAATAATACGTGTTTCATATTGATTAAATTTTGTCAAATATACTTTTTTTAATTATTTAAAGAATGACCAGTTTTTCGTATTTCTCAGCAGATTTGCCAGACAGTGAGGAACGTACGGTCAATTTGTATACATATACACCCTTTCCTATTTTGTCCCCAAAATCATCTCGACCATCCCAAATGATGTCTCGAGACAGATACCCCTGGGTCATAATTATTTGATGATGATTCCAAACTAGTTTTCCAGAGACTGAAAAAACTTGTACACTAACATCTAGTGGTTCAAAAGGACGATTGTGGTTGAACCAAAATTCTGTATAGTCGACAAATGGATTGGGATAATTGAGCACTCGAGAAATGTTTATCGCATCGCCTCCACTGACAATAAAATCTATTGTGGCTACTGAAAAATTATTGTACGTATCCCAGGCTTTAACTTGTAGGCTATGCGGCCCATTAGGCAGATCGCGCAGTTTGAACTGAACCTTCCCATTAGAGAAATCATCTACATTAGCCTGATAATACTCATTTAATACAAAGGGGTTCGCTGTTTCTCCATCGAGTATCGCAATCAAATCGTGCCCAATTCCTCCCGTGGTATTCATGCCGCTTTCGTCACTCAGATTCACCAATAAAATAGGGTTGTCGTTAGTTGTACCTCCAGATATAAAACTCTCGTCATTCATAAACAGATCTATTTCCGGCCCCGTATTATCTTGTGGCGCATTGTCGTTGAGTCCACCCACAAGAACATTTAAATTGTAGCCCGATTGATCTTCGAATGCTGCCGCTCGCTTTGCATAAAAACTAACCTTTCCCGAACCTACTGGTACTTGAATGTCTCGTGGAACAATAAACTCTACATCAAAAGCCCCTTGGTTGACGGTAGCTTGCCCATTAAACAGCACCTCACCTTGTGTGACGAAGTCCATGAGTAATAAGTTTGTGGTATTTCCATCTCCGTCATAATCAGTCCCATTATCACGTATCCCATCATTACCGAGCGTTGATTTTTGTAAATCCTTATCAAAAACTTTGACTTCAAGAATTCCATTGTAGTTGGGAAGCGGATTCCCTGAAGGATCCAAAACCAACCCACTGAGCTTAACGCGACTCAGGGCCTTGAGGGTGTCATTGGTCAATCCAAGAGGTGCATCGTTAATGGCAGTAAGTCGAATCTGCTTTTTTGGAAAGGCCAAATGCATGGCCGGATCTCCGATATAAAAAATCACTCTTTTGTTATTTGAGCCAATGAGGTTTTTAGTCAGCCGTAAAGCCTCTGCAGGGGCTGGAGGAACATCTTGACCATATCCAAAAAGATACTCCGAAAGTAAGGTGTTAAAATCTACTCCCAAGGTAACGCTTACGGATCGCGTTGTCGTGATCAGGGACCCTGCACCACCTTGTTCATTCCAAAAAGTGAGCTCTCCAGCGGTTATCCTGAGTGGATTATCAAATTTTGAGAATTCACAAGTCACCGTAACAAAACACGGAAGGGTCGCTTCATTGCGCAATTCCTGTGCTGTTTCTTTGGTGTAAATGAACTCTTTGGCCAAACCATCTTCCCCACCATGACCAAAATAATTGACCACCAAAGCTCCGACCTCTATCGCATTCTCTATGGCCTCACGCGCTTCTGGATAACGGTTTCCTCCTGCAGAGGTTTCTTGTTGAAAGGCATCGGTATGAATCTTTTTCACATTGATCGAAGGTTTTTCTGCACTCACTCGATCTGCAATGGAATCCAACGTCACCTCCAACGCTCGATACTCCCAACCGATATCCACATCATCAGAGATAACAACAAAATTATTTCGCCATGAACCATAGGCCTGATCATTGTCGTACGACGTGATTTTAGATACAATGCGCTGGGCTTGAGCCGGGTCATCAACCAATATGCGGCCCACAGCAATGTCTAAAGAATGTGAAGAAGACATCGTTCCCTCATCGGGATCCATCATCCCAAAAAAATCATCGGACATGAATGAATTGAACGTATCCACACTCGAGAGTGTATGATAAGTCGGAACCATGTTATTGTTAACACTGAGTCGATCTTTAAAATCTACCGAGGTGTCTCCAAACAGACATAGGTATTTTATTTTACGGTCCGGGGCACTCGCATTTTCGTAAATGTAACGAACAAGATTACGTATTGCCCCAATGTCTTGTTTTCCAGAACTGAATTCTGTGTAAATCTCTTCCAAAATAGCAACCCGTACACTTAGATTTGAGCGCATTCTATGATGCCTCGCCAATTGCTCTGCGGCCGCAGATAGACTTTTCGGGGTGACAATAAGATAATCCACATCGCGGCTTGCCTGAAATATGCGGCCTTTAATATTTTGATTGACCACCACAGGATTATCGCTACGACGCGGTTCTAGATAATCTCCTGTCACAAGTGCAACATAGCGTGTGGGCGTTCCTAATGTCGTTTTAAATGAAAACAACTCGGATTGATCGTCATTGGATTTGTAATGCACATTAAACAAATCATCTATGGCCCATACTTCATGAATATTTTGAGCTTGACTCAACCGATATAATCCTACGCCACTGGCCCCTTGTGCGTCTTGATTAAAAAAGGAAAACGTGTTCCCATTACTGCGCAACGGCATAGTTGCAGTAACTTGAATGTAATCGAGATAACCTATACTCGCAGGATTTCCGGAATTGTTGTAATTCAGCGAAACACTCACGCTCTCACTCGACAATTGGAATTCTTGAACAAAGGAGTCTACACTGAGTAGTGTTGGGTCATTGATGGCATTAAAATTCAATGGATCAACTGCAGTGCCGTTGACATCAGCTTGTAAACTAGTCGGGACTTCCGACGCCGCCCCCGCTCTGACTTTTACTTTGATCGGTTCAGATACAAGACGTCCTGGAAAATTAAAATTATATTCTTGTTGATTTTGGATGTCAAAGCGATTACCAAACCATCGCCTTCCGACTTTTGCCGGCGAATATTCATCGATTTCATGGTATTTTGATTCCTGATATTGCTCATAAATCACGTCAGCATTCTGAGTGGGCTCGACCATTGGTGTAATGCGTAA
>CBFIFD010000016.1:0-36647 GCA_965661835.1 Flavobacteriaceae bacterium | reverse complement strand
TTGAGATTTAGATTAATTGAGACAGGTATGGGATTCAAATAAGGGTTGTTAATCAATCGATTATCATCCTCTCCGGAGCAACTCAAGGTCAAAACAATGATAAAAACCCAATATAAGTTTTTATAAAATGTGTTGACTGAGTTCATTGAATTAAGCGGGTTAAATTATTGACCGAAATGTACGACAAAGTTAGCAGAATAAAATTTTTATATCTTTGTACTAGATCCCATGAAACGTGGGATCTTTTTATTTCCATCGTCACAGCCCCAAAATGAAAAAAGAGGTAGTGTTTGGAAATATTTTTTTTAATTAAGTTGATTATGAGTAAAGTATCGTATTACACTACAGAAGGATTAAAAAAATTACGTAATGAACTCGATCATTTGCGTGATATAGAACGTCCAAAGGCCTCTCAAGCTATTGCTGAAGCACGAGACAAGGGTGATCTGAGTGAAAATGCCGAATATGATGCCGCAAAAGAAGCTCAAGGATTGCTCGAATTGCGCATTGCCAAGCTTGAAGAGACCCTAGCGGGGGCTCGTTTGATTGATGAGTCTCAACTCGATACCTCGAAGGCCTTGGTTCATTCCACAGTTAAGATAAAAAACACCACCAACAACATGGAAATGACCTACACGTTAGTGGCGCAGAGCGAGGCTGATCTCAAGTCGGGAAAAATTTCCGTCGACTCGCCTATTGGCAAAGGATTATTGGGTAAAAAAGTTGGGGAAATAGCGGCAATACAAGTACCCAATGGTGTGATGAATTTTGAAATTATATACATAACTCGTTCTTGATAATGTCTAGCATTTTCAGTAAAATTATCAACGGTAGTATTCCCTGTTTCAAGGTCGCTGAGGATGAAAATTTTTTGGCCTTTTTAGACATAAATCCCAACGCTAAAGGCCATACGTTGTGTATTCCCAAAAAAGAGGTGGATAAGCTATTTGATCTCGACTCAGAAACATATCTGGAACTTATGGAGTTTTCGAGAAAAGTGGCCAAAGCCTTGGAACAAACAATTCCTTGTAAACGAATTGGGATGTCAGTGGTAGGGCTTGAAGTGCCACATGTACACGTTCATTTGATTCCACTCAATGATATGGAAGACATGAGATTTATTCGAAAGGTCAAACTCCAAACGCATGAGTTTGAGGCGCTCGCCAAGACTATAGCCAGCCATTTCTAAAAATAACCCATAGGCTGATTCCCAAAAATAGGGTGAGTACACCCAGGCCGAGTATTGTTTTTGCTTTCTTTTTGAGTTGGATCCCTGCGGACATGGGCGTAAAACACTTTTTCTGATAGGCATAAACCCGCTCAATAGCCCTATCCCACAATCCTGGATAAATAACTTGACTACAATGCTGGCAAAATAATTCCTCGCGAATTTCTTTAGCGGTGATAATGACCCATTTATTTTCTTTTTGATTTTGAATGAACGAAAAAACCATGCCACTGGCCGAGAAACACTTGGGGCAGTTGTTGTTTATGTCTGCTCGATGTAAGACAAATTCTTTGACAATCATTACGAAATATGAGGAAGGTTAATTTCAAGAGTACTGCCTTGATCTTTAACACTTTTGAGGACTCGAATTTTCCCCCGGTGGTAATCTTCAATGATGCGACGTGCCAAGGAAAGTCCTAAGCCCCAACCTCGTTTTTTTGTAGTGAAACCAGGATTGAATATTTTATTAAAATTTCTTTTGGGAATACCTTTGCCGCTATCACTGATGTGCAATAGGATTCGCCTGTTTTGAAGACCTAATGCAACGCCTATTGTACCTTGTCCACGCATCGCATCGATTCCGTTTTTCACTAAATTTTCAAGCGTCCAGCTAAAGAGCTCTGCGTTGAGTTCTGCTGTAATAGACTCAGAAGGTAATTGGATACTGAATTCAATCAAATTTGAGCTACGACTTTTAAGATAATCACAAGTTTCTCGCGTCAATGAAACGATATCCATGGGTACAAGGGTTGGTGTCGATCCAATCTTAGAAAATCGATTGGTAATCTGTTTCAATCGATTGATGTCATTTTCAATTTCGGCGATATAGTTTTTTGGAATATCCTGCGATTTCAATAATTCTGTCCACCCGACAAGAGAGGACAAAGGGGTCCCAATTTGATGGGCAGTTTCTTTGGCCATTCCCGCCCAAAGCTTGTTCTGTTCCGCAGATTTTGAGGTGTTGTAAAAAAAGACGAGCCCGAGGTAAAACAGGAGTAAAATGACTGATAAGACAATAGGGTAATACTTGATTTTTGTAATGGTAGGAGAATTACCGTAATAAATGGTTTGAAGCAACTCGTTGTTGTAACGAATTTCGATGGGGCTAAACTCAGAGCTAAATTGTTCAATCAAGGCTTGACGACGCTCAGGATCTTGCAGGACTTCTTCAGAGAGATTGTTTGCCGAAAAAGTATCTTCCTTATGGGTATAAAGAATCATTGGCGTTGTTGTATTGCCCTGAAGTATATTGAGAATTAACTTACTGTTCCAGTCCTTATTGGTAATGTCCACTTGCTGAAACTCCTCAAAAGCACTCGCCCAGACAGACATTTTATGACGCTCATTTTCTTTTAGCTGTGTAAAAAGTCGATAGGTATTCCAGGCAATTAGAGAGACAATAAGTGCTGAAAGAATGACAAAAAGCCAACGAGAAAATTCACTAAGAGTACGCATGAAGCTGAAATTCAGATTAAAGATAAGGCAATTATGTTAATATTAATGTCGGTGAGTTTTTTAAGATTTACCCATTTCAACTACCTTTACAAAGATGTTGCATTTAGATCCAAATCAGTTAGAAACCCCGAAATTACACGGGTACCTTTTAGGAGCCGTTGGCCCGCGCCCCATTTGTTTCGCCAGCACTATAGACAGCCAAGGACAGGTCAATTTGGCTCCCTATAGCTTTTTTAATGTCTTTAGTGCAAAGCCCCCTATTTTGATTTTTTCTCCAGCCCGACGGGTGCGCGACAATACTGTTAAGCACACCCTTGAAAATGTTCAAGAGGTGCCAGAGGTCGTGATCAATGTCGTGGATTATTCTATGGTGCAACAGATGAGTTTAGCCTCTACCGAGTATTCCAAAGGAGTCAACGAGTTTGTCAAAGCGGGTTTTACCATGGAGCCTTCGGAGTTAGTAAAGCCTCCTCGGGTCCAAGAATCTCCGGTACAATTGGAATGCAAAATAGTTGAGATAACAGCTTTGGGTACACAGGGCGGAGCCGGCAACCTGGTTATGGCAGAGGTCCTGCGGTTACATATCAACGAGAATATTCTCGATGATCAGGGTCATATCGAACCAGAAAAAATAGATTTGGTCTCTAGAATGGGGGGTAATTGGTATTCCCGAGCTAAATCAGGTTTATTCGAGGTGGCAAAGCCCAACAGAAATCATGGGATTGGTATCGATGCGCTACCCGCAGCCATAAAACAAAGTGAGATACTCTCGGGTAATGACTTGGCTCAATTGGCCAATGTAAGTACCCTGCCATCAGGGGCCAATAAGCAAAGTGGAAAGGATTTGAATGCACATAAAAAAGCCAAGCAACTCATTGAACAAGGGTCCATTGAACAAGCTTGGAATATATTAATTGATAATAATTAAACTCTGTAAATAGATAATAATGGAAATACAAGGGACTGTAAAATTAGTGGGAACGACCCAAACTTTTGGGAGTAATGGATTTAGAAAACGAGAATTAGTCGTTACGACCCAAGAGCAATATCCACAGCATCTAATGATTGAATTTGTTCAAGACAAAACAGACTTACTCAACACAATCAATGTAGGTCAATCAGTTAAAGTCTCGATCAATTTGCGCGGTCGTGAGTGGGTTAACCCTGAAGGGGAAACCAAGTATTTTAATTCCATTCAAGGGTGGCGTATTGAATCGTTGGAATCAGCCAATCAATCGATGCCACCGATGCCTCCTGAAGATGCTTTTGAGCCCATTGGAGATAATCAAGAGGACGAGCACGACGATTTACCCTTTTAATGCAGCTGACTAAGGTTATAGAAACCTTGTTTAAACGGTTTTTGCCGTCTCCGTTGTCTATTGCCTTACTGTTGACTGCTCTGACGTTTGTCTTAGCGCTGGTTTTTACGGAGCCAAAAACCACTGATCCTTATTGGCTCAGTCTATTGGGTTATTGGGAACAAGGAATTTGGCATAAAGAACTGCTCGTATTCGCTTATCAAATGATGCTTATTTTGGTGTTGGGCCACATGTTAGTGCTCAGTCCCATAATGAGTCGGTTGATTGCGGCGATGACCCACAGTATCAAAGGGACGACCCATGCTGTTATTTTGGTATCTCTAATGACCATGATTGTGTCTTTTTTTAATTGGGGTCTAGGATTGATTTTTGGTGCTTTGATGGCCCGAAAAGTTGGAGAGGCGGCACAAATTCAGGGTCAAAAAATAAATTATCCATTAGTAGGTGCTGCGGCTTATGTCGGAATGATGATTTGGCATGGCGGAATAAGTGGTTCTGCACCAGCAAAAGTTGGAGAACAGGGGCATCTGACTTCATTGGTTTCGGCGAATATACGGCCTTCTTTACCCGAGTCTATTGCGTATACCGAGACGGTACTCAGCCTTCAGAACCTCCTTGTTTTTAGTGTCCTTCTGGTGTGTGTCCCCTTACTTTTAGTCTGGTTGGGGCGCTCGGGTACCGAAAAGACACCTCTGCTCCTCAATCAGGCCAATGCAGAACAGCCGAAACAAAACTCTGAAACCGAGCAAGTATCGGCATCGGGAACAAAGAAAGGTGCTTACTTTAATTGGGATGAGTCAAGAGTTTTAACATACGGTTTTGGACTCGCGATTTTAGGAGCGTTTTGTTATAATTATTGGAGTTTATTGACGCGTGGTATTGTCACCCCGAATATGTTGAATTTTTTGATGCTCGGTCTGATATTTTTGGCTCACGGAACTATTGCTAATATCTTAAATGCTGTAGAACAAGCCATCTCTGGGGCCTCTGGTATATTGATTCAATTTCCTCTGTATTTTGGGATCATGGGGATCATGCAAAACAGTGGTCTTGTGGTCAATATTGCTGATTATTTTGTGACCTTATCCACGCCAGAAACCCTTCCGCTATTGACGTTTATGAGTGCGGCGATAGTCAATGTTTTTATCCCCTCAGGCGGAGGTCAATGGGCCATTCAAGGTCCGGTTATTTTAGAGGCGGCTGTGGCCTTAAACGTCCCGGTGCAAAAAGTCATCATGGCTTTAGCCTATGGAGATCAACTCACGAATATGCTTCAACCGTTTTGGGCCCTACCGCTTTTGGGCATCACAAAGCTCAAAGCCAGCGAACTTTTGCCTTATACGCTTTGGGTAATGTTGCTGGGGGTTGTCGTATTTGTGATGGCCTTGATATTTTGGTAAATACAGCGACTACCTTTAAATGTTCTCCAATGCTTTTATTTATCTTGCCGAAAAATTAATGTACATGAATCAATTCACTAGGTCGTTGTTTGCACTATGTGTGCTGATTTCCTTTGTTGGTTGGGGTCAAACGCCACTTCCCAAAGGATTAACGCAATTTGAAAAAAGTAACTTAGGGCGTATTTCGTTTACCCAAAACAAAGTTACCGATCCACCAACTGAGCCGGTACGAACAATGGCTGAATGGGAAGAGGTGGAGTATTTAGTCATTACTTGGGAGCCAAGTTTTCAAAATATCCTCAGACAAATTGTTACTGCTGCGGTCAATGAATGCAAGGTGATCATTACCACACAAAATGAATCCTCGGTGGCCAATTACCTCTCCAATGCTGGGGTGGACATGACCCGTGTGATTTTTATGGATGAGAACTGGGATTCAATATGGATCCGTGATTATGCTGGCAATACAGTGTACAGCAATGATGTAGGGACTCGGGCCTTGACGGACTGGATTTATAACAGACCACGCCCCAATGACGATGTCATTCCTTCCGCCCATGCCTCACTACTTGACTTGCCGATTTATATTACCAATACAGGATCTAATGATCTTGTGAATACGGGGGGTAATTTTATGAGTGATGGATTAGGTACCGGGTTTGCTTCTGAATTGATTTTGGAAGAAAATGCAGCGGGGAACCCCTATGGTGTCAGCGCCAAGACAGAAGCTGAAATCGATGCCATTATGAATGCCTACATGGGCATAGACCGATACATTAAAATGCCGGCGTTGCCTTACGATGTGATCAACCATATCGACATGCATATGAAGTTATTAGATGAGGAAACACTCTTGGTGAGTGAATATCCTCCAGGTGTCGCAGATGGACCGCAAATCGAAGCCAATGTCGCTGAGGTTGTGGCTAATTATCCTTCAGTATTTGGCACGCCCTATAATATCGAATGGATTCCTGCGCCACCAAGTAGCTCTGGACTTTATCCTGATAATGGAGGATATTATCGCACCTATACTAATGCTGTTTTTATCAATAAAACGGTATTGGTTCCTACCTATCGTCCCCAGGTCGATGGCCCTGCACTAGAGCGATGGCAAGAACTCCTGCCTGGATATAATATTGTGGGAATTGACGTCGATAATTCGGGGGAGAACCTAATTTCATTACTCGGGGCTATTCATTGTATCACACACACCATTGGTGTTGACGAGCCTTTGTGGATTGTTCATCAGCCGATTGATGAAGCTGCCCAAGGAGCGACTGTGACTATTGACGCTCGAATCGAGCACACTTCGGGCATTCAAGAGGCCAATGTGTATTGGCGTGAGGGAAATGAAGATTTTGTAGCGGCGCCCATGACGGCTTTGGGCAATAATATTTGGAGTGTAGATTTGACTCTACCAAATACAACGACTTTAGTTGATTATTATATCGACGCCAGGGCAAATTCTGGAAAGACATTATCACGTCCACTTGTAGCTCCAGAGGGATACTGGACAATCAATGTCGGCAATTTATCTTTGGATGATTTTAGCAGTCACCGTTTTATTTCTGCTGCCGTACCGAATCCCACGACCGGATTAGTGCGCTTCAGACTGAATCAAATTCATGAGCCGGTTCAAGTGAAAATACATAATGTTTTGGGTCAAGAACTCTATCAAGGGACTATTCCTGTAGGCCATGGCAGTTATGAATTAGAATTAAATGCCGCCTGGCAAGGAGTTCTTTGGGTTCAATTTAGCGGGTCTTTTGGAACCGTTTATCGACAGGTACTCAAGCTGTAGTCTTAGCCTTTGATTTGATGTGAATTCAAAGAGTATGTAGATGTTGTTCAAAATCATCGATACTCACCGCATCAGTGACCCGAATGCTTCCTATTGCTGTTCTTCTGAGTTGGGTCAGGTGCGCACCACTGTCTAGTGAGGCTCCGTAATCATGTGCCAAGGAACGAATATAGGTGCCTTTACTGCAGCGTACTTCAAATTCCACATCCGGTAGTGCAATCCGTGTTATTGCAAATTCTTCAATTGTGATAGGCCGCGAGGGCAAATCAATAGTTTTGCCCTCGCGAGCGATTGTGTAGAGTCGTTTTCCGTCTTTTTTAATTGCCGAAAAAATCGGTGGCTTCTGATGGAGCTCACCAGTAAAGTTTACAGCACCTTGGTGCAGCATTTCTGTAGTGATGTGATCGTATTTAAACCTGTGGTCAATATCTGTTTCAAGATCATAACTCGGTGTGGTTGCACCAAGCCTAAGGGTTCCCGTATATTTTTTTTCTTGACCCTGATATTCGGCGATTGACTTGGTCTTGGCGCCAGTGCATAAAATTAATAATCCAGTGGCCAGTGGATCTAGAGTGCCTGCATGACCCACTTTGAGCTTTTTCAATCCGTAACGCTGTCTAATGAGCCATCTGATCTTATTGACCACCTGAAATGACGTCCAATTCAGGGGCTTATCAATGAGGACGACTTGACCTTTTATAAACGGATTGTCATTCATTATACCAAGCTCAATGGATGGATAAAAAAGTGTGTCGCGAGCAATAATAGTCCGATAACCACGCGGTAATATCCAAATATTTTAAACCCGTTACGACTCAGATAATTGATAAACGTTTTGATAGCGATCAGAGCCACAAGAAATCCTACAACATTACCAACCAACAATAAATTGATGTGTTCTTGGGTCAGTAAAAACCCGTCCTGATAGTAATCAAATGACTTTTTGGCTGTGGCACCAAGCATGGTGGGGACCGCCAAGAAAAAGGAAAATTCTGCAGCAGCCGTGCGGGATAGTTTTTGAGACATGCCTCCTACAATACTGGCGCCGCTTCGCGAAACCCCAGGAATCATCGCCAGACACTGATAAAAACCAATGAGTAAGGCCGTTTTATAATCTACTTCTGTATCAGACCCATGTCCAAACCACTCGTCTACCTTAATTAAGATGGCCCCACCAATTATTAAAGAGATGGCCACAGTTACAGGACTTTCAAGTAACTGATCTATGAAATTATTGAGCATTAATCCCAAAACCACAGCAGGTAAAAAAGCGACAAATAACTTTTTGTAAAATTCAATAGATTGAAAAAATCGCTTGTAATACAGAACCACGACACTCAAAATAGTCCCGAGCTGAATGGCAATGGTAAATAGCTTAGTGAATTCTTCTTGGGCGATTCCAAAGAATGACGAAGCGATAATCATATGCCCTGTAGACGACACGGGTAAAAACTCGGTCAGACCTTCAATCACCGCCAGTACAAGGGCTTCGGTATAGTTCATGACTTAGACTTACCTCCGGGTTTTAAAATCGCATAAACCTCTAGGCCAAACCCAATAAGAATCAGTGCTGGAGCTAATCGAATCCTTCTCCAACTGTATATTTCTGGGTTAAATACTTCTGGATTCTCACTTCCGCCACCGGCCATGAGCATAAATCCAGCTGCAATAAACGCAAGACCAATCAACATGATTTTGTAATTGGTTTTGTGAAAAACAAATGCAGATTCCAGGTGTTCTTTTTTTCTTTTTTGTTCGCCCATAGTCCTAGTTGAGGAGTCTTTATCAATCTTGGCGCTAAGTTACGTTTTTTCTTTTTTCGCCTTTGAATCAGTAATACAATTCATCACTACGTAGATTTAGAAAACGTCGGGTAGCAAAAAATGTGCTCAGACCGCTTATGATCACCCCTGATCCGAGGACAAAAAGTGCAAGCCACAGATGTCCTTGCATATCGCTGATAATATCCAGCTCTGGAAAACTCTTATTCAAGATCCATAAAACCCAAAATAGCCCAGTAATTGCGACAAGGGCGCCTAGTGTGCCAAATAGAATACTTTGACGAATAAATGGCGCACGGATAAACCCTTTGGTGGCGCCGACTAGCTGCATGGTCTTGATGGTGAATCGTTTGGCATACACCGAAAGGCGAATAGAGTTGTTGATCAAAATGATCGCAATAACCAAAAATATTCCGCTGACCACCAAGGCCCAGAAGCTTATTTTTTTGATGTTGTCATTGAGCAGTACAATAAGCGGTTTATCGTAGTTTACCGACTCAACAAAACTATTTTGCAGTAATTCATTTTGAATATTTTCAATTTCGTCAGGGGTTACAAAATCTGCTAGAAGAAAGACATCAATACTATTTTTGAGGGGGTTGTCTCCGAGAAATTCCATAAAGTTTTCACCGATGAGTGCACTGTGTTGTTCTGCGGCCTCTTGCTTGGAAACATACACGGCAGTTTTTGTGTAGTCGGCCAAGGCCACAGTTTGTCGTAACTGATCAATTTCGATAGATCGTGCATCGTCCTTTAGAAAAATGGTCAAGGCAATTTGCTCTTTAAAATGGTTCGAGACCTTTTTAGAATTGATTAAAATCAACCCAAGAAAACCGAGCAGAAACAAGACAAGTCCAATACTCACTACTGCGGAGACATAGGAGGAAATCAACCGTCTTTTCTGAAATTTTTCAAAGGATCGACTCATAGGACATTTGGATTCACGGTAAAAATACAAGGAAATTTGGGATCATGGAATCCCTGAGGTTTAAACTTTTCTCTTTCAGCCAATAGGCGTAAATTTGCCACCAAAACACCCCAGGCATCAACATCATAGGATTATGAGTAAGTACACTTTTCGGTCAATCGAGGAAAAATGGCAAAATTATTGGGCCCAAAATCAAACCTACGCGGCCAGCAATGCCTCAGAAGATCAACCGAAGTTTTACGTCTTGGACATGTTTCCTTATCCCTCGGGTGCTGGGCTTCATGTCGGTCACCCTTTGGGATACATCGCCAGCGACATTTACGCCCGCTATAAACGACATAAAGGCTACAACGTATTGCATCCCCAAGGGTATGATAGTTTCGGGTTACCAGCTGAACAGTATGCCATACAAACAGGACAACACCCGAGTAAGACCACACGCCAAAACATAGCCCGTTATCGGGAGCAATTAGACCAAATGGGATTTAGTTTTGATTGGCAACGAGAGGTGCGTACCTCAGATCCAGAGTATTATCGATGGACTCAGTGGATTTTTATACAACTCTTCGAGAGTTGGTATGATCAAACTCAAGATAAGGCCCGACCCATTAGTGATTTGGTCGCCATTTTTGAACACGAGGGAAGCGCTCCATTGCAGGCCAATGGTCTAACGGGATTATCGCCAGACCTGCCAAGCGAACTCGCTTTTTTTAAGGCAGAGGATTGGCAAGAATTTAATGAGGCTCAAAAAGAGGAGGTCCTAAGCGCATTCCGCCTGACTTATTTGGCTGAATCTGAGGTCAATTGGTGTCCAGCTTTGGGCACTGTTTTGGCTAATGATGAAATAATCAATGGAGTTTCTGAACGTGGAGGGCATCCGGTCGTACGTAAAAAAATGAAGCAGTGGAGTATGCGCATCACCGCATTTGCCCAGCGCTTACTCGATGGTTTAGACAATATCGACTGGCCTGAGCCCCTAAAGGAATCTCAGAGGCATTGGATCGGTCGTTCAAGCGGGGCTTCCGTGCGTTTTGATATCAAAGGACATCAGGCTCAGATAGAAGTATTTACCACACGTCCTGATACGATTTTTGGGGTCAGTTTCTTGACTTTAGCGCCAGAGCACGAATTGGTGAGCTCATTAACCACACCGGAACAAAAACAAGCGGTAGCCGAATATGTTGCCACAAGTGCACAGCGAAGTGAACGCGAGCGCATGGCTGATGTCAAAACGATAAGTGGTGTGTTCACAGGGGCTTATGCCATTCACCCATTGAGTGGCTCTGAGGTTCCGATTTGGATAGGAGACTACGTGTTGGCAGGTTATGGAACGGGTGCTGTGATGGCGGTTCCATGTGGTGATCAAAGAGATTATGATTTTGCGACGCACTTCGATTTACCCATCCCAAATATTTTTAAAGACGTCTCTATCGAAAAAGAAGCCTATGCTCTTAAAGACCCTTGTGTTATTGCTCAAAGTGAATTTCTCAATGACCTTAATTACAGTGAGGCCTGTGTTGCGGCAATAAAGGCACTTGAAGATTGCGATCATGGTCGCGGGACGATTAATTACAGACTTCGCGATGCGGTATTTAGTCGCCAGCGATATTGGGGAGAGCCTTTTCCTGTGTACTATAAAAATGGTGTTCCTCAAATGATTGACGCGCAGCACTTGCCGATCATTCTGCCAGAGGTAGACGCTTATTTACCTACAGAGGAGGGGGATCCGCCACTGGGGCGAGCCGATAAATGGGCTTGGGATACTGCCCAAAATTGTGTTGTGTCTAATGAGCTAATCGATCATAAGACGATATTTCCGATCGAGCTTAATACCATGCCTGGTTGGGCAGGCAGTAGTTGGTATTTTTTCCGCTACATGGATCCCAAAAACCAAGAGGTCTTTGCTGCCAAACAGGCTCTGGAGTATTGGGGCAATGTCGATTTGTATATCGGTGGTAGTGAGCATGCTACGGGGCATTTATTGTACAGTAGATTTTGGGTCAAGTTCTTGTTTGATCGTGGTTTTATACCTGTTGATGAGCCCTTTAAAAAATTGATCAATCAAGGGATGATTCTCGGAGAAAGTGCGTTTGTATATCGCAGCTCTGACGGGAACAAATTGATTTCTTTGGGTCGTTTAGAGGAGTTTGATCCTAAAACACTACAAAGCGTGCATTGCGATGTCTCGATGATTTCTGCAAATAACGAATTGGATGTACAGAAATTTTTGGCTTGGCGCCCTGAGTATAAAGATGCTGAGGTGTTCACCGAGTCAGATGACTCATTTAAGGTCAAACGCGAAGTCGAAAAAATGTCCAAGTCTAAGTTTAACGTGGTAAATCCAGATGATATATGCGATCAATATGGTGCTGATACCTTGCGACTTTACGAAATGTTCTTGGGGCCATTAGAGCAATCAAAGCCATGGAGTACAGCTGGAATTACAGGGGTTCATAATTTTTTGAAAAAACTTTGGAAACTTTACCATGGAGGTGAAGCGGGGTCTTTTTATGTTTCCGAGCAGACTCCGAGTGCTGATGCGTTAAAGGTGTTGCACAAAGCCATCAAAAAGGTCAATGCCGATATCCAGGAGTTTAGTTTTAATACTTCGGTGAGCACCTTTATGATTGCAGTCAATGAATTGACAGCGCTCAAGGCCAATCAGCGTGAGGTGCTGGAACCACTCACTATTTTAATCGCTCCCTATGCTCCGCATATCGCGGAGGAGCTTTGGTCAAAGCTTGGTCACACTCAAAGTATAACTGTGGCTCATTATCCTGAGTATGACGATAAGTATTTGGTGGAATCGTCTAAAACTTATCCCATTTCATTTAATGGTAAAACCAGATTTACCCTCGAGTTAGCTTTGGATCTTTTACCACAGGAAATAGAGTTAGCGGTCATGGCCGACGAGCGTACAAAGGCGCAGTTGCAAGGAAGAACGCCCAAAAAAGTAATCGTCGTCCCGGGTAAAATCGTGAATATTGTCGGTTAGGCAGCTGTATTGATTGACGTCAGTTTGTCAGTTTATTATAGAGCTTTGACTTTGGCATTAGATTTGTCGTATACGAGTTAAATTAAAAAATCAAGTTATGTCTGGATATTATCTTTTAGCGGGGCTTATTTTTCTGGCCAGTTGGTGGGTGAGTAATACGCTTAAAAGGAAATTTGCATACTACAGTAAGTTGCAATTACGCAATGGTTTGAGTGGTAAAGAAATTGCCGAGCAAATGCTTAGAGACAATGGCATCAGTGATGTTCAGGTGATTTCTACTCCCGGTCAATTAACAGATCATTACAACCCCACTAACAAAACGGTTAATTTAAGTGAGTCGGTTTATCATGAACGTAATGCAGCGGCAGCAGCTGTTGCAGCTCACGAGTGTGGTCATGCCGTACAGCACGCACAGGCGTATTCATGGCTCACGATGCGATCATCAATCGTGCCTATGGTCGGGGTCGCCAGTAAGTTGTCCAATTTTGTTATCATGATGGGGCTCATTTTATCTGCCACAGGTTCGGCCTTCGGGAGTTCTTTATTTCTATTGGGTATTTTACTTTTTGCTACCACGACAGTCTTTTCCATAATCACGCTACCTGTGGAGTATGATGCGAGCCGGCGGGCACTTGTTTGGCTCAAAACAAACAATAGAGTTACGCCAGAGGAGCTCAATGGCGCTGAAGATGCGCTGAAATGGGCGGCTCGTACTTATTTAGTCGCTGCCTTAGGGTCATTGGCTACCTTGATGTATTTTATCATGCTGTTTTTGAACAGACGATAAAAAGCGGATTATCCAACTACATTATTGGGGTTATAGCCCAGATAAGGGACTTCAGATTCGTGAAACGCGATACCGTATTGCTCGAGCTCATTTAGAATTGGTAAATAAACGTCCTTTGCAATGGGTAATTGGACTCCAGGATTTTTTATCACCCCATTGAGGATTTTTAAAGCCGCAATAGCCACAGGCAGTCCCACTGTTTTTGCCATCGCTGTATTAGACTGATCGGTCCCTTTCAGAACCATATTGCTGTTGATTTGTTTCTTCACGCCCCCAAGTTCATAGCCGAATTTGTGATGCATTACGATCATATCTTTGTCCTGAGGCTGAAGTGCCCATTGGTCCATTAGAATTTTTTGTAACGCCATGGCTGGACTGGCATTTGTGATACCAATTGTTTTTTTATCGTTGAATAAATCGAGTTCTTCGAGTTTGCCCCACATCAGGTCATCTTGATCTATTTTTAGGCTATGGCGTAGTTTTAAGGCAACAGAATCCGTGGGAGAGTAGGGTAAAAACAAGTTAACAAACTCTTTGTAGGTTAATTTTTCGGAGTTTGGAATGCGATAACTATCGTCAGTCATTCCTAGTTGAACAAACATATTCCAAGCCTTACTAAAGCCGACATGCCTTATGGTCCCTCGGTAAAGCGTTAGGACATCCTCTAGACCGTAAATTGAGCGGTATTTTAGAGAATTCCTGTTGGCATAAGCCTCAAACCTGCCGTGGCCCTGAATATCCAATAGCTCTGTTCGTCGAAAAAGGCGGTGGTAAGGAATATACTTATACGTGCCTTCTTGGATAAATTCTGCGGCACCACCTTGACCTGCGAGGACAACATTGCGAGGATTCCATGTGAATTTA
This sequence comes from Flavobacteriaceae bacterium, assembly GCA_965661835.1. Classification (GTDB taxonomy): domain Bacteria; phylum Bacteroidota; class Bacteroidia; order Flavobacteriales; family Flavobacteriaceae; genus BACL21. The sequence goes on along the minus strand of CBFIFD010000016.1, from coordinate 22,089 downwards.
TAATGCCATAGATTCGTATCGCTCTCAGGAGCAATCAACCCACCAGTAAACGATTCGAATAATAGCATTTTACCCCCTTGGGCACGAATATCATCAATGACCCGCATGGCGCTCATATGATCGATGCCGGGATCTAAGCCACATTCATTCATGAACACGAGATTATTGCTGCGGACTTGATCGTCTAAGGCTTTCATTGCCGGGCTGATGTAGGAGGCAGTAACCATGTGCTTACCAAAGGCCAAACAATCTTGCGCGACCTCTAAATGCATATGGGCTGGAAGCATAGAGATGACAATATCATGTGCTTGAACCAGAGCTTGGCGTTGATCTGCATCGCCAACATCTAGGGCAACCCCTCTTGTGTGGCTCATCCCTTTGATATTTTTATGTGCAGCCTCTAAGGATAAGTCAGCAACAGTGATGGAAAGTTCTTCCTCTGTGGCTTTTTCAGCCAAGTAGTTAATGAGGTTGGTCGCGGATCGGCCAGCACCGATTATAAGAATATGGCGCATGTAATAATTTTTGTAGTTTTAATTGAGTAAGAGAGACGAATATAGAAAATAAGAATTGGAACCATGTGGCATAAAGACAAATTTCAAGGGATAATATTTAGTTTGGTTGGCGCGATTACCGTTGTTCTGGGGGCTTGGGGCGCCCATGGATTGCAGGATGCTGTGGATCCTCAGGAGTATAAGCGATTTGAGATTGGTTTTTTCTATCAAGTATTTCATTTGATCATTCTTATTGTGATTTGGTCGAGTCATAAAATATCGAGTAAAATAAAACCATGGATTTACCGATTTATAGGGCTTGGGATCATATTTTTTTCGGGCTCACTTTATTTAATGTCAGCGGCTTCGCTCTTGTTTTTTGACCCTTTATTTTTGGGTCCGTTAACGCCGGTAGGCGGATTATTTTTCATCATTGGTTGGCTCCTTTTAGGTTGGGGGATCTTAAAAAAAAAGCGAGGATAATGTCCAACTAACCGCGCTAATTTTCAGTTTGATTGTTTAATTTTGTGTCGACAACTAACATACAAACGCATCGATGGCTCAAAATTCGAAAACGATTTCGCTCGATCAATACGGCATCAAGAACACAGTCGCCTATTATCAACTTACAGCACCAGCACTGCAAAAAGTAACTGTGGATCAGGGGCTGGGTTTAGAAACAGATAATGGCACCTTGGCGGTGAATACTGGGAAGTTCACAGGTCGATCTCCAAAAGACCGATTTATTGTCAAAGACGAGATTACCAAAGACAGAGTTTGGTGGGGATCAGTAAATATTCCTTTTGACCCCCAAGACTTTGATGCGCTCTACCAGCGTGTGACAGAATATTTAGCAGGTAAAGAGCTTTACGTTCGTGATGCTTACGCCTGTGCTGCCGCTGATTATAAACTCAATATTCGTGTGGTTAACGAATACCCCTGGAGTAATATGTTTGCCTTGAATATGTTTTTGCGTCCCACAGAGTCTGAGTTAGATTCGTTTACACCGGATTGGTTAATTATCAATGCACCGGGCTTTATGGCAGACCCAAAGCGCGATAAAACAAGACAGCACAATTTTGCTATTTTGAATTTCACGCGTAAAATCGCGCTCATTGGTGGAACCGGTTACACCGGTGAGATCAAAAAGGGTATTTTTTCAGCCTTAAACTTTCTATTACCGGTTGAGCGTGACACATTGCCCATGCATTGTTCGGCAAATGTAGGAACCGATGGAGACACTGCAATTTTCTTTGGCCTATCCGGGACAGGCAAGACCACACTTTCGGCAGATCCAGACCGCCGTTTAATCGGTGACGATGAGCACGGTTGGACCAAAGAAAATATTGTCTTCAACTTTGAAGGAGGATGCTATGCCAAGGTGATTAATCTATCCTTAGACTCCGAACCTGATATTTACCGCGCCATCAAACCAGGCGCTATACTCGAAAATGTAATTATGAACGAGCAAGGGGTCGTAGATTACACCAATACTTCAATTACCCAGAATACGCGGGTGAGCTATCCAATTGATCATATTCCAAATATTCAAGTGCCTTCACTGGGCGAAAATCCTAAAAATATATTTTTCTTGACCGCGGATGCCTTCGGCGTTTTACCGCCAATTGCCAAATTATCTCCAGGTCAGGCTGCCTATCATTTTATTAGCGGATATACGGCCAAGGTTGCTGGGACCGAGGCGGGAATTGTTGAACCTGTTCCTAGTTTTTCTGCTTGTTTTGGCGCTCCCTTTATGCCTCTTCATCCAACAGTTTATGCCGAGATGCTCAGCCATAAAATGCAAGCTTCTGGGGTATGTGTATGGCTCGTTAACACGGGATGGACGGGAGGATCCTACGGGGTAGGGCATCGCATGAAGCTCGAATATACCAGGGCGATGATTACCGCTGCGATGAATGGTTCTTTAGAGGAGGCTAACAATGATAATTATCATATACATTCTATATTCGGCGTGGGGCAACCTCGTATCTGTCCCGGTGTCCCAACAGAGGTGTTGAGTCCTCGAAAAACATGGAATAACGATAAGGCCTATTACAAAACCGCGCATCAGCTCGCTGCGTCATTTAAATCAAACTTCAAGAAGTTTGAGTCCTACGCAAATAATGAAATAATGGCCGGAGGGCCTTTGGTCTAAGACAGATTATTTTTTGTTGACACTTTTGATGTAGCGCTCTAATGCCATTGACATCGATGGGGTCTCAGGTGTCGGTGCTTGTATGTCAATTCTAAGGCCTTTATTGGTTGCGGCCTTGACCGTGGTATTACCAAAGACGGCAATTCGCGTGTTATTCTGCTTGAAATCTGGGAAATTCTCAAATAACGATTCAATGCCACTTGGGCTAAAAAACACTAAGATATCATAATATACATCCCTTAAGTCCGACAAGTCACTGATGACTGTTTTGTAGAATGTCGCTTGCTTCCATTGAACCCCTAAATCATCTAACATTGCAGGAACCGCTGGTTTTAGTTTATCTGAGGACGGGAGTAGAAACTTTTCGTTCTTGTACTTTTTAATCAGCGGAGATAACTCATTAAAGGTGCGTTTCCCGACATAAATTTTTCGCTTGCGGTAAACTACATATTTTTGAAGGTAATAGGCCACTGCTTCGCTTTGGCAGAAGTATTTCATGGAGTCCGGAACCTTGAATCTCAATTCTTCTGCGATACGGAAGAAATGGTCAACCGAATTACGACTGGTTAGGATAATCGCAGTGTAGTTACTTAGATCAACTTTCTGAGTTCTGACATCCTTACTAGACACCCCCTCGACATGAATGAAAGGTCGAAATTCTATTTTGACTTTTTGCTTGTCGACAAGGTCGAAATACGGAGAATTTTCAACTTTTGGTTCGGGTTGGGACACTAAAATAGTTTTCACCTTCATAAGCCTCTAAGATTTATCCTCATGCCATTGTGACTCGGTAAAGAATGGCATATGGTGCTATTTCAAGAGCGCAAAGGTACAAAATAAAATATAAGAAGTTAGTCGTTACAACCTTATAATTGCGGCGAATACTAAAAATTAACGAAGTAAAAGTTGTCATCAAAAAAAATCCTATGATAATGTAAGAAAGTACTCCAATCTCGAGACGTCCAAAATAAAGAAACATAAAAATAATCAAAATGGCTATTGAAATCAGGTGGTTAAAGCTCAGGCGCTCAAAGCGATAGATCGCGAGAGTTTCTCGGCAATTAAATATATGGCCGATACACCAATCGAGCGCATAACGACTAACGAGATAAATAATAACGATTGAGATGGCATTTAAAAACGCCCCAATATCTATTGCCGTTACACGGGGATCATATGGGCTCATTATTGTTGAAAGGACCAATCCAAAGGCGATTATCTGAAGCCCCAATAACACCGTATTAAATGGATTTAAGTATCCCCTTTGATGGGGTTCGATGCTGAAATACCGGTCGTTTAGAGGCAAAAGTATTAATTCGCTCATTCGCCTGGGAAAAAAATAGCGCAATATGGCGATACAGGCCAAAGTCCCCATGAGCATCAGCGACAACCAATCACGATCGAAACTAGCACGCAGTAAATGATCCATATAATTCATAAAATTACGCCAATTTTTTGATTTTTTGTGTGGTCAAATGCCAGTTTACGGGTGCTAATACTCAAAAAAAAGTACCTTTGAGACAAAGTTTCAGAATGGCCGAGGCTCTTGTAATTATTCCAACTTTTAATGAATCAGAAAACATTGAGAAGCTCTTGCGCAATGTGTTTTCGCTACAGCGCTCTTTTGCTGTTCTGGTAGTCGATGACGGATCCCCAGACGGGACAGCGGAAATTGTTGAGCAACTCATGGAAGAATTTACCGACCATCTGCACTTACTTAAGCGGACACAAAAAACTGGTCTCGGACGAGCATATCTCGCAGGCTTTGAGTGGGCCCTAGAACGAGATTTTTCTTTGATTTTCGAGATGGACGCCGATTTTTCGCACAACCCCAATGATTTAATTCGATTGTATAATTGTTGTACCAAAGACGGTTATGATATGGCCATAGGATCACGATATATAACAGGAGTCAATGTTGTGAATTGGCCTATGAGCCGTGTGTTATTGTCATGGGGTGCCTCAAAATATGTGCAATGGGTCACGGGAATACCCATTAAAGACACTACGGCAGGTTTTGTCTGTTATCAAAGAGGGGTGCTAGAGAAATTAGATTTATCACGTATTCGTTTTGTCGGCTACGCCTTTCAAATAGAGATGAAGTACAAGGCCTTTTTAAAAGGCTTTAAGATTAAAGAAATACCTGTGGTCTTCACTGACCGAACTCGCGGTACCTCAAAAATGTCAAAGGGAATTATCTCCGAGGCAATCTTTGGTGTCCTAAGCATGCGCTTCAAACGCCTTATAAACCGATTAGATTTATGACACAGTCCATATTGATTAAAAACGCACAACTCGTGAATGAAGGAAAGATTGGGACATTTGATGTTTTGATCGATGGCGATCGTATCGAGGAAGTCGCGACCACCATCAGTGCTAAATCCCCCAATACCCGTGTAATCGATGCAGATGGATTGCACTTGATGCCGGGCATGATCGATGATCAAGTTCATTTTAGAGAGCCTGGATTAACCCATAAGGCAACGATAGGGACTGAATCAAAAGCCGCAGTGGCAGGTGGAATTACAAGTTTTATTGAAATGCCCAATACCGTACCTCAGGCCACGACTATGGAAAAGGTCGAGGAAAAGTTTGCTATCGCTTCCGAGAGTTCTTGGGCCAATTATTCGTTTATGTTTGGCGGGACCAATGATAACCTTGAAGAATTAATACACGTTGATCCAACTAAGGTAGCAGGCATCAAACTTTTTTTGGGATCATCGACAGGTAATATGCTGGTTGACGACCCTGAGGTTTTGTCGGCAATTTTTAAAAACACCAAATTAGTTATCTCGGTACATTGTGAGGATGAAGAAACCATTCGAAAAAATTTAGCAGAGCAAATCGATGTATATGGGGATGATATTCCCATGGCGATGCACCCAATTATTCGTTCAGAACAAGCCTGTTATCTCTCAAGTTCCAAAGCCATTGAACTGGCGAAAAAACAGGGGGCCCGATTGCATGTTTTTCATTTGTCAACAGCCAAAGAAACCGGTTTATTCAAACCGCAAGCCGATGTGACAAAAAAGAGTATTACAGCTGAAGTTTGTATTCATCACCTGTGGTTCAGTGACCAGGATTATTCACGACTTGGAACGAAAATTAAATGGAATCCTGCGGTAAAAACTCAAGCGGACCGCGACGGCTTGCGCAAAGCCTTGTTGGACGATCGAATTGATGTTATCGCCACAGATCACGCCCCGCATACCAGCGAGGAAAAAGCAAATTTATACACCAGTGCTCCCTCGGGAGGGCCTTTAGTCCAGCACGCTTTGGTCGCCCTAATTGAACTCTATCATCAAGGAGTGATTTCTCTGGAAAAAATAGTCGAAAAATTTGCTCACAATCCCGCAAGACTATTCGATATCAAAGACCGCGGGTTTATTCGCCCTGGATACAAGGCAGATTTAGTTTTGGTGGATTTAAATGCGCCTTGGAAAGTCAATAAATCAAATATACTGTATAAGTGCGGGTGGTCTCCTTTTGAAGGAAATATATTTCAAGCCAGGGTGATGCACACCTTGGTCAATGGTCAACTTGTTTATACCGACGGCTCATTTCCTCAAAGAACGTATGGGGAACGATTAATGTTCAACCGATAAATTAGCATGACAACCTTAAATCATAAATTGAAATTGAGTTTTTCTGCAAACTATCTGCTACTTGTTCTTATTTCGAGTGTTGTTTTAGGATGTCAAGAGGTCGTCCGTCCTGAAATCCCCGAGAAATTAATTCCCGAGTCCAAGATGGTAGACATTCTTGTTGAGGCTTATATAGGGAATGCTGCACGAAGTAATAATAATCGTGTTTTGCGCCTAGGCGGTGTCCAGTTGGACTCTATATTGTACGCTAAATATGACATTGACAGTCTCCAATTTGCCCAAAACACAGCCTATTACGCCTCGCAGATTGATCCGTATTTAGATATTTTGGAGGCCGTAGAAACTGAACTTTCTGGCATGAAAAAGTCTCTGGACTCAATGGCCTTAATTGATGCCCAGCAGCAGAAAAAAGACAAACAGCAGTTGCTTGACTCGGCCAAAACCAACATTTTAAAACAAAGTTTAGTTCCGGCAATCAGCCAATAAAATCTGATCTAATCCAATCGGTAGGGAGCCCATTGACAAATCCGTTCAAGGGTGTGTTCTAAAGTTCTGTATGGAATGTTTAAGTGTTTGCTCACTGGAGTTCCGTCGTAGGTTGAGGATTCAAACATTGCTTGGACATAAGCTTTTGGAAGCCGTTGCGGTTTTCCGGTAATTGAGGCCCGCAAAAAATCTGCGTAATGACCTAAGAGCCCAACCCATAAAGGCACTGACCATTTTGGGGGCTTGTGAGACCCAAGCGCTTTTCCAATTTTTTGCAATACCTCGAGATAGGTCAAATTATGCCCTACGAGCGTAAACACTAAATTATGTTCTGGACGGTTCATAAGATCTATCGTAACATCAACAACATCCTTGACATCAACAAAGCCAGTGCTTCCTGGAGGATACCAGCGAGGTTCTGTACTGACAAATTTCAATAAAAAACCGCTTCCACTGCGCCAATATCCCTCACCTAAGATTACTCCTGGTCGAACAATGAAGACTTTGAGACCTTCTTGAGCGCCCCGCCAGATTTCTAATTCACCAGCGTATTTGGTCATGCCATAGGGGTCACTAAATTTGGGGCGTTCAAAAAGATCTGCTTCGTGCGCTTGAGGATTATTACCCATGGCAGCAATACTGCTGATATAACAAAGTTTGTCAACCTTGGCTTGCAAACAATGGTCGACCAAATTTGCTGTGCCTTTGATGTTGGTAGACTTGAGTTCACGATGCCGACGCCACTCAAAATTGATCAGTCCAGCTACGTGATATACCGATGTGACGCCAACTAAGGCATTACTCAGCGCCCAATTATCATTGAGATCGCCTTGAATCCATTCTATTTTATCGAAAAAAAGGGCTTCATCGTTAAAATAAAAACCAAATACCTCACGCACGTTCTCTAAGCCCTTAGGATTGCGGTAAAGGGCACGAATTTTATCGTGCTTCCGGGTTAAATGGGCCAATAAATGAGCCCCTAAAAATCCTGATCCACCGGTAACAAATATCATCCTTCTAAGGTACAGTTTTCATTGAAATCGATATGAAATAATCCATAGGGAACTTTAGTTTTTTGAAATAGGCCATTATCTTTGTGTCAAACCAAAAAATCATGCCGAAAAATTTTGTTCAGGAACTCCAATGGCGGGGAATGATTCACGACCTAATGCCTGATACCCAGGAACATTTAAATGAGACCATGCGTTCGGCATATATTGGATTTGATCCAACGGCAGACTCTCTTCATATTGGGAATTTAGTGCCCATTATGTTATTGGCTCATCTTCAGCGATGTGGACATCGCCCTATTGCCCTTGTCGGTGGAGCTACAGGCATGATCGGTGATCCCTCAGGGAAATCCAATGAGCGAAAACTTCTGGATGAAGATACTTTAATGCACAATCAGAAATGTGTCAAAGCCCAGTTAGCACAATTTTTAGATTTCGACAGTGGGACGCCCAATCAGGGTATTTTGGTCAATAATTATAAGTGGATGAAGTCTTTTGGTTTTTTAGATTTTATCCGGGATGTCGGCAAACATATTACTGTAAATTACATGATGGCTAAGGATTCTGTTAAAAATAGAATCAAAGGAGAGGAAGGAGATGGTATGTCATTTACAGAATTTACCTACCAATTGGTTCAAGGCTATGATTTTTTACATCTCTTTAAGGAGTATGATTGCACACTTCAAATGGGTGGAAGTGATCAGTGGGGTAATATTACTACAGGAACTGAGTTGATACGGCGTATTGGAAAATCCAAGGGATACGCATTGACTTGCCCGCTGATTACCAAGAGTGACGGAAGTAAATTTGGCAAAAGTGAAGGGGGTAATATCTGGTTAGATTCCAAAAGAACTTCTGCCTATAAATTCTATCAGTATTGGTTAAACACAAGTGATGAAGACGCAAGTCGATACATCAAAATATTTACATTTCTCGAGCGTGAGACTATTGATGATCTCGTTGCGGAGCACCAAGAGACGCCCCACTTAAGATTGCTTCAGAAACGCCTGGCTCAAGAGATAACCCAAACCGTACATGGCGAGCTACAATATAAAAATGCCGTTTTGGCGTCTAATATTTTATTTGGAAAAGCGACCGATCAAGAATTAAAGCGATTAAGTCGTGAGACATTTCTAGAGGTATTTGACGGTGTTCCGCAGGCTGAGGTATCTCGCGACCATATTGATACTGGACTTGATCTTGTTTCTGCACTGGTTCAGCATTCAGGATTTTTAAAATCCAATGGCGAGGCACGCCGTGCGATTGATCAGCAAAGTATTTATGTTAACAAAGCAAAAGTTGATGGGGCATACCTTATTCAAACCAAAGACCTCATAGACGATCAGTTTGTCTTGTTACAGCGCGGTAAAAAGAACTATTTTATCCTCAAGTTTACGACTTCCTAGACACCCCTTTTTGCGTGGTTAATTATCGATAATAATTAAGTGCCCCGGCAATTTTGGGGTTTGGAAACTTCTGGTCTGATCTACGATTCGATTAATAAGTTACAGCCACGAATATCGCTGTGATCAAAACGACCTAGTAGAGAGAAACTTTCATCTTGATTTATTGTTCCTAAATCTTGGGTGGCGATAAAAGCACATGAGTAAATATTGGCTAGATCAATAATATTGATGCCTCCACTACGCTGACTGAGTAAGCTCATGGGGTCTTGAGGATCTCTTATCACAACACGCATCCAAGGAGGGGTCTTAAAGGTTCCCTTGGAGGGCGCGTAGGCTTGCGACATAAGTTCCGTCATCCCGTATTCACTGTGAATATTGTCCAATCCAAATCGCGATGAGAGTATTTCATGTAAGGCCTTTTTGGTCAATTCCGTTCTTGTCCCTTTCATTCCTCCTGTTTCCATTATGACGGTATTTGCGGGAAGATTCCAAGGACCCATTTCGGCCAGGTCTAAAAGTGCGTAAGAGACCCCCAGTAGCATGATTCGCTTTCCGGTATCGGCCAGCTGATGCATGAGACTGCGTAATTCCTCGAGTTGATCTAGGTAAAATCCTCCATTGGCCGGATCAGATTTTTGTATCAGTCGGTCGGCCATGTAGACTAATGAGGAACCTTTACGTTCTAAATAAGAAGGCAAAAGAGCCAGAATTACATACTGATCTAAAGGGCCATAGATACGGGTAAATCCCTGAATAAAACAGCGCTCATAAAATTGTAGGTCAGGAATGTAGTGAATACTTGGGGTGCTTCCTATGGTCCCACTTGAGAAGAATTTCAATTCAAATCCGATCCCTTGATGCAACAACTTATGGGTCTTAAATATTTCTATGGGTAAAAATGGAATTTGATTGACGTTGTTTACCTGTTCAGGCGTTTTCCCAATCAAATCACAATACGTTCTGTATGGGCCAACATTTTGATATTGAATACGAAACAGTGTTAGCGCAATATCATCAAACTCCCCTTGAGTTAGGGGTAAGAAAATTCGCTTTTTGATTTGCTCGATTTGGGTCATCCTCAAAAGTAGGGAATATTGAGTCAAACAGGCCTTAAAAATTCAATCTCTATGCCTACTGTTTAATTATCTTTTGAGTGTAGATTCTATTTTTATTAGTGAGATTTAAAAAATATAATCCGCTGTTGAGTTCGGGAATCGCCCACTCATTTTGATTGGCATCACCCCGCCATATGATGCGGCCAAAGATATTTTGTATGTAGATCTCTTTTAGGTCCGATGGACGCTTAGTTAAGCCGAAACTCTGGTTAATCGGGTTGGGGACAACGGCTGAAATTGATGCCTCGTGATTAAAAATACTCATTGTACTGTCAAAGCGGATATCGTCGATGTAAAAGGCCTCATTACTGGCGTTGTTTCGCGCTTCAACAACAAGTTGTGCTTGTTCAAACTCAGGAATTTCTGCACTAAAGGTCAGCCATTGCCCTTCGATGTTTAAATCATCAATATCACTTCCGGTAGTATCAATTAGATCAATTTTAGATCCATCGGTTGGATTGATTACATAGATTGCAATACGATCAGAATTAGCGATATTTTGTGTTCCATCTCCCTCATAGGTTGATTCTTTGATGAATAGACTACAAGAGACCATATTTTGGCCCGATGGATTTAGGGAGACCTCTGAGAATGTCAAGATATAATTCCCGTCAATATCACTCAAAACATAACCTTGATTTCCTTCATAAAAGGCTCCGACAGTAGTTGTGTCATTAGTGACGCCCACCTCATCTCCATCGCTGAGCCCGGTGCCCGGATCGTCATAGGGCAAGTAATATGCGCTAAACCCCAAATTATTATTTACACCAACTACATTGAGTATGGGCTCTTGATTGTTGTTCAGTAGGGGGTGTGGGTGGTTTGGATCGTCCAAATCATGGTATAGGCTCGTGTAAGTTTGCTGTTGTTCAAAGTTTGCGATAAATAGTCCTTGGCTTAGTCCCGTTACTGTGATGAGAATACTGAATCCGCTTAATACAAGATGTTTCATGGTAAAAAAGTTTTTTGATACGTCTTGAGGAGCTATTGATGTCATCAATCAGAGGCACTGTTATGAAGTTGACCCATGAGAAACTTGAGCTAAATTAGTTTAAGCCCCGATGGTATTTTAGAATATATGATGCGAATCCATAAAAATGAGGTGTTTATTTATAAATAAAATGGACTTGTTATAAATGTTACCGAATGGTTAATAATCAATCTAAATTTGACGTCAAAGGCAATAAAATGTATCTTTAGCATAATTCTTTAGTTATAAAATGAAGAAAAAAGATATTACCATTTTACTGGTTGACGACGAACCAGATATTTTAGAAATTGTAGGGTACAATTTGACACAAGAGGGTTATTCTGTTGTCACTGCCCAAAATGGCCAACGTGCAATCGAACAGGCCAAAAAGCACAAACCACAGCTGATTATACTCGATGTCATGATGCCTGAAATGGACGGCATTGAAGCCTGTGAAAAACTTCGCGAAATCTCAGAACTTTCAAATACGGTCATCACTTTTTTGACTGCCAGAGGCGAGGATTATTCTCAACTTGCCGGGTTTGAGGCCGGGGCCGATGATTACATTACAAAACCAGTTAAGCCAAAGGTGCTTGTCAGTAAGGTCAAGGCTTTATTGCGCCGATTTAAAGAGACAAAACAGACGGGTAAAAGTTTAAAATTACGCAACTTAGTAATCGATCGAGAGGAATATAAAATCATTAAAGACAAAGAAGAGATGCTGCTTCCTCGAAAAGAATTTGAATTGCTCTCGCTATTAGCCTCAAAACCAGGCAAGGTCTTCAAGCGGGAAGAAATCTTAGATGTCGTTTGGGGTAGCGAGGTTATTGTAGGCGGGAGAACTATAGATGTTCACATTCGTAAATTACGAGAGAAAATCGGTGATGATCGTTTCAAAACCGTAAAGGGTGTAGGGTATAAGTTTGTCGACTAATGGTTGCGCCCAAATCTCAAACCAACAACTTTGCCTTAAAGTTAGCAGGTATAATAACCGGTATTGCCTATATTTTGGCCCTGTTAGTGACGTCTTATCTTAACATTCAAAAAGACTTTTGGAAATGGGGAATCGTTGCAGGCCTATTTTACGGGTTGATTTTCCTTGTAATCCGTTATTCTGCAGCGCGCCTGATCTATCGCCAAATTAAAAATATTTACACCGATTTTGAGGGTTCAGAACAAGCAATAAAAGAAAACCCACTGATTACGACCGATCTCAATGCGTTAACCCAAGAGGTGGAGCGATTAAGTGAAAATCGGCAGATCGAATTGGCGTCACTTAAAGACAGAGAGGTCTATCGCCGTGAATTTATAGGAAATGTGGCCCACGAATTGAAAACACCCTTATTTACCGTTCAAGGGTATATTTTGACGCTTTTAGATGGCGCAATGAAGGACAAAAGTATCCGAAAAAAATATTTACAAAGAGCGAACAAGGCCGTGGAGCGTCTTATTTATATTGTCAAGGATTTAGATTTGATTACCAAAATCGAGATGGGTGAATTGACCCTAGAACGAGAGTCTTTTAATATTATTGAGCTGGCACAAAGCGCGTTTGATCTTTTAGAAATGAAAGCGCAGAGCAAAGAAATATCTCTAGTTTTTGACAGAAAGTACGATGATAGCATTATGGTAAATGCGGATCGAGAGCGTATTCAGCAGGTTTTGATTAATCTTGTAGACAATTCGATTAAGTATGGTAAAAGTGCCGGGACTACAGAAATTGCCGTAGATCCGCTCAACGAACAAAGATGCTTAGTTAGAGTAACAGACAATGGTGAGGGGGTAAACCAAGAACATCTCGAGCGTCTTTTCGAACGCTTTTACCGTGTGGATAAAAGCGGTTCGCGTACCGTTGGGGGTAGCGGACTGGGTCTGGCTATCGTTAAGCATTTTATCGAAGCGCACAACGAAAAAATATACGTCGAAAGTCAGTTTGGCGTTGGTTCTGAATTTTCATTCACTTTGGAATATGCCAAAGAGCGTATTTAGTTTATCCTTTTGGGCCTTGCTGGGCCAGCCGTCGTAATTTTTTAGCTGTTTTAATAGTATTGGATTAAATGAAGATTGATCACAGTAGGGAGCGATAAGACGCTTACTTAAACGCTTGGCCAAATACTCTTGTTCGTACTGTCCTGGTGTTGGAATAAAAAAAGCGGGGGTCTTTGTTTTGGCTAAATCCATAACCGTGGTGTAGCCCGAGCGAGAAATGACCAACTTACTTTGATTAATAAGATTTTCTAGGCGATCACCAGTCAAAAAGTTAAAAACCTGAATCCCATCCATAGTCGTCTCGACAATTGTTTCTTCCACCACGCCGCAAACCAATACGACCCTTTTCGGGTAATTTTTGAATTTTTCACGCATTATTTGTTCCAAAAGACCACGCTGAGGTTCTGGACCAGAAAGCAAAACGAGAATATCAATATTACGGGGTGCTTTACTTTTTTTCATACGGCTGATTGGGCCGATATAAGACATGGGGAATTTAAAGGTTGGGTCATAACTTAAATCACCACTTAGCGAGTCTGTTCCTTCATAATCTGGGACCCAGCATTGATCAAAACGTTCGATAATACGTTGATGCATCCAACTTGTCAGTGGGGTTGACCAGCCGCTGAGCACTTGTATTTGATGCGTCATAAATACACACGGAACACCAGAATCACGTACGCCAAATCGATTATCACTGATAATGCCCGTGATGCCGTGTTTTTTTATCAAAACTCGAGTAACTTTGGCCTCCTCACGCATGACTTTGGCAATATGAGGGACCTGCATTAGCAGTCTCCATTTAAAGCGTTTGGGGTTTTTTGTATAAGTGATGTTGTAACTCGGCAACGCCTCGGCCTTGAGATCAGGAAATTCTTGTTTCAATAAGGTCAGCGCTCCTTGATCTGAAGCGATAACGACTTCAAACCCTTGTTTTTTTAACTTCTTAATTATGGGAATACAGCGTGTCGCATGACCCAGTCCCCAATGTAACGGGGCTACCAGTATTACTCCATTTTTCTTTTTGGCCTTGAATTTATATTGACCTCTTTTCATCAAACCAAAGTTAGTTTATATATAGGTACGGCCATATTATTGTAATTTTACCAAATAATTAAAGTACCGTTGTGGGCAGTAAAAACAAACTCAAGAGATTTAGAGAAAACGAAACTTTTTCCAACGTGATTCAGCCTAAGCGTGAGGAGCTTTTGGCCGATTCATTTTCCTTTAAAGGGCAATGGGGTCATTCATTTTTCAAAAATGACAAACCCATAGTTTTGGAGCTTGGGTGCGGTAAAGGAGAATACACTTTGGCCCTAGCCAAGCGTCATCCAAATAAAAACTATATCGGTATTGATATAAAGGGAGCGCGATTTTGGAAAGGCGCCAAAACTGCCTTATCTGAAGATATGAATAATGTGGGGTTTTTGCGTATTCAAATCGAGTTGTTGACACGTTGTTTCGCCCCGGGTGAAATCGATGAAATTTGGATCACTTTTCCAGATCCACAGATAAAATACAAGCGCACCAAACACAGATTAACTAATGTAGATTTTCTTCGCAGCTATCAAAATGTCCTCAAGCCTGACGGACTGGTTCATCTCAAAACTGACAGTGAATTTATGCACGGGTATACTTTGGGGTTGTTGCATGGGTTGGGCCAAAAAGTGAATTTTGCCCAGCACGATGTATATGGGGCAACAGGCGCACCCGAAGTCGTAACGGCAGTACAAACTTTTTATGAATCTCAATATTTGGCTCAGGACAAAAAAATAACCTATGTTAGTTTTTCATTACACGGACTGTAATGCTTAAATTGAGTTGATTAACTCATCATTCATTAAGTATCAATGGCTGGAATTGTCAATTTTTTTGTGGGTTACCTTGCGGCATTAGTTGGATTGATTCCGCCGGGCTTATTAAACATGACCGCAGCCAAGATTGGGGTCAAGCAAGGGCGCAAACCTGCATTGATTTTTAGTGCAGGAGTGGTGTTCGTTGTGCTTATTCAAACAGGTGTGGGGCTGATTTTTGCGCGTTATTTGGGACAAAATCCAGAAATTGTGGACCTGTTAAAAAAAGTAGCCTTAGGAATTTTCCTAGCCTTAACGTTTTACTTTTTTGTTTTGGCTAAAGACAGTAGAAGAGAGGTGCCAAAAGGGGTTAAGCGCTCTAAAACCAATAGATTGTTTTACGGAATTCTACTGGCCGCACTGAATATATTACCAATTCCGTACTGGGTTTATGTGAGTATTAGTCTGAGCGCATTTGATTGGTTTTATTTTGATCAGAGATACATCGCTTGGGCGGTACTCGGATCGGGACTCGGTACGTTTAGTATGCTGATGATTTATATCTATTTTTTTCGTCGTCGTTTGCCTATTGGTAATTTTGGATTCAACGTCAATTATCTCTTAGGCGGAATAACGGCGATTATTTCGATAATAACTATGGTGCGCATATGGCAGCAATTGTAACACGTGACAAACGTGATTTTTTTGAACGGGTTTACGCTGTGGTTCGTAAGATTCCATATGGTCGGGTCAGTACTTATGGGGCCATTGCAAGAGCCATTGGCGCACCACAGGCTTCTAGAACTGTAGGTTATGCTATGAATGCTTCTCATAATTTACCCGATGTGCCAGCCCATCGAGTAGTGAATCGAAATGGAGTGCTTACCGGGAAACACCATTTTATTGGACGTGATACCATGGAGCGATTGCTCGCTAATGAAGGTGTAGAGGTAAAGCAGGATTGTGTCGTGGAATTCCAAAAACTCCTTTGGTTACCCGATTTACAAGACTGAATCATCCAAAATATTTTCGGCATGGAGGCTCAAAAAACATGGCATAAAAGCGCTATGTAAAGACCAATTTTCTCGGTATATTTGCCCTTTAGAATAATTCTAAATACGGGCATGACCATGCAGAAAAAGGACATAATTGAGATTTTAGATCGACTAACCTTGCCCGGAGAAGGACAGAGTATCAGTCAAAGTGGAGCAGTCTCTAACATCAATGTATTTGGTGATGAGGTGGTGATTGATTTAACTCTGAAAACTCCCGCGTTACACATAAAAAAGCGCGTTATTGGCGATATCAATCAAGCGTTTCAAGAAAAATTCGGTACTCAGGGTTCCGTGACTGTAAACATAAAAGTTCCCCCTGCTGCGGATCAGGGTCCTCAACTTATCAAAGGTAAACCCATTGAGGGAATTCAAAACATAATTGCTGTCGCTTCTGGTAAGGGCGGTGTTGGAAAGTCCACTGTAACCACAAACTTAGCCATTAGTCTCTCTAAAATGGGATTCAAGGTAGGCGTTTTAGACGCGGATATTTACGGCCCATCTATTCCGATTATGTTTGATTTAGCTACTGCTCGTCCCTTATCTGTTGTCGTTGAAGGGAAGAGCAAAATGGAGCCTGTTGAGCAGTATGGTGTGAAAATATTATCCATTGGATTTTTTACTCAACCGAATCAAGCCGTGATTTGGCGTGGGCCGATGGCTGCCAAAGCCTTAAATCAAATGATTTTTGACGCGGCCTGGGGGGAATTAGATTTTCTCCTTGTTGATTTACCTCCAGGGACTGGTGACATACATTTGAGTATTATGCAGTCGTTACCAATAACTGGTGCTGTCGTGGTAAGCACACCACAAAACGTGGCCTTAGCCGATGCGCGAAAAGGAGTGGCTATGTTCGCCCAAGAACACATTCAGGTGCCTGTACTCGGTATGGTAGAAAACATGGCTTATTTTACCCCAGCGGAATTACCCGACAATAAATATTATATTTTTGGTCAAAATGGTGTGAAGCATTTAGCGGAAGATCTTGAAGTTGAATTTTTAGGAGAAATACCGTTGGTACAAAGTATTCGCGAATCCGGAGATGTAGGCCATCCCGCGGCACTTCAGTCTGAAACGATGGCCGCTGATGCCTTTGTTTCTTTAACTCGCGAAGTGGTGCGTCAAACCGTTCGTCGCAATAAGGACCTTCCTCCGACTGAGGCAATCAAAATTACGACTATGGCAGGATGTAGTGCTGTAAAATAAAATATTATGAATCAAGGATCTTTACATGATAGAATTGAGCTGGCATTAGCTGAAATCCGTCCATTTTTACAGAATGATGGTGGAGATATTTCTTTGATTAGTGTCGCGCAAGAAAAAGTAGTGGTTCGCCTTGAAGGGGCCTGCGTTGATTGTTCGGTGAATCAAATGACCTTAAAAAGTGGTGTAGCAATGACCATTCAAAAGTTTGCTCCCGAAATAAAAGAGGTGGTAAACATTTAAGGACAGGCCAGGTCAAATTGAAATGACTAGATAAAATGAATTATTCAGATTTATTGGGTAAAAAAAGTAACGAGTGATACGAACAGATATATTGATTATAGGAGCAGGGCCCACGGGCTTGTTTACAGTATTTGAGGCCGGGTTGCTGAAGCTCAAGTGTCATTTAATTGATGCCTTGCCACAACCAGGCGGACAGTGCAGTGAGATTTATCCCAAAAAACCAATTTATGATATCCCTGCCTATCCAGAGATTCTTGCAGGCGATTTGACCGAGAGACTTCTTGAACAAATCGCCCCATTTTCACCGGGGTTCACCTTAGGAGAACGTGCCGAAACTATTGAAAAACAAGATGATGATACGTTTGTTGTCACGACAGATCAAGGAACCAAGCACAGGGCCCCCGTCGTGGCAATTGCCGGTGGGTTGGGGAGCTTTGAGCCGCGCAAGCCTCCGATAAAGAATCTAGAATTTTATGAAGGTAATGGGGTGGCATATTTCATTAAAAATCCCGAGCAATATCGTGGGGAAGACATAGTTATCGCAGGAGGCGGTGATTCTGCTCTGGATTGGAGTATCTATTTATCTGATATTGCGGCATCGGTGACCTTGGTGCATCGTCGCAATGAATTTCGGGGTGCTTTGGATAGTGTCGAAAAAGTGCAAGAACTGAAAAATCAGAAGAAGATACGCTTAATCACCCCCGGTGAGATTGTTGGTTTAAAAGGAGCAAAAAAACTCACAGGAGTTTCGGTAAAAGTAGAGCAAAATACCCTTGAGGTCCCATGTTCGGCATTCATCCCTTTATTTGGTCTTGCGCCTAAGTTGGGGCCAATCGCTAATTGGGGTCTCGACATCGAAAAGAGTGCCATAAAAGTTGATAATACTTTGGATTATCAAACAAATATTCCTGGTATTTACGCTATTGGCGACGTTAATACATACCCAGGCAAACTCAAACTTATTTTGTGTGGATTCCATGAAGCAACGCTTATGTGTCAGAGCGCTTTTAAACGAATCTATCCGGATCGGCGTCATGTCATGAAATACACGACAGTCGGGGGTGTAGAGGGGTTTGATGGAACAAAAAAACAAGCGCCTAAAGCGGTGGTTAAGTCCATCGACTAATCCTATGTCCATGTCTCAAGATGTACGTATTATTATTACTGACCGCGACGGGCATCGTTACGAGGTTACCGCACCGACAGATATGAATATGAACCTCATGGAGGTCATCCGATTGTTTGATTTAGCTGCTGAGGGGACTATTGGGGTCTGCGGCGGAATGGCTATGTGCGCGTCGTGTCAATGCTATATTGAGAGTGATCATGTGTTGGCAGAACAAAATGACGACGAACTGGCAATGCTGGCCGATGCATTTCACGTTAAAGACACCTCTAGGTTGGGATGTCAGTTATTCATAACCCCAGAACTCGAGGGCCTCAGAGTAGTTATTGCTCCAGAATCTTAAATAATTACAGGAGTATTTTCAAGCCTTATTTCCTCAAGGACTCCATCCCAAAGCCTCACGCGTTGCTCTAAAGACTCAGTAGCAACCTGGATAACATCTTCCCATTTTTCAGGATTGTCCCCACATAATTCTTGTATCATTTTTAAGGCAAGAGGTCCATGGGTGTCGTCATCTAATTCAATATGTCTCTGGAAATAATGATGAAAACGTCCTAAATTTTCCTCTGGAAATTGTCGTTGGATTGATTGAATTATTGAGGTAAACATTTGAGGAATGAGGTCCTCTCGGCCAAAAGTGAAAGCTGCTGCAATTTTATGTGGCTCATTAGATTCGATAACCGAAAAGGTAAAACTTAAAAAGGATCGCACTGAGTCTGGGCTATGACTCTCAGCCACGGCTTGATGCCAAGGAAGCCCTTGACTTACCTTGCTAATCAGCATCATTATTTTTTCTGTTGATGCTCCGGCGTCGGTCATGGCATCGAGATACATTTCAAAGTGACTTTTTCTCTGGCCATCAAGATCGAGATCTGTTTCCTCTGCCAAAACTATTTCATTAATCAGATATCGTATTTCTGGATTACCTTTGGGGGTCCATGGCAGGGTGGTTCCGGTCAGTTGGATTTGTAACGCTTTGAGTAAGGACATAAAATCCCAGACAGCATATACGTGGTGCTCCATGAACCGATGTAGATCTTGTGGTCGTTCAATATGAGTATAGAGCTCGTGGTTGACAATTTCTCTCTGAAGCGGTTCAATGCTTCCTAACACCTTTTCTATCATCGTCAATTTTTGATCAAAATAAGAACTCTAATTCAACAGAAAAAAGTCTATGTTATTGAATTTTCTAATATGATTATTTGAAGGCGTTTTCGCCCGTAATATCCAAACCGGTAATTAATAAATGGATGTCGTGTGTTCCCTCATAAGTAATCACACTTTCAAGGTTCATCATATGTCTCATGATCGAATACTCACCTGTAATGCCCATACCTCCGAGTATTTGACGTGCTTCTCTCGCGATGTTGATGGCCATGGCTACATTGTTGCGCTTGGCCATAGAGATTTGCGCGGTAGTTGCACGACCTTCCTCTTTGAGTTGCCCTAGACGGAAGGCTAAAAGCTGAGATTTGGTTATTTCAGTAATCATTTCGGCAAGCTTTTTCTGCTGAAGTTGAAAGGCGGCAATGGGTTTGCCAAATTGTATCCGCTCTTTAGCGTATCTGAGCGCAGTGTCATAACAGTCCATGGCAGCGCCAATTGCACCCCAAGCAATCCCGTAGCGCGCTGAATCAAGACATCCAAGAGGAGCGCCGAGTCCAGATTTGTTCGGTAATAAGTTTTCCTTTGGGACTTTTACATCTTGAAAGAGTAATTCTCCAGTTGCTGAGGCTCTCAAAGACCACTTGTTGTGAGTCTCGGGGGTGGTAAATCCATCCATGCCACGCTCGACGATAAGACCGTGAATACGCCCTGACTCATTTTTTGCCCAAACCACAGCGACATCGCAAAACGGAGAATTAGAAATCCACAGTTTAGCTCCATTGAGCAAATAGTGATCCCCCATATCTTTGAAGTTTGTTACCATTCCTCCTGGGTTACTTCCAAAATCTGGTTCGGTAAGACCAAAAGATCCCATCCATTCACCAGTAGCGAGCTTTGGCAAGTATTTTTGGCGTTGTTCTTCATTGCCGTATTTCCAAATAGGGTACATGACAAGTGATGATTGAACAGAGGCCGTACTGCGCACGCCGCTGTCGCCGCGTTCTATTTCTTGCATGATAATACCATAGGCGATTTGATCGAGTCCAGAGCCCCCATATTCCACTGGAATATAGGGTCCAAATGCGCCAATTTCCGCGAGTCCTGGAATGATAGATTTTGGAAATTCAGCTTTTTGAGCCGCATCTTCTATTATAGGAGATACATCGCGTTTTACCCAGGCACGTGCCGCATCTCTGATGAGCTTGTGTTCTTCAGTCAATAAGTCATCGAGATTGTAATAATCTGGGGCTTCAAACAAATCAGGCTTCATAGTATCAATTTTGATAAAGCAAAGTTATAAAGACCCAATGTATTAGCCTACATTTTGAGATAAAATTCCTTGACTAATTCTTCATATTCACGGGTATAAATATGTCGTTGATGCTCGATGATGAGTTCTTTATTTTGAATGCTACGGGTAGAAGTATTTTTGGTTATTTGGACGCATTCAACCAGTATTCTTTTGACGGGACGCTCTGCTCTACCGCGCACACGAGTCAATCTCAGGATTGTGAAATGATACTGTTCCAGTATTGCGAGTAAGTTGTATTCTTGTTCAGCGGGCAATACAAGAGCCAAACGGCCATTTTTGGCCAATAGCTTTTGAGCGCCAATAATCAAAGACTTCAATGGAAGTGATGTAGCATCGCGTGCTAACTTTCGACTGCTCTCAGGGCGATCACCGTGATCGAAATAGGGCGGATTACTGATGATCAAGTCATATTCTTCTTCAATGTCATCGGTGAACTCCTGAAAACTACAGTGGTAATTGAATAAATTGAGATTCCATGGGCTTTGTTCAAAATTTTCAACACACTGCTCATAGGCATCAGGGTCTAATTCTACACCATCAATCTCTGCACTGGGGCACCTTTGCGCCATCATTAATGATATGACACCGGTACCGCTTCCTACATCGAGTATCTTTTGAGTATCTGAATGAATATGGGTCCAGCCAGCTAACAAGACACTGTCTGTGCCGATTTTCATCGCACAGCGTTCTTGATTGACCCTAAACTTTTTAAAGTGAAATGTGTGGGTGTCGTGGGACATTAAAGTTAGAGTTCAAGAAGCCCGTCAGGAGTTGAGACAGAAATGGTTTTTTCTGCTCTATTAACCTCGAGAATAAATTCGTCTATAATTGGAATTAAAATTTCTTTATCTCCGTGAGAAATTTCAAAAAGGGCTTGAGCGGTTTGATCATTGACTCCTGTTATTGTACCAATATTGCCATGAGATTTGTCGATTACTGAGAATCCAATAATTTCATGATAGTAAAATTTATTTCCGGACAGTTTTGGCAAAAGATCTAACGGTAAATACAAGTTGCAGCCGA
>CBFIFD010000015.1:31222-41258 GCA_965661835.1 Flavobacteriaceae bacterium | reverse complement strand
AAGGGTTTCCGATGGTTACCACCAAAAAACTCCATTTAAAGTCAATCATTTATGAACTTTTATGGTTTCTTAAAGGAGAGACGAATATCGCCTACCTGCAAGAACAGGGGGTGCGTATTTGGAATGAATGGGCCGACGAAAACGGCAATCTTGGCCCAGTATACGGTCATCAATGGCGCAACTGGAACAGTGAGGGCGTTGACCAAATCAAAGAAGTCATCCAGTCGCTAAAACACAATCCTGACAGTCGTCGCATGCTTGTTAGTGCATGGAATCCTTCGGTGCTTCCAAATACAAAACAATCATTTGCAGAAAATGTGGCCAATGGCAAAGCGGCGCTTCCGCCTTGTCATGCTTTTTTTCAATTTTATGTAGCCGATGGAAAACTTTCATGCCAGCTTTATCAGCGCAGTGCCGATATATTTCTCGGGGTACCCTTTAATATTGCCTCATACGCCCTATTGACTATGATGATGGCTCAAGTCTGCGGTTATGCTCCAGGAGATTTCGTGCACACCTTTGGCGATGCACATATTTATAGCAATCACATGGAGCAACTCGAGCTGCAACTCTCACGTGAGCCAAGACCGCTACCTCAAATGCACTTAAATCCTGAAATAAAGGATATTTTCGATTTTACTTTTGAGGATTTTACGCTAACTGACTATGATCCGCATCCGCATATCAAAGGTGCAGTGGCCGTCTAAATATTCGTCTTAAGATCATTAAGAAAAATTAAAAATATTGACTATGACTAAATACATACTCACCATTTGCTTACTCTTTGTAACAAATCTTATGACCGCCCAAGATTGGGGCACTGTGGACAAAAATAAAGTCACCATGAAAGAAATCGCTCCAGTTTGGGACGGTTGTGAAAATCAATCTGGGACTAATTTACAAAAGTGCTTTACCCAAAAGCTTACCCAACACGTGATTAAGAACTTTAAGTATCCCGCTGCGGCGTACAAAAGCAATACCCAAGGTCGAGTCATCGTTGAATTTATCATCAATACTGAGGGGATGGTTGAAATTAAAAAGGTCAGTGGAGGCGCAGCTTCATTGCAAGAGGAGGCCAGACGAAATATCAGTTTAATTCCGAAAATGGCACGCCCCGGAATGTATGCTGGTAAGCCCAAGTCGATACAATACACTGTACCATTTGATTTTAAAACAGGAAAATAATTCCGTAGATCTACGAATTCAGTAGCTAAATAGTACGCTTATGATTACAATGATAGCTGCCATTGGTGCAAACGGCGAACTGGGAAAAGATAACGATCTGGTCTGGCATTTGCCTGATGACTTTAAGCGATTCAAATCATTGACTACCGGACACCATATCATTATGGGCCGCAAAACTTTTGAGTCGTTTCCAAAGTTACTTCCAAATCGTAAACACATCGTCATTACCAGGAATTTGGATTATCAAGCCCCCGAGGATGTTGTTGTTGTTCAAGGTATGGCCCAAGCCTTGGCACAGGTCAAAAATGATCCACAACCCTTCATTATAGGGGGTGGAGAAATTTATAAATTGGGTATGGACTATGCAGATTGTTTAGAAATTACTCATGTGGATGGGTCCTTTGACTGCGACACTTTTTTTCCTGAAATTGATCGAACTATATGGGAGCATCAGTCCCGTATCGCGCACCCGAAGGATGAAAGACATAAGTACCCCTTTACCTTTGACACCTACTATAGGAAAAATAATCCCAATAACGCAAGACAATAAAGCGCTCACCCGAGCAACCTAAAACTAGACTTATGAAGGCATATATATTTCCTGGACAAGGCGCCCAATTCAGTGGAATGGGGTCAGATCTTTACGAGCAATCTCCACGGGCAAAATCTCTCTTTGATCAAGCCAATAAAATTTTGGGCTTTGACATTACCAAAATCATGTTTGAAGGCTCTGCAGAGGATTTAAAACAAACACAGGTCACACAACCTGCCGTATTTTTGCACGCCACAATTTTGGCCCAAGTTCTGGGCGATTCGTTTACGCCCGATATGGTCGCTGGGCATTCTCTCGGTGAATTCTCTGCCCTGGTAGCCAATCAATCATTGAGCTTTGAAGATGGCCTTAAGTTAGTCTCAAAGCGCGCTCAGGCGATGCAAAAAGCGTGTAGTTTAGAACCTTCAACAATGGCCGCCGTTCTGGGTCTTGAGGACAGCATCGTGGAGCAGATTTGTCACGATACCCCAGGAACTGTTGTGGCGGCAAACTACAATTGCCCAGGGCAATTGGTCATTTCGGGCAGTGTCTCTGCCGTAGAAGAAGCCTGTAAAAAGTTAAAAGAGGCCGGAGCGCGTCGTGCACTTATTTTGCCTGTAGGTGGTGCATTCCATAGTCCGCTAATGGCACCGGCCCAAGATGAATTGGGTCAAGCCATCGAAACCACGCATTTTTCGACTCCGATTTGTCCGGTTTATCAAAATGTATCGGCTTCAGCTGTGGTTGACCCATCCGAAATCAAGAGCAATTTATTATCTCAACTCACAGCTCCTGTTCGATGGACCCAAAGTGTCCAACAAATGATTCAAGATGGTGCTGCTGCATTTATTGAAGTTGGACCAGGAAATGTCTTACAGGGATTGGTTAAAAAAATTGACCGCTCCGCAGAAACCGAAAAAGCTGCACTGTAATTCGGGCCAAAATCATATGCCGATTCAATGAACATTCAGGGAACACTCAAATAACATTCGGAGAAAATCAAGCAATAATACTCGGGGCAATCGGATTACAATCCGCGGATGCGTTTTTCCCAGGCCCAAGCCGAGGCCAGTGAGGCGGATAAATCTCTTTTGGTCGACCAGCCAAGCACCTCTGTCGCTCTAGTTGTGTCTGCGTAAACTGCAATGACGTCACCCGCGCGTCGGCCCACTACTTTATAAGGAAGTTTTGCCCCGGTAGCCTGCTCAAAGGTCTTAATGACTTCGAGCACTGAATTGCCTTGCCCGGTGCCGAGATTGAACACTTCTACAGGCTCTTGTTGTGCCTTGTTCACAAGGCGGTCCAGAGCGACCACATGCGCCTCGGCCAAATCCATAACATGGATATAATCTCGAATACAACTCCCATCCGGTGTAGGGTAATCATCCCCAAAAACTGAGAGTTCTTGACGCAATCCAGCGGCGGTCTGGGTAATAAAGGGCACGAGATTCTGAGGAACGCCCTTAGGTAATTCACCAATTAAGGCTGAATCATGGGCCCCGATGGGGTTGAAATAACGCAGTAAAATGGTCCGCATCGAGCTGACTTTGCATAAATCATGGAGTATTTCCTCGGCGATCTGTTTGGTATTACCGTATGGAGATAGTGCCCGTTTAATTGGGGCTGATTCGTCGATGGGTAATTGATCCGGCTCTCCGTAGACCGTACAAGAAGAACAAAAAATAAAATTGTGTACCCCATGAGCGATGCAATTCTGCAGAACGTACACTAAACCATTGATGTTGTTTTCGTAATACAACAATGGATTTTCTACACTCTCACCCACTGCCTTGCTAGCGGCAAAATGAATCACGCCATTAAAAGAATGGTCCTCAAATAGTTGGGTTACCGCGGTTTTATCTCGCAAATCTAGTTGAATAAACTCTGGTTTAAATCCCAAAATTTCATTGAGTCCCTGAAGCACTTCAGCCTCAGAATTAGACAAATCATCCACAATCAAAACCGAATAACCGCTCTCGTGTAACGCCACTACGGTATGTGACCCAATATATCCTAATCCTCCAGTTACTAGTATTTTACCCATTGCGATGGTTTTGAATAAACTCAATTACAGTTTTGGTAATAAACTCAATTTGGGTTTCGTCTAGCTCGGTATGCATGGGTAGAGAGATCACACACTGGACTAAATCATTGGTCACCGAAAAGTCTGCCTCATCGTAGCGCTCATCACTGTAGGCTTTTTGAGCGTGTAGCGGTATCGGATAATACACCCCGCATGGAATGTTGTGGGCTGCTAAATGTTTGACCAGAGCATCACGATCAACGCCATCAATTTTCAAAGTATACTGATGAAAAACATGACAATCGCATTGGGCGCAAATTCCCGTTTCGGGGCCGCAAGCGCCGCTGGGCGTAGTCACGCCTGACACCTGAGCAAACGCTCTGGTGTACGCCGCCGCAGCGCGTCGGCGCGCGGCATTATACTGATCTAACTTTGGTAATTTAGCACGCAGCACAGCAGCTTGAAGTGAATCCAAACGCGAATTTACCCCAACCACATCATGATGATAGCGCTTGTACATTCCGTGATTAACAATACCTCTAAGCGTGTAGGCTAAATCGTCATCATTGGTAAAAATAGCTCCGCCATCTCCATAACATCCCAGATTCTTTGACGGGAAAAATGAAGTAGAAGCGACATGGCCGATGGTTCCAGTTTTATCTTTGTGCCCATCTTCAAACGTGTAATTGGCACCAATACCCTGGGCGTTGTCTTCTATGACGTACAAATCGTGTTTTTTGGCGAGAGTCATCAGGGGCTCCATATTTGCCGCAAGTCCAAATAAATGAACCGGCACAATGGCTTTAGTGCGTGGAGTTATGGCACGCTCCACCGCATCAAGATCGATATTGAAATTTACTGGGTCTACATCGACCAGCACGGGGGTAAGGCCCAGTAATGCAATAACCTCCACGGTTGCTGCAAATGTAAAATCGGCAGTAATTACCTCATCTCCTGGCTTCAGTCCTAGACCCATCATAGCAATTTGAAGCGCATCGGTGCCGTTGGCACATGGTATGACGTGCTTTACTCCTAAATAGGCCTCTAATTCTTTTTGAAATGCCTTGACCTCAGGGCCATTGATAAAGCTCGCAGAATCTATTACTTCCTGCATGGAAGCATTAACTCGGTCTTTAATATCGGCGTATTGACCCTGCAAGTCAACCATTTGTATTTTTTTCATTTCTCGCAATTTGACTGTGTCAAAACTACGAAAATTTGACCTATAGGCGCCATAGAATTGCCTAAAGAACCGTAATTTAGCGATTAAGTCGTATGGGAAAAATCCTCTATAATTCACTTAGTTTTTTGGGACATCTACTGCTACGTCCATTGCAGTGGGTCGGTTCAGAAAAACTCCGTGCGTTCTGGAACGGCAGGAATGATACTTGGACTCAACTTCAAAGTCTCGACCCCAAAAACCGCAAGCGACTTTGGATGCACTGCGCGTCATTGGGAGAATTTGAGCAAGGACGACCGATACTCGAGTGGATGCGCCAGGAATATCCTGAGCATCAAATCATATTGAGCTTTTTCTCACCCTCTGGTTTTGCCCCAAAGCAAAAAACGCCTTTAGCTGATATGGTGGTCTACCTACCTTGGGACAGTCATAGCAACGCGAAGAAATTTGTCGAAGTCTTAAATCCAAATGCGGCGTTTATGGTCAAAAGTGATCTGTGGCCCAATTATTTATCTCAATTAAAAAGACTTGATATTCCCACCTTTGTCATCGCTGCACGATTTAAAAAAAATCATTGGATCTTTGGGCCTGCGGGAGGGTTTATGCGACAACATTTAAGCGCCTTAACTCATATTTTTGTTCAGGATCAAGATTCACTTGAGTCGCTACAACGGCATGGAATTCACCGGTGCAGTATAGGCGGCGATACGCGCTTTGATCGTGTTTGGGCCCAAACCAAAGACAACAATGCCTTAGATTTCCTCGAGGCCTTTAGGTCAAATGATCCCTGCGTCATTCTGGGTAGCTCCTGGCCCGAGGATCACAATATTTGGTTTGAGGCGATCAATGAATTTGCCGAGAGCCAAGTTAAATTTATCATAGCACCACATGATTTAAACCCGGATGAAATCATAAGGTTGCAGCATAAGATTAAGCTGCCGTGTGGTGTTTACAGCGGATCATTAACTCCAGAAATAAGCACTGCTCGGGTCCTTATTATCAATACAATCGGTCATCTATCTAGGGCTTATGCCAGTGCAGATTTGGCGTATGTCGGCGGAGGAATGGGACACAGTGGGCTTCACAATATCTTGGAGCCAGCTGCTTTTGGTCTTCCGATTTTTATCGGGCCGATCCATGATAAATTTCCTGAGGCCCAAGATTTAGTTTCACTGGGCGGAATAAAGGTAGTCAGTCAGTCTCAAGAGGTCCGCGATCTATTGTCGCCATGGGTACAGAACGCTACAGCGTATAAAACTATGGGAGTGGTCAATCAGAATTATGTCCAAGAGCGATCAGGAGCCACCGAGCACATTATTAAACAGTTGACGATGTTGCAATCCCAAGGAGATACAAAATTCTAAAACAAATGATCTTACTGACTCAGGCGATTGATTTGACCTTTGAGCTCATTCATAGACTTTTGTAATTGTCTTAAAAGACTACTTTCACTGGGCTCCTCAAGTCCAAAACTCAGTTTACTATTGACTTGCCAGAGTTCTTGAATATCCTTGGTGGCCACCTCAATGGGCAGATACTCGGGGTTTAACGAAACGAGACGCACTTTATGGGGCATCCCTTGAATCTTTTCAAGTTTTTTGACCAATACAGAATCATGGAGAACGACAATATATATTTTTTGGTCTGACGCCTCAGCAATATGACCCACAGCCCGGCCTAACACCCATTCTTTGGGTCGTATTCTAGGCAGCATACTGTCTCCTTCGACTTGAAATCCTCTGTATGTGGCATTACGAAATTCAGGTAATGGCATGTGAAAGGCAGGTAAATTTCCAACCCAAGTCACATCTTGAATATTATGCGGATAGCCCGCGGCTGCCTTCTGATTTACTAATAAAATCGTATCCTCTCCCTGAGGATCTACAGCAATTACTTTAGGCTGAACCGTGCTTTGGTCTAAACTCAAATTCATCTCATAACTCTGGCCAAAGAGCCAAAGGGGATTGATCTCAAACTGACGTAAAAGCTCCATCACTACCGAACCAGTAATTTTAGTTTTACCGCGTTCGATATCTGCTGTAGTTCCTTTGATACCGAGTAGCGCTGCAAATGACTGTTGGGTATGGCCCTGATCCTCCCGAATTTTTTTAAATCGACGTACTTCTATAGATAATTGTTGCTTCATTGGTTAAAAATAAACATATTTTGGAAATATTCCATGTAAATTCAGGAAATATTCCATTTAAAATTTATGCTAACTCACTAACAATCAATAGGTAAATTATTATATCTTTATTACACGAAAAATTTAATCATTAAACCTATTAATTATGAAAAAAGTATTGATCACTTTTGCCGCGTTGGCTATGATCGTTTCTGTTACTTCTTGTAGAGAGACTGAAAAGAAAACAGAGGAAGCCGTTGAGGCTGCAGTAGAGGCCGTAGAAGAAGCGCCGCAAGATGCCGTTGAGGCTGTCGAAGGTGCTGCAGAAGATGCGGCTGAGGCCACAGAGGAGGCTACTGACGCTGCAGAGGACGCTGCTGAGGAGGCTACTGACGCTGCAGATGCTCAGGCAGACGCCTAATCTGAATCAAACACTCAGCAACAACAAAAGCCCTCACATTGTGAGGGCTTTTGTTGTTTTATCAATACCTCTAAATATCGATAAAATCGATTTTAGAAATTATATCGCGCGCCGATACCCACCGTAAAGTGAGAATAAGCATTGTCAGAATCAATATCAATAGTTGATCCATCGAACTCAGCTTCAGTATATTCACCACTGAGGTAATCTATATTCAATGCGATTTTAAATCCTTGACCAGTACCTAGAACAAAAGACTGACCCAACATCCATCCACTACCAGTGTATGTAACGTCATCAGATCCTCCTTCAAAATCATAAAGACCAGAGAGACCTAATAGGTATTGAGGCTTGATATCCCAAGAAAGGTTATCTCCCAGGCTTACTGTATACATAGGCCCTAATCCTATATATCCCGCGCCAAAAGCGGCAGTATCTCCAGCTTCATCATCAAAAGCAAAAGCAGATGCACCCCAGGTGGCTGTGGCACCCCAAGCCTCAGAAAATCTGTAGCCAAAGTTTAAATTAAAGTCCAGACCCGTATTTATGTCGGTATCTGTAGTAATATCACCGCCCGGAAAAGAAGCGCCGACATTCAACGCTAAATAAGCACTTGAATCTTGTGCCATTGCGCCAAAAGAGACCAAGGCAACCATTAAAAAAATCAGTTTTTTCATTGTATTTGTTTTGGTTAATAATTCTCGAGAACAAGCACAAACTCACTCTCATTACCCGCAAATTGCTTCACAAGCTTTTTTAAAGGTAGCTAATTTTGGGACAATAGGCCGAATCTCCTATTTGACCATAAACAGTCTCAAGTTACAAACACATGCTTTTTATTTCTCAAATAGTTCAATACTGGATTCAAAATGAGTGTACAGAGAAAAAAATCAACTACGAATTTATGAATTCGCACAGCTACCGCACCAAAATAGTCCAACGTTTCACGCGTATGAGGTATTATTGCGTATGAATCAAAAAGTCGCAGATCGAATTAAGGAACTCAGGCTAAAAATTAATCTGTCTCAAGAAGGTTTATCTCATTTAGCGAACCTAGATCGCAAATATATCGGGATCATTGAAAAAGGAAACACCAACGTTTCTATTCAAGTACTTTATCAAATATGTGACGCATTAGATATATCGCTATCTGATTTTTTTAAAGAGTTCTAAATATTACTGGGACTACGGTTCTGAAATCACAATAAAAACTCACCCCCAAACCAATAAATGATTCAGGGGTGAGGGAATTAACCAAAACAACTAATTAAACAACATATTAAACTTTAAATCATAGCAGTTTACGGGATCAATGGGGTGGTCAGTTTAGCGATAGAGGCTTCTATTTCTTTTTGGGTGAGCTCGTGCTTTACAATATTACCCGCAAAATAATCTTGGTAGGCTTTCATATCGAAGTTCCCGTGTCCACATAGGTTAATGAGTATCGTACGCGACACACCCTCCTCTTTACATTTTTCGGCCTCAGCAATGGCCGTAGCAATACCATGGGTTGCCTCTGGCGCCGGAATGATTCCTTCGGCCTTTGCAAACTTAACCCCTGCCGAGAAGACTTCGAGATTGTCATGGGCTCGCGCCTCAATAAGTTTATCTTTTAAGAGCTGACTAACAATCACTCCAGCTCCGTGATAACGCAGCCCCCCAGCATGAATCGGTGCTGGAACAAAGTCATGTCCTAGAGTGTACATAGGCAATAATGGAGTCATACCAGCAGTGTCTCCAAAATCATATCGAAAAACTCCGCGGGTGAGTTTTGGACAAGAGGACGGCTCACTGGCGATGCATCTAATATTGCGCCCTTCATCAAAATTCAAACGCAAAAACGGAAAGGCGAGCCCAGCAAAATTTGACCCCCCACCAAAGGGTGCAATGACAATATCTGGCATATCTCCAGCTTTTTCCATCTGTTTAATGGCTTCTTGACCGATAATGGTTTGATGGAGTTTTACGTGGTTCAAAACACTCCCTAAGGCATATTTAGTCTGTTCGTCTTTAGCGGCGACCTCAATAGCCTCAGAAATAGCAATGCCTAAAGAACCCGTAGTATCTGGATGCTCTGCTAAAATCTTCTTGCCAATTTCAGTGGCCTCAGAGGGTGACGGATGAACCTTTGCGCCCCAGGTATTCATCATGACTTTTCGGTAAGGCTTGTGATCATAGGATAGTCGTACCATATACACCTCACAATCAATTCCAAAGTGCTGACACGCAAAACTCAGTGCGCTCCCCCACTGACCGGCTCCGGTCTCGGTGGTAATTTTTTTAACCCCCTCCTGTTTATTGTAATAGGCTTGGGCTACTGCCGTGTTGGGTTTGTGAGACCCTGTAGGACTGACCCCTTCGTATTTATAATAAATCTTAGCAGGGGTATCCAATAATTTCTCCAAGTTGTAGGCACGAAACATTGGCGTGGGTCGCCAGATACTGTAAATGTTGCGCACCTCATCGGGGATGGTCACGTATTTATCTGTGGTTACCTCTTGCTTGATCAGCTCCATCGGAAATAAGGGCGCTAAGGCCTCAGGCCCGATCGGCTCCAGGGTTCCTGGATC
>CBFIFD010000015.1:0-31123 GCA_965661835.1 Flavobacteriaceae bacterium | reverse complement strand
CGGCGGCAGAGGTTTGTTCGGCATGTCCGCAATGATATTATACCATTGCTCCGGGATTTCTTTTTCGCTAAGCAAAATTTTTCGTTCCATAATTACATCATTTAAATCAAATTGGGTTAAAAAAAAGCCCATCGCGAACGATGGGCTTTGTATGATATAGATAACAACAGCTAGTTCACGAGACAGAAGTTTCGTGAGGCCACCAATTGTTATTTAAAAATTGTCTTTTCATTGAGTTAAAAGTAGTGGGTGTATTTTGTTTTTCCAAAATTCTAGAGAAAAAATAATTACAAAAACTACAAAATATCCGTTACCACCTTATAATGAGGGTCTTCCATCACATTTACATCGATGATCTGCTCGGCATTGCGCAAGAGTTTCAAACAATCTGCGCTTAAGTGCTTTAGGCGCACGCGCTTTCCTTGGGCAGCATAACGCTCTGTAAGTCCATTAAGCGCTTCAATAGCCGACATGTCGACCACACGACTTTCTTGAAAATCAATAATCACCTCCTGAGGATCATTGGCGATATCAAATTTTTCATTAAACACCGCCACAGAGCCAAAAAACAAAGGGCCATAAATTTCATAATGCTTCACCCCGTGGCTATCAATGTGCTTACGCGCACGTATTCTTTTGGAGTTATCCCAGGCAAATACTAAGGCAGAAACAATCACCCCGATAAGTACAGCAATCGCCAAATTGTGCGAGAGCACTGTGACCATTGTCACTAAAACCATGACAAAAATATCCGACTTTGGCATTTTATTAAGGGCCCGGAAACTCGCCCATTCAAAAGTTCCCACAGAAACCATTATCATAAGTCCAGTCAGAGCAGCCATGGGCAGGCGTTCTATTATCGGTGCACCAAACATCACAAAAACCAGCAACATAACTGCAGCGACAATACCCGAGAGTCGGGCTCGCGATCCCGAAGAAATATTGATCAAACTTTGACCAATCATGGCGCATCCGCCCATCCCCAAGAAAAAACCAGAGAGGATGTTTGCACCACCTTGTGCCACAGCTTCTTTATTGCTGCGCCCTCGAGTCTGAGTAATTTCATCGACAATATTCAAGGTCAACAAGCTTTCGATGAGACCCACTCCAGCCACGATCGCAGAGAAAGGTAAAATGAGTAAAAAGGTTTCCAGATTAAAAGGCACATCAGGAATAGAAGGCACTGGAAATCCTCCGCGCACAGAGGCGATGTCCCCTACAGTAGAAGTTTCAATGTCAAAAAAGTAAACAAGGGCGAAAATCGTCAGAATTGCGGCTAACCCCGACGGAAAGGCTTTGGTTAGTTTAGGTAGACCCCATACAATTAGAATGGCCAAAGCCACCAGCCCCATAAAACTGTACAGTGCCGCTCCCTGCATCCAAGGCGCAGATGGATCAGTGCTGTTTACTGTAAACTGAGGCAACTGAGCCATAAAAATGATAATCGCCAGACCATTGACAAAACCGAAAATCACAGGCTGTGGTACCAGACGAATAAATTTACCCAAGCGCAAAAATCCAAAAATCAATTGGAGCACTCCTGCCAGAATTACTGTCAAGAATATATACTCGGTAATCTGCTCAATACCCATTTCAGGGTATAAAACCCTTAACTGAGCGATTAGGCCAATAAAAACCACAGCAACCGCTCCCGTAGCTCCAGAAATCATTCCCGGGCGTCCTCCGAAAATCGCCGTTACCAGCCCCATCATAAAGGCCGCGTAGAGCCCGGTCAGCGGAGAAAGTCCTGCCAATAGAGCGAATGCAACAGCCTCTGGCACTAAGGCCAGTGCTACAGTAAGTCCAGACAACACTTCAATTTTATAATCTACCTTTTGGCGAAAGTCAAATAGGTTAAAATATTTCTTCATAAGAGTAAAATAAGGACCCGCTCGATTCCTTTGATTAGGAAATTCTGTGTTTAGAGCAATCCGATAATTTTTTGACTATCAGGCTTCGTGATTGAATAAAAGAAATCGATCAGGCGCCCTTGCTCATCGACCAGGTATTTCTGAAAATTCCATTTAACTGAAGAGTCATGGGACCCATTTTTGGCTTTTTGAGTGAGCCACTGGTAGATCGGGTTTTGTCCCGGGCCTTTGACCTCTATTTTTTCGGTCATTGGAAACTCAACCTCAAAATTAGCGCGACAAAACGACTGAATCTCGGCTTCATCTCCCGGTTCTTGACCGCCGAATTGGTTACAGGGCAGTCCAATCACCACGAGCTTATCCTTATGATTTTCATAGAGCTCCTGAAGGGCGTCGTATTGTTTTGTGAACCCACATTCCGAGGCCACGTTAACAAAAAGTATTTTTTTTCCTTTGTACTGAGCCAGATTTAGTGGCTTGCCATCGATTCCTTCAATGGCGATATCGTAGATGGACTCAACAGGCTCTTGCGCCATAGATTTTTGGCCACAGCCAAAAGCGGAAAAACAAAGCAGTCCGCCAAATAACATTCTTAACATAGTTTTTTTTGCAAAGGTAGGCATCAAGCCTAAGAGTACCAAAGCGCTTAAGTAACTCAGGTCACAAGGTCTATTTTTTATTATCTTTAAATTTGAACTTTAACTTAACCCCTATGATTCAGACCTTAAAAAAAACCGTTTTACTCATTAGTTTTGCTTTGCAAACTATCGGCTTACACGCACAAACCGCACCCTTTGAAATTAGTTTAGAACCCATAAACGTGCCAAATCTTGGGGGCTTACAATCTTACGCCTTTGGACAAGCCAATGGCAAATGGCTCATTGTGGGCGGACGATTAGACGGATTGCACAGGAGACAACCCTGGGCTGCATTTGATGAAGCAGGCAATAACAATCAACTCATTGTGATTGATCCGAGTTCATTAGAGATCTGGACAGCCCCACTGACCCCACTTCCTCAGCCAATAATGGAGCAATTGAGCTCCACCAACCTAGAGTTCTTTCAAGAAGGAGATTATCTCTACTGTCTCGGGGGGTACGGGTATAGTCCCACTGCGGGCGATCACACCACTCATGACAAACTCACCGCCATTAAAGTGTCAGACGTTATTTATGGCATAATAAACAGCACAGATATTAGCCCCTATTTTCGACAGATAACAGATCCAGAATTTCAGGTCACCGGGGGGCGTCTGAAAAAAATTGGAGACACGTTTTACTTATTGGGTGGTCAAAAATTTATTGGCGTTTATAACCCAGTAGGGCCAAATAATGGCCCTGGATTTGTCCAGGAATACACGGATGGCATTAGAAAGTTTAATCTTTCTGATAATGGAACAACAATAAATATCACCCATTTGACTCCTCATTTGGACTCAGAAAACTTGCATAGAAGAGACTATAATGCAGAACATCAAATTTTGCCTAATGGGGAGGAAGGCATCACGATGTTTTCTGGGGTTTTTCAACCCACAGTAAATTTGCCGTTTTTGAATTCGGTCACCGTAGATAGTGACGGGTACTCGGTGGATAATAATTTTCAGCAGTACTACAATCATTATCACTGCCCCGTACTGCCCATTTATAGCCAACAGGAAAACGAAATGCACACGGTCTTTTTTGGCGGTATTGCCCAGTTCTATGATGAAAATGGAACTTTAGTTCAAGACGACAACGTACCTTTTGTCAATACAATTGCTCGGGTTACCAGAGACAGTGAGGGCAATTTAGCCGAATACAAATTAGCTACAGAAATGCCCGCATTACTGGGGGCTGGAGCTGAGTTTATTCCGAATTTGGACTTCCCTCATTATGACAACGAAGTGTTCAAGCTCGACAATCTCAGCACCGAAAATACCTTGATTGGTTACATTTACGGAGGAATCAGTAGTTCTCAGCCCAATATATTCTTTATCAATGAGGGCACTCAAAGTAGTGCAAGCAATCAAATATTTAAAGTGTTCATCAGAAAACCGGGAATCCTTTCCAACGACGATTTGAACGAATCCAGTAACAACCCCGTAAACCTAAAGATCTATCCTAATCCTAATGATGGTAAATTAAAAATTGCCTTTAATCTCTTAAATGTCGCGCAAACGGCCTTGATTATTCGGGATTTGAATGGCAAAATCATCGACCGCACCGTACTGTCAAATTTAACTTTGGGCGTCAATCATTTCGAAAAAGACATTGCCAATCTAACCCAAGGTAGTGTTTATTTTGTCACGTTAGAAACACCAAACCAAAAGACCACACATAAATTAATTGTCAAGCGGTCACGGCATTGACCATACTGAATACAACGGGCGAAATCATTAAGAAACAAAAAACCCCGGCAATAGCCGGGGTTTTTGTACAGAAGACGGGACTTGAACCCGTACGGACATTACTGTCCACTGGATTTTAAGTCCAGCGTGTCTACCAATTCCACCACTTCTGCAGCAGTGATAAAAAAAGCCGAACGCGTTCGGCTTTGTGGAGCGAAAAACGGGATTCGAACCCGCGACCTCCACCTTGGCAAGGTGGCGCTCTACCAACTGAGCTATTTTCGCGTTTTGAATGTGAACATTCCTTCTGTCGAAGGCGGGAGCAAATTTAAAATATTTAGGATAAATACAAAGGGAAAATTTCGAAAAAATAATGGGTAACCCCCTATTTATCGGCCTTTTTTTCTGTACGACCCATCAAGAGCTTTTTGATATCATTCAGCGTCATAAGCGCCGCCATAGGGGTGAGATTGTCAATATCGGTGTTGAGTATTTTTTGTTTGATATCCTCGAGTAGTGGATCGTCTAATTGTATAAAACTAAGTTGCATTGAGTCTGCGGCCGAGGTGGCAGCCGAGGCCGCGCTATCCGACGAAGATCGTGAAGATTCGAGTTGCCTCAAAATAGCTTCAGATCGCTGTATCACTGCGCTCGGCATCCCCGCCATTTTGGCCACATGAATCCCAAAACTATGCTCCGAGCCCCCTGAAACTAGAGTCCGTAAAAACAAAACCGTATCGTCGAGCTCTTTTATGGAGACATTAAAATTCTTAATTCGGTCAAAGGACTGGGTCATCTCATTGAGTTCGTGATAATGGGTGGCAAAAAGTGTTTTAGCCTGAGTGAGATGCTCGTGCAAGTATTCACTAATAGCCCAAGCGATGGAGATCCCATCGTAGGTACTGGTCCCGCGACCTATTTCATCGAGCAAGATTAAACTGCGTTCAGAAACATTATTTAAGATACTGGCCGTCTCATTCATCTCGACCATAAACGTAGACTCTCCTTGGGCAATGTTGTCGCTGGCCCCGACACGGGTAAATATTTTATCCACCACACCCATATGCACAGCCTCAGCGGGCACAAAAGAGCCCATTTGAGCCATAATCACAATCAGTGCAGTTTGGCGCAGCAAGGCACTTTTACCACTCATATTTGGCCCTGTGATCATAATGATTTGCTGGGTTTCTCGGTCCAAAAACAAATCATTGGCAATGTACGGGTTATCCTCGGGCAGGTGGCGTTCAATGACCGGATGACGACCTTGTGTGATGTCTAGTGCATGACCCTGATTCAGTTCAGGACAGCTGTAATTATTGATCACAGCCAACTCGGCAAACCCCAGTAGGCAATCGATTTGGGCCAAGGCCGCTGCAGTTTTTTGAACCGCACCGATAAACGGCATGATTTTTTGAACAAGTTCCGTAAAGAGCTCTTGCTCAAGGACGGCGATGCGTTCTTCCGCTCCGAATATTTTAGCCTCATAGGTTTTAAGTTCTTCGGTGATATAACGCTCTGCATTGACCAGAGTTTGCTTTCGAATCCAATGCTCAGGCACCTTATCCTTATGGGTGTTGCGCACTTCGATATAGTAACCAAAAACGTTGTTAGAGGCAATTTTCAGCGATGGGATTCCAGTCTGCTCTTGATGTTCTTGCAACATCTGTTCGAGATGAGTTTTACCGCCTTGCGCGATGGAGCGCAGTTCATCAAGCTCAATACTGACCCCTTGGGCCATCACGGAGCCCTTACTGAGCATTGCCGGGACTTGTTCTTGAAGCTGCGTATGAATCAAATCGACGAGATCAGGACATAAATCGATTTGAGCCCCCAGTGTATTGAGCGCCTTAAGATCTGCTTTGAGTCCAGCCTGTGCAATAGGAGCCGCTGCAGTAAGTGAGTCGGCCAAATAGCGCACCTCTTTGGGATTAATTTTACCGGTTGCTGTTTTGGAAATGAGTCGTTCGAGATCACCCACGCCCTTTAATGCATGACGTAACTCGTAGCGTAACTCCGAATTTTGATGCCAGTACCCCACAATCTCGTGTCGCGCCTGAATCTGATCCACGTTATTTAATGGCAGAGCCAACCATCTTTTAAGAAGCCGTCCCCCCATGGGAGATACGGTCTGATCCATGACCCCAAAGAGCGTCGCCTCACTTGAACCTGACCCCGAAAACAGCTCCAAATTACGCATGGTGAATTGATCCATCCATACGTATTGATCCTCAGCGATACGAGCAATTTTAGTAATATGACTGAGGTCTCTGTGCTGCGTAGTACTGATATAGTGAAGAATCGCCCCAGCAGCAATAAGACCGAGTTCAAGTTTCTCAACCCCAAATCCTTTGAGACTTTTAGTTTTAAAATGTCCTAACAGTAAATCATCGGCATAAGCTCTTTGAAAGACCCAATCCTCTAGAAAAAAGGCATGACTTTTTTGAGCATTCAATTTTTGAATAGCCCTGCGCTCTTTTTTGTGCCAAAGCACCTCTGCAGGACTAAATTTTTGGAGTAAAGCCTCAACATAAGCGCGGTCGCCTTGAGCCACTAAAAATTCACCCGTTGAAATGTCTAAGAACGACACCCCGCTTGAGTTTTGGTCCCCACTCACGGCCGCCAAAAAATTATTGCTTTTGCGCTGGAGTATGTCGTCGTTTAGGGCCACACCTGGGGTCACTAATTCGGTAACCCCGCGTTTGACGATTTTTTTAGTTTGCTTGGGGTCCTCAAGCTGATCGCAAATCGCCACGCGGCAGCCCGCCATAACGAGTTTTGGCAAGTAGGTGTTTAACGCATGATGAGGAAACCCCGCGAGCTCGGTTTGATCACCGCCATTATTTCGGGCCGTTAAGGTAATATTCAAAATTTCTGCCGCGCGTACAGCATCCTCCCCAAAAGTCTCATAAAAATCCCCTACACGAAACAACAATAGCGCATCGGGATACTTGGTTTTGATCCCTTGGTATTGTTTCATTAAAGGCGTTACTTTTTTGGCCATGCTCGGGGAAATTGCGCTAGACGGGCTAAGGTACTTATTAAATAAAATTTGAGAAAATTCTCTGGTCCAATTCTTTGCCACTCGATAAAGCACTATTTTTGTGACGCATCATGAAATACCGCAAGCTCGAAAATAGTGAACTAGAACGTCCTGATTTGAACACCGTTCAAGCGATGGTGCGCCACCCCATCCATGTGGTCTTAGACAATATCCGAAGCCTGAATAATATCGGCTCGGTGTTTCGCACAGCCGACGCCTTTATGGCGGCCCACATTCATTTATGTGGAATCACAGCCAGGCCACCGCATCGCGACATCCACAAAACTGCGCTTGGCGCCACAGAAAGTGTGCCTTGGACCTATCATTCCGACACCTATGAGGCTATAACACAGCTTAAGGATCAGGGGGTCAAAGTTTGGGCCGTTGAACAAGCTGAAGGGGCGACCCTACTCCAAAACTGGGATACAGCACCCGACTCTACAGTCGCTTTGGTTTTTGGTAATGAAGTCAAAGGAGTGGCTCAAGATATTGTCGACCTGTGTGACGGCGTATTAGAAATCCCCCAACACGGCATCAAACATTCACTCAATATTTCGGTGAGTGCCGGGATGGTTCTTTGGGAAGCCTTTAAACGATTTGGGCTTTGATTCGGGATAAAATTTCGAGATAATCGGCGCGTCGATTAACAAAATCTAAATCAGTCAAATCAATACGAATGACATAACCTTGATGTGTCTCACTATTCAAATGAGTCAGATAACCCGAGTGTATTTTATTTAAATAAGCCGCATCGATAGACTGCTCGTAACTACGTCCACGATTTTTTATATTGTCCAACAGACGATCAGTAGACTGGGCCAAATAAATATAAACCTTAGGTCTGGGTAATTCGCGATGCATCTGATGAAAAAACTTTTGATATAGATCAAATTCTGATGGCGTCAAGGTGATTTTGGCAAAAATCAGGGATTTATAGCGATCGTAATCGGTGATGATCAAATCGCTAAACAGGTCGTACTGGGCGCTTTGCTCGGCGAGCTGCTGAAACCGATCGGCCAAAAAAGACATCTCTAGTGGGAATGCATAGCGCTCAGGATCCTGGTAAAACTGGGGTAAAAACGGATTTTCGGCGAAGCGTTCCAAAATTAACTTTCCATTGAAATCGCGAGCCAACATTTGTGCCAAAGAAGTTTTGCCCGCTCCAATATTTCCCTCAATCGCTACGTATTTCATTGCTGTCAAATCATACTGCGAGGCCGGATTTTGAAGCACCTGCTCGATCGGCTCAGTTTGATTTTTATCAATACACTGCTGTTGCAACTCAAGTAACGACAGATTAAGGATCGGATGCGTCCAATTTTGGGCAACATCCAGTAAGGGCAACAACACAAATAACCGATCCTGAATTCTGGGGTGTGGTAATGTAAGGTCTGGACTCGAGTGAGTTAATTCGCCATAAGCCAATAAATCTAAATCGATTGTGCGACTGTTGTGTTGTTTTTGATTAACCGAATCTGATGGATTCGTGATACGCTCTCGCCCAAGAGCTCGCTCGATCGCCAGTAATTCTTGCATTAAGGACTCAGGCTCCATATTCGTTTGGAGATACGCCACGGCATTGAGGAAGTCTTCTCCCTCAAAGCCCATAGCTGGACTGCGATAAACTTTTGAGATCTGGCGCATGTGCCCCACGCGTTCAAACAACTGATCGATCGCTTTTTGAAGGTATCCCAAACGGTCTCCTAAGTTACTGCCCAGGCCGATATAAATATTTTGCAGTGGCCCCATAATCATTTACTTTTACCTTTAGCGAAAATAATCAACTGGCGGGGAATCCTGCGGGTTTAATCAAAAAAACAAGATGACCGCACAAGACAAAAAACTAGCCCTTAGGATTTATATCATTTTAGGGGCTCTATTTATTTGCTCCTTGGTAGTGTCCAACTTGATTTTTCAAAAATTCTTTTACTGGGACTTCTTTGGGCTCTATACTTTTGAGATTTCTGTGGGGATTTTGCCCTATCCCATTACCTTTTTGATTACGGATTTGATCAGTGAGATTTACGGTAAAAAAATGGCCAATCAGGTGGTCACGGCGGGTATTTTTGCCTCTGTTTTTTCGCTAGTTATCGTCTATGCTAGCCAAATAGTGCCAGCGACAGACTGGAGTCCTATAGACAATGAGCTATTTGATCAGGTGTTTGGGGCCACAATTTTGGCGGTATTGGCCTCCATGATTGCGTACCTTTTGGCCCAATATATTGATATACATCTCTATCATTTTTGGAAAAATCTCACCAAGGGCAAACACCTTTGGCTGCGCAATAATTTCTCGACTTTTTTATCTCAGTTTGTGGATACCGCTTCGGTGCTGTTTCTACTCTGCGTTTTTGGTAAAATAGACTGGGCCCTATTTGGCGGGCTTCTACTCAGTGGCTATTTATTTAAAGTTCTTGTTGCGGCCTGTGATACGCCGTTTATGTATCTCGGCGTAGCGCTTTTTAGAAAACGCTTTAACATTGATCGCCATCAGGAGATTGATTTGAGTTATCAGTAAATACACCTCCCGCAGAGTCCCTGGTTTAATCGACAGAGAACATGACGATCACGCCCTCGTTGCTGCGCACATTAAAGACCGTATCGTCCTCAAAAATCAAGTATTGCCCTTTTAGCCCTTTAAGATGCCCCTGATACTTTGGGGTTTTGGTCAAATTCAAAGACTTTGGCTTTTCTGGGTATTTTATCACTGGAAAATCTAGATGAGTCTCCCCAGTCGTTGTAACATAGGGCTTTACTTCATCGGGTAAGTAGGGGGTGAGTTTCGCTTGCCAATCCTCGAGATTGACCTCCTCTATTTCATTTTTTAGCATGGTGCGCCAGTTAGTTTTGTCCGACACATGATCTTTGAGCGCTACCTCCGCAATTCCGGCTAGATAACGATTGGGCGCCTCAACTATCGGCAGGGCCTCATGAGCCCCTTGATCAATCCATCGAGTGGGTACTTGACTCAGGCGGGTCACACCGACCTTTATATTGCTGCTGTTGGCCAAATATACTACGTGAGGCTGGAGTTGCATTTTTTGTTCGTAAGCCAAGTCGCGATCTTCAATACCCAAATGCGCCTGACTGAGTTCGGGGCGTATGATCCAATCAGCGGCTTGAGGCGCCTCAAAAAAACAAGATTTACAAAAGCCTTGTCTAAAAATCGGGGCATCACTCCCACAATTCAAGCACTCATAGCCAACAAAAGCAATCGATATCTTCCTATCCAAGAGTTGATTCATGTTTATGGGATGATCTTCTA
The DNA here is from genome assembly GCA_965661835.1 of Flavobacteriaceae bacterium. Lineage (GTDB taxonomy): Bacteria > Bacteroidota > Bacteroidia > Flavobacteriales > Flavobacteriaceae > BACL21. The sequence continues at coordinate 20,621 of CBFIFD010000015.1, read as the reverse complement.
GAATCAAATAATACTGAATCGGCGAATCCATTTGGGTGGCCATTTTTCTCAAAACCCCTTGAAATTCCATGTAAAAAAGTAGTAATTTTAGAGTTTAAAGATAGGGTAAATATGCCAATTCCGATCGTCAATTCCATCGCCTCTTGGTTCCTGAAAAAAAGGATCCATCAGATGGAACTATTTTTCAAATACCCGCATGAGGTTCAGGATGAACTGCTGATGTACCTCATCGAAAAAGGTAAGGGTACTGAATATGGTCAGACTTATGGTTTTGAGTCCTTTACAAGCTATGATGACTTTGCGCGCACTGTGCCTGTGGGTAATTACAAAACAAAGTCCGAGCTGATTGAGCGAGCCCGTTCAGGCGAGACGAATGTGATTTGGCCCACTACAATTAAGTGGTTTGCTAAATCCAGTGGCACATCAAATGCAAAAAGTAAATTTATTCCGGTCAGTCCCGAAGCCTTAGAAGATTGTCATTATGCCGCGAGCAAAGATTTGCTCTGTGTCTACCTGAATAATCACCCCGAGTCACAATTATTCGTCGGGAAGAATCTACGCCTTGGGGGTAGTAAAAAACTCTATGAAGACAAGGGAACCGTCTACGGTGATTTATCGGCAATATTGATCGACAACATGCCATTTTGGGCCGAATTTAGTAGTACCCCAAGTAATGAGGTGAGTCTATTGTCCGACTGGGAGGTAAAACTTCAAGCCATCGTTCAAGAAACCATAAAAGAACGGGTTTCAAGTCTGGCGGGGGTGCCTTCCTGGATGCTAGTCCTACTCAACGAAGTACTCAGGACAACCGGAGCGGCCCACTTGCACGAAATCTGGCCACAGCTCGAGGTCTATTTTCACGGAGGAGTGAACTTTGATCCCTATCGAGATCAATACAAAAACCTTCTGCCTAAATCCGACTTCAGGTATTACGAAATTTACAACGCCTCTGAAGGATTTTTTGCGCTACAGGACCAAAGCAATTCAGACGAGCTTTTGCTCATGCTGGATTACGGTATTTTTTACGAGTTCATTCCTATGGACACTTACGAAACAGACCGTCAAAAAGTAATTCCCTTAAATCAGGTGGACCTCGGAATAAATTACGCAGTGGTGATCACCACCAACGCCGGACTTTGGCGCTACATCATCGGGGATACAGTAAAATTCACAAGTCTATCGCCCTATCGCATCAAAATTACAGGGCGTACCAAACACCATATCAACGTATTCGGCGAGGAGCTTATTATCGAAAACGCCGAAGAAGCGCTGCGTATTGCGGCTCGAGTACAAGAAGCCGAAATCGTGGATTACACGGCAGGGCCCGTTTTTATGGAGGGTAAAACCAAAGGGGCGCATCAGTGGCTTATTGAATTCAAAACACCCCCAAAAAATCTCAAGACCTTTGGTCAAATCCTGGACAAAGCCCTTCAAGATCTCAACTCGGATTACGAAGCCAAGCGTGCCGGAAACATCACCCTAAATCCTCCACAAATTACATCTGTGCGCCCAAGGCTCTTTTATGACTGGCTAAAAGGAAGAGAAAAACTAGGCGGGCAACACAAAGTACCGCGCCTTTCTAATCGTAGAGATTTCATTGAGGAATTACTCGGCATGAACAACTAATGACACGCCTCCTTGAGTGCTTGGGCCCAGCTCTTTAAGAAACTGCTCTCAAAGTATTGAGGGTATCTGGGCTTAATTGACCTTTAACAAAGTCCAAATTGACCTCGAGCTCCAGAGTTTCGGATCCCGGCAGCTCAAACATAGCATCAGTCAATACCGTCTCACAGAGTGAGCGCAATCCTCGAGCACCGAGTTCATATTCTACGGCCTGATCAACCACATAATCAAGAGCCTGATCCGTAAAGGTCAATTTAATTTTATCCATTTCAAACAACTTCGCATACTGTTTTATAATGGCGTTTTTGGGCTCGGTCAGTATCGCGCGTAACGCCTCAGCATCGAGGGGCTTCATATAAGTCAGCACAGGTAATCGCCCAATAATCTCCGGAATCAGCCCAAAGTCTTTGAGGTCTTTTGGCGTGACAAAAGACAAGAGCTCCTGTTCGGTGCCCGATTGTTTTTTAGACGCGCTAAATCCTACGGCCTGACGATTGAGTCGTTTGGCGATGTGCCGCTCGATTCCATCAAAGGCACCACCTGCGATAAACAAGATGTGTTCCGTATTGACTTCGATGAATTTTTGATCCGGGTGTTTACGACCGCCCTTAGGAGGGACGTTGACCACAGTACCCTCGAGTAATTTCAACAAGGCTTGTTGTACGCCTTCGCCGCTCACATCACGCGTAATACTAGGGTTATCGCTTTTGCGGGCAATCTTGTCAATCTCGTCGATAAACACGATGCCTTTTTGCGCTTTATCCAGGTCGTAGTCCGCTGCTTGCAAGAGGCGCGTCAGAATACTCTCGACATCTTCCCCCACGTAACCCGCTTCGGTGAGAACTGTCGCATCAACGATGGCCAGTGGTACATTGAGCATTTTGGCGATGGTTTTGGCCATTAGGGTTTTTCCGGTACCTGTCTGCCCCACGATGATGATATTGCTCTTTTGAATGTCTATGGCCTGATCGTCTTCGGGTTGTAACAAGCGTTTGTAATGGTTGTACACCGCTACCGATATCACCTTTTTGGTCTGCTCCTGACCGATGACATAATCGTCGAGAAAGGCTTTGATTTGTCTTGGTTTTTTGAGCATGACGTCTGAGTCAACCACTTGCTGTTCGTGTTTGTGCTCCTGGAGAACAATACCATGGGCCTGCTCGATACAGTCGTCACAGATATGTGCCGAGTTTCCAGCAATAAGCAAGTTCGTTTCTGGTTTTTTACGACCACAAAAAGAGCAAGACATATCTTCTTTAGACATTTTATTTTGTTTTATCGCGCGTCAAAATTTCGTCGATCATACCGTATTCCAAAGCCTTATCGGATTTCATCCAATAATCACGATCACTGTCTTTGTGAACTTTTTCAACGTCTTGACCTGTATGGTGGGCGATGATCGCATAAAGCTCATCGCGAAGGGTCAAAATTTCTTTAGCGGTAATTTCGATATCACTCGCCTGTCCTTGAGCACCACCCATAGGCTGATGGATCATGACCCGTGAATGCGTTAGTCCACTGCGCTTGCCTGCCGCACCTGCACAAAGCAGCACAGCGCCCATTGAGGCCGCCATTCCTGTACAAATAGTTGCAACATCCGGTTTAATAAACTGCATGGTATCGTAAATCCCAAGACCTGCATAAACGCTTCCTCCAGGTGAGTTAATATAAATTTGGATATCCTTACTTGAATCCACACTCTCCAAAAAGAGTAGCTGCGCCTGAACAATGTTTGCTACCTGATCATTAATCCCAGTTCCAAGAAAAATAATTCGGTCCATCATAAGGCGGGAGAACACATCAAAAATAGCGATATTCATCTGGCGCTCTTCAATAATATTTGGCGTAAGCCCCACTGGGGTCATGCTGCTTATTATTTTATCGTAATAAGTGCTGCTGATGCCTTGATCCTTGGTGGCAAATTTTTTGAATTCTTCTGCGTAGTTCATGGTGCTGTATATCTGTTTTTTTTAGAGAAAAAAAGCATTGAAGTTCATAAATCCAACGCTTTAAAGATAAGTATTTTCGATTATCATTGAGCGTAGGCTTGTTTAATGAAATCCTCGTAACTCACTTTTTTCGTCTTTAATTTGGCGTTGGCTTTGAAAAAAGCCAGTAGATTTTTGGTGTTTAGTTGCTCACTTAAACGTCGAACCTCTTCTTCATTGCTCATAATCCGTGCGACAATTCCAGTAACTTCCTCATCAGAGGGATCTGGGTTTCCATACTGGGCCATCTGCATTCTAATCATTTCATTCGCGTAGGCATTTAAGTCCTCAAACTTTAATTGTAGTTCCTCATTTTCCTCGCGCAGCTTTCCTTCTATCAGCTGATACCTCAGCCCCTTCACACTGCGCTCGTATTCTGCAGCAGCCTCCTCGGCGGTTAGCTTTGATTCTCCAGTGCTTTGGATCCAGCGCTTTAAAAAGTCCTCAGGCAAATCGAACTTGGTATGATCAATCAAGGTGTCAATTACATCATTCAACAGCTTTTGATCACTTTGCTGCACAAATTGACGTTCTGCATCTTCCTTTATTTTGACCCGAAGCTCTTTCTCAGAAGTTACATTGTCAGGACCGAAAAGTTTGTCAAACAATTCCTGATCGAGCGCTGCTTTTTCTCTGTTATTGATCTCGGAAACTGTGAATACTACTTCCGTTTTTAAGTCTTTGGCCTTGTCGGCATCAATCCCCAACATGCGTTCTAAATCTCTCTGCTCTTTGAACAAACCTTTTGTACTCAAGGTAATTTGTGTCCCAACCTCAGCGCCAATGAGCGCATTGGATTGTTTTTTCCCCTTGACCAATTCGAGGTCAAAGGTCGCTTTATGATCAATCTCCTCGGCCTCATTGACAAAGGTCCCTGTAAGCTCATCACCTGCTTCGGCCTTGTCTTTGGCAATTAATTTTCCGTATTGATTGCGAATGGTCTTGATTTGATTGTCAATCATCGTTTTATCTGCCTCGATTTGATAATGTACCGTAGCTTTCTTGGTGACATCTACTTTAAATTCAGGCGCCAAACCGAGTTCAAAATCAAAACTAAAATCCTCTCCAGTCCAATCAATGTCAGCTTCGTTTTTTGGCAATGGATTTCCAAGAATATCAATTTTTTCCTCTTTGAGGTAATTGTTTAGTTTTTCTTGAAGTAATTTGTTCACTTCCTCTACAAGGACTGACTTGCCAAATTGTTTCTTGACTACCCCCATTGGAATATGGCCTTTTCTGAACCCTGGGATATTGGCATTCTTCTTGTAATTTGACAAGACTTTATTTACGGACTCTTGATAGTCGCTTGCTTGAATTTTCACGGTAAGGACCGCGTTGAGCTTGTCAATATTTTTTCTGTTGATTTCCATGTGGTTGACGCCTTAAAAATAGGTGGCAAAAGTAATCCTTTTGTTATTACCGCACAAGATTTGCTGTCAAAGGTTTACACAAGACATTTCATTCTTTCAACCCGTTACAAAGTCCAGAAATGCTGCCAAAAAATCCGCAGGATTTTCTGCGTGCAGCCAATGTCCGGCGTTAGACACCTCGACAATTCGTGCCATCGGAAAATGGCGCGTGATTCCCGGCATATCCTCTGGCAAAATATAGGCAGAGTTAGCGCCTTTCAAAAATAGGGTTGGTCCTTGGAATTGGGCCTGCTCCCTGAGTGCTGCCCCAATCACATCGGCCTGATCTGTTAGCGCACTTAAATTAAGTCTTAGAGCAAGTTGACCCCGCTTCTGCCAATATAAATTCTTGAGTAAAAATTGTCTCACTCCGGGTTCATTAATGTACTGGGCCAATAACGTATCAGCTTGATTTCTGGAACTCGGCGCATGATTTACTAAATGATTTAAGGCCTTTAAAATCGCTTGATGATGGGGCGGATATTCTTTGGGGCCTATATCCGCGATAACCAAATGAGTGACACGATTCGGCTGTTGCGTGGCAAAATTCATGGCGGTTTTACCCCCCATTGAATGACCGAGCAATACAATTTCTGTCAATCCGTGATGGGTGAGGTAATCGTCTAAATCTTGAGACAAAAAGGTGTAATCAAACGCGTCATGATGAAAGCTTCGGCCGTGATTTCTTTGGTCCACTAGATGAACCTGAAAATCCTCCTGAGCCATTTTCAAAGCCAAGGATTTCCAATTGTCGCCCATGCCCAAAAATCCATGTAGAATGACTACAGGACGACCTGCTCCGACGATGCGACTGTGTAAAATCAATGACTGAGTTTCTCTAGGTAAGACTTAATGACCCGTTCTAAACCATGGTAAAGGGCCTCGCATATCAAGGCGTGGCCGATAGAAACTTCGGCTAAGTTCGGGACGTTTTTTGCAAAGAACTCGATATTATCGAGTGATAAATCATGCCCAGCATTAATTCCGAGACCCAATTCGTGGGCACGAATCGCTGCCTGGGCGTAAGGCGCGACCGCTTGTGCTGGATTTTGGGAATACCCATGGGCATAAGCCTCGGTGTACAATTCAATCCGATCGGTGCCACATTTAGCGGCCCCTTCGATCATTTTTATATCGGGAGCGACAAAAATTGAGGTGCGTACCCCAAGCGCTTTGCAACCCTTGACTATTTCTTTTAGTTTCCTCTCATGGGTTACGGTATCCCATCCTGCATTGGAGGTAATGGCGTCCTCAGCATCAGGAACAAAGGTGACTTGGTCAGGGCACAATCGCTCAATCAACTCCAAAAATTTTGTTTGAGGATTACCTTCTATATTAAATTCGGTATGGACTAACGGCTTGAGCGCCACGGCATCGTCATAGCGAATATGGCGTTCGTCAGGTCTGGGGTGTATCGTGATCCCTTGTGCGCCAAAATTTTGAGCATCAATGGCTACTTGAGTTACGCTAGGAACATCACCACCACGCGCATTGCGCAGCGTCGCAATTTTATTGATATTTACACTAAGTCGGATCATAACAATTTTTTAGACCACAAAAATACAAACTTGAACAGCGAAAAAAGCGGGTAATTTTGAGTAATTTGCACAAAAATTCATCTATGAATTGTTCGGATTTCATCATCGACGATCACAAGCCTTTTGATTTAAACGATACATTGGTGGATGTTCGCCAGGTGCTGAGTCACTGTTCCCTGTCTCATGTTTTGGTCACCCGAGACAACGAATATCTGGGTGGACTCTCTGAAACTGATGCCCTTTGTCTTGATCCAAACATGACCCTGTCTGAGGTTCAATATGCACTCACCCCGTTCTTTATGCGTCCGCAACATTCATGGTTTGAAATTCTCGAGGCATTCGCCCGGTACCAAACCAATATTATGCCGGTGGTCGATGAGCAAGGAAATTATCAGGGTTATTATGAACTCAGCGATATTATGCATGTATTTCACAATACCCCATTTTTGTCTGCTGAAGGGGTGGTACTCATTCTCGGAAGAAAAACTACAGATTATTCTTTGGCAGAGCTATCACAAGTTATTGAATCCAATGGCGGTCAATTGCTGGGCGCGTTTTTATCAGAGCAAAAAGGCGAAACAACTCAAATCACCCTTAAGGTATCCTCGCAAACCATTATGATTTGTATCGAAGCCTTGAGACGTTATGAGTATGACATAATATCGGTACACGAAAATGACAGTACGCTTAATCAACTAAAAGAGCGCTCAGAATACCTTGATAAGTACCTAAATATCTAAACCGCTCTTTCACTATGACACGCGTTGCTGTATTTGGTCAGTTTTATCACAAAGGATCGGAACGATTTATTGAAATCATACTCGACACCCTATTTGCTCAAGACATCCATGTTTGTATGATTAGAGAGCTTTGGGACCTTTTAGAAACTCATCGCATCACCATAGCACATGCTAAGCGTATCGAAATCATAGACACTCCAGATGAAAGTCTGGACTTTTTTATCAGTGTGGGCGGTGACGGGACGATGCTCAAAGCAGTTACCTATGTCCGCGATAGAAATATTCCGGTGGTCGGCATCAATACGGGACGATTAGGGTTTTTATCGACCATTCCCAAAGAGGACATCGCAAATCAGCTCACTCAGTTAATCTCTGGGGCTTACAGAATCAGCGAGCGAACCTTAATCGAAGTAGAAAACAAGGGACAGGAACAAATTAATCATGAATTAAATTTTGCCCTGAATGAAGTCTCAATCAATCGAAAAGATTCAACCTCAATGATCCGGGTCGATGTCTGGGTCGACCAAGAACACCTCAATACTTATTGGAGCGATGGACTAATTGTAGCCACCCCGACAGGCTCAACGGGATATAGTTTAAGTTGTGGTGGGCCTATTATTCATCCAGAATCAGCGAATCTGCTGATTACCCCTATTGCGCCCCACAACCTCAATGCCCGTCCATTGATTATTCCTGATGATTGCGCTGTCCGGTTAAAAGTTTCTTCCGGTGCAACACATCATTTAATGTCTTTAGACTCGAGAATCGAATCGATCCCTAATCAGTCAGAAATTATTATAAAAAAAGCACCCTTTCGCCTTAAAATGGTGCACCTTGCCGAAACGTCCTTCATCAAAACCTTGCGTGATAAACTCTACTGGGGTGAAGACAAACGCAACTAAATATTCAGAAAGAATTATTGGCTGACTCACAATATATGGGCCAAATCAATGTTAAGTCATTGCTGAATTCCACGGGGTTTAGCCAAAAACTTAATTATTATATTTGCACCCTTTAGCTGGCAATGCACCACATACGTCACATTATCATCACCTTTTGTATCATGACCTTGAGTGTCACAGTGCAGAGTTATGCTCAAACTTACGAGCTCGGTGTGTTTGGCGGTGGAGCAAATTATATAGGCGATGTCGGTGATACTCAATTTATCGCCCCGGCTGGCCCTACATTTGGGGGTATTGCCAAATGGAACAGAAGTACGCGCCATGCGTTTAGACTGACCTACCTAGTGGGTCAAATAATCGCAGACGATTTAGATTCTAAAGATACGCGGCGATTACAACGAGGATTTGCTTTTGAAAACACCCTAAGCGAAGTATCGATGGGCGTTGAGTATACATTTTGGGAATTTGATCTTCATGAGGGCGTTCCAGCATTTACCCCGTATATGTATACGGGTGTGACTTTTACCTGGTACGATGCTCTACGCCGAACAGGAACTTTATTTGATCCCGTAGGCCGAGAAACGACTTATGCCATTCCTATGATCTTGGGTGTCAAAAAAACCTTAGGTACTAAATTTTTAGTCGGTCTCGAAATCGGTGCGAGATACAGCTTCAGCGATGCCTTAGATGGTAGTGCAAATGTTGGTGATTCCGAGGTAAATAATGTACCTTTCGGCAATACCAATAATAATGATTGGTATGTATTTACAGGAGTAACATTCACGTACGCCTTTGGCCGTAAGCCGTGTTATTGTAATTTTTGATGAACGTAGACAACAACATTGATCCCAATAAATTACCACAGCATATCGCAATCATAATGGACGGTAATGGTCGATGGGCCAAAAACCGCGGCAAGTTTCGTGTATTTGGTCATGAACAGGGGGCCGAATCCGTGCGCGAAATTGTGGAGGCCTGTGCGGAACTCAACATCCCAAATCTGACCTTGTATGCTTTTTCTACTGAAAACTGGCGGCGCCCAAAACTCGAGGTACAAGCATTGATGAAATTGCTGGTAAAAGCACTCAAAAAAGAGCTCCCAACCCTCAATAAAAATGGGATTCGCCTGAATGCCATCGGCAATTTAGATGCCCTACCCGAAAATGCGAGAAAGGAGCTAAAAGGAGTTATGACACAAACTGAGACAAACAGCCATATGACCTTGACTTTGGCCTTGAGTTATGGTTCGCGTGAAGAAATCACAAAAACCATTAAAGAGATTAGTCTCAAAGTTAAAAATAACCTAATTTCGCCGTCAGATATTGACGAATCAATTATTAATAATCATCTTTATACTCGGGATCTTCCCGATGTAGATTTATTGATAAGGACCAGTGGAGAACAAAGGATTAGTAATTTTTTGTTGTGGCAAATAGCCTACGCCGAATTGTATTTTACAGAAACTTTATGGCCGGACTATACCAAAAAGCATTTGTACAACGCAATACTGGCCTATCAAAATAGAGAACGAAGATTTGGAAAGACTAGCGAGCAACTTAACGCCTAAGTACCCCAAAATTATATTCAAACAGCTCCTCCTTTGGGTGGGGCTTTGCTTATTTTTTTCTCCTTCAGTATTGGCCCAAAAAAAAGAACTCGATAGCGGGACTAAATACACCATAAGAAGCCTCTCTGTCACGGGCGCCCAAAATTTCAATGAAAATACGGTAATCGCTTTTACGGGGCTAAAAGTCGGTGATCAGGTTTTTATTCCAGGAGAAAAATTGAGCAGTATTACCAAAAAACTTTGGGCCCAAAATCTATTTAGTGACATTGCCTTTTATGTGACCGGGATTGAAGGAACCGAGGTCGATCTTGAACTTTACATAGTCGAACTGCCCAAGCTCAACAAAGTAATCATCGATGGAGTACGCAAAGGCCAACGCACCGAAATAATCAATGATAACGAACTAAAGGAAGGGGCCAAAATCACTAAAAACCTTATTACCACCACAAAAAATCACATTATTAACAAATATGCAGATTTTGGCTTTCTCAATACCAATGTGATGATCACCACCATTCCGGTTTTGGATTCAACGGGGACGGCGATCGCACAAGACATGCGCATATTAATTGATCGTGGTAAACGCGTTAAAGTCAAACAGATCAATTTTGAAGGCAACCAAGAATTGAGTGACAATAAGCTGCGCGGTTTTCTCAAAAACGTCAAGCGTAAAAACGTATTTCGTGTTTGGAAAAAATCAAAATACACCGAAACACTTTTTGAGGAAGACAAAGTAAGTCTAATTGAAAAGTACAAGGAAAACGGGTTTCGTGATGCGCGGATCACCAAAGACACCTTGCGCGTTTTGAGCGACACCGAAATTGCTTTAGACCTCACCGTAGAGGAGGGGAAAAAATATTATTTTGGCGATATCCGTTTTATCGGAAATAGTGTATACACCGATGAATTCTTAAAGCAATACATGGGTATCGGCAAAGGAGAAACCTACAATGGTACGCTGCTCCAAGAGCGCATTGCAGACAACGGTGACCCCGATGCAGCAGACCTGACTAACCTCTATCAAAATGAGGGGTATTTGTTTTCACAAATCAATCCAGTGGAGGTTGCTGTACGCGGTGATACTATCGATTTTGAGATCCGTATTAAGGAAAACAAACTCACGTATTTTAATCACGTCACGGTCGTAGGTAATGACAAAACAAATGATCACGTGATTTATCGGGAATTACGGACACGACCTGGTCAAAAATACAGCAAGCGCAATGTGATTCGAACCATTCGTGAGCTCGGACAACTCGGTTATTTTGATGCAGAACAGTTAACTCCGAATTTTAAGAATCTAGATCCCAATAGCGGTACCCTTGATCTCGAATACTCGGTAATCGAAAAAGGGTCAAGTCAAATTGAGCTTCAAGGAGGTTATGGTGGCGGTGGTTTCGTTGGAACGCTTGGATTGTCGTTCAACAACTTTTCGTTGCGTAACATATTCAACAAAGAGGCATGGCACCCACTCCCTATGGGAGATGGACAGCGTTTCTCACTTCGCGCACAAGCCAGTACTTTTTATTCTACCTATAGCCTTTCTATAATGGAGCCATGGCTTGGCGGAGAACGGCCAATACAATTCAGCACCTCATTTTCGCACACCGTTCAATATCTTTTTAATTTCCAAACTCGTGAACGCGATACAGATCGTCGATTCTTGATTACTGGAGGTTCAGTAGGTATTGCCAAGCGCCTCAAATGGCCCGATGATTATTTCCAGTTATCGCAGTCATTGAGTTTTCAACACTTCGACCTTCGCAACTATAACACGGGGCTGTTTACCTTTGGAGATGGGTATTCAAATAACCTAGCCTACACTATTGGTATCGGACGAAACAGTACATCGGCTAACCCGATTTATCCGCGTTACGGATCAGACTTTAGTCTGAATGCAAAACTATCATTGCCGTATTCTGCATTTAATGGAGTGGACTACGAGGGGCTAGACAACGAACGTAATACCCTCCAGGAGTTGCTGTCCAATGACCCTTCTGACGGGGAAGCAGTGGACGCGCAAGAGCGTATTTCAGAAATTGATCAAACCCGTTTTAACTGGTTGGAATATTATAAAGTTAAATTCCAATCGACATGGTACACGACCCTTGTAGGCGATTTAGTGTTGCGCCCAAAAGCTGAATTTGGCTTTCTTGGTGCCTATAACAAATACCGCGGAATCCCTCCGTTTGAGCGTTTTTTCCTCGGTGGAGACGGACTTGGTGCCTTTAGCCTTGACGGGCGTGAAGTCGTCCAGCTCCGGGGTTATCCCAACCAATCATTGAGTACCAATGACGGAAGTGCGATTTACAACAAATTTTCTCTTGAATTAAGATATCCGATTACGTTAAAACAATTGGCCTCAATTTACGTTCTCTCTTTTGTCGAAGGTGGGGCCGCTTATGATACATTCAGGAATTATAATCCGTTTGACATTAAGCGTTCTGCGGGCGCAGGAATTCGTATATTTATGCCTGCCTTTGGTTTATTAGGGATTGATTTTGGTTATGGATTCGATCCAGTTTTGAACGGTGTAGGAAGAAATGGATGGGAAACCCATTTTATAATCGGTCAACAATTTTAAATCGTGGCACGATTGTTTCTATACATTAATTAAGAATTATGAATACAATTAAACTTTTGTTTTCCATTGTATTTGTCGCAGCAGCGAGCCTTTCGGTAAGCCACGCACAAAGAGGCGCACGTATTGGGTATATTGACATGGAGTATATTTTGGAAAATGTTCCGGAATATCAGGAGGCTAAAAACCAACTTGGATCCAAAGTCAGTAAATGGAAGCGCGATTTGGACAAAATGCGTCAAGAAATTGAGCAGCTCAAACTCAACCTGAGTAATGAACGCATTCTATTGACTAAAGAGCTGATCCAAGAACAAGAAGAGGAGATCAAAATATTGGAAGATGAGATGATCGCCTACCAGCAGAATCGTTTTGGTCCTGGTGGAGATTTAGATGTACAACGCCGACAGCTGGTTCAGCCGATTCAGGATCAGGTGTTCAATCTAGTACAGGAGCTTGCAGAGGCCAAGAAATACGATTTCATTTTTGATAAATCGGCCGATGTCGTCATGCTCTTTGCTGCCAAACGCAATGATGTTTCTGACCGAATTTTACGCAGTATTAATCGCGCGGCCAAACGCGAAGAGGCATTAAACCGCAAACAGGGTAAGAAAATTGAACAAGAAGAGTCTCTGAGCATGGAAGAAAGCGCCGAACAAAGCGAGCGCGAAAAAGCCATTCAAGACAAAAAGAATCAACGTGAAGCTATGATGGAAGAACGCCGTCGCAAGCGTGATTCCATCCGTTTGGTCAAACAAGCAGAGTTTGAAGCACGCCGTCAAGAGCTTATAGACAAACGACAAAGACGACTCGATTCAATTAATGCACTTCAAAACAATAATAATGGAGGCTCAAGCGGAAGTCAAGGTCCAAGTGGTCCTCCACCACCTCCCGGCAACGGTAATGGTTCGGGAATTTAACTTTAGTAAACTTTAAAAACAGAAATCTAATACCCAAAAAAATGAAAAAACTCAACGTATTATTCATAGCCGCCATGTTGCTTTTGGGCGCGCAAACTACAGTTTTCGCTCAGTCAAAAGTGGCCCACATAAATACCACTGAGCTCGTATCGGTCATGCCAGAAATGAAGGCTGCTGAAGGTCAGCTAGAAAAACTACAGAAAACATACGATACTGAAATTAAGGCAATGACCAAGGAACTTCAGGCTAAAATCACTCAGTATGATGCCGAGGCTGTTAATAAAACAGAGGAAGAAAACAGAAAGCGCATTGAAGAGGTTCAAGGAATGCAAAATAATATAGGCGCTTACCGCCAACAAGCCTTACAGGATTTACAACAGAAAGAAGTTGATTTATTCCAGCCGATACTCGAAAAAGCACGTCAAGCGATTCAAAAAGTAGCGCGAGCTCAAGGGTTTCAGTATGTTTTAGACGCCACTCAGGGGTCAGGAGTCATATTATCTGATGGAAAAGACCTGCTTGCTGATGTAAAAAAGGAGCTTGGTATTTAAGCCGAATTTGTGACCTTAGAACAATTAGTCACTTAATTATATCTGAAAGTTAATAGAAACTGCCCGCTTCTCACGGGCAGTTTCTATTTTTACAATGTGATGAACAGTAACGGACCCATAGGTTTATTTGATTCTGGTGTTGGTGGCACTTCGATTTGGCGTGAAATACAGCAATGTCTGCCCAACGAGCACACATTTTACTTGGCTGATAGTATCAATGCACCTTATGGAATTCGATCAAAACAAGAACTAATAGATCTCTGTGTGAAGAATACAGAACTTCTATTGACCCATGGGTGTAAGTTAATCGTTGTGGCCTGTAATACAGCCACCACTAACGCCATATCGCATCTCAGATCTAAATATGCTATTCCTTTTGTCGGTATAGAACCAGCCATAAAACCTGCAGCACTGAACTCAAAAACAAAATCAGTCGGCATTCTGGCTACTGAAGGCACACTCAATAGTGCTCTATTTCACGAAACCGCAAATCAATTTGGGAGTACTGTTGAACGTATTGAAGTAGTAGGCAACGGGTTAGTCCCCCTTATTGAGCAGGGCATACTAAATGGCCCTGAAATCGAATCTCTTTTGTGTCAATATCTCGATCCGATGATCAAATCTGGCGTTGATCATATTGTATTGGGATGCAGTCACTACCCATTACTTATACCTGTTATTAAACGCCTTATACCGAGTCATGTCACTATTATTGATTCAGGATTTGCCGCGGCACGTCAAACCAAAGCGGTTTTAATTCAGAACAAATTATTAAATGAGTCGAGTGAACCCGGCGGAGGTGTTGGCGAGAAAACAAAGACCCCCCCACAATATGAATTCTGGACCAACAGTAATCCGGAACCACTCAAAGAACTGATTCATGCCCAAATCAGTATGCTTGATCAAAAAAGTACGGACCGTCAAACCACAACTATCAAAGATAAAATTTTGGTGATTCGAAAAGACTTCTAAGCTTCCTTAAACCATGAGGCGTACATCGAGTAACTGCGGGCAATACGCTCGATCTCGCCTTCCATTAATTCTGGACTAACCGATTTGATACATTTGGCCGGAACACCTGCGTATATACTTCCTCGTGTTACATGGGTGTTTTTTGGCACTACAGCACCCGCTGCAATAATACTATAGGGCTCAACGACACAGTCATCCATAACTATAGCACCCATACCGATGAGAACATGATCTTGGATAGTGCAGCCATGGACAATGGCATTATGTCCGATAGACACATGATTCCCAATAGTGGTGGCAGACTTTTGGTAGGTCCCATGAATGACTGCACCATCTTGAATATTGACATGATCCCCTACGGTGATACTGTTTACATCACCACGGACAACAGCGCTAAACCAAACACTGCACTGATTGCCCATAACAACATCCCCAATAAGTGTCGCGTTATCAGCAATAAAACAGTTTGCACCATATTGAGGGGTTTTTCCGCGCACTGTTTTAATTAGCATAGGAATAAAATTTTTTGGATGTAATTCAATCTGGGCGAAATACTAAAATACCCGAGATGCTCTTAGAAATCTGGACGGAGCATACCGTTGTAACGCATGTCTTGATCCCAAGTATTGTAACGACCCCTTAGTATGTTATAGCCGATCGTAATTTGATGAAACCCTCCAGACTCTAGGCGAACAGATCCTGTTTGATAAGAATAAGTATAGGCAAACATGAAATTCTTGTAGGTCGTTCCAATTACTGGAGTGATATATTGTAGTTTTTGATTGCGCACTTGATTGCCATCTAAGTACTCTGCGCCGTCAAAACTTCTACGATAGCTTAGTCCCGCATAAACAGATCCAAACTCCATGGCACGAAAAGCTTTGAAGTTCAAATCGACCCCTTGTTCTTGAGTGCGTTCTTTGTATTGCAATAAAAATGAAGGTTCAAAATAATACTGCCCACCAGAGCCAGGAATACCATAAGCCATAGATAGAATATAGTTACGCTGGTTGTTGGACTCAAATTCTTCGGAATATAAACTACGGTTGCGGAACAAAAGATTCTTAACAGTAAAATGGGCCGAAAAATCCAAGAAATTATAGCTCATACCGGCATCGACATTGAAATATCCAGTTGTCTGAATAATTCCTGCAATCACAGGATCGTACTGACTCGGGTCGAAATTGGTCTCATCGAGTTTAGACTCCATAAGCCCTACACTCATTCCAAAAGAAAGTTGATTAATCTCAGAACGATTACGCGAAAACAACAAGTGATGCGCATAGGTCAAATACCCTCCGACTTGCGAATGATAGCCATTAGCATCGTTGAACACAATCGCACCAAGGCCAGAATTCTGCCCTACACGATTGTGGTAACTCGCTGTCTGAATATTAGGGGCCTCATTTTGATCAAACCACTGCTGGCGGGCGGTAATTCTTAACTTGCCGTAGGCAGAAGCTCCAGCCATGGAAGGATGTAATAAATATAAATTGTCGGCAAAATAATCATGGTATACCGGCAGACCATCCTGTGCGTGCAACGTTGCGCCTAGGGCAACAATGAGACTAAATAAGGTGTTTCTTAATTTCATATGATAATGCAAATATCTATCTTTTTAATGTAAAATGTCCTGTAAATGCCTTAGGAATATCCTCTTCGGTGTATTCTATGCGGAACCAGTAGTCACTCGAGGGTAGTGGATTGCCTTTGTAGGTTCCATCCCACCCTGCGCTGGTTGGGCTGAGCTGCTTGAGGAGCTTACCATATCGATCAAAGATATAGATCCGCGCCGCAGGGTCGTAATCAGCCAGGCCGATAATATTCCAAGTGTCGTTAAAGCCGTCGTTATTCGGAGTGACAAAACGTGGGTAATCCACTACCCCGATATCTACCGTTACAGAGCCACAGCCCTCGATATTGGTGATGGTCACCTGGTGGGTGCCCGGAGCTACGTTTTCAAACACCCCGCTGTCCTGAAGGTTACCCCCATCAAGACTGAACTGATAAGTGCCCAGACCTGTAGCGGTGGCCTCGATCACATGCTCCCCGGCAAAAGCACCGTTGAGCAGACGTACGTTGTACTCTAGTGGTGGTGAGGCTGGATTAACAGCAACCACGGTCTCCAGCGAACAGCCAGAGGCTAGCTCAGTGACCAGTACGGAGTATGATCCCGGAGCCAAGGCCACGAGTGATGGATCAACCTCATTGGGCAAGATCGTCCCATTGAGCGACCATAAGAAGGTGAAGCCCTCGGCAGGGAGTCCTGTCTCTAAGGTAGGCGGTGAAGCCGCTCCAAAGTCCTCCATAATCGCATTGCCCTGAGCATCCACACAGATGCGGTACTCATCCTCTAAAATCATTGGTGGTAACTGCTCCACTGACAATAGCACTTCTACAACATCGTAACAGATCGGTAGATCATTTGGATCCAGTAAATTACTCACGCGGGCGTAAATCACCTGCGGGTTAGTAATGTTAGTATACACATCTGGCAGGTTACCCACGCCCAGCTCGGCATCAGAGAGCGTCTCGTGGAAGGTCAGCTGATAAATACTCGGGTCTTGATCCTGCAAGATCTGATCCACCAAGAGCTGACCCTGAGCATCCAAGTCCGTAGGCAAGGCCGCGTTAGGAATCAAGGTGAACTCTGCCAAGCCATCGCTAGGAGCCAGATTATCACAGATCATATAGGGATCAGGGGTGCCCGCAAAGGCGCCTTCCTTAACATACAACTCAAAACTAAGATCCACCTCTAGAGTCACTGGGTCCTGCTGTGGTGGGGTGTAACAACCCGTGTCTAAAGCAATAAGACCTGCATACACCGTCTGGGGAGTCGTGGTACTGGCAAACAGCGTAGGATTACCAATAGGGTTGACTCCGTTTTGTGCCTCGGTTAAAGTACGGAAGTAGAGCACCGCATAGACCAGTGGATCCAAGTCGCCTAAAATTAGGGGATCGTTCTGGGTGAGGTCAAAGACCCCTACCCCACCATTATCTACAGCGCAGTAATACAAGTCCTCAGGTAAGCCCTGGGCCACCGGCAGGGGACTCACCACTAGCTCCAGCTCAACAATACTATAACAAGCTAAACTCGCCGGAGGGACGTCCTTGGTCACACGCGCGTAAACCACCTGGTTAAACGGTGTGGTGTTGGCATAAGGACTCGCTAGCTCAGTGCCCGCAATACCTGCCTGGGCATCGTCAAGAGTCTCATAGTAGAGTACACTCACATCTGGCTCACCACCAATAATCTCTGCGTCCTTATCAGTTAAGATAAACGTCGATAAACCATCCTCTGGATCAAAATCAATCACCGGGTCGCCCTCTCCATCACACACCACAAGCGGGGTCGGAGTTACAGGACTCGGATTAGGCAATACGCGCAAGGTCAGAGTGGTCTGGGCACCACAGCCCCCAGAGGTCAAGACCGTTACATAAATATCCTGTGGGTTGACCACATTCTGGTAATCCGTAGGATCCGTAATGGGTAGATCGTCGATCTGATCCTGAGCACTGGCATAGTAAACCACCGTGTAGGTCGGATCACCACCAGTGATAATCGGATCATTAAGGGTTAAATCAAAGGTAGAGATCCCATCGTCAGCAAGACTGCCCCCTAGCTCATCATCACACAAGACCATCTCAAAAGGACCCGCAGATAAATCAGCCGGTGGCTGAACCTCTAAATCAAACGGTGTGACTCGACCACAACCCGTGGTAAAGCTCTCAACGCGAACAAATACCTCTTGAATCGGGGTTACAATGTTCGTGTAAGCACCAGGAGTGGCAATGGCATTAATGCCCAGATCAGCATCCGCCTGAGTGGTGTAGTAACTCACCGAGTAATCCGACAGCGGATCATTAGACCCTAAGGCGCCTAAATTGTTCTGGGTTAAATCAAAGACCTCAAAACCATCACCGTCAAAATCACAAGCCGCCAGTGGATCCTGGAATAAAACCGGATCAACCTCAAGTGGTAGAGACTCTATGCGTAGCTCTAAAGGAACAATACTAAAACAAGCATTAACCCCCGGAGGAACGTCGTTCTCTAATCGCGCATAAATCGTCTGTACAAACGGAACGATATTCTCATAAGGACTCAGTAGCTGATCCGCTGGATCGCCTGCATTGGCATCAGCCAAGGTCTCGTAGTAACGAATACTCACATCCACCTGACCACCCAAAAGCTCAGCGTCCTTGCTGGTGAGATCAAAATTGTTGTAAAACCCATTGTTATTGTCATCACACACAATAAGTGGTGTGGGTATATTAATGGTCGGATTGGCCTCTACATTGATAAAAAAGCTCGTTACCGCCGGGCAACTGTCTGAACCAAACACAGTGACAAAAATCTCCTGCACCGGACTCACCACATTTTGATAAGCCTCAGGGGTGGCAATAGGGGTGTCGTCGATCTGATCCTGAGCAGTGGCATAGTAAGACACCGAGTAAGTCGGATCTCCTAGGGTCACCTCCAAGGTGTTGACCGTTAAATCAAAGGTCGATAGACCATCAAAGGGATCACTACCACCAATCTCATCGTCACACAGATATAAATCCTCGGCAGAGCCAATGGTTGGGAGTACGCCCGTGACCAGGCCAAAACTAGTGATGCGATAGCAGCCCGTCTCTAGGCTCTCTAAACGAACCCATACAGTGCCTCCACCACTCACATAAGCCTCAGGGGTGGCAATAAAGGGTGTGCCCGCCTGGGCATCAGTCAAGGACTCGTGATAGGTAATGGGCGCAAAATCAATCGGATCCTGAGTGCCTAAGACAAAAGGATCGTTCAAAGTCAAATCAAACTCAGCCAAAGCGTCCCCATCGTCATCACACACAAACATAGGATCAATAAAATCAGCCGTAGGAGCATCGGGTAAAGCCACCACAATTAGCTCCAACTCAACAATGCTAAAACAAGCCAGTATCCCGGGAGGAACAGCACGCTCCACACGAGCGTATATCACCTGACCGCCAGGAATCGTATTGACCCATGGACTCGTTAAAGCAGGAGTGCCTGCCTCGGCCTGGGCCAGGGTCTCATAGTAACTCACAACAACATCTGGCTCACCATCGGTAATCTCATCGTCCTTATCGGTCAGTACAAACGTGGCAAGACCATCATCAAAGGTGCCGCCGTCTAAATCATCATCACACACCTCCAGTGGAGTCGGAGTCACAGGAGTCGGATTAGGCAAGACCGTTAGGGTCATAGTTACCAAAGTGCGGCAACCAAAGGCGCTCTCTAGGCGTCCCACAATAGTCTGTGGGGTCACTGTATTGGCATAGGCCTCGGGGGTGACTATAGGGTTATCGGCAGCCTCATCCCCTGGGGTGGCATACCAAGTAACCGTAATGCTACTATCACCACCAGTGGCCGTGTCGTTTACTTGGGTTAAATCAAATATGCTTATCTCATCGGTGGTACTACCACTGGCCTGATCATCACATAAAAACAGCTCAAAAGGACCCAGGTCCTCAGGAAGAGGATCTACAATAAGCTCTAAGGTCACAATATCATAACAACCCGTAGTACCATTGTTCGGAGATGTAGCAGCAGCATTACCCACTAACAATATGTAAATGATCTGAGGATTACTCGTGTTTTGGTAAGCACCAGGGTTGGCAATAGACAAACTAAAATCAGGAGCCGTCAAAGCCAAATCACCCGCAGCAATCGCATCGCTCTCTAGCTCATAGTAATAAATATCGTACTCTAGTGGATCTAAACTGCCCAATACCTCAGACTCTACCTGGGTTAAATCAAAAATCGTAAACCCATCAGCCAAAGCATCATCACACTGGCGCAGTGGCTCCTCAGGCTGGGTGG